>DFWH01000016.1 GCA_002380805.1 Clostridiales bacterium UBA4139 | reverse complement strand
TGGCTGATGCTATCAGAAAATATAAAACAGCTAAAGCTAACAACTAATTTTTGATAGATTAGATTTGCTTATAAAAGTTTCCTTTGGGTTTCCAAAGGAAACTTTTTTTATTGCAATGGATTTTATTAACTCTTTTTTTGGTGGGAACAAACAAAAAAAGGGAAATGCCAAAGTTTTAATTGGTGGCTATGCTTGCCCCTTGATTTATAGAAAGGGTATAACAATACATAAAAATTACTGTAAAAAAATAGTATAGGTATGTCATAAAATAGACAAAATGCACGAAATATGTTATACTTAAAAATAATCTATAAGAGAGGATGAACTGAGGGTGAGTTTGTTAGAGATGGAATACGAAGATAGATTGGTATCTGGTCATCCGGAAGCAATTTTGAAAGAAGCAAGACCTTTTATGGAATTAATGATGGAATATAGATGTGCTTTGATGGAAGTTGAAACTAAGCTAAACGTTTTGAATGAAGAATTTGCTTTAAAGTACAACAGAAATCCCTTCGAGTCAATAAAATCAAGAATTAAGAAGCCTTTAAGCATAGTTGAAAAATTAAATAGAAAAGGGTTTCCTGTTACAGTAGAAAGTATGGAAGAGAACCTATTTGATATCGCGGGTATACGTGTAATATGCTCGTTTGTTGATGACATCTATGCAATTGCGGCTCTGTTGGTACAACAGGATGACATTACACTGATTGAGGCAAAGGACTATATTAAAAATCCAAAGGAAAATGGATATAGAAGCTTGCATCTTTTGTTAGAAGTACCTGTTTTTTTGGCTGAGCAGAAGAAGCCAATGAAGGTGGAGGTACAATTTCGAACCATAGCCATGGACTTTTGGGCTAGCTTAGAGCACAAATTAAAATATAAAAAGGACGTTGCGGATGCTGCCGAAATTTTTGGAGAATTGAAGGAATGTGCAGAAATTATTAGCAATATGGACTTACGGATGCAAGATATCCGAGATCGAATAGAGGTGCAGCGAGATGACGCGAGAAGAAATTGCTAAAATGCAATTGGTAAGAAAAAGCCGAAGTGGTATTTTGAGAATTGTTTTTGGGCGAACAGCAGTTATACTGGTTCTAATTGCTCTTCAGGCCTTCTTGCTCTTCAATATTTTAAAATATTTTGAGCAATATGTACCTGTTTTTTTTGGTGGTAATGCTATTTTTGCGTTATTCATTGTATTATACATAATCAATAAGAGTAATAACCCTACGGTGCAGCTATCATGGACAATTTTAACACTGCTTGTGCCAGTTGTTGGGGGGCTACTATATTTATATGTGGAAACTCATCCTGGACAGAGGATTTTGGAAAAGCGTTTACAGACATTGTATCAGCAGACGCAAAGATATGTAAAACAAGATGAAGAAGTAATAAATGCGTTAAGGCAGTCGGATATGGGTACTGCCCGAATGGCAGACTATGTTAGAAAACATGGTAACTTTTCAATTTATCAGAACACACAGGTAAGATATCTCCCTTTAGGCGAAGTAAAGCTTGAAGCTATGCTAGAGGAGCTTGAAAAAGCAGAGAAGTATATTTTTATGGAGTATTTTATTCTTGCAAAAGGCATTATGTGGGAAAAGGTTTTAGAAGTATTAGAGCGTAAGGTTGAACAGGGTGTAGAGGTTAGAGTGATGTATGATGGTACTTGTGCCGTAAACCTTCTGCCATATAATTACCCCGCAATGATGGAGGCGGTGGGGATAAAGTGTAAGATGTTTGCCCCCCTAAAACCAATTTTATCTACACACTACAACAATAGGGACCATCGAAAGATATTGGTAATTGACGGAAAGGTGGGCTTCACTGGCGGTATCAATATCGGAGATGAATACATCAACCACGAAAAGCGATTTGGACATTGGAAAGACACCGCTGTTCTGCTAAAGGGCGATGCAGTAGAGGGATTGACCCAAATGTTTTTACAGATGTGGAATGTAAATGAAAAAAGTGAAGATTATGAAAAATATTTGTGTGTGGAAAAAGCAAAGGTGGATGCCAAAGGTTTTGTTATGCCTTATGGAGATAGTCCATTTGATGAAGAGCTAATTGGCGAGACGGTTTATATGGATATTTTAAATCGTGCAGAAGACTATGTACATATTATGTCACCCTATTTAATCCTTGATCATGAAATGGTAAATGCACTGACATATGCAGCCAAAAGAGGTGTTGATGTAAAACTTATGTTGCCGCATGTGCCGGATAAGGTTGCGCCCTTTTCTCTGGCAAAAAACCATTACAAAGAGTTAATTCGTGCTGGTGTAAAAATTTATGAGTATACTCCAGGGTTTGTACATGCAAAAGTTTTTGTTAGTGATGACAAAAAGGCTGTTGTTGGTACCATTAATTTAGATTATCGAAGCTTGTATTTACATTTTGAGTGTGCAGCCTTCCTGTTTGATGTGCCAGAAATTGAAGTGATTGAAAAGGATTATCAGGCTACTTTAGCGAAGTGCCAGCAGATTACATTAGAGGATTGCGCGAAAGAGAAGGTTTATATGCGCGTTTTAGGTAAGTTGCTGAAAGTAGTAGCTCCTTTGATGTAAAAATAGCTTTTTTAAGGGTAATATGTTAACCAAAAGTAGAAACAGATATGTCTCGACATATCTGTTTTTTATTTTGCGAATTTTAGGGAGAATCGGATATTTTTGCGGAAGAAAAATGGAATGGGACGACAGCGTTTGACAGAAAGTGCAAGCCGCGCATGGTATATTTTGGACAAGCAGATAGTCTTTGGGAAAATGCCAGAGAAACATGCCGGTGGATTTTACATATAAGGGAGGACATAGGATGCGGCAGTATTATAACGGTGATATGAATTTGTATGGCTATGGGATAGATGAAGAGTCATCAACTTTGCCTGAAAAAACAAAGCAGATGGGTGCACTGGAAAGTCAAATGCGAATCTACATTGAAGATTATGTGTATACATATTTGTATCAATATGGCAAAAGCAATGGTGGTAAAGAGAAGGTTGCAGCCTTAGTGGGGCGGCACATAGAAATTAATGGTGAAGATTCAGTTGTGATTTGTGGGGCTATTCAAGGTAAGGGCGCTGCCCAGAAAAATGGCGTAGAAAGTTTTAGCGAAGAAACTTGGGAGTATATTGGCAGTCAGATGGAAACATATTTTAAAGGCATGACTTTGGTTGGATGGGCGCATATTCAGCCGGGGTTTGGTTCGTTTTTGATGGCTAAGGATGAAATGTTTCATGAGGAATATTTCAAGGAAAAGTGGCAGGTATTATTTGTTTTAGATAGTCTTGATAAAATGGATACGTTCTACATATATAATGATGAGAAAAAGGGATTGAGACAGGCTAGGGGTTATTTTGTTTACTATGACAAAAATAAAGAAATGCAAGAGTATATGCTTGAAAACAGCATGGTACGGCCAAGAGAAGATGGGGAAACCTGCGCAATGGAAGAGACACTTAAAGAAGAACAACCAGTGGCAGATGGAGAGCGGAAAAGGCGCCGGCCACGTCCTGAGGAGCGTATGGATGCAGCAAAAGAGATTCGCCGAGTGTTGCAAAGGCGTGCAGAGGAGGCTGAAGAGGCTCAAAAGGGAAGATACACTATGTTGGCTGGGGTAAGTTGTGTTCTTTGTGTTGTTTGCATTTGCATGGGATTTGCATTAATGAGCAACATGACCCGTTTGCGTAGTTTGGAAGGGGAAATTTTAATGGTGCAAAGCTCTTATCAAAAGCTGGAGGAGAGCATTGAGGGTGTGAAAGTTCAGGCAGCCTTTGCAGCTGAAACTAAGACGCCAACACCGGTGCAACCCCAGAAAGAGGATGCACAAAAAGTTGAAGAGTCAGCTGTGGAAACATGGCATACTGTTGAGGCCGGAGATAGCTTAGGTTTTATTAGTACAAAATACTATGGAGATAATAGTGGTGTAACAAAGATTATGAAGGCCAATGATTTAGAAAATGCAGATATGATTTATGCAGGACAGGCTTTGCTTATTCCGTAAATTAAGGTATAAATACTAGTTTGAGATGAAATTGATTGCATTTGAATTATAAAATTATATAGGAAAGGTAAGGTGATATTTGAATTTACATTGTGGAAGGTACATTGGATTAACGATAAAGGCCCTTGCCGTATAGGCAGGGCTTTTATATGTAGAAATATCATGATTTGATGAAAAAGGGTTTTATTTTCTTTGTCGATTAGCAGAATGCATAAAGGGTTTCAACAAAAGGGCTGTTATTATAGATTGATGGAAATCATTGTATAATACGGAAAATGGATTTAATAAAAAAATGTTGCGATGTTAGAAATAATATGGTACAATACTTATGCTGTTTAAGGATGGATAAGACTCAGAAAAATGAGCAATATATATAGGAGGATTTGAAATGACAACAATTGGCATGGTTTTAACAGGTATTTTGGCTGTATTAGCAGTAGTATTGTGTGGAATTATATTAATGCAGTCTAAGCGTTCTGCAGGCTTGGGTGCAATTAGTGGAAGTAGCAATGGAGACACTTATTGGAGCAAAAATAAGGGTCACTCTGTTGAAGGTGCGTTGGAAAAATACACAAAAATTGGTGGCGCACTTTTTATGATTATTGCTCTTGCAATTAATTTAGTTGGCTAATAGATAGGAGATGCAGAAATGCGTCTCTTTTTTTGTAAAAATTAGAATTGGAAAAAAATGAAAAGTGGAGGAATTTATGGAACTCAATAATACATTAGAAGAACGAAAAAAAAGAATCCTTGGTTATATCCAAAGTGAAGAGTATATCCCAATGAAGCGTAAAGAAATTCGCCAGATGATTTCTGTGCCAGATAGTGACAGAGAGATGTTTGATGGCATTGTTCAGGAATTGATAAATGAAGGTAAGGTAGTAGAGACGAAAAAAGGCAAGCTACTTTCACCAAAATCCTTAAATATGTCTACGGGCGTTTTTACAGGGCATGCAAAAGGGTTTGGTTTTGTTACCCCAGATGAGGGGGGGAATGATATCTTTATTCCCGCTAACGAAACTTGTGGTGCAATGCAAAAAGACAGAGTTTTATATAAAGTGATGCATGAAGGTGGCAAAGATAAAAAGGCGGATGGCGTTATAATCAAGGTTTTGGAAAGAGGGGTAACCCGTGTTGTTGGCCTTTATGAGCAGAGTAAAGGGTTTGGATTTGTAATTGCAGATGATAAAAAATTTGCCAAGGATATTTTTATCTCTAAGGAAAATGGTAAGGGTGCTGTAAGTGGTCATAAGGTTGTTGTTGAGATAATTAATTATGGTGAGGAGAGACGGAACCCAGAAGGTAAAATTGTTGAAATATTGGGACATGTAAATGACCCGGGTGTGGATATTTTATCAGTAATCCGCCGATTTGACCTAGCCATAGAATTTCCTGAGGAAGTTTATAAAGAAATTGAAAACTTAGAACCAGAGGTTTTGGAAAACGATAAAGAAGGCAGAGAGGATTTGCGAGATGTTTTAACCATTACCATTGATGGTGAGGATGCAAAGGACTTGGATGATGCAGTTTCTTTGTCAAGAACAGAGAAGGGTAATTATTTGCTTGGGGTTCATATCGCTGATGTAACGAACTACGTGCGTGAGCACACAGCTCTAGATCGGGAGGCTTATGCTAGGGGTACCAGTGTTTATTTGGTAGATAGGGTTATACCAATGCTGCCACATAAGCTCAGCAATGGGATTTGCTCTCTAAATCCCAACACGGACAGATTGACAATGAGTTGCATAATGGAAATTGACCTCCAAGGCAATGTTATTGACCATAAAATTTGTGAATCTGTGATTCACTCAAACTATCGTATGACATATACGGCTGTTCGGGAAATTTTAGAGGATAAGACCCCTGCCCTTTTAGAAGAGTATGCAGAGATTGTGCCTATGCTAACGGAAATGAACGAGCTAAGGGAAGTTTTGGGAGAAAAACGAAGAAAAAGAGGATCTGTAAACTTCGACTTGCCTGAGTCTAAAATTATTCTAAATGAGCAAGGAAAACCCATTGAAATCCGACCTTATGAAAGAAGTATTGCAACTAATTTAATTGAAGAGTTTATGTTGGTTTGTAATGAAACTGTTGCCGAAAATGCGTATTGGCAGGAAATACCTTTTATGTATCGTTCTCATATGGAACCTGATGAAGAAAAGTTGCAGCGTATGGAACAGTTTATTCGTGGGTTTGGCTATTATTTGCGTAAAAAGGATGGGGAAATTCACCCAAGAGAGATTCAGCGAGTATTGCATGATGCCGAGGGAACAGACCAGGAGAGAATCATCACCAGAATGGTCTTGCGTAGCATGATGCAGGCACGATATGGTGCAGAGAACTTAGGGCATTTTGGTTTGGCGGCAAAATATTATTGCCATTTCACATCCCCAATTCGCCGATATCCAGACTTACAAATTCATAGGATGTTGAAAAAGATGCTTCATGGTCAGTTGGGAGAAGCGCAAACAAAAGAGTATAATAGCAAGATGCCGGATATGGCAAAGCATTGTTCCAAGAGAGAGCGTATTGCTGATGAAGCTGAGCGAGATACAGATCAGTTGAAGAAAGTTGAATTTATGGAAGATAAAATTGGGCAGGTATTCCAGGGAATTATTTCGGGTGTTACAAACTGGGGTATATATGTTGAGTTACCAAATACGGTTGAGGGAATGGTATCTTTGGCAATGATGGACGATGACTACTACGAATTCGATGATAAGCATATGTTAGTATTCGGAAGAAGAACAGATAAAACTTACCGTTTGGGTGATAGAGTTACGGTGGTTGTTGCCAAGGTATCTAAAGAACTCGGAACGATTGACTTTTTATTCGAAGATGGCGAAGAATGAAAAAAAAGCAAAAGCTAACTTAGCTTTTGCCTTTTTTATTTGTGTAAATTAAGATTCATTGACTTCGGTTTTTGTAGCCAATGTTTTTTTCTTTTTTAACGCGTATTTTGCAACGATACCCCAAATTAGGATCCAAGTAAGGGCAACCCACAAATAAGGAAATGAGAACGGCGTAGTAACAACACAGTAAATGCCAAAGCCTACACCCAACGCGCATACCAAAAGAACTAGATAAAAACAAAAAGACGTTAGTTTATTCATTGAAAAGCCCCCATTCTTTGCTTCGCATATAATTTTACCATAGATGCTAAGGTGCTTTACCAAACCCAATATAATAATGATAAAGGATTTCAAATTGGTTTGCAATGGAAAATTTGGTTTTTAATCAAAGACTGGCAGAAGGATTTTATTGGCTATCTAAATTAATTCTTAATGCCTCGAATTTATCTATGATTTAGAGGGAGAATACAACTGTTGGTATTGTCCTTATTTAGAGAAGTAAGCTTAATGAAATATGTACGTTATAAATGTAAGAAAGGCGGACATGGTGGTTTTTCATATATAAATTTAATTTCTATTAGTGAATTTCTTTTTTTAGTTTGTAGCAGTGATACATTCCAACCATGAATCCAACGCCATAAATCAAAAAGGAAAGGGCGATTAAGAACTTAGGATTTGCTGCATTTGTAATTGTTTTATAGGCAAAAGCCAGCAACATTAGGATTGCACTAATTGCAGAACTATAAGAAATCAAAAATATCTGTTTTGCAGCAACCTTTGCAACGGAGGGGCTACTATTGAAAGCTGATAGAAGTTGAGAGTTCAATTGACTGATGTTTCTAGCCTCTTTAAAGAAAAATATAGAAATACAAGCTAGAAGAATGGTGTAAAATAACATAATGTCCTCCTTTTTAGTTTATGTAGTTGTAGTGTATCATTTCTTAAGATGTTTCGCAACAGAGGGATAAAAGGGAAAACAAAGTGATATTACAATTTGACTAAAAATTTCTAATGTATGGATAAAAATACATAACTTATTTTGTATGAAATCATTGAATTATGTGATGAAATATGTTACTTTTATAGGGCAAAGCATAGATGCATTGATGCGTTTATGTACAAAAGGAATAAGGGGAGAGGTAGTATGAATCAAGGACTTGAGAAAAGGTATGGGCTTCTAACTGCAATTGCAATGGTAGTAGGTATTGTTATTGGTAGTGGTGTATTTTTTAAAGCTGAAAAGGTTTTGGTAGCAACAGGAGGGAATCTTCCTCAGGGTATTTTAGCATGGTTTTTAGGTGGTTTGGTTATGGTTGCCTGTGCGTACAACTTTGCCGTTATGGCAACAAGGTATGAAAAGGTAAGCGGCATTGTTGACTATGCGGAAATGATGGTGGGTTCCAAATATGGTTACTTCTTTGCATGGTTCATGGCGACAATTTATTTTCCCGCAATGACTTCCGTTGTAGCATGGGTTTCCGCCAGATACTTCTGTGTTTTGTTAGGATGGGATATTGCTGGCCCACAGGCTATGACATTGGCAAGCTTATTTCTTGTTGGTAGTTATGTTCTTAACGCAATTTCACCAAAATTAGCAGGTAAATTGCAGGTAACAACAACGGTAATCAAGATTATTCCATTGGCTTTGATGGCTGTTGTAGGCACAATTTTTGGTTTGAAAAATGGTATTCTGATTGAGAATTTTAATGGCGCAGTTATTGCTGATGTACAGGGGAATCCTCTGTTTACAGCTGTTGTAGGTACTGCTTTTGCCTACGAAGGCTGGATTTGCGCAACTAGTATTAATGCAGAGTTAAAGGATGCAAAGCGTAACTTACCATTGGCGCTGGTTATTGGTACGGTTTTTGTTGTTTGCATCTATATGCTTTATTATGTAGGGTTGGCAGGTGCTGTTGAAAACAGCGTTATGATGGAAGGTGGAGAAGCGGGAGCCAAAATTGCATTCTCTACGGTATTTACACAAGCAGGTGGCGCATTACTCTTTGTGTTTGTTGTTATTTCCTGTTTGGGCACATTAAATGGCTTAATGTTGGCATGCACCCGTGGGTTTTATGCCATGGCTGCTAGAAATGAAGGCCCTAAACCTCACATTTTTAATGGCTTAGATAAAGTAACAAATATGCCAACAAATTCATCCGCAATGGGAGTGCTATTGGCGGCCATCTGGCTTACTTATTTTTATGGAGCCAATTTAACAGAGCCTTGGTTCGGGGCCTTCTGTTTTGATAGTTCCGAACTTCCAATTATCACCATATATGCAATGTACATCCCAATTTTCTTAATGCAGTTAAAAAGAGGAACTGGGTTGGGTGTTTTTAATCGCTATATTGCGCCTCTTTTAGGCGTGGTTGCCAGTGGGTTTATGGTTATAGCGGCAATTGTTTCTTTAGGAAAAGCAATTGTATATTATTTAATCGTGTTTGCAGTGATCATGTGCATTGGCTTTGCCTTGAAGAATTATGGGCATGAGAAAACTGAATAAAAAAGGAACTTTAGGCGGAGATTTCTCCGCCTTTTTGTTGTTAAGAAATAGTTGACATATAAAAGAGAAGCTGTATACTATTATTAGCAACATATGTCGAAAACAAAGGAGGAGGGGTTTTATGGCAAGACCGCGAAAATGTAGGAAAGTCTGTTCTTTACCAGAAAATTACGGTTTTGCACCGATGAAAGGGATTGATGATGAAAACCGTGTCGTAATGGCCGTAGATGAATACGAAACAATTCGCCTAATTGATTTGGTGGGATATACACAAGAAGAATGCGCAGCCCAGATGCATATAGCTAGAACAACAGTTCAAGGAATTTACAACGAAGCCAGAAAAAAATTGGCTGATGCCTTGGTGAATGGGAAGGTGCTTTACATTGAAGGGGGAGACTTTGCTCTTTGTGAAGGGGAGAGTGTGCTTTGTGGGAAAAAGTGCGAGAAGTTTTGTTGCAAGAAAAGAAAGATGGAAAACATACCTAAGGAGATGTAATTATGAGCGAAAATTGTTCACATAACTGCGGAAGCTGCTCTTCCGACTGTGCAAGCAGAAAACCGGCAGATCTTTTGGTGCCACCTAATGAACACAGCAAAATTAAGAAGGTAATTGCTGTTGTTAGCGGTAAGGGTGGTGTTGGTAAATCGATGGTAACTTCTTCAATGGCTGTTTTAATGAACCGCTTAGGAAAGAATACAGCTATTTTAGATGCAGATATTACAGGGCCATCTATACCCAAAGCGTTTGGTATGACTGATAAGGCTTATGGAACAAAACAGGGCATGCTTCCTTGCGAAACTAAAAAAGGAATTAAGGTTATGTCTGTAAACCTTTTATTAGATAATGAAACAGATCCAGTAGTTTGGCGTGGCCCAATTATTGCGGAAACAGTAAAACAGTTTTGGAAAGATGTAATATGGGGTGATGTTGAGTATATGTTTATTGATATGCCCCCAGGAACAGGAGACGTACCATTAACTGTTTTTCAGTCCATAGCCATTGATGGCATTATCATTGTCACATCACCTCAGGAGTTAGTTGGTATGATTGTGGATAAAGCGGTTAAAATGGCAGAAATGATGAATGTGCCGATTTTTGGTATTGTAGAAAACCTGTCTTATTTTGTCTGTCCCCATTGTGAAGAATTGCATAAAATTTTTGGAGAAAGCAACATAGATGCAATTGCTATGAAGCATAATATACCTGTGGTATGTAAGCTGCCTATTGATCCAAGTATTGCAGCGCGTTGCGACAGAGGTGAAACAGAGGATTTGCAAGGCGAATGGCTTGCTCCCCTTGTATCTTATTTAGAAAAAATTTGAGGTGATTTATATGAAAAAGATTATTGCTGTGCCATATGAAAATGGAAAGGTGTTTCAGCATTTTGGGCACTCTGAAAAGTTTAAATTGTACACAACTGAGGATCGGCTAATCCTATCTGCCGATGAGGTTAGCACCAATGGCAGTGGTCATGGACTTTTAGCAGAATTTTTAAATGTGCATGGCGTTTCTGTTTTGATCTGTGGAGGTATTGGTGGTGGTGCCAAGACTGCACTAGCACAGAAAGGGATAGAGTTGTTCCCTGGCGTTGAGGGGGATGCAGATCCAAGGGTGCAGGAGTATCTCAATGGGATGCTTGCATTTAACCCAGACACCCATTGTGACCATCATCATGGTGATCATGACTGTGGTAGCGACCATGAACATCATTGTGGAGGCCATTAATTTGGGGTTAGGGGGACATGCGTATTAACTGGAAAAAAATAATGAAAGCTATCATTGGAATTGTTCTGGTTGGGTTGGTATTTTATTTTCTGTATGTGGTTTTATCATATAAGAGAATAAAAGATAATCAACCATTAGAGATTCAGCAACGGTCTTCAATTGAATCTGTTAAAGCGGGAGAAGTTTATAGTGTCATGACCTATAATATTGGCTTTGGCGCATATACACCAGAGTATACATTTTTCATGGATGGCGGTAAAAGTTCCATAGCCGAAAGCAAGGATAGCGTGATTCGCTGCATTCAGGGTTCTGCTGGCACGGCAAGGGATTGTAATCCTGATTTTTTGTTATTGCAAGAGGTAGATTTAGATGCCACAAGAAGTTATCATGTAAACCAAAAAGAGATTTTTGATGGTGTATTTGCAGAATATGATAATCAGGCAGCTGTAATTTATGACTCTGCATTTCTGTTCTATCCAATTTGGGAGCCCCATGGGAAGTCGTTATCTACCATTGCGGTTTACTCTCGTTATCAAATAGAAAGTGCTATTCGGCGTAGTTTACCCATTTCTGAAGGCATGAATAAATTTATTGACCTAGACCGCTGTTATTCGAAAAGTCGTATTCCAGTGGAAAATGGAAAGGAACTTTGTTTATACAATGTTCATCTTTCTGCCTATGGCAATGATGCCGCAATTAGATCCGCACAAATTGAAATGCTATCAAATGATATGGAGCAGGAATATTTAGCAGGAAACTACATTGTTTGTGGCGGTGATTTTAACCATGATTTATTGGGCACAGAAAGTCTATCTGGTAAAGTTGAGAGCTGGGCACATCCTTTTCCAAGGAATGAGCTGCCAGAGCATTTTAACCTCGCGGTAGACCTTATTTCTGAGGAATCTAGAATGGCACAGGCGAAAAGTAGTAGAAGCAATGACATACCCTATGACCCTGCAAAAACATCTGTTGTAACCTTGGATGGGTTCATCATTTCTGATAACATAGATATAATGGAGTATGATGTATTAGATGCCGAATTTAGTTATTCGGATCATAATCCAGTAACGATGTCGTTTAAATTGAAGAATTAAGTAAAAGGCTCTCCAGTTAGGGGAGCCTTTTTTATTTGTAAATGCAAGTTTAAATAACTAAGTCAATTTTTATACCGTCAAAAAAATGACATATCCTGAAATAATTTAACAAGAAAAGTCGGAAAAACACAAAAAAAATGAGGTAAATATGCACAAAGCCCAAAAAACATAAATTGTGTTTTAACTATGTATCAATATAAATACAAAAAAATGTTGAAAATGAATTATTGTTTAGGTAAAATGGTCATTTATAATTCAATATTAATGTACTATTTCGTTAATTATACTCATTTTTGTTAGTATTTTAACTTTATGTTTTTTAATGCTCATTTAATAAAACGAGTCAAAAAAATTAAGATAAATTAATAAAAATTGTACATTTTTCTGCAAAAAGGCATAGATGGAAGAAATTGCTTTATAAAAAAATACTTGTTTTTTTGCTGTAATCATATAAAATAGTAAATAGGTAACAGAATCTGAGGGAGCATCTTTATTTTGTATCCGACAAAAAAATGTCATTCGTTTGCGTGGGGACGAATTGACTTGTCATACAACGAGTGAGGGTGATGATTCTGGCCGACGTACTTATTATATATAATAATTTGGGAGGGAATTAAATGGAAGCAATTAACAATTTTGTATCCACCATCAATGGTTTTGTATGGGGTCCTGTAATGTTGGTTCTGTTGTTTGGTACTCATGTTTTCCTTACACTCAGAACAAGAGTAATTCAGAGACATATCTTTAAAGCAATTAAGCTTTCTGTAACACCCGATGATGAAGCTGAAGGTGACGTTTCCGGTTTTGGTGCTTTGGCAACAGCTTTGGCTGCAACAATTGGTACAGGTAATATCGTAGGTGTGGCAACAGCGGTTTCTATCGGTGGCCCTGGTGCGATTTTCTGGTGCTGGTTAACAGGTCTTTTTGGTATTGCAACAAAATATGGTGAAGCGTTATTAGCAATTAAGTACAGAGTAAAAGATAGCACAGGTTCCATGATTGGTGGTCCTATGTATGCCTTAGAAAGAGGCCTTGGACAAAAATGGCTGGGCGTTTTGTTTGCTATGTTTGCTGGTGTTGCTTGTTTTGGTATTGGTAACATGACACAGGCTAACTCCATTTCCACAATGGTTCGTGATAACTTTGGTTTGCCTACTTGGATTACAGGTATTGTAATTACAATTGGTACAGCTTTGGTTATCTTAGGTGGTGTAAAATCCATCGCAAAGGTTTGTGAAAAGTTAGTTCCCTTAATGGCAGGTCTTTATATTTTAGGTTGTGTTGTTATCTTGGTTCTTAATGGACCTTACATTCTTCCTGCGTTAAAGATGATCGTAGGTAGTGCGTTTACAGGTAATGCAGCAGGTGGCGGTTTTGTTGGTGCAACAGTAATGTTAGCAATTCGTTTTGGTATTGCTCGTGGTTTGTTTACAAATGAATCCGGTTTAGGTTCTGCACCTATCGCTGACGCAGCTGCTATGACAAGAAACCCTGTACGTCAGGCTTTAATTGCTATGTCCGGTGTATTCTGGGATACAATCATTGTATGTGCTTTAACAGGTTTGGTATTGGTATCCTCTATCTTGAAAAACCCCGAAGGTATGGCTGGTTTAAATGGTGGTGCTTTGACATCCGCAGCATTTAACCACATTCCTGTAGTTGGGCCTATCGTATTAACAATTGGTTTGATTACATTCGCATGGTCTACAATTTTAGGTTGGAGTTACTATGGCGAAAGATCTTGGGTTTACTTATTGGGTACTAAATCCATTAAACCTTTCCGTGTAGCTTGGGTTATCGTAGTATTTATTGGTAGTGTTACTGCTCTTGACTTGGTATGGAATATTGCTGATACGCTGAATGCGATGATGGCATTCCCTAACTTGGTTGCATTACTGGGCTTGAGCGGTGTAATTGTATCTGAAACAAGAAAATACCTGTGGGATGACAACATGGAAGGTTGGTCTACAGATGAAATTCCAACGGTAGATAGATAATTTGTACATTTTAATCCCACGGTTAAAAGGACGGCATTTATGCCGTCTTTTTTAATGCAAAAAACTTATAATATACATAAAAATATAATAGCTTGGGTGAGGCTTAATTTTAGTAGTCAAGAATAAAAAATGGGTTGTAGGAGTGTAAACATAGCTAAACAAATGGATAAAACGGAGTTTCTTCAAAGTGAACTAAGAAAAAATTTGAAGGTGTCATTATACTTATATGCAATTGAAGAACTATTAAAAACCGTGTATTAAAATAAAAAAGTTACGTCTTATTATTCATAAATGATGAAAATGACCTATGATGCAGAAAGTTAGAAATGCAGGTTTTAAAAAATAGATAAAAAATTACAATGATGAAATTCTGGTTTAGTGTACATTGTATTTTAAATTTAATATCTTCTAAATCACAAAATGTCCTCTCTGAAAAAACACTTGTGTTTTTGAAAAAGTGATGTAAAATAAAAGCTAGGTTTTAAATCATAATTAAATTCTTTGATACCAATTAAAAACGTGTATGGATTTGCATGCTATTAATTATAGGTGGTTGAGGGTATGATTTTTGCCAGAGAAATTATTTTACACTTATTGTTTAGTTAGGGAGGGGAATTTATGGATGCAGTAAACAGTTTTGTCGATGCAGTAAATGGCTTTGTATGGGGTCCTGTAATGTTGGTTTTGTTGTTTGGTACGCACCTGTTTTTAACATTCCGGACAAGATTTATTCAGAGATACACACTCAAGGCAATCAAGCTTTCTGTTACACCTGATCACGATGCAGAGGGAGATGTGTCTGGTTTTGGTGCGTTAACAACGGCTTTAGCGGCAACAATTGGCACTGGTAATATTGTTGGTGTGGCTACGGCAGTGGCGCTGGGTGGACCTGGTGCAATCTTGTGGTGCTGGTTAACAGGTCTTTTTGGTATTGCAACTAAATATGGTGAGGCGTTGTTGGCAATTAAGTACAGAGTGAAGGATAGCACTGGTTCAATGATTGGTGGTCCGATGTATGCGTTGGAAAGAGGCCTAGGTCAGAAGTTGTTGGGTGTTTTATTTGCTGTGTTTGCAGGAGTAGCCTGTTTTGGTATTGGCAATATGACACAGGCCAATTCTATTTCAACAATGGTTTTGAATAACTTTGGACTGCCTCAATGGATTACAGGTGTTGCATTAACTATTTGCACAGCCCTAGTTATATTGGGTGGTGTTAAATCTATTGCGAAGTGTTGTGAGAAGTTGGTTCCGTTAATGGCCGGTTTGTACATATTAGGATGTGTGGTAATTCTGTTTATTAATGCACCTTACATTGGTTCAGCGTTTAAGCTGATAGTAAGCAGTGCGTTTACACCAACAGCAGCAGGTGGCGGTTTTGTTGGTGCAACAGTCATGATGGCAATTCGATTTGGTATTGCCCGCGGTTTATTTACAAATGAATCTGGTTTGGGCTCGGCGCCTATTGCTGCTGCGGCAGCGATGACCAAGAACCCTGTTCGGCAAGCATTAATTGCTATGTCAGGTGTATTCTGGGATACAATTGTAGTTTGTGCATTAACTGGTTTGGTTCTGGTTTCCTCTATCTTGAAGAATCCTGAAGGTATGGCCGGGTTAGATGGTGGGGCATTAACTTCTGCGGCATTTAATCATATTCCAGTGATTGGACCAATTGTATTGACGATTGGTTTGGTTACCTTCGCGTGGTCCACAATTTTGGGTTGGAGCTACTATGGAGAGAGAGCGTGGGTGTACCTGGTGGGAACAAAATGCATTAAACCTTTCCGTGTGGCATGGGTTATCGTGGTGTTTATTGGTTGTGTTATGTCCTTGCAGTTGGTATGGAATATAGCCGATACACTTAATGCAATGATGGCATTCCCTAACTTAATTGCGCTGTTGGGTTTGAGTGGTGTAATTGTATCTGAAACCAAGAAATATCTGTGGGATGACAACTTAGATGGTTGGTCGACAGATGAGACACCAACGGTTGATAGATAATTTATCATTATAGTAAGTATAAAAAAGCGACGTGGATAACGACGCTTTTTTTATGTGGAGTTTTCGGTTCATAGAAAATAATCTTTTGTGAAATTTGATTCTGTTAGTAAATTTTGGATAGTAGAATATAGGGTAGAGAAATAAAGAGGTGAAGTAGTCTTGGTTTTGTAAGATTTAGTTGCTGCCAAATATTTCTCAAGCTAAAATTATATGCAATGAGGCAGGGGATAAAGTATGAAAGTGGGTTGAGGAAATCTAGCAAGAAGAAAGCCAAGTACGTTAAAACTTGTTAAGATATCGTTAAAAATGTGACGTCATTTTTTGTTTTTCAAGAGAAAACTCAGACAATAAGATACTGTGAGAAAAAAATAAGTGGCTGTTTATATGCAATATGCTTTATTAAATACGTAAGTTGATAGATGAAATTGAATTAACTTACAATCTTTTTGGAATTCAAGGCAAGTAAAGAAAAATAATTAATGTAATTTACACATAAAATGTTTATATAATATAACTCATATACTAATAAATGCATAGTTTTCATATGAAATAAATATTTTGTAGTATTTTAGATGTCAAAAAAAACTTGTAATTTAGAAAAAAATAGGTAAAATAGGATACAAGCAAGAGGCTCTAATGCGTTTAATACAAAATACATAATGATAAAATATTAACAAATTAAACGTGGGGGGAGCAATAACTAAATTTAGTATTGGAGACTCTGGCTGACGCACTCATTCTTTATTAATTAGGGGGGAATAGCATGGAAGCAATAAATAATTTTGTATCCACCATCAATGGCTTCGTTTGGGGCCCCGTAATGCTCGTTCTGTTATTCGGTACTCACGTTTTTTTAACAATTAGAACAAGATTTGTACAGAGATACATAGGTAAAGCAATCAAGCTATCTGTCACACCCGACAATGAAGCCGAAGGTGACGTATCTGGCTTTGGTGCTTTAGCAACGGCTTTGGCAGCAACAATTGGTACTGGTAATATTGTTGGTGTGGCTACTGCGGTAGCATTAGGTGGCCCCGGTGCGATTTTGTGGTGCTGGTTAACAGGTCTTTTTGGTATTGCAACAAAATATGGCGAGGCTTTGTTAGCAATTAAGTACAGAGTTAAGGATAAAACAGGAGCTATGGTTGGTGGCCCTATGTATGCATTGGAAAGAGGCCTTGGCCAAAAATGGTTAGGCATTCTGTTTGCAATCTTTGCTGGTATTGCTTGTTTTGGTATCGGTAATATGACACAGGCCAACTCCATCGCAACTATGGTTGATGCAAACTTTGGTGTACCTTCATGGATTACTGGTATCGTATTAACGATTGCAACTGCTCTGGTTATTTTGGGCGGTGTAAAATCTATCGCTAAGTTCTGTGAAAAGCTGGTTCCTTTCATGGCTGGTTTCTATATCTTAGGTTGCGTAGTCATTCTTGTTATCAACGCATCTTTTATTGGCGCAGCTCTTAAGACCATCGTTGTAAGCGCGTTCACACCAACAGCAGCAGGTGGCGGTTTTGTTGGCGCATCTGTTATGATGGCAATCCGCTTTGGTATCGCTCGTGGTTTGTTTACAAACGAGTCCGGTTTAGGTTCTGCACCTATCGCTGACGCAGCAGCAATGACAAGAAACCCTGTACGTCAGGCTTTAATCTCTATGTCTGGTGTTTTCTGGGACACAATCGTTGTTTGTGCTTTGACAGGTCTAGTTTTGGTTACTTCTATTTTGAAGAACCCCGAAGGAATGGCTGGATTAAATGGTGGCATGTTAACAACAGCAGCTTTTGATACAATCCCTGTTGTTGGTCCTATCGTTCTTACCATTGGTTTGATCACATTCGCATGGTCTACAATCTTAGGTTGGAGCTACTATGGCGAAAGATCTTGGGTATACTTGGTTGGTACCAAGGCAATTAAGCCTTTCCGCTTTGCTTGGGTAGTTGTAGTATTCCTTGGCTGTGTTACAGCTCTTGATCTTGTTTGGAACGTTGCAGATACATTGAATGCAATGATGGCATTCCCTAACTTAGTTGCTTTGCTTGGACTAAGTGGTGTTATTGTTACTGAAACAAAGAAATATTTGTGGGATGACAATATGGACGGATGGTCCACAGATGCAATCCCTACAGTAAATAAATAATTTTGAGTACCACACCCCACGTAAAAAAAGGACGGCATACATATGCCGTCTTTTTTTATATGCAGAAATATTATAAAATTCCAATAAAAAACTACGTTTCCAATATGAAAACGTAGTTAAAAGTGTGAGTGACATGATTCGAACACGCGGCCTTCTGATCCGTAGTCAGACGCTCTATCCAGCTGAGCTACACTCACATAGCTTTTCGGAACATTTAATATCATAATAGATTGAGATGTGTTTGTCAAGAGGTATTTTGAAATTTTAGAATAAAAACCCCTTTTCCTTGAACTCTATTAACTGGGAAAAGGGGGTTGGCTTACCTATGCTTATTGATATAGGGCAGTATCTTTGTAAATTGGTGTGTATGGTGGAAACCGTTTTCCACTAACCTTTTGGGATATTTGGTTATTCTTTTTGCTACTCTTGCACCAAGAACCAAAGGAATAATTGGTGCTGAGATTTTTTCGGGTCTATCACCACTTAAAAGAATTTTTTCGTACAATGCTCCCACACCAGAACAAAATTTTTCTACGGATAAGTCTTTCATTGTTTCCATTGCTGCAACAGAGAGCCTTTCTTGTAGAGCCGTATCTGTAAGAACCTGATATAACAATTCTGGTAACATTTCTCTATCTTCAAACAAAAGACCTGTTTGATTATGAGAAATAATATTATCAATGCAGGGATCTTTCTGAGCCACAACGGGCACACCAGCTGCCATTGCCTCTGCAAAGGTAAGCCCTTGGGTTTCTGTGATAGAGGCACTGCAGAAAACATTGCCAAGCTGATAATACTTTCCGATTTCCGTCCAAGGCTTGCCGCCGGTAAAAATAACGTGGTCTTCAATTTTCAAAGTTTTAGCTAAAGCCTCCAGGTTTTCTCTCTCGGGTCCTTCGCCCACAATTACCATTTTCACATCTGGAAGTTTTTTTAATAATTCTGGTATTGCTTCCATTACCACATCAATACTTTTTTCCTTTGCAATTCTTCCTAAGGAAAGAACGACAGGTGTATTCGCTGATAACCCCAAGGATTGACGTAGCTCTAGGATTTCTTCACGAGAGAAGTTATCCCGTTTAAAATGAGTGGTGTCAATCCCGGTAGGGATGATGGAAATAGGTGCTGTGACGCCATAACTCAAAAGTAGATCCTTTGTTTTTTGTGTTGGTACGATTACATCCGTTGTAGCATTGCAAAAAACTTTACTAAAATCTCTTGCCATTTCAGAGGTGATGATATGACCTCCCGCAATGTAATGTACATAGTCTTCATACATGGTATGATAGGTATGCACCAATGGGATTCCCTGTGTTGTAGAGATAAACTTACCGAAGAATCCAAGGGAAAACTCTGTTTGTGTATGAATCACATCCAAGTTGAGGGCGTGAATTTTTCTTAGAAGATGTGGCGGGCAAAGAAGACCAGCACGAAAATTTTTAACAAACAAAAAAGGCATACTGGGAATACGAAAAACATTTGGTTCGTCAATTTCCGGAGTACGGGGATCCCAGGGGGTAAAGATATAAACATTGTGACCTTCTTTCTCTAACCCGCGGGCCAATGTACGGATTGAGGTAGCGACGCCGTTAATCTGTGGAAAGTATGTGTCTGAAAATATACCTATATTCATAAAAATACTCCTTAGTCCATTTATATTTAATCGTGTCCTTATGAAATTCTAATACACTTCTTATTTTTTTACAACAGGGAAATGCTTATGAATTTGTGAAGTTTTTATTAATTTTTTCATTTTTTGCATTTTATGGTATACTGAAATGAAAGATAGGAGCGTAGGATATGGCAAAAAAACTTAATGAAAATCAAAGAACTGCCGTTAACCATGGGGATGGACCGATGATGGTTTTGGCTGGGCCGGGCAGTGGAAAAACCACTGTTATCCTGTGCAGACTAAAGCGGCTTTTAACAGAAAATAAAAACAAGGGAATATTAGTAGTAACCTTTACCAAGGCGGCAGCATCCGAAATGAAGGAAAGATTTGGCGACAGGGGTGGCGGCAGAGTTTTATTTGCGACATTTCATAGTCTTTTTTTTCGCGTTTTGAGAAAGGCTTGCGGGTATACTTCTGAGCAAATTATCGGGGAGGAAGAAAAGTATAAAACTTTGCTTAATATTTTGACTGAAAAAAATTGGGCTTTAAATGATCCGGAGGAATTCGTTTCTCAATTTATCATGCAGGCATCATTTATGAGAAATGAACTATTAACCCCCTTTGAGTTTACTCCTGAGGGGATGGATCAAGATATGTTCCGTCAATTATATCGCGCTTATGATGGATATAAAGAACGACATGGAAAACTGGATTTTGATGATATGTTGATTCAATGCTATGAGCTTTTTCTGGAGGACAAGCAGGTGCTTGCTTATTGGCAGGATAAATTTCCTTACATAATGGTGGATGAATTTCAAGATGTGAATAGGGTTCAGTATGAGTGTATAAAATTATTGGCTGCACCTCAAAATAATGTGTTTGTGGTAGGGGATGATGACCAAAGTATATATAGTTTTCGTGGCTCTCGACCTGATTTTTTGCTTGAGTTTGAGCGATACTACCCTGAGAGTGAAAGTGTTACCCTTGATATTAACTATCGCTCATCCCATCGTATTCTTTCTCTGGCAGGAAAGGTGATTGGAGTGAACGAAAATCGCTATGATAAAGTTTTAAAGGGCGTTAATGGCGAGGGTGAAAAGGTAGCATTTTTTTTGGCAGACGATACAACGGTAGAGGCAGAGAATATTGCAGAGAAAATAAGTGGATTATTGGATGATGGAGTTGATCTAAGTGAAATTGCCGTAATTTATCGTACCAATCTTCAAGGTGGACCCTTTGCACGGGCGTTATACCGTAGGGGTATTCCTTATATTATTCGAGATGGTGGAGGTAATATTTATGACCATTGGATTGCAAAGGATCTACTGGCGTATTTAACCCTAGGCGAAAGTGAAGATGCTGATAGCGCTCTAAGACGGATTATAAATAAACCAAAACGATATATTAGTAAGGATCTTTTGGAAGAAGCAGAAAAAATGCCATATACCTTGTTAAGAAGCTTTTTTGTTAGCCCGGGGTTGAAAAAGTGGCAAGAGGAAAGCCTAGAGAATCTTCGTCAGGACTTAGTACAAATTGGGAAAAGAAACCCCTATGATGGTTTAAAGTATATTCGGCGGGTAATTGGTTACGACGAATACTTGGAGGAATACGCTGCCTATCGAAAATCCAGCGGAAAGGCTTTAATTGAAATTGCAGATGAAATAACGGAGAGTGCTAAAAAAACTGCCGATATGTATGAGTTTAGAAAGAACTTAGAAGAAATGAGCCGTCAAATGCAGGAGCAGTTCCGGGAGAAAACTGTCGCTAAAAAGGGGGTTACCCTTTCAACGATGCATGGTGCAAAGGGATTAGAATTTTATGCAGTTTTTTTGCCCTCACTCATAGAAGGGGTAGTTCCTCATGAAAGAGCAGGTGAGGACTTAGAAGAAGAGCGCCGCTTATTTTATGTAGCAGTAACAAGAACCAAGGAAAAACTATGCCTTTCGGCAACCCGTGAACGGTATGGGAAAGAAACGACACCCTCCAGATTTTTAAAAGAAATGGGTTTAGAGGTTGAGGATTTATTTAAAAAGAAACCTTAGAAAATCGTAAGGAAATGTTAAAACATTCCTATTTCACTGTTGTTATAATAAAATAAGGCTAAAGAATAAAGGGGAGTTTGCAGGTTACAAAAGCTTTTAATGATGAGGGACTTCATTTTGAAATAGTAAGTTATATTTGGTTTTGCTATTTTGAATGCATTTCAGAGGTTGCACTTTTCACTTTACAAGAAAGTTTTAGAACTAAGGGAGCAACATAGAATTTTTAACTGCATCTCTACTAAATCGAAAACGGAGGAGACTATGAATTATCACAAGAAACAAGCGATGAAGAAAAAAATACTAGCAGCTGTCGCTTTAGTTATGGCGATTATCATGATTTTAAGCCTGATTGCGCCATTTACAATTTTTGCGGCACCAGTCACTCAGGTGGTGAATGCTGTTACTACGGTGGTAGATGAGGAAAACCAAGTTGATGAGACGATTGACTCCTTAAATAGCTTTGGGAATGATCAATTCTCGGTTGAAATACAGGCAGGGTTTGATGAAAATTATATAGTTAGAAAGGCAATGCCTGTACGAGGGGTTATTACAAACCATGGGGATGCATTTCGTGGTGAGGTTCAGGTGAAAGCATATACCCGAGCGATTAATGATAGCAAAGAATATGCCATATATTATCAAAAGTTGGACTTGGAGCAGGGGGCATCCAAGTCTATTGATATGGAAGTTACAATGGGGAATATCCATAAATATTTGGAGATGTCTTTGGTAGATGAAAAGGGCAACATTGTTTTTCAAGATTATAAATTTTTGACTGCAAAGGATCCAAGTACAGTGATGATTGGGGTTTTAAGCGAGAGTCCCCAAGATTTAAAATATTTTAACAACTTACATTTAGCTCAAATGGAGGATGACTCCATGGAATATGGTGGGGAGTTCAGTAAAAATTATGACTTCCCTCTTTTTTTAGATGAAGAGTCATTTCCGAGAACTGTTGGTGTGTTAAACAGCTTTTCTGTCTTGGTGGTAGATGATTTTGATTTTTCTGTTCTGTCTGATCAGCAGTTGGATGCAATACAGCAGTGGGTTTTAGGTGGTGGCACCCTTGTTGTGGGGACAGGAGCGGCAGCGCAAAAGACACTAAAAGGTCTAAATTTTTTATCAGATATTCAACTGGGAGGAACAACGGTGGTTCCTGGTTTGAAGGGTGTTGTGGGAGAAGTTGCCTTGGCACAACTGAAGGGAGATAGACTGCAGAACTTGAAACTCGAGGGGGAAAATGCACTTTTTTCCGCCATTGAGGTAGGGCAAGGGCAGGTTGTAATTAGCCATTTTTCATTATCTTCAGCACCTATGGCAGGGCAAAGTGAGACTTTAAATATGCTTCAAGAAGTATTAAGGCAGGTGGCTGAGTCTTCATTTATAGTGACCTCATATGACAAAGGTGGAAACTATGATCGTTTGCGTTACATTGCCGGAGATTTTCCTCCTTTTGAAATGAGTTCTGTTTACTTGATTATTGGAGCCATTATTGTTTATATTTTGGTTGCGGGACCAGTAATGTATTTTATCCTGAAGAAGAAGGACAAAAGAGAAAAGGGATGGGTTTTAGTACCATTACTTTCATTTGTTTTTATGGGGTTGATTTTCCTTTTGGCGCAAAGCAGCACCTATAAAAACGGGTTGATGAATACAGTTGCTTATGTTGAGATGCAGCCAGGGACAACGGTGGCTAAGGCCGATATTGGGATGGCGTTAAAATCGTCGGGCAAAGGTGATGTTGTTTTTACTGCCGATGAGAAAATGCCTGTTACCATAGAAATGGATGATTATTATTATAGCGATGATCCCAAAAAGGAGAAGTGTGCATATCGAATTTCATGTGGGGATACAACAGAGGTGAATTTTGTTGAAAGCCCAAGTTGGGGTACACAATACTTTAGAAGCCAAAGCAGTGTAGATTTGGGCGGAGGAATTGAAAGTACTGTTATTATGAAAGACGAAAAATTTGTAGGGGAGATTATCAATCACACAAATGTTGACTTTTACCGTATAGCCTTAGTTTTGAATGGCTACTTGCAAGAATTTGACGCTTTAGCGGCAGGGGAAACGCTGAAAATTGATATTTCCACCAAAAATTTTAGCGAGGAATCCTGGTTGCCTTATAGAGGTTATAATTATGAAGAAATAAGAAATAAAGTTGCAAATGGTGAATTAACCAGGAAAGAAGCCTATCTCAGATATGTGGAACAGGATCTGCAACGGGAATTTTTTGATTACAATCAAAGCTCCGATTTAATTCCTGTTACCTTTTTTGGATTTAGTGAAACACCAATTGTGGGCGGAGATAAGAAGGTTAACGGCAAGCAGGTATTAGAAAATAGTATTTCTATGTATCACCAAGATTTCCCGTTAGAATTATCCAAACAGGCGGATTTTCAGGTTAGTTTGCGAGGAACTGTTGATGCACCTATAAAATTTGACCTATATGATGATGGAAATGAAAGCCGAATTTATCCATTTGAGGATGGGGACTTCAGCGTGGCATATATGATTCCGGAAGGTGTGCACCTTGATGGTTTGGAACTTCAGATGGGAACAGATATTAAAGATTATATGGCAGAAAATCTATGGATTTATAATCGCAGCACCCAGGCGTGGGACGAGGCCACTGTGGGTGAGCAAATGAATGTAGAAAATTATTTAGATGAGAATAACCTTGTTGAGGTAAAACTTCATTGCTTTAGGGAACGAGAAACGGGAGTTCCTAAATTGTTAATAAAAGGAGGTGGCCTGTTTGCTGGAAATTAAGGGTCTGATTAAACAATATGGGAAATTTACGGCAGTAGATCACCTGTCACTATCAGTTGGAAAAGGTGCAATTTGCGGTTTTGTGGGGCCTAATGGCGCTGGAAAGACAACTACAATGCGCATTATGGCTGGGTTGTTAAATGCAACGGGCGGTAATGTTATTATTGATGGGGTGGATGTTACAAAGAGTCCCCGTGCATTGCGAGAAAAGATTGGATATATGCCAGATTTTTTTGGGGTTTATGACAACCTGAAAGTTACAGAGTATATGGATTTTTATGCTGGAGCATATGGAATTGCATATAAAGACAGAGGGGCAATCATAGATAACCTTTTGGAAATCGTAGATTTATCCCATAAGAAAGAGAGCTATGTGGATTCTCTATCTAGAGGTATGAAGCAGAGGCTTTGCCTAGCCAGAAGCCTTGTTCATGACCCGGAGTTGTTAATTTTAGACGAACCTGCTTCTGGCCTTGACCCTAGGGCTAGGGTGGAGATGAAAGAGGTTTTAAAGCAGCTACAAGAAATGGGCAAGACAATTATTATCAGTTCTCATATATTGCCTGAGCTTGCAGAAATGTGCACGGAAGTGTGTATTATTAACCAGGGAAAATTGGCAGCACAAGGTTCTGTCCAAGAGATAATGCAAAAATTGAGCCAAAAGCGCATGATTCAGTTGCAACCGCTAGGAGAGATGGAGCGGATGTTGCAGATATTAAGGGAGCAGCCTTTGATTCGCTCCATAGACGAGAATACCAAAGATGTAGAGTTTGACTTTGTGGGGACAAACGAGCAGCTTGCTAATATTTTGAAGCAATTGGTTTTGGCAGATATTCCCCTACTTTACTTTAAAGAAAAAGAAGGTAATCTGGAAGAAGTGTTTATGCAAGTTACGGGAGGTGAGAGCGTATGATTAACCCCGTATTAAGAAGGGAGGCAATTACCTCCTTACGTGGATGGAAAAATTATGCGGTGTTAACATTTTATTTGCTCATGATGACTTTGGGTGCAGGTATTTTCTTTTATACCAGCGTGTTTCAGTCATACCGCTTTGGATTTGATCCACAAAGTGTGGTGTATTTATATGTAGTTTTGGCAGCTATACAGATGGCTTTGGTGGTACTTTCTGTGCCGGCACTGACGGCGGGAAGTATTAGTGGCGAAAGGGAGCGCCAGACTTTAGATTTATTGTTGGTAACAAAGCTTTCTCCATTTTCTATTGTCATTGGCAAGCTATTATCATCAATGGCGTTTGTATTGTTGCTGATTGTCAGTACTTTACCTGTATTTTCTATTGTTTTCTATTTTGGTAGCGTTGGCATTGGCAATTTGTTAACTATGATTTGTTTTACTTTAACGACTGCTTTTATGTTGGGCGGGATTTCTATCTTTTTTTCTTGCATCTATAAAAGGACAGTGGTTTCCATTATGTTGGTTTATATCATAACAGGTGCATTGTGCTTTGGCACATTGCTATTGGTATTGCTGCCGATGATGGTGCGGGGGTTCCATGAACCATCAGATGCGGCGACCTTAATAAAATTACTCCCTAATCCTGGGGTTGGATTTTTTTCTTTGATTGATAATCAGATAGGTTCTAATATTTTGCAGAGCGCATTTTTTAATTATACGCAAGGCGCCAAAAGCCCCTTTGTTTTATGGGCTTCAGGAAACCTTTGGATATTGCATATGGTATTTCAGGTTGTAGTAGGCTCTATATTTGTGGTACTTGCAGCAAGCTTGATTAACCCTGTTAGAGAGCATAAACAAAAAGGTAAAACAGATGCTACACAGAAGGCAAAGAAGGAAAAGAAAAATAAAAAAAGTGAGGAATAAGATATGGGAAAATTTCAAGCCCTATTGACTCCCCTAAAAAGAAAACTTTTTTTAGAAGGATTTATACAAAAACTCATTCAGTTTTGGATGGCGGCAAGTATCATTGGACTTGCCGTAGTTTTGCTGTCCAAAATTATATTTTTGCCCGATGCATTGATATTTGTATTCTCCGTTTTCGGATTAGCATTTTTACTTGCAACCGTTTACTCTTTTTTAAAGCAGCCTAAGTGGCAAGAAGCGGCAAGAGTAGCAGATACCTTGGGTGGAAAAGAACGTATGGTGACGGCTTTGGAATTATTGAAAAAGCAAGAACTTTCTAAGATAGAAAGGATGGCAGTTGCAGATGGAATTTCTGTTGGGGGGCAAATAGATTTTTCTAAAAAGTACCGAATGAGGTTACCAAAGAAGCCTTTTCAGTGCATGGTGCTTTTTATTATTCTGACTATGGCAACAGGGTTTTTACCATCGCCTAGGGAAGAAAAAGCGGAGATTTATGCAAAGGCAAAGCTTGAGCAGGTTGAAAAGGTAATCAAAGAAGTTGAGCAGGATGAAAAGCTATCTGCTGAGGAAAAAAAGCTTTTGCAAAAAGAAATGAAAGGTCTTGCAAAGGAACTGAAACGGGTTGCTAGCAAGGAGGCAGGGGAAACAGCAATACAGAAAGAACAACAACAGCTGAAAAAGCTTGAGAAAGATAGTGTTTCTAAGGATTTGAAACAATTGGCTCAAGAGTTTGCAAAGCAGGAGCTAACTGCGCCCATTGCTGAGGCGGCAGAAAAGGGTGATGCTAATGCAATTGAAAGTGCTATGGCAAAACTCCAAGAGCAGTTGAACCAACTTACGAAGGAGCAACTGTCAGCCTTAGGGCAACAAATGGCAACAGCGGCTTCCCGGATGACAAATGAGGAATTGGCAAAGGCTTTGGAGCAACTTGCAAAAGCGGTGGCTGATGGGACAGTGTCCTCGGAACAATTGGAACAGCTAAAAAGCCAACTTACCGCCCAGAGCACACAAAATGCCCAACTTAGAAAAGCGTTGCAAGATGCAAATAAGCAATTGGGAGAAGCACAAATGCAACAGCCATGCGAGAATGGACAGTGCGAGGCACCACAATCTGGCCAAGGACAGGGTCAAGGACAGGGTCAAGGTCAGGGCCAAGGACAGGGTCAAGGCCAAGGTCAGGGTCAGGGACAAGGACAAGGACAAGGTGGTAGTGGAGAAGGTCGTGGAACTGGGCATATCGAAGGTGAGGAAATTTTTACGAGAAAAGCCTCTGATAAAGCAGATTATGATACCCAGGTGAGTGGAGCAAAAAATGAGGGTGGAGATAGTTCTTTGACACAAGAAAAAACCATTGGTGAAGAGGGAGAACGTTTGCCCTATGAGCAGGTTTTTTATAATTACCAAAATGAGGCTATGAAAGCTCTGGATGAGCAGAATACGCCTTATGGCATGCGTCAACTTGTTTCAGACTATTTTTCTACTTTAGAAAAGTAGTTGTGGACGAAAGAGGCGGGGTTTACTTGAAGTATTCCTTAGGGGAACTCTGGGGAGGTTCGCAAAACTATTGAGTTTAACACAAATGAGTGAAATAAAATCATTTTTGGCGGATATTGACCCGATGAAGGGTTTATCGAGCTAGTGATATTTTTTAATTTCATGAGAGGGGAGAAGGCATGCGCTTTTTTACACCATGGGGATTACTGGCTTTATTGGCGGTACCCATTATTATTTTGATGTATTTACTGAAACAAAAATATAGAGAAACGAAAGTGCCCAGCCTTTACCTTTGGAAAAAGGCGATCCCAGAATCAAAGGCGCAAGAGCCATGGCAAAAGCTAAGAAAAAATCTTTTGATGTTTTTGCAGATTGCGGCGGCGTTGCTCCTAGCCTTTGCACTTGGGGGACCCTACATTATGGGTAAAAGTCAGGTGGTGGATTATGTTCTAGCATTGGATTGCTCTATGAGCATGCAGGCCACTGATGTTTCGGAAAGTAGATTCTTGGCGGCAAAGAAGGACATGATGCGCATGGTTGAAGAGGCAGCACCACAAACCTCTTTTTCCATGGTGCTTTTACAAGAGGAGCCAGCCTTAGTTTTAAGTGGGGCAAATGAAAAAAAAGAAGTTTTGCGCTGCATACAAGAGATTGAAGTTACAGATGGCGGTGTAGATTGGGATAAAGCTAAAACCATTTTGGAAGCCGAAAAGGATGTTCTTGGCGGAGAAATTGTTGTCTTTAGTGATGATTATGGTAGTTTTGGAGATTTACAACTGCAAGAACAGATATATAATAAAGCTGGTAACAATAGTGCTTTATCCCTGCTTTCCTATACAGAGCAGGAGGATGGCCTTTCAGTATTGACTCGGTTAGAAAACTGGGGTATTGGTGGCGAAGAAAAAACGGTTTCCCTCTATGTGGATGATACGGTGTTTGATACAAAAAGTTTTGTGTTGGAAAGAGGAGAATCCGTAGATGTAACATTTCGTGGAGTTCCAAAGGAAACCCATTCTATTATGGCGCGCTTATTCCCAGAGGATGCATTGCAGGCTGATAACTTACGTTATGAGGGTGTTTCTTCGGCAAATAGTGAGAAGGTATTGCTGGTAACTGAGAGTAATTTATTTTTGGAAAAGGCTATGTCACTGATTGACCAAGTTGAACTGTATAAAGCGACACCAGAAAAAGCAAAGGAATTATCTGGATATGGATTATATATTTTTGATGGATTTTTACCGGAAATGCTTCCCAAGGATGGGTTCATTATGTTATTTAATCCCCCAACAAATGATTATGTTACGTTGGGGGCTGAAAAGAGCATCAATGGTACCGCCCGAATTTTAGATAACACTGGGCTATCTGATATTTCATCTATTTCATTTGAGGTTGCACAGGGTAAGCCGATCCAATCAAGCTGGGGTAAGCCTTTGGTGCGTGCGGAGAATGACACCCTTGCGGTTTTTGGTGAATATGAGGGTAGGAAGATGGCGGTTTTTGGTTTTGATTTACATGATTCGGATTTGCCTTTAACTGCAGGGTTTCCAATTTTACTTTATCGTCTTGTAGAGTGGTATTTTCCTCAGGGTGAAGCGGGGTTAACGCAACAGCAGGCAGGACAAGTAATTTCTTTTGCTTTACGGCCTGAAACGGAAAAGGCTTGGGTGGTAACGCCTCAAGATGAAAAGATAACTGTGGCACCTCCTTTCCCAGCCACACCATTTAGCCAAACAAAAAAGATGGGATTTTACTCCCTTGTTGAGGAAGATGGTAATGGGAATCAAACGACTAAAACCTTTGGGGTTAATCCAAAAACCCAAGGAGAATCTGATTTGACATTAAGAGGTGAGCAAACAGTAACGGAAGGAACAACAGCAAAAACAATAGGGGTAGGTAAACCCTTGAGGAATATATTGCTGTTGTTGTTATGTATCGTATTAATGATAGAATGGTGGGTGAATTGCCGTGAGCGTTGATTTTTTAAAACCCCATTGGTTATGGCTTTTGCTCATCCTAATCGGGTTTATATGGTATGTAGCACAAAAAGGACGATTTGCTTCAACCTTTCGCCGTAGGCTTCACACAGGAATTCGGGTTGTCGTTTGTGTTTGTATTATTTTCGCAATGGCAATGCCGCAAATTTCAAAAAGATCTGAAATAACCTCAACAATTTTTGTGGTAGATCGCTCTGCTAGCGTGAAAACCACTGATATTAGTGGCTTCATGAAAGGAGCAAATGAAGCCAGAGGTAAAAAAGATAGTGTAGGTATGGTTTGTTTTGGCAAAGAGCCAGGGGTTGAATTTCTTCCAACGTTGGAGGGAAGCTTGCCAGCGGATGGGTTTCTAACTTATGTGGATGATGGAGCCTCGGATTTGGCATCGGCGGTGAAGCTAGCAGGAAGCATTTTACCAAAGGATGCGGCAAAGCGTATTGTGCTGGTTTCTGACGGAGAGGAGACAGCCGGGGATGCTCTGGTGGAGGCAAGAACTTTAGCGGCGCAAGGAGTAACCATAGATGTGTATCCACTGGCACAAGAAACCGGACAAGAGGTTCAAATTACAGCATTGGAACTGCCCTCTTTGATTAATAAAAATATGGCGTATGACATTGCCGTTCGGATAGATTCAAATGTTGATACGGCTATGGAATTAAGGCTATACAAAGGAAATATACTGATTGCGAATGAAAAACTTAATGTAACATCTGGAGAAAGCCGTGTTGTTTTTTCTGATGTAACTGCTGAGGGCGGTGGGGTGTCTTATCGTGCTGAAATCACACCTGAAAAGGATACGCAGAGTAAGAACAATAAATTCTATGCCTATACTTATATCGATGATATTCCCAGAGTGTTGCTGATTGGTGCACAGGAAGATAGCCGAGGTTGGAAGGATATTATTTCGGCTTCTCAGTTGCAGGTGGATATGGTGACACCGGGAGCGGTACCTGTTTCCACAGAGCGCATTCAAGGGTATGACTGCGTCATTTTGGCAAATGTTTCTGTGGAAACTTTGCCAGAAGGATTTTTAGATATCTTGGAGGCGTATGTACGAACACTGGGTGGGGGCTTAATTGTTAGCGGCGGTGATAAGTCCTATGCGTTAGGTGGATACTTTAGTACGCAGTTGGAGGAGATGCTCCCTGTTGATATGGAATTAAAGACAGAGGGTGAAGAGCCGGATTTGGCTATGGTGATGGTAATTGACCGTTCGGGTAGCATGACCTCGGGTGAATATGGCATTACACAATTGGAAATGGCGAAAGAAGCGGCAATCCGGAGTTTAGATGGGTTTAAAGATAAGGATAAATTAGGCATAATAACTTTTGACGATATGTATGAATGGGCTGTGCCTATGACTTTGGTTAGCGGAAATAAAGCATCAATAGAAGAGCAAATTGGAAAAATTCAAGCGGGCGGAGGAACAAGTATACTGCCTGGGTTGACTGAAGCAGTGGACACCTTGACAAAAACTGATGCCAAAGAAAAGCATATTATCCTGTTGACCGACGGTCAGGCTGAACAGGACGGATATACACCTGTTTTAACTAGGATGAAAAGCAATGGTATCACATTATCCTCCGTAGCCGTAGGAGGCGGTGCAGACACAGGCCTTTTACGCAAATTATCTAGTGAGGGGAATGGACGCTACTACTTTACCGATGAATTTACGGATTTGCCTAGCATTTTTGCAAAGGAAACGTTATTGGCAGGTAAGGAATATTTGAATAACCGAGATTTTTACCCAGAACAGAAGGATTCATCAGCAATTTTATCTGGGATAACATCTGTTCCAACGTTGGGCGGGTATGTTGGTACTACTGCAAAGAGCAGGGCTGATACAGTTTTAATTAGTGATCGGGAGGAACCGATTTTATCAGCTTGGCAATATGGCCTGGGTAGAACTGTGGCATGGACCGCCGATGTGGGTGGAGCTTGGACAAAGGACTGGCTTGCAGCCAGTGAAGGAAGTAGTGTTTTAAGAAATGCTTTAGGATGGGTAATTAATGCACAAATGGCACAGGATATGAAGCTAACAGCCGAAAGTGGTGCAAAAAAAAGCAGTTTGCGTTTAGAAATGCCGTTCGATGAGAAAATTGAGAGCGTAGAAGCAACGGTGCTAAATTCACAGGGTGATGCATATGAGGCAAAGTTGATTATGACTGCACCGGGAATTTTTGAAGGTGAAATCGAAACTGCAGCAGAAGGGGCTTATGTAGCCAATTTATCCATATTAAAATCAGGAGAGCAAGAAAATTATAACACAGGATTTGCCCTATCATATCCGTCAGAATATGATATTACAAAAAAGGGCGTAGGTACGTCATTATTGCAACAAATTTCCGCTACCAATGGTGGCAGGATTTTAGAAAATGGCAATCAAATATTTGAGTCAGAACCCTTAGCGGTAGTTTCTCAAAAAGACCTGTCCATATTCTTTATGGTTCTAGGACTGTTGTTATTTTTGCTTGACATCGCATTGCGAAGGTTCTCTTTTTTGGTATTGCAAATGGAAGGGTTAGTGGCGCAAAGAGGGTTTAGGACTAAGTTAATGCCGAAATCCAAACCTGTAAATCTACAAAATCAGAAAAAAAGAGATGAGATAAAGGAAGTTAAACCGAAGGTTGAGGAAGAAAAACCTACTTCAAGTGAAAAAATACCTGAAAGTATGGCAGAGAGACTGGTAAAAGCAAAGAAAAAGCGTAAAAATTGAAAATGTTTCCTGGTTTGTCATAAAAATGTAATGTTATTTATTCGAATATATATTGTAATTTAAAAAATACTCCGTTATGATAGTTTTATTGGCTGTTTTATTGAATCAGGCCATTTACATAACGGCGTATTTTTTTTATAACTGAAAACTACCTATACCAATAGTATGTTTACCTGCTAAGGATGAAAGCCTGTGAAATTTGTAAAGCAAGTTTGGTAATAAATCATACTATAATAAAATAGGCCGATTCTGTTATAGTAATATTAGGGGTAGCCGTAGAAGTAGGGGGATAATACATGGAAGAAAAGAATGTAGGAAAGCGTTTTCGAAGGCAGCCGAAAAAGGGTAATAAGGGTATTATACTTGGAATTCTCATTATTTGTTTATGTTTAATTGGCGGGTTTTCTGCCTATGCGTATAATCATAGTCAAAAAATAAGTGAAATTATGGCCCAGAATGGGATATTCCCTAATGTAACCATTGATGGTGTAGATGTTGGTGGGTTAAGCAAAGAAGCGGCACAGGATTTATTGGTACGCAGCCATGGGAAAGATGCTGCTAACCAAAAACTAGTTCTTTATTATGAATCAGAGGAGTGGGTTTACTCTTTCCAAGAAATAGGTGCTGAATATCAGGTGGAAAAGGCGGTTGACGCTGCATTTAACCTGGGTAGAACAGGTACAAAAAAGGAAAATAGGAAAGTGGTTTCATCTTTGATGAAATTTGGGGAGGATGTGCCCCTTGAATTTACCTATGATGCAACGAAAATGCAAGATAAATTAATTGAAGTAGCTACGCAATTTGACCGTGAGGCTGAAAATAGTAGTCTGACTCGTACCAATGGGAAATTTGTAATCACAAAGGAAGTTCCTGGGCGAAAGATGGACTTGGAAGGAACTATGGTTAATGTGGATCGTGTTGTGGAGTCCATGGTGGGGGGGAGAGCCGCTATTGTTGCAGATGTGACTGAACCTGAAGTAACCTATGAGGATAATGAACATGTAACTGATCTGATTGGCTCCTATTCCACGAAGTACACAGCTAATGATAAAAATAGAAATACGAACTTGGTCGTGGGATGTAAATATTTAAATGGAACGATTATTGCCCCAGGTGAGGTTTTTTCTGCCTCTGAAGGATTAGGTGAGCAGACTTACGAGCGTGGCTATCGTGACGCAGGTGTTTATGTTAATGGTAAGGTAGAGGCTGGAATGGGTGGTGGTGTTTGCCAGATTACGTCTACCCTGTATAATGCGGCTATCTATGCAGAGTTAGAAATCGTGGAAAGACATCCGCATTCCATGACTGTTGGATATGTCCCTTTGGGTAGGGATGCAGCCATTGCTGGAAATTATAAGGACTTGAAGATTAAAAATAATACAGAGTATCCGATTTATTTAGAGGCGTATGCATCGAATGGTGTGCTGGAGGTTAGGCTTTATGGACATGAAATCCATGAAGCGGGAAGAAAGGTTGAATTTGAAACTGTTTTTGAAGCTTCCATTCCAAAGCCAGATGAAATTGTAAAACAGGATCCTGAAAAACCTGAAGGCGAAAGGGAAGTTACCCATACTGGTCGAACAGGCTCAAAGGTTTCTGTAAATAAAAAAGTATTTCAAAACGGAAAACAGGTGAGCAAGGACTGGTTTAGCAGTTCATCGTATCGAGCTGTTGCGGATGAAGTAACGGTAGGAACGAAAAAGCCCGCAGTCAGTGAACAGGTTTTTGTCCCTACACAACCGGAAAATGGCGCAACATCAGGTGCTAGTGGTGAAGATTCTTTTGGAATACAATAAGATAAATGGAAGTGAGTACCTCTGAATCGCATCACGCATCAGAGGTACTTTCTGTACGAAAGGACGGAAGTATAATGTTCAAAATTGGAAAAATTCCTCCGGAAATTTTAGAATCTATTGTAATGAATCCCATTAGGCAAAATGGGGTTAGGCGAGAAGATATTGTGTTGCGCCCCAAAACTGGTGAAGATTGTTCTGTAATTGATCTACAAGGTGAGATGTGTGTATTATCGACGGATCCCATTACTGGGGCTGCTAAGGATATTGGGTATTTGGCGGTGCAAATCAACTGTAATGATATTTTTTCAGCTGGTGCCGAGCCGGTAGGGATTTTATTAACTGTTTTGCTTCCAGAAAATAGTGATGAATCTGTGTTGGAAGAAATTATGGGTGGTGCGCTAAAGGGGGCCGAAGAATTAGGCATTGAGATTTTAGGTGGACATACTGAAGTTACAAATGCGGTTTTAAAACCTATTGTTTCAGCGGCGGTGATTGGTAAAAGCCGCCAGAGGAAGATAATTCAAACTGGCAGTGCAAAGATGGGACAAGATGTAATAATGACCAAATGGGCGGGTCTTGAGGGCACAGCTATTATTGCCAAGGAGTATGAAGAAGTTTTGTTGCAGTGTTTGCCAGCTGCGGTAGTACGATCTGCCCAAGGGATGAAGGATTTTCTGTCTGTCGGGCGTGAGTCTTTGGTTGCCGTTGGTCATGGTGCAACGGCGATGCATGATGCCACAGAAGGTGGTGTTTTAGGGGCAGTTTGGGAAGTTGCAGAATGTTCGGGGCTAGGCGTGGAACTTTGGGAAGAAAAAATTCCAATAAAAGAAGAAACAAGACTGATCTGTGATGCAGCGAAGATTGACCCTTTGAGATTAATATCCAGTGGAACCATGATAATAACAACAGAAAATGGAGCGGAGCTGGTAGAAAAATTAGCCCGTTTGGACATTGAAGCGGCAATAATTGGTAAGACAACAGAAGAAGAACGAGTTTTGGTTTCTGCCAACGAAAGAAAAGTGCTGGAGGAACCAAAGAGCGATGCGTTATATCAAGTGGATTTTCAGTAAAATAATTGGACAGAAGAGAAAGGCTGATGGTAATGAGAGATTTTGTGGCGAAACATGTAGTTGATTTACCCCCTTCGGGTATTCGTAAGTTTTTTGATGTAGTGGCAACTATGACTGATGTTGTGTCTTTAGGGGTTGGCGAACCGGATTTTAAAACACCGGAACATGTAAGACAGGCTGCCATTGATTTGCTTGAAGAAGGAAGAACCAGATATACAGCGAATTTGGGCATGCCAGCTTTGAGAGAGCGTATTGCCCATTACTTGGAAAGACGTTTTCATACGGTGTATGACCCCACGAATCAGATTATGTGTACCATTGGCGCATCGGAGGCCATAGATGTTGCTCTACGTACAATTTTAGAACCCGGTGATGAGGTTTTGGTTATTGAACCATGTTATGTTTCTTATAAGCCATCTGTTATTTTGCAGCACGGCGTGCCTGTTGTTGTTACGACGAAAGTAGAAAATGATTTTAAGCTTATGCCTGATGAATTAGAGGCAGCTATTACACCAAAAACAAAAGCAATTATTCTCCCTTATCCAAATAACCCTACGGGGGCAATTATGGAAAGTGGGGACCTGGAACGGATTGCTCCAATTATTATAAAGCATGACTTACTGGTTATTTCAGATGAAATTTATGCAGAGCTTACATATAGTGGGAAAGATCATATTTCCGTTGCTTCGATTAATGGAATGTATGATAGGACGATTGTATTAAATGGTTTTTCAAAATCCTTTGCGATGACTGGATGGCGTTTAGGTTATGCGGCAGGGCCTAAGGACTTGATTGCTCAGATGAATAAAATTCATGCTTATGTGGTGATGAGTGCCCCTGTAATGAGTCAGCAGGCTGCAATTGAGGCTTTAAGGGACGATGTTCTTTGCGATGAGGATGTACGTGCAATGAGAGAGGCATATGACGAGAGGAGAAAATATCTTCTGGGTGAGTTTAATAGACTGGGATTAGTTTGTTTTGAACCAAAAGGAGCTTTTTATGTTTTTCCTTCAATTCAAAAAACTGGGTTGGGTTCTGAGGAATTTTGCGAGAAGTTGCTATTTGAAGGTGGCGTAGCGGTGGTTCCAGGCAATGCTTTTGGTGAATGTGGGGAAGGTTTTATTCGTATTTCCTATGCATACAGCATGGAGGAATTACAGGTTTGTATTGGGAAAATAGAAAGTTTTTTATTAAATTATAATCAGTGAAGGAAAGCGGTGTTTGGAGGTTAGAATCCGAACGCCGCTTTTTGGTTTGAAGAAAGGTGTGTTTTTAATAGTTAATTAGAATCATTTAGAATAGACTTGTTGAAATAAAATCTACTTTTTTATTATAGTGACATAGAATATTTGTATTTTTAAATAAAAAAGCTAGTGCTACTGAAACTTTTGAGAAAAAATGGAATATGTTAATAGTATTTTAACTTTTCATTGATTGACGTAGGCGGGAAAATATGAGATGATATAGTCAGTTCTATTTTATTTAAAGGAGAGAATTTAGGTTGGAAACAGACGGGGAAAATGACGCCGAGAGTAGCGAGAATTGCATATTAGTCTATAAGATTATGAATACAAGGGTATACTTTGCCTATAACATGAAACGTTACAGGTGAGGTATGCCTTTTTATGTTGTCTTTTGCACGGAAAATAAGGAGGAAGAATTGATGTTTATAGGTCCAATAATTTTACAGGTGGTTTTGATTGCATTAAATGCGGTCTTTGCTAGTGCAGAGATTGCAGTGATTTCAATGAATGATGCAAAGATGAAAAGGATGGCAATGAATGGGGATAAACGAGCAAAGAGGTTGCTTTCTTTGACAGATCAACCGGCACGGTTTTTGGCCACCATTCAAGTGGCAATTACGCTGGCGGGCTTATTGGGGAGTGCGTTTGCAGCTGAAAACTTTGCAGGTGAGTTGGCACAGATGATGCAAAATGGTGGGATTGATGCTCCATTAAATGTACTACGTTCTTTCTGCGTATTTGTAATTACCCTCATTTTGGCGTATTTCAACTTAGTTTTCGGTGAGTTGGTACCCAAGCGTGTGGCTATGAAAAATGCGGAAAAATTGGCACTGGGGATGAGCGGAATGCTTAAAACAGTCTCAAGGATATTTGCTCCTTTGGTGTGGCTTTTAACTGCATCCACCAACGGGATTTTACGTTTGATGCGTATTGACCCTGAGGATGAAGATGATGTGGTTTCGGAAGAAGAAATTTTTATGATGTTAGATCAGGGAAATGAAAAAGGTACTATTGATATAGAAGAAAGCACGTTTATACGTAATGTGTTTGCTTTTGATGATACACCTGTTGAGCAGGCTTGCACCCATCGCGTGGACGTTGTTATGTTAGAAATTGAAGATGATATGGATACTTGGGAAAAAATAATTTTAGAAAATCGTTTCACATATTTCCCCGTTTGTGGTGAGGATAGTGATGATATTCTAGGGGTATTGGATACAAAAACATATTTTCGCTTAAAAGACAAAAGTAGAGAAACAGTTATGGCAGAAGCAGTAGAGAAGCCATTTTTGGTACCCGAAACCATGAAGGCTGATGCCCTATTAAAGAATATGAGGGCTAATAGGAAGCACTTTGCCTTAGTGTTGGATGAATACGGCGGCCTAAGTGGCATAATTACTCTGAGAGATTTAATCCACCTATTGATTGGAGATATGCTGGAGGATACAGAAGAAGAAGAGATACTGAACCTTTCAGAGGATACATGGAGAATTATGGGGAGTGCCTCTTTAGAAGATGTAAGCGAAGAGTTGGAAATTTCTTTGCCTGTGGAAGACTACGAAACGTATAGTGGTTTTATTTTTAGTGAACTTGGAAGAATTCCGGAGGATGGTAGTCAATTCAGCCTAATCACATCTGGTATGGAAATTCAAGTGAAACAGGTGGAGAACCATAGGATTGGTGAAACCATTGTTAAAGTGCTTCCCAAGGAGAAGAAGGAAGAAAAGGAAGAATAATACAGTTTAGGTTGAAGATTCAGTTGGAATGTGGTAAACTATAAAGTATAAAAGATTTAGAGAGTCCTCTTTAAAGGGACTCTCTAAATTTTATCATTTTCATTGGGAGGGGATTTTTTGGAAGAGCAGTTAGCGCAGCTTCAAAAGTGGATTCAAGAAAGCGATAATATTGTTTTTTTTGGCGGTGCTGGCGTTTCAACAGAAAGCGGTTTGCCTGATTTTCGAAGTGAAAATGGCATTTTTTCTGCCATGAGTGAATATGGTTATCGCCCGGAAACAATACTGAGTCATTCTTTCTTTCAACAAAACCCAGAGGTCTTTTTTAAGTATTATAAAAAGACTTTATTATACCCTGATGCGAAGCCTAATGACTGTCACAAGGCTTTGGCCAAGTTAGAAAGTGATGGAAAATTAAAAGCCGTTATTACCCAAAATATTGATGATTTGCATCAAAAAGCTGGTAGCAAGAATGTATTGGAATTGCACGGAACTCTTTATCGAAATTATTGCTTGAAGTGCAAGCAGGGATTTCCATTGGAGTATGTTATAAAGGATGAAGGTGTCACACGCTGTAACATTTGTGGTGGAGTGGTGAGACCGGATGTTGTTCTTTATGAAGAAAGTTTAAATGGCGATACAATTGAAAAGTCCGTTGAATATATTTCTAATGCAGATATGTTAATTATTGGTGGGACGAGCTTAAATGTTTACCCTGCAGCAGGACTCATTAACTATTATCGGGGCAAAAAAATGGTTTTAATTAATAAATCAACAACACCCTATGACCATAAAGCGTCTCTCATTATCACAAAAAGCATTGGAGAGGTGTTTCGAGAAATCCTTGATTTCTAGGGATTTTTGAATCGGTTAAAAAAAAATAAAAAAAATATTCGAATAATGCTTGACAATGTGGCATGTCTTAGATATAATAAATTCTGCGCTGTGAAGTGCTGTGAACTTTGAAAATAGAATAGCGTTTGAAAAACACACAACCCATAGTCAAT
>DFWH01000013.1 GCA_002380805.1 Clostridiales bacterium UBA4139 | reverse complement strand
GAGGTATTTTTTATGAAAAGAAATCGGTTAGTTATGATAGGATTGTCGGTGTTTTTACTAACACAGACAGCAATTCCTGTGTGTGCAGCAGAGTATCCAACAATCCCAACAGAAACATCATCTTACACATCTGCTATTGTTCCAAGAATGAAGTATACAGCAAGAGTAGCAGCAAACTTGATTATTGATTCAAAAGGAAAAGCGACCGTCACTGCTTCTGTAGATGAATACAAAAATATTACATCTAAAGTAAGCCTTTCAGCAGAGCTACAAAGATTCAAAAATGGAAAATGGTCTAATGTAACTACTTTTTCGATTCGGACAACTCCCATAGAATCCGTCTTTATGAAAACTATAGAGTGTCCAAAGGATACAAATACCGGGTTGTAGTAACCTCAACAGCAGTACATAACGGAAAAAGTGAAACTCAAACAGTTACAAGTGGCAATTCAACTTATTAATGTGGTTTTCGAGATGAAAGGGGTGGTTCCATTGGTTCTAAAAACTGCTATATCTGATAAAAAGAAAATAAAGTTTAAGATAAGAAAGTGAGGACTTGATATGAAAAAATTTACTATTAAAATGACTAGCTTTATAATTACACTAGCAATGTTGTTAACTTTAAGTATTCCAGCCTTTGCAGAGTCTTCTAACGCAGAGATTGATAATACTGTATTTGTTGAAGATGAAACAGGTGGCACTATTCCCAATCGTTATGTTGGAACTCAAACCACTCATAGCTGGGATTATGTATATGGTTCCCCGACCGAAAAAACCAAAGGATCATGGAAACATTTTTATACTGGTGATCCAACTCAACGTGATGGAGAATATGATACTGCATCACATTCGGTAAGTTATGGTCATACATACTCTGGATCATTTGGAGGAAATATTAAAAAATTAATTCAGGTTGAGTTTGGCATTTCTTTTTCAAAGAATGAGGAGTTTGGTATTAGCAAAAATAGTGCACCATTAAAAAAAGGTGAATACATAAAAGCTTATTGGAAAAAATCTTTTAATTCCTATGATGTTAAACAAACAGATCATCAACACACTTTTGGATTTGAGCAGCAGGGCAGTGGAGGTCCATATGTAAAAGTAGACAGATATAAAGATGTAGTATCTCACGTGACTGTAGATAAAGCACTTCAGCCAAAAATCAGAATTGAATACTGGAAAGACAATAAAAAAGTTCGTAGTATTAGCAATGGAGATACACTTGAGCGTGTTGAATATTATGAATTGATTAATGGTAAATATCAGTTGGTGGACGAGGACAGAGTATGAAAAAAGTTGGTGTATTTCTTTGCTGCCAGTCTCTTTTAACTTCGTCAATTGTGATTGGATTGGCAACTATTGCACAATGTACCGATAAAATTAAAGGTGATTATTATACTTCTGCATATTTTTATATAAGTATGGTACAATGGAGTGGAATTCTAATTCCATTCCTTGTTGGAGTTAGCTGTTATCTTTATGGGATGTTTCATGGAAGCCATCAGGAAAAATTAAATAAGCAAAATCCCGATAACAATTAAATCTTGGCATAAGCGATTGAAACCTCTAGAGGTACATTAGAAACAGAGATAGAAGCATTTTTTCAATCTCTGTTTTTTCATCGTTAGCGAGCACTTTTGCTCTTGAAAACAGTATCTCTCATTATCATAAAACTTTGGAAATACAAAAAGTCTTGTGGCCATCCTTAGATAATCTTATAGAATTATAAAAATAAAAACAATACGATATTATCTATGAATAGTAAACATAGCTATGCTTATGCCCGTTTGTGGTAGCACGGGGGACTCCAAGTTGTCTGCTGGAGCCCAAGGCAGAGAGGCTGATGTAGATTCAAGTAGGAGCGTAAAGAGATATAATGCTACGCACTGCAACTTCTGGAGATATTGGTAAAATCCCCATCATGAGCAGCTGTAGATGCTCAAGTTATCTGTTGCTTTAATAACTTTTATATAGCATTTCTTGCTATCCAGTGTCAATTGGTATCAACATCTGTAAAAGTAACATACGATCTCGGTACAGCGGAAAGGGCTCACAGGCTACTGTAAGCCCTTTCCATTATATCGACCTGTTATACGCCGAATTTATGAACACAGTATAGCAGAGTTAAACAAAGGTCTTGGTACAGATCTTCGTCGTAGTGACCCTCCACAATAGATTCTTTAAGTAATAGCGGACGATACATGTCCAGTAATTTCTTTTTAGCTGCAAGGTCGTTTTCTTTTGCTCGGATCATGAGCTCCTTGAAATTCATTCTTCATCACCACCCATCATATTACGAATTTTTTCTATAAATCGGTAATAGATGTGTGTTGCGGCTTTATAGCTAATGCCTAGTTCCTCAGCTAGTTCTGAAAAGGTACGTTCTTCTAAAATGCGTTTCAGAAAAATATATCGTTCTTTTTCTCTTGCTTGCTGAAGCATCAAATGAAGAATTGGGTTTTCAATTTGGTCAAGTGTGGACATCTCTGACAACAAGTTCATATCTGTTTGCGACACTACCTCAAAGTCATATAAATCAAATGGCAACTCTATTTGTTGGTTAAGTATTTTTTTGCGAACATAAAGTGCCTTTTGTCGCTTTATGGCAGTCACCAAATAAGCGGTAAATTGATTTTGCAAAATATCGTTTTCGTTTTTTCCGTCATTTTGTTTTTTCATGGAATTTCCTCCTATATCAAAATTTACAATATGTAAATTTTGATATAGGAGGTCCACGGTTACCGACAGAGAATGGAAATGCAAAAAGCAAGCGGCCGACTTTGTACCATGGTACAAAACCGACCGCTTGCGAACTGGCATCAAGAGCCTTGTCTGAAAGAGCATGCTTGTTATTCTGCTGCATGAAACCATATTCTTCTGAGCAGTTACAGCTATCCGCCCTTGCCACCTTGCAGGCCGTGTGTCGAGGAGTAGACGGTGGCCCCGTCCGGTTCTTGACGCCATGATTCGAAGTCATGACGCATCACTCCCTCCCGCATTATGCGAGACGGCACACTCGGCAGCAACTCAGACTTGTTCACTAATTTATCAGGTTACCACCGTGCCGATTTATAATTAAATTGATGGTGTACTAACATATAGTGTTAAAAACTCCTTTTCCATTGGAAAGTTTGTAAAATTCACTAGCTGCACTAAAACAATGCTTTTAAAAATTAAACGCATTGACATGATGTGAAAAGGAAGCAGCAAGTGCGGAAATCTTCTGCCATGCCACACCTTTTGTGTTTGTTAAAACAGCTATAATGATTGCATCTTCTTCCCATATGCCATCGCCAGCAAAGTTGGCAAAGTTGTAGGTGCACGCAAATGGATTGTAGCAATCGACTCGAAATTGCTCTTTTTTTCTCAAGATACTTCCTCCTTTTTTACAATGACAATGCATATTTACACTCATTTTTAATTTTTGTTTTAACATATCCACAAAGCTTAGATTTTTGCAGATTAACTATCTTCTGTAGATTGGAATTTTACGTATCAATTTTGTTGTAAATCAAATGTTGAAAATTAATTTATTAAAATAATTTTATTAAAAATCGTAAAACATAGACAGTACGAAAGATGACACTTCCGTCGTCATAATTCGTACTTGACAAATTGACGTTTTTGTGATTTATAGGTATAAAATTCCTGAAAATCACAAACAAAGGAGTGTATTATATGGCGGAATTACTGAGGATAGCCATTTGCGAAGACACAAAATCAGAAAGAGACCGACTGCTAACCCTATTACATAAAAGTAAAATCAAAAACAAATGCACTGTTTTTACCAGTGGTGAGCAATTGGTAGCTGCGTTTAAGCCTCAAATATTTGATTTGCTGCTTATAGACATTTATATGGGTGGTATCACCGGATTGGAGGCAATAAAAAAGGTGCGAGATACAGACGAAGACATTCCAGTTGCCTTTGTCACTAGCAGTACGGAACACACCCTAGAAAGCTATCGATTATCGGCTTTAAAATATATTGAAAAGCCGTTTTCGCAAAAGGATATCGAAGAGATCCTTCATTTAGCACAGATTAAAAAGAATGATGTGCCTTCTCTTTTGATACAAAAAAATGGGAGAATGGATAAAATACCATTCTCCCAAATTTTATATATGGAGCAACGAGCCCATCAACTTTTTATTTATCGTAAAGATATGGAGCCTGTGTCAATTTATGAAAAACTATCTTCTCTATTTACACAGCTTCCTACACCAGGTTTCTTTTGTCCTCACAAAAGTTTTGCAGTGAACCTTGCATTTGTTCAATTTATTGACGTAGACTTAAAATGCTTTTACATGGAAAACGGTGAAAATGTCCCAATTCGCCGAGAAAGTATTGGCAAGGCAAAAAAAGCTTTTGAGCAGTACCTGTTCGATAAGACAAGGGGGCTTGTGAAATGAAGAGGCAATCTGCCATTACTCTCCTAACGCAAATTATTATAATCACCGTTTCCTTTTGTCTGATTTTGGGCGCTAGGAACTTTATGATACCCCAAACAAGCTTGTCTAAAGTCGCCTACATCACCGATGTTATGGTGAGCGTTGACGGAAAAACGGGCGAAGCATTATCATTACCCTATAGCTTTACACCCTTACAGCCTAGAACCCCCGTCACAATAACGGCAAATATCACACCGCAGACAGGCGACGTTATCTATATTAAGACCGTGTGCTCTCCGGCAAAAATTTATGCAGATGACATTTTGGTTTACGAATTTGGAAAGAATGATAGCTATCCAGACTTTATGGTTGACCCTGCTACAGAGGTCTATATCGCAAATCTAGAAATATATGATAGAGAAATTATTCTCAAAATGGAGTTCACGTCGCCTGTAGAGCGTACCGTTTTAACTGTACATCCACCCATTATGGGCAACACAAAGGCAGTCATTTTAGAAGTATTTAAAATTTTTGGTGTACCATTTATGTTTTCAGCTATGCAGCTGCTTGCAGGTGCTTTGCTGCTATGTATCTCTGTCTTTGTTATGATTTTCGGTCAGAAAGGCAACATGTTTTTTTGGCTTGGTATTTTTTCATTATCTGCTGGCACGTGGGCGTTCGGAGAATGCCCCTTTACCGGCCTTTTAATAGGTAACCCTACACTATTATACTTGTTGTCCTATATAGGACTTTTTACCCTCCCTATACCCTTAATGCACTTTGCTATAGCTAGCATTGACTTTAAAAATCCAAACCCTATTTGGATATCATCCGTTTTTATGACAGTTCTTTGTATTCTTGCATGCCTCTTACAACTATTTAAAATTGTACCCTTTTCGAAAAGCATGCATTTATTTCATATTGTAGTACCGATCACCCTTTGTTTTTTAGCAGGGACTATCATATACGAAAGCTTGCGGTATCGAAATTCGGGAGCTAGGCGATTGGGGGCTCCCATTGTAGCACTGGCACTTGTGTCTCTCCCAGAGGTGTTTAATTGTAGAATAAAATATACCTATCGTTTTGCCCTACTATTTCAAATTGGCATTCTCTTTTTTATTATGTTTACAGGAATTGCTGCAGGGCTTTATATTCGCGATATGGTCAATATTCGTCGAAAACAAGAAAGACTTACCTTTGAAATGCGTTTACTAGAATTTCAAGTAGAAGAGCAGAAAAAATATGGATTTCTCATGGCTGACAACGAAGAACGGCTGAAACAGCAACGTCATGATTTGCGGCATCACCTTACCGCAATTAAAGAATTGTCCTGCAACGAAAATGAAGCACTTCAGAAATATCTGTGTTCTTTAATAGAAAATATCCCTACAGCACAAAAGAACTATTGTGAAAACAGAGCCGTGAATTCTGTGATTTGTCATTATGCAACACTTTGTGAAAAGCAAGGTATTATCTTTACAACTAAGCTTACTGTGTTGCAAAGCCATGAACAAATCCTTGATAACGAGCTTTGTGTTATTTTTGGTAATCTTTTAGAAAATGCAATAGAGGCTTGCAGCCGTGTTGCAGAGGGACAGAAATATATTGATCTAAGAAGCTGCTTGCAGTATGAGCTACTTACCATTACTATGGATAACAGTTTCGACGGAAATTTGGTAGTTGTAGATGGGAAGATTCGATCTAGCAAGCGTAAAGATTTTGGAATTGGTCTTTCCTCAATACAGTCCGTTGCCCAAAAGCATCATGGGGATGCAGAGTTTAAAAATAACGAAGCGGTATTCCTATCTTCGGTGTATTTGAAAGCATAAATAAAAAAGACGATGCTCTCCCTTAGAGACATCATCTTTTTTCATTTACCATTGTTCGCTTTTTGATAATTCCTGCTGATACGCAAACTCTGCTTTTTGTTCATTGGTGGCCTCACCTACCATGGAACTTCCGCAATCGGGGCAAGTAGTCGGCTCATTCACACATCGAAATAGAAATTTGCATTTCTTGCAGTAATACACTTTCATAGAATCACCCTTTATTCAGTATAACAGAAAAAAGTTGTGAGGTCTATTTGCTCAGCACAAATTGATATTTTTTAATCTTCTAATAGTAAATAACGGAGTCTTTTTTGCGCAAAAGTAAAATTTTACTGCACCAAATACTAAAGTTTCTGCATTATTTTGATATAGCCGCTGTATCTGGATGAATATAGATGATAGGCAATTTTGTTTTTAAGGCGTAGTCTACAACAATATCTATATCTGTGTAAAACTTACTATTACGATTGTAAACGGCTAAAATACAATCAGATTTACGCACTATATACTCATTACGGATACGGTAAGCCCTAGGAAATTCGGTATCAGAAATAACAATCTGTTCGTCACATTTGCGTAAAATATTTTGTAATCGAGCCTGTTGCCTGACGTCAAATTTTTCTTGGAAAGAAGGAAACGGAACAGCCGCACACAGCCTTATATCCTTGTATTCCTTTTGCTGCTTTAATTCTATGACAATTTCGGCTGCCCATGTATCCACTCCCATACCGCATCCAACCCAAAAAGTACGGAAGCCTTGGCTGTAAAGACTCTTGATTTCTGAAGTTATTGCTTTTTTTATTTTAATGCACAGCTTAAAATGCTCGTTTTACTTAAATGTGAATTGCTGCAAGCGCTGTCCTGTGATTGTACAAATTAAATGAGACATTTTCATTCTCCCTTCGAACATGAATATAACCCCTTAAAAGAGTTCAATGTTATTTTATCACATCATAAAAGGGGCTACAATAACATTAGTAAATAGTGGAGGTGAATGTGTGGAATTAAACTATGATGCACTTGGCGAAAGAATTCATCGTTTGCGCAAAGAAAAAGGAATTACACAAAGTTTCCTTGCCGAACGTGTTGGCATTGAGCCATCTAATATATCTCACATTGAACGAGCAGCTTCAAAGGTAGGTCTTGGAACACTGGTGAAGATAGCTAATGTGTTGGAATGTTCTGTAGATGATCTTCTCTGTGACAGTATTATTTGCGAAAGAGAAGCGTTTGAAAACGATTTATTAAAGATTACCGCTGACTGTTCCCAAAAGGAATTACGGATGATAACTGACCTGGTTTATGCTATGAAAGTATCCATGCGAAAAAGAGAATATGATGCTAGACCATAAACAACCGGGAAGTAAAAAAACGTCCCGGTTGTTTTAATTTTCTAATATTTATTTGGCTCGAAATGCGGACAACGTGTCTATAATTGCCGCCATGCCGTCCTCACCTAAAATAGAAGCAGCATCATCAAATTTAACATCCTCAGACTTTTGAACTTTTTTAGGAAGTTTTTTGGGTGGCGTCTGCGTTAAATATTCCGGCAAGCGTTCTTCTATGATGCGCCATACCATCGCCTCAATCATCTGATAATCACTAGAAACAGACTGCGTAATATCAGGCGTTTGCGGACAGTGGACATAATGGAGTACTGCATTGGCAATAAATTGCGCCTTCGTGCGCCCCATTGGCTCTAACATATCAATAACTTGCCGGTGCATGGGATCCATCATATTAAATTTAATGGTAAACTTGCCTGGGTCTTTCTTCCCAACCATTTACCTCACCTTCTTACCTTGGAGGCGCGGTACAGCAAGTCATATCCCTTGGTGTTGGCTGAAATTTCGTCTACAAATAAAGCCTGTCCCACCTTGTCACAAGCCTCTATTTGGCGGCGCAGCAAAATGGAGCCTCCACCGACAAATACTGCTTTTCCACTACGCAGGTCAATCATGCGCTCACGGAGCTTTCCTACTAGGTCACTAATAAATTTCTGTGCTTGTTCTTCCACAATGCCAACAATGTTGTCGTCAAAATCATGAGATGTTTCTAACAAGATGGCATCCACGTCCGATTCCTCTATCAAAAGGTCCAAATCGGAATTGACCTTGGATTGAATGTGGTTATATAGGACAATCACGCCATTTTCCAAAGAGTCGCAGGCGGACAAATCGCCTTTACCGTTGCGTAAAAGAAGATAGTCAGCAGTAAAGCCGCCAATATCCACCACAACAGCTTTCGGAACATTCTTGAGTCGTCCAAACAAAGGGACTGAGGCGGCATAAGCCTGTGGAAAGCATAAAACCTCATTGACATATATGGAATAGGGTTTACCTCGAAAAATAAAACCTACAACATCACGATTTTTAAAATAATCCTCGAACTGTTCTGCTTGCAATCCAAAGTGTGCAGGTGGCAGTCCTATCGCAAGTTGTATATCCATGATTTTATCGGGATCATAAGCACAGGCAGCATCGATCTCATAAGCAATTGCAAATAGGGTCAGAATAAAAAAACGATCATCAATAACTTTGTTTCTCATGTAGGGAATGCGAGATCCAGACAACGAGTAGTATTTGCCTTTATATTCGAGGATGTCCTCGCCAAAGGGTGGCCTTGTATCACTCTCAGTAAAGGCAGAGGTAAAGGTTCGGTTCACAGTTTTAATCTGCTTATTGCCGTGGTCAATGGAAATCAACATATATCTATCGCTCCTTTTTGTTTTATACTTCTTCTTTACGCTTTGAATACGCATTATAACAACAAATCAAACGAAAAACTTACTGACCCCATCTAATCAAATCCATATTGTGCCTATGGCTACTTCCTTGTTTGAAAAAACAATACTATAAACCGTAGGTGTATTGTAATCGTTTTGACTCCGTCTCAGTGTTTATTAACTATATAACTTCTGGACCCAATTAAACACAGGCAGCCATTAAGGATATCGCAAAAGTAGCACACATGATGGTAGTTGCATCTGCCTAAGACCTAGATCTGATATAATAGACGAATACATGAATGAATGTTTGATATTAGTAACAATATGCAGTTGGCAGAATAACGATATGATCTAGGTCTTAACTATCCTAATAATTATAAGATGTTATTCAGAATATTTACGAAGTGACAACGACAGTAAATTCACCCTTCTAAACTAAGAGAACAACATGAGAGCATAAGTTGCTCACGATATGCATCTAAACATGAAGTCTCTGGGAAAACAAATATTGCAAAAGCTTAATGCAAAAATAGGGGACGAATCTTTAACAGCAAGCTGATATGGACTACCTTTAAAACGCAGATTCCAGTTCTACGCTGAGTTGCCTATAACAATACAATCAGATCACACAATTTCCTAGCTGATAGACCACTTGCTCCGGAAACCGTCATCCCCAATATTCGTTCATAAATAGCATTCCAACTGAATCTAAAGCCAAGGGCACATCAGAGGTTTATTTATAAAATAATAAATATAGGTTATTACTTTATAACTTCTTAGAAGTTATTCCCATTGCTTTTATTAACATCTGTGAGCAGATACCTGTAAATATACCAGTTATAATACCGGTTACCATTAGTATTGGAAAATAGTAAAATAACATAGGTGTTTGTAATATAATTATTGCTACTAAAATCTGACCTAGATTATGTACAACGCCCCCAAAAACGCCACAAACCCAAATATATTTATCAGAAACGAACTTTCTCATTATGAGCAACATTCCATAGCAAAGCAATCCCCCTGTTAAACTGTATAAAAAAGTCATGATACGGCCTGAAAAAACACTTCCAAGAAAAACACGCAGTATCAAGATATAAAATGTATCTTTAGGTGTCAACATAAACATTGCGTATATTGTAACTATATTTGCCAACCCCAACTTCACACCTGGAATTGGCAACAGTACAGGAATTTGCACCTCTACCATAAATATTATTAACGCAATGGTTGTAAGAATAGCTATACTAGTTATCTGTTTTGCTTTCATATCAACCTCCTCTATTGTGATGTACTATCAAATCGAGCATCAACACCATTTTCTTCAATTTTAATAATGATTCTATTAGGCAAACAAGCAATGGGCAGCTTACTTTTGGAAACCCAACCTTGTTTTACACAAATCTGATCTGGGCAATTGGATTCTTTAACGCATATATGATCGGGTTTGACAGCAAGTATAAATGAGCTTTCCTTTAGTCTTATAGGAATTAAATATTCCTCATTTACTTTAGATAGATCAATACTTTTTATACACTCGCCATCTACAAAAATGTTTGCAGTTGTTCCTACATTAGGAGCAATAACAGTCAAATATGTACTCACAGCAATTATGGCAAACGCCATCCCGATTATTGTTTTTATTAAAAATCTCCTATTCACTACGAATCACCTGAAAAGTCTCATCTTCATAAGATTCAATTAATGAGAATCTTTCTTCCAAACCTTCTGTTATATACACCTGTCCATCATCAACAACAAAAATCGCCTCAAAATCTTTATTCGCTTTCCAGAAATCAATAGCTTTATCCAATCCCTTAATAAACATTGATGTAGAAAGAGCGTCCGCATATAAGCCAGATGGACTGATAATCGTTACAGAAATCAGACCATTATTAGCCGGATGGCCTGTTTTTGGATCCATTATATGCCAATATAGATTGCCTTTATTGTCTTCAAAATACCGCTCATAGCCACCCGATGTGACAACTGCCTCATTAGAAACAGAGACTACTCCCAAAGGATTATCTCCCTTAGGATCTTGTATAGCAATGCACCAATCGTTACCATCTGGCTTTGTCCCAAGAGCATGAACATTACCCCCAAGATTCAAAAGAGCCGATGTTATTCCCGCTTCTTCTAAAAGAAATACAACTTCATCTGCTGTATATCCCTTTGCAACACTACCTAAATCCACTTCCATTCCTTTCTGTAGGTTTACATTAGAACCCTCTTGTTGTATTCTTCGATAATCAACTGTTGTTAAAAGGCTCTGTATCTTTTCTTCATTAGGAACTCTGTATTCACCCGTTGTAAATCCCCATTCTCGAACAATCGGATAGATAGAAATATCCAATGTACCTTGGGTTTTTCTACACAGTGATAAGGCTTTCTCTAACAGCACCTCTGCGTCTTTTGAAACAACACCTTTCCCATTTAGATTCAAGGCATAAATATCGCTATCTTTATCCGTGGTTGAAAGTTTGTTATCCAAATCCCGTATTTTTTCTTCTATGTGTGTTAGAAGCCCACTCTCACCACCATAAATCTTTATATCCATAATAGTATCCATAGCGAAAATTGTGGTTGACTGAAAAGATTCACTCTTCTCAGCCAATTTATCTTCCCTAACACCACAACCAACTAGCAGAGTCATTAATATTATCAATAAAAATGTAGATTTCCTTTTTTCCATTTACCTCCCTCCACTCCATTTTAATTTTTTGCGCTATTTAACGCTACATTTACCGCTTGTTTAATGCCACTGGAACTAAAAGTGGCACCACTAATTGTATTCACATTCGTACTCTGAGAGGATAAAATACTATTTATGATAACCTTGCCGTCAGACCAAAAGGGCTCATCATCGTGATGTGACGCTACAGAAATTCCACTTATAATATCATCCTTAATTGTTACACTAACTATAATTGTACCGCCATATCCTTCAGCACTGCCATTAAATGTGCCGTCTTTATATTTGCATGTAGCTTTTGATGGCTCTGGGTTTGTCACAAGAGATGATTCCTTTGGAACCTCTTCTTTTTTAGGCTCTTTCGGTATTTCATTCTCTTCATCTACAGATTTCTCATCTTTAGTTTTGTCTTGCGATACATTGCTCTTATTATCATCTACTTTTGCTGTGTTTTTTTCTGTTTTTGTCTGTTGCGATTTTTCTGAGACTGTATCCTCTATCACTTCTACTCGTCTATACTTACTCATGTCTTCGCTTTCGCTTGGCAACTCAGTTATACCATTTTCATCTAAATCCTTCGCTTCTTCATTAGTGATGCTCTTCTCCATAGACTTTTCAAATTCATCGTCGTCCCCTTGGGCTGCTAGTTTTGGAGGCTCTGAAACTGATGTTGAAGCCACCTCAGAGTCGGGTCTTGTCATACTTACTATAGATATTACAATGCAAAGAACTGCAGCAACCACTATTGGAACATTCTTTTGTAGAGTTGATCCACCTTTTAAGGCTTTTCTTAAACGCATTACACCATACCCCATGAACACCAAACTAAACACTGCAATATTAATCATTGCACTTGTATGTCCTAACCGTGCTCTTGGAATTGCCAAAAGTAAAACATGAACATAAATCAGTCCATAGAACACATAGGCACTCCTTTGTAGCTTTTTCCATGTTATTGCTGGCATTTTTTTGCGAACACTTGGAAACGATGTTATAAATAAAGGTATCATTATAATTATCATAATTAAAGAACATATTGTAGCTAACAGATGGTTTATCGGAAGTCTCGATGGTTGGGTGAAAAGCATCACAAAATATGTTTGTCCTGCTGATAGGTTATGTCCAAGAGTTAAAATGGATGCTATAATAGATAATTCTGCTCGTATAGGCAAAAGCTTTCTCTGTATAAACGAACCTCGTCTTAGAGTCCCTATAAACATAACTACAACAAAAATTGCAGTGGCAACGCTCCCCCAAGCAAAAGGATTCCAAACAACTACTCGAAACCATTGCGGAAATTTATTTGAAATACCCAAAGCAGTACAGGTTACTACCGCAACGGAAATAAGCGCAGACACTACATAAAGTAGTTTCGCATTTTTCTTAATGAAATTATTGCTTGTAAAAGTGAAAACTGCCACTATTACAAGACAAATCGCAAATATCATTTTTCCACCTCATTCATATTTATTCATTAATAATACCCTGCCCAAAGCTATACTCCAGTGCAGGGTATCATATTTGTTATCTAATAAAGTAACTTTAGTACATAAAGGTTCAACACCTCTTCTGTTAAAAGCTTAATCCTCATAATCGATACTTAGGAAAGCGTAGGTATCTTCAGTGAAATACACCTGCAAAATATTTGAACCCGGCTTGAAATTTGTTTTATGTGGTATAATCTCTTCCTCCTTTTCACTATATACTTTAATTACTGGAGAATCCGTTTTATACTTTGCAGGAAGTTTAATATCAAAATATACAGTTGTCCCATCTTTAAGATTAATTGTATGAACAATCTCGCCTTCAGTACTCTGGAGTATAATTTTACGAGGTATATCGCCTTTTTCTTTTACAGTGACATTGAAACTCTGTTCTGGGATTTCACCATTATTATATTTAATTGTAACAGGAATATCGCCCTTCTCATTTAGTTTGCTGCCATCTAATGGGGAAACTATAAAGCCATACTCCTGCAATTTGGAAAAATCAACTTTCTGCTTCACATAATTTGAATCTCTGGCAATAATGGTAAGCCCTTGCAAATCAAGATCTTCATCCTTGAAATATTCAAGCTTTCCAGGCTTTGTTTCAATATAAAAAGAAACAATTTTTTCCTTATCAAATTCTGCATTCACATTAAATTCAATTTGATATGTATTAAATCTATAACTCTCACTTATCTTATCAGTTGGTTGCGTTTCCAATTCTTTCAATTCTACACTAAGCATAGGTTTATTATAAGCCAGCACTTCAAAACTCTTAACTACAACCGACTGTTGATCCGTGTCTAATACTTGCACATCCTTAATTTCCTTAAATTCGCCCGCTTTAAGATCTACGGTATATCTAAAGTCATCTGGTGTAATGGGAACCGTATAAGATTCTCCGTCATTTGTCTCAATTAGAATTTTCGAAATTCCCTTATAAACAATTTTTCTTGAAGCTTGCAGTCCAGATGTATGTTTACTTGTAGATTTCTTATGAATAAAGGTCAATTCATAATCTCTATATTCATTGTACTTATTTGTATCCTTAGGTTCTGGTGTGAATACCATAGGTAAATTGCATTCAATACCCTTACCTCCTAAGTCAGCAAAAGAAACATCTTCTTCATGGCCATCAAGATACTTTACATTAACCACCAAATTCTCTAAATTCAACTCCTCCCCAAAGTTTATATTCATCGCCGCCCTTTTATTTAAAGTAATTGATCGTACTTCTTGCGAAATTCCATCTTTCTTAAACTTTGACGAACGATTTAACGCATCATTAATTGCATTAACAAATCCCCTTGCACTATTTGTTGCTCCTGAAACTGCATCATATATTGGTTCGTTTCTTGGTTTATTTGCAAAAAGTTCTGCAAGACCTTCTGTACTATTGTACTTAATAATGCGTTTTTCTATTAGCTCATAACCAGCCGGCCTCTTATACCCACCGTCATCGCCATGATATATTAACTCTATATCCACGATTTTTCCATTTTTAATGTCGACCTTAACCTCTGTTGCCGTTTTCCACTCACCATAATCATAGCGATCCCCTGAGTAGTATCCTCTACCCTGACCATACCAAATGCCGTCGGCATATTCCTTTTTCTCTTTTCCTATAAAATCAGATAGAGCATTTTCGACCGCTGCCAAAATCCCCTTGGACGTTATAGTTGCCCCAGAAATAGTATCTATATTCGTACTATTCTTTTCTACGATAGTATCCAAAAGTTTCTCAGCTTTTCGGAAGTAGCTTCCAGTTTCGCTATGAGAATTAATAGTAACTTTTGCAATTTTATTATTTGCTACCTTTACACTTACTGAAATTGTACCGCCGTAACCCGTGGCCTTCCCATCATAGTCTCCATTGGGTAAAATGACCCCTGAAAAATCTGTTTTCTTAGGTTCAGTAGCTTTATTCCCTCGTCTACTACCGCTCCCTCCATTATTTTCTATAGCTGCTTTTGTCTCTCCCGCCTTTTCCGTTCTTCCACTAGCTTGTGACATAGCATCCCTTACTGCATTCAGAATAGCTTTACTGCTTATAGTAGCCCCTGAAACAGCGTCTACTTTATTAATATCTCCTTGCTCAACAATTTTCTTAAGCATCCTTTCTGTAGCTCTTAAGTAAGAGTCTGTTTCATTATGCTTTAGAATTTTAATATCAGTTATCTTCCCGTCCTTAATTTTAATTTCCAAACGCATAGGACCGCCGTATCCTTGGGCTACTCCTTCATATTTTCCATCCTTTAGATTCCGATATTCCTGCGATGCCTTGCTTTCTCCTGGTTTTTTTGTTTCTCCGCTAGACTGCGAAACAGCATCTCTTATTGCATTTAAAAAACCTTTACTATTTATAGTTTTATCTGTACCTAGCTCAACATTATCCAAATTTCCTGTTTCAACAATCTGTTTCAAAACTCGCTTCATTTTTTTCAGGGAGTCTTCATTCTCTTTATGCTCTAAAATTTTGATGTCTTTAATTTTTCCTTCTTCGACTTTAATTTGTACACGTATAGGACCATTTTGTCCCTCCGCAATTCCTTCAAACGAACCATCTTTCCATTGAAAATCCTCAATAACTTTAGCATCTGCGTTTCGTTTAACGGTATTGCCTTTGACCTTTGTATTTTCAAGTTTTATCGAAGTAACATCAGATCCAAGCGTTAAATTGCCACTAACAACCGTATCTTTAAGGATTATATCGTTTGTTAGCACTGTCACATTTCTTGCTGACTTCACTGTATAAGTACCTGGAAAAGCAAATACCCTATCTTCATTTTTAAACCTGTCTAATAGTGTAATGGTTTGCGCCCTANNTCTTTTTTCGGACTGACTTTTCCTTTGTCTCCCGCAACATATCCACTGGCAATCGCCTGTTCTACATTTTTCTTCGCCCAACCAGAAATCTCACCATGGTCTATTACACTTTTTAAGTCCGCGGTACCTTCAACCTTAGCAATACGTGCAAAAATAGAATAAGCCTGCTCATTAGTAATGTAATCCAAAGGACTTATGGTTTCTTCCGATGTCCCAGTAATGTAGCCCGCCTCTAATGCTTTTGCTACATCAGCATAATACCAAGCCCCTTGCTCCACATCTTTGTATTTTTCAACAGAGTCACTTTCTTTAGTTAAACCTAACGCCCGATTCGCCAACGCCATAAATTCGGCTCTTGTAATAGAATCATCAGGACGCAAAGAGCCAGAACCATCACCCTTTAGTAAGCCAGAGTTTTCCCACTGTTTCATCGTTTCCTCTGCCCAATGCCCGTTAATGTCTGTTGCAAATGCTTGCATTGGAATCATCCCGTTCATTAAAGCGGTTGCTAAAATAGTAACCCCACATCTTTTTAGCTTGTTTTTTTTCAATTGTAGTCCCCCTTCTTTAATATAATTACTATGTCAATTAACATATCCGTATAGTATTTAGTCCTCCTCTCGAAATACCTTATCATCCCACAACATACATCTGCAGATGCTAGTTTTACTTTTTAGTACAACCCATCTTAAATCCACGAGTTAGCCTAGACTAACAAAGAATATCATAGCATATTTTTCCTGTCAATAATAAACCCTACTATTTAGCCTAGTTAAGAAAATGTTAAGAATTTAATTTTATATAGCTAATTCCATTAGTAGCATTTGGGTTCTTACGATGCTAATCCTGCACATCTGTTTGATACGATATTTTGAAAAGTATTCATTGCTTAATATAGTTTCGCACTCACTCTCAATATGATCTATGAGCTCGTTAGCAACCTTTAATTTAATATCTATAATTCAGCTTTAAATACACAAAAATTAACAACAAAAACTTTATTACTATAATGAAAACACAATCCTTACCTTTGACGTGGTGTACTGTAATAGTTGGAAGATATTTAAGCACAGAAAAAGAGAGGATGTAACCGATAATGGTTACATCCTCTCTTTTTGCACCACGGCACATTCTCTTCATTTACCTATTCATTGCGATTTCAAAAATTGTAGAGCCGTTTCTAGCGTAAGTATCTGCATTTTTTTCGCTAGCTTTCGGTTATAGGTAATTCTTTTACCACCTGGGGCATAGGCTTCAAGCCCTTCCGAATGTACAACGGAACCCAATTCAGGAAGATAGCGGTAAACATTCCCACTATTGTCGATAAGATAAGCATCTGTCTCGCTGGATTCGTATCCTTCCATAACCAAACTGGTATCTCTAGGTATCGACATTAGGTATTTACTCCGATTAACTTGACCGAAGCCATCAAAGTTCCACAACCGAGTATCTTCAAGGGCCATCTGACTATAGGTATAGCTACGCTCCCTGTACTCGTATTTTTCAGTGGTTGACTGTACCATCTCACAAATCAATCTTGTGTTTCGCTCCATTTCAGCAAGATTGATATATTCATGCCGACTATGCTCGTTATAGTAGCCGGCACTGATGTTGACCGCCGCAACACCCAACTGAGGTGCGATAACCGAAATGTCGCTGAATGAACCACGCGCCTCCTCGAATCCAAAGCAACAGACAAATTCGTTGAAATCCAGATTACTGCACTGGTAGAACACGGCATCATTGCTACCTCGCCTGTCCACCTCCACGATATAGTTGACTTGGGGGCGAATTTTGCTTTTGGCAAAGTCACTTGCCCCAATGCAGCCAATTTCCTCATCTTCGGTAAAGAGAACATGGCAACGAGCCTGCTTAATGATTTCCAGTATCATATAAATGCCACAGCGGTCATCGCCACCGATTCCCTCGGGCGACATCATAATCTGCCTGTCCTCGGAATAGCAAATGTTTACAACCGGTTGCTTGTGTACTGTGTCCAGATGAGCTACTAGCAACACGGATACATTGCCCTCGGCATAAAGAAAACCCTTTTGGCAGACGGGGGAATAGCCTTGTTCTGTAAGCTTATCTACCAGAGCTTTTTTAAGTTCTTGTTGGCTTAACTTCACAATACTTTTTAGACTTATGGTATCCACATGGATTTGGTTTTCTCTCATCTTAAATCCTCCTTATGCGATGGCCGCAGTAACGGCAGTTCTTTGGCAAAATCTTGCACCGCCAAGCATAGTACAAATAGGTCTTACACTACAATCGGAACAAGTTTCCACCATAGCCTGGTAGCAATCTGCACATATCTCCACCATGCGTCCCTGTCGATTAAAAGCAGGATACATATCGGTATGTACAGTATGTTGGCAAGCAGCACAAATATGTAGACAGGCATTACAGTAATAAGAGCCATCAGAATAACGTGCATTGGCGGCTGATACAGTTTGTCCACAGTCCGTGCAAACTATAAGATCTTCGCATCCACATTTCAAATAGCCACTTTGGAACGGGTGACCACAGCAAACGCATAGCGAGGGATGACCAATGCTAAGATGCCCATGTGTTTCGGTATCTTTGAGTAGACTGACTCTACGGTAATAATTATAATCGGGATATTGGCGACTATGCGGCGTAGTAGTAAGTAAGCAGCTGTCTCTTCAGGGTTAGATTTGATTGTCCATAAATTCGGCACACCCAGACAATCGGCAATCGCTTTTTGTACCAACCCACGGTATTGCTCACACTCCTCGTTATTATCATTGGGGGTACAGGCGGGACTGGAGCAACAAATTATCGTTATAGCAAAAAATCTGTCGAGAACGTTTAGGGATCTTATGAAAATCACACTTCACATCATCATCCACTGTGAAAAAAATCATACTCACTCTGTCAGCTAAGTAAGACAGACACCCTGCCTGATATCCGCCGCCGTTTAAGCGGTGACAAGATTCCCAAGTGTTGTCTCTATTGGACATCTCTAGAAAGTCACAAGGGTGGACAGACAGTACACCAGTTTTCTTTATCTGCAATGGGTTGAACGCGTCTGCGAGGCGTGCAAAGACCTGATTGTATCTGTTGTGACGATCAATGCCAAAATGGCTGCAAAGTCTGCCGACGATACGGCTAGTCTTTTGGCCTACAACACACTTAATCCCCCCCTAGCCTTAACCGTCGCAATATTATTTTCGGAGGGGGTTTTCATGTATTCTGAGGTTGCAGCTAGCAAGGCGGCATTGAAATCAAGCCGCTGCTCATGGCTGAGACCAACTTCATCTACTAGCTCACACAGTGCAAACTTACACTCATCCACTACATCACGCTCAATCTCACGGTTTACAGATAAGTCAAAAACAATGGCCAACTCCCGCTCGTCCCAGTTTGGGTGAGGGCGCAATAGCTCGGTAAGAGTCCCTTTATTTTCTTCCCACGCTTCCAGATTTGCCTTAACACCTGTTGCGGAAAAATATTTCTGGTACTTATACATCACGTCGTAAAAAGCCTTAGTAAGTTCATTCATTTATATTCACCCTTTCTTCAATTCTAAAGTTCATCTGCATCACTTGCTTCCCAGCCTGTGAGCTGAGCATGTTCTTCAATTTCTTGTCTTGTCATTTTGCTATATTTCTCAAAAGCTTCCTGCATAGTTGGCGCCTTTATAACGATGCCACCAGTTGGAGTAATTGTAATATTAAAGTTAGGCATTATAACCTCCTTACTGCAAAGAGGGAGAGAGTGCAACACTCTCTCCCTTTTACATATTCTGTTGCTCAAGTGAGCTCTGTATATTTCTTATTCTTCGCTATACTGCGTTTTAACTATTAAAATTTGCAGTCTGGCAAAATACTTCTTTTGGAAGTCAGGCAATTGGTAGTTTGTAATACGCTTTTATCTGACGTTATGTTTTTTTTCATTTTACATGTACAGCTTTGTCCCACTCAATGGGTTGGCCACAACCGGGGCAATAAGCATAACCTACTGATTCGGAGTTGCATCCATTTGGAAACAGATGTCTTCCGCAATGAGAGCACCAGTAGCGTTTCAAAATATTAGGGGCATCCTGTGTCACTTTTGGAATCAAAATAGACCTCCTATTGATATTTTGTTAGAGAGAACTATGCCTCTCATCGAATGTATCACTCTCCGGACATTCGGAAAAACTCGGTGGGGGAAAGCACAGCCACTCCTAAACTTTGCGCTTTTTGGAGCTTGCTGCCAGCCTTTTCACCGCACACCAGATAGTCAGTTTTTTTAGATACGGAGCTGCTAGGATAGGCTCCCAAAGCTGCAATTTTTGCATTGATACCGTCTCTAGTGTAGGGCTCCACCTTGCCGGTGACCACGATAGTCTTTCCTGTAAAAGGGCTTTCATTGATGATCGTGGGTGTGAGTTCTTTCTGTTTAATGTTCATTTTCATTTGTAATTCCTCCCATAAATATCTGTTTTCTTCATCTCTGAACCAGTTGTGAATGTTATTGTGCAGTGTATCTCCGAAGTCGGAGAGCTGCGTAAAATCATAGCCGTTGTCCACAGCCGCTTCAAATTCCGACAGTGCTCCATGGAATGTGCGGCAAAGCTCACGGCTGGCAGTATTGCCAATCATAGGGATATCCATTGAGATGAGATAGCGTTCAAAGGTGGTATTCCGACTCTGCTGGATAGCAGCCCATAGACGTTGCCACGATTTTTCACCGAAGCCATCCATACAAATGATTTCTTCTTGGTGCTCATCTAGACGATAGATGTCCATGAAGGAATGAATCCAGCCTTTTCCGATAAACTTTTCTAATGTAGCCTCTGACAGCCCGTCAATGTCCATTGCTTTTTTAGAAACAAAATGGACGAACTGGCGCAAGCGACGCGTTTCACAATATGTATTATCACAGCAGAGTGTTTCCGTAGTGCCGCTATGATGGATTCTCGTTGGCTCCCCACAGCAGGGACACGCTTTAGGGAACAAGACTTCCGCTTGAAAGTTACCTCTGTCCAGATTCTCCTCTACCTGCGGAATAATCATATTGCGTTTGCTCACCAAAATACGGCAGCCCGGCATCAACTCTAACCCCTTGATAAAGGTTGGATTGTGCAGACTGGCTCTGGAAACCTCGCAACCGTCGATCTCCACCGTATCAAATATAGCTACCGGGGAAATTTCTCCAGTACGACTTGGCGTCCATTCAATTGACTGTAGCACTGTTTCGTAGTGGTCATCGGCAAACTTAAAGGCCATACCGTCCTTCCAGTGGTGACCAGTGCGTCCTAACGAACGGGAATAATCAGGATTGTCGTAGGTTATCACCATACCGTCTATGGGGATTCCATCGCTTTCGGCCTTTTGTTTGAGTAGGACAATCATTTCTTCCATAGAGTGTTGCGTTGCAGGAGGGTTTATCAGCCTGCACGGGCAAACTTCAAACCCTAAACCTTTCAGACGCATGAGCGTCATGTATTTACTGATGGAACTCTCCTCATACTCACACATTCCTTCTAACAGAGAAAATGCTTTAAAGCTGATGCGACGCCCCTTGCAAACAGAGCCGTCCAAAAGCCTTACTGACCCAGAGGCCAGGTTTCTGGCATTGCGGTAAGGGCTACCGCTGCTGTCCATAAGGTTAGACTTTAACTCTTCAAAATCATACTTGTGGATATATGCCTCGCCGCTTACCACCAAATGCCCCATATAGGGAATTCTCTGTGGTACACCCTGAAAGCTAATGGCATTGTGGGTGATTACCTCTCCCTCATCGCCATCGCCACGGGTAGCGGCCTCAATCAACTCGCCGTTTTCATAGGTAAGTTTTACTGTCAGACCATCCAGTTTGAGCATAATCATGATGGCTTGATACCCGATAAATTTCATAATATCTGACATGCTTTTTGTTTTCTCCAAAGACAGCAACGGAATTACGTGGCGTGTTTTGCTGAGATTGCTGACCACTGGGTAACCTACTGTCTGGGTCGGAGAGTTTGCCATAATGATACCGGTCTGTTCTTCCAGTGCCACCAACTCGTCAAACAAGCAGTCATATGCCGCATCTGTAACTGATGGGGCACTGAGGTTATAATATTCGTGTCGATAGGTGTTGAGCTGACGAAGCAGCTCCTTCATACGTTCAATTTTTATGCTCATGCTACACCTTCCTTGTACTTACCAAAATTCAGTTCATGAATGATGGCAGTGATTTTTGTATCATTATCCCACTCGGCACTGAGCACCGTGCGGTCATGCCCGCTACCTAGATGCACGCAAACAGTACCGTTTAACATCTGTAGCAGAGTGTCTTTCCTTTGGGCGCAAATGACTGCCAAATTCCCTAATTGTTTCATCCATATCAACCTTTCTTATGCCGCCGCTTCCATTAGGTCGGCCATCAACGCATCCACCAGTAGACTGCCATTCAGCGTGCCGGTGTGAATAATAACCTGATCCTTGCGAAGCTGCTCAAATTGCAGATTTCGAAGCACCTTACTGGTTTTTGCCAGTTCTCTGTCAGCATCGGTCAGACGTTTGGAGATGACCGATTGCCATTTAGTGAGAAATACCTTTGCCTGCTCAATATCGTCCTCTTGCCGGTCATACTGCGTGCGCTTTTGACGTACTGTGCCATCTGGCTCGATTTCCAAAGTGTAATAAGGCTTTTCTACATCCGATGACCGCCGCAAGAACAGGACATACGCCTCATGACGCTCGATCCTATCCCAGTAGCGCTCGCTATCTGCGACACAGTGAGAGAGATTTCTGCCCTCCTGAATAATATCCTCCACACGGGCTGGCGCCAAAATAGTGTAATTCTCATCTGCATACTCATACTTTTCTTTGAGTGCATGGCAAATTTCATCTACATGAGGATATTTTTCTAAAATCTCACCAGCTTGAATAGCAAGAGCTTTGCTTTGACAGCGGGATACCAACTCATCGTGCCGCTGACGTAGCTTGCGAACACGGAATATGATGGCATCTTCCGTATTCATGCCGAGTCTTTTTGCCATTGAGAGATAGTCACTCCATGTGGTCAGCACTTCTTTGCTTTGCATTCCGCTATTAGACATCTGGCGCCGCACATAGTTATAGATTTGAACTATACTCATTTTGCTGCTGATGAATTTCAGGTCATCTGTTTTGATATTCTCCTTACAGAACCAGGATATAACTTCATCAGGCAATTCCTTATCGGTGATTTTTTCAAATTGAAGCCAGCGAAGGAAAGCCATGCCGCCGTTATTTTGCCGTAGCCGTTTTAATTCCTGTGTGTTAATACACAAAATTCGAGATAAGCTGCTTCCTGCATCTGGGTTGATGCTCTCTCGGAAATAGTAGCTGTTGCTTAGACATTCATTCGCAATTCTGAATAAACCTGCCTTCACAAGCTGCTCCAATTGCGGAACATAGCGCAGCACAGCCAAATACTTTTCCGAGTCGGCGTTCTTGCAGATGGAAAGCCACTCGGTTAACCCTGTTTTTCGGAGTTCCTTTTTCCCGAGATCTGGTAAGGTTTTCCCATAGACAGGCCCATTTTGGTTGCCACCCCATGCGCTGCTGCAAGGCGATGTAGCAATCCAGCGTGTTTCACATTGACGATAAAGACCGTGGTAATAGGCTCTGGGCGTAAGACTATCCGATTCATAAATCACTCGGCGGACTTCCCAACTTACACATTCGGGTGTTTGATATTGGCCCTTCGCATACTTTCGATATCCATAAAACTCACGGCACATAAACCCATCCTTGCAGCGCTGTAGCAGATACATTGGATGACGTTCGGTTACCACCGTTCCGGCTCTTCCCACCGATTTAAAGGTTATTGGGTGGCGACAGCGGGTGCACCGGCCGGCAGCATTATGCTTGGGATGGCGAATCGGAACCTCTTTGTCACAAAAGGTGCAGTAACCTGTCTTTGCGCCTTTTTTGGTATAGTGGTAATAAATATAGTTGTCTTGAATACCCACTTTAGAAACCCATCGCTTCCAATCCGTTGGCAGTTTTGGTGTTTGCTTCAAATCAGCGTCCCAAGGATCGGTTTCTTTTCGATGGCGTTTTTTTAACTCCTCACGACGTATCTGATTTTGGTAGGCATTCAGGCTTTCGTAAACATCACCGTTTACCCCCAGGTAGGCGTTGATGGATTTAAAATCTGCCTTGCTAATCCATCTCTCACTGGGATGATGGCAGTTCACAATTCCATCCATCAGACTGAGCCTTGCGGTACGCCACGTGTTCTGGTGGTAATCGTAGGTCAAAAATGTATGTTCTTTACGGGAAATGAACAACTCATACGCAGGTTTTTTTCCACCAGAGCGCATATGCTCTGTTAGATAAAATGCCACCTTCAAGATGTCATCCACAATGAGGCACCGCATATAGACACTGTGTTTATAAGTTGCGTAACTCTGCCCCCAGTGCTTTTCAACATAGGGAGTATCTTCAGAAGCCATTCGCATCATTGTTGGTGTCGCAAGCAGAGTCCTGATCTTTTGAAGATTCTTCTTCTTCAAAACTCCAACACCTGCCTTTTACTTAGATCTACACCATACCAAACTCCCGGCAGAATTTTTATTCCGTCCACTCGGGTCAAAGCTACCTGGCTAATTATATTGCCACTTAAATCCTCTTTGGCAAAAGCTAAGATGTCTCCAATGCTCCCGCAGGCTACTGGATCAATCCCTCGGACAACTGCATAACCTCGGACTGCTTTCGCTCGATCTTTCTTAACGTGGGAACTCCAATCTCGCTTCGGACGATCCACCATAAATGCCAACCCATGAAGAAAAAATTCCTCTAACGTCAGTCTTTTGATAACGGTAAGTTCCGTACAAGCAATTTTACTATCGTTTCCGTCTTCATCAATATCGCCTCCTGTGTTCACAAGGTAATATTCTGAATAATCTGTATTCGGGTAATAGGTCAAGCAGTCAAGCGGGTTCTCTGCACAGTGAAAACCGTTAGCACGGCAATTTGCCTTTTCCGTACGGTTTAACCCCATTGAGAATTGGTAATTAAGACATATTAATCCGGGGTTAAATGCTTTGTAAGCAATCATACTGCAACCCCTCCCAACAAAGACATTTGCCCACTATTCTCAGGCAGCTCACTAGCTTTCTCTACCGCATTGGGCTGCACTTTCTTTTCAGCTTTTTTACTCGCTGTTTTTTTAGGCTTGGAGGGGGAGGGGCCAGTATAGGGCTTTGGCACGAATTTATCATCCTTACCCTTATCTTCTTGGGCATCCAAATCATTGAAATAGTCCTCTGCCCACTGATAACAAATGTCATCAGGAACATCCCCGCCAAAACCGTCATAGCTTGGTTTTTCATCATTTTCTGCCATTTCTTTTTTGATGAATTCCAGTGCCATGCGATTAATATAGCGATAGCAATTAATCATGTTTTTTCGAGGATGCATGGTTTGTCTGGCAAAACCCATATCCTCCAAGCACTTCGTCTGAATATGCTCGGCCACACAGACTTTCATATTACGGCGTGTGAGACGCTCTGCATCCTTTCCGATGCGTCCCATAGATGCGGAAACTAATTCTTCATCACTAACCGACACGGCAATCTCACATGCCATCAGTTCCGCCTCTTCTTTTTCCTGACGCTTAGCCTCCCATTCGGCTTTTCGTCTGGCCTCGGCTTCCTCGTGTGCCTGTTTCTTCTGTGCCGGCGTGAGAGGAACCTCGGCAGGTTCTTCTTCGGTCTCTGACTCATCGGTGCATAACTCATCTTCATCCTGCTGCTTGAGGTATGCCAAGGCGGCGGGGGCAGTCTGAGCTTCCGCTCGCTGCATCGCATCGTCGCCAAAGATTTCGGCAGATTCAATTTCCAACTGTGGCTCTAATATAAACGGTGCTACCTTGTCATCTCGTTCGGCGGCACTGTCTATACCCATTTCTGAAAAAACACTCATATTCAACGCTCCTTTTCATAAAAAAACACGGTGTGGGTAATAGCCCATACCGTGTCATTGTTATCTGTGGCAATTTTATATCCTTGGCTTCATGGGCAGCGCAAATCTGGGAGAAAAGCGCACCTCTAAAAAACCATTGGGATTGCAATAAAAATATCGCCTTTTTTCATTGTCGTATAGCTCTACAATATCCGAGGGTGACAGGCTCCGTCCGGTATACTCTTTAGGGAGGTCGTCATTGTACCGCTCAAATATCCGCCCCAATAGTTCCATTTCTGTGGGGTCGCCAGTGTAGTACATAGAAGAATCCTCCGTCAGCCGATAGTCGGCGGCAGGTGGCTGCTCATAGCCCAGCTTTTTCACTTCCTTAAAGTCACGAAAGGCATAAGGTTTCGTCTGTATATCGTCGCTGAACTCCAGCTGATAAATACGAAACTGTAGCCTTTTCCTCAAAGAGAAAAGCTGTTGCTCAAATACGTCGCTATTTTGCACCAGAAGTGAGTATTCCTCCTCACTGAGTCCTAAATGAGTTGCAAGGGGAGTGCCATCTTTCGGAGCAGTATGCCACTTTTTCACTTCATCATCAAGGGTATCCATGTTACACAGACCGGCTAAAAACCGCTGCTTAAAATTCATTCGTTTAACCTCCTTTTTTGCCTGTTCTTTCTTTTTGAGCGCATATTGCCAATCATCAATCCCTTTATAATTGGGATTCCATGTCAACCGCCTACAACCCATTCCATGACTTCGTGCCATTAAATAAATCTTTGATGCGCCACCAGACACATGCTCATTTGCATATTTGTCCATGTCATGAGCCTCCACGATCAACTTGGAGCCGTTTTGTGCCAGAAACGCAAAAAGCATATCCAACTGTGTAGTGTTATTGGCGCCTGCAATGGCCGCAAAGGTGCGATCCATCAAGAAGTGAGAAACATCGCTTTTAATAATACCTTCTGTAACGTAGACAGTATTGGCAAATGGATCTCCTACAAAATGAACCGGCGAACCAGAACTGACCCCCATATTTTTGTTGGATGAAGACAGCCACAGGTATTTTGTACCTGCCTTTTCCGGTGGATCATCCTTATCCTTGATAGGCACATCCAGCCGTATCTGTGCACCCCGAATCAGGCCGTCAATCCCTTTGCAGGGAGCGATTATGCCTGCGGTTCGCTTATAAAACTTTACTGTCCATTTTCCATCATCATCGAGGTAGAATCCGGGGACGCCCTGTACCACACAGCCCTGACGCAATAAGCGATCAGTATAGGAACGACATAGATAGGGTGGTGGTGTGCTTTTATATCCCAGTCGATCAATCTGCTCCTTGCTTAATCCACGCTCTTGTAAGTTTCGCTGGTGCTTTTCGGAAAGCGATAGCATATTCAGCAAAAGCGAAAGAGTCTGATGAATCTGCTGTATACTGGCTAACGGGGACTGTACTACCGCAGAGGTAACGGTGACACACTCAACTGGCTTGTAATCTGGTCCGCTGACGCTGCGTCCCAATGCTTCACAAATCTCTCTGTAAGCATCGGATTTCGAAATTCCATGTACATCGGCATACAGTGCCAACATACCGCCGCTTTTTCCGCAGTAATTACAGCGCCAGAAATTTTTTTCATAGTCAAGACGCATTTTCCCTCTACGGTCACCACAAATGGGACAATCCACATATACACCATTTCCGCTTGGACGTCTAATCTTTAGACGAAGCAGATTGGAAACATCTTGGATGTTAAATGGGAAATCGTGGGCATCAGCTGCCACAGACACACCCCCTTTCTTCGTGGAGGGAGCAGGAAGCTGTTTAAAACAACTTCCTGCCCAACCCTTAGTCTGAAACACTTGAAGGCATTAGCTCGCCTTATCCATTGCAAGATTTTCCAACAGCAGCTTTGCACCGGCACGGAGAATGTTGTTGTCGCCCTGATAGCCGTTCAAATAATATTTGAGGCTAGCAGCTCTGCGTTCGGATACCCAGGCTAATGTATTGCCCTTACAGGTTCCCACATCCACGATGATATTTCTCGCTTCATCCAATGTCATTAGCGAGCAAATTTCATCTACAGACATGTCCGAGGTATAGCGAACTTCTCCTGCGCTAACATCAATCGAAACAGCAGTACTCTCCTCATCTGTAACATTACTTACGGATGCAGTTTCCAAAGCAGACGGCATCTGAAGTGTTTCCTGCGCGGTGATAGGCTCTGCATGGGTTTGTTCTACCACCGAAGACTGTGTGATGGTTGCCGCCTTGTCAATTTTCGCTACGGAAGGCTCCAAAATAGGTGGCACAGTCGGCTCGACATTAGCCTCTTCCTGCATAACCGTTTCAGCCACAGGCGTCGGGATCACTGTTTTGCCAATCGGGTTCTCCACAGGTACAGCCTGAGACGTTTCCTTAGTCAATTGCTGTTCTTGCACAATGGGGGCAATCGGTTCATGAGCAATCAGTGGCGTAGACATAGCCCCCGACTTTTCAATCGAAATCGCTTCCTTTGTGGCAACGACTTGTAAGGGCTGTCCTTCTTTGGCACTTATTAGCTGAACACCAAATCCTGCATCATTGAGAGCAGTATCCACAGCCATGTGCTGTGCAGATTCGATATATAAGCCGCCGGGTGTATCCTTGGCATATCGCTGTGCAATAAAGCTAGCAGCTGGCATTGTATCGCCACGGTCAAAAAAGACCTTAGCTTCAATGATGGCAAGTTGCTCTGTGATTTTCAGCGGTGTCACCTTGATACGCCCTTGTGGGTAGCGCAAGCGAAACCAAAGTTTTTTGTACTTGAGATCCAGTAGGAGCTTTTCGCCTCCGTTCTGAACCACCCTGCGCGCAAAACGCAAGGGGTCAAATCCGGGAGCCTTATTCAACTCTGCCACTGCTCCATACCTTTCGTACATGGTGTTTCCTTTTGCGTGTTCATTCATAATCCTTAACTCCTTTCAAAATAAACATGAGATGCCCGCGGCTTTTTCCCCACTGCATCTCATCTTTTAACCTGTCAATTTCATTTGTTCTATCTGAGCAGAACCATTAAGCCTTGCCTGCAGTGTCAGAGATTTCACATACTGCGTGACTCGAACACCTAGCATGGTATTGCGGTCATCAATCCGACATCGGTGAATTGCCATAAACAAGATGTCCTTTTCGCCAACCAGAAAGATACGGCGTTTGGCTCGCGTAATAGCGGTATATACCAAATTGCGGTAGAGCAACACCATGTGCTTTGCCAGAACTGGCATAATCACCGTGTCGTACTCCGACCCCATTGCTTTGTGTACAGTCATGGCATATGCTAGCTTGATGCTGCCCATCTGATTCAGTTCATATTTGACAAAACGGGCATCACTAAACTCAATGGTGACAGTTGCGGGGTCGCTGCTAGTAGCATGGTTAAAGCTACGGATAAAACCCAAGTCACCGTTGGATATTTCACCTTTGTTCTTTGTCTGCATCACTCGATCACCAATACGAAAGGTTTTTGCACCGACTCGCAGTTCTGGTATTTCCGGTGCACAGGGGTTAATATCCTCGCGGATGGCAAAACCCAACTGTTCAGCCGAAGCCTCGCCGTCGCTGCGGTAAGGTGATAGGATCTGCACCTTTTCAATGCAGCTCTGGAAAACCTCCTCTAAATAAACCTGCCGGATGATTTCCGCCGTTTCTTTTTCGTTGTCGCAGTCTATGAAAATAAAGTCATTTCCATAGTACAGAGAGGTTTTGTTTTCATTAATAAACTTTGCATTGTAGGCAATGAGACTATCCTTGGCCTGACGGAAAATCTGATCCAGAACCGTAACTGGAATCAGCCTGCAAGCAATTAGCTCACGAAACACATTTCCTGGTCCTACGCTCGGAAGTTGGTCGGCGTCGCCTACCAAAATCAGCTTAGTACCCGGCTTTAGTCTGTAAAAAAGCTGCGCCGTAAGCCACATATCCGCCATTGAGGTTTCATCCACCACTACAAGATCTGCGTCAATACTGTCACCGTCCTCATACTCATTATCAACATCGCCACCCACCAGGCCCAATGCACTATGAAGAGTTTTTGCCCCATCCATGCCAGTGCTTTCCGATATTCGGCGGCTTGCGCGACCAGTCGGTGCAGTCAACAAAATTTTGCTTGCAGGATTGAGCACTTTCCACACCTCGAGCACTGCCTTTAGCACCGTGGTCTTACCAGTGCCAGGAGAACCGGTAATAATAGATAAGTTGTGCTGAAAAGCTGTTTTGACCGCTAGTATCTGTTTTTCGGATAGCCGTAAAGAAAACTGTTTACACACCTGTGTCAGAGTCAGTGAAATATCAACTTCAGGTGCATCTTCCAAAAGGATTTCAGTTATTCGTCTGGCTGTTTCGTCCTCCAGTACAAAGCTGCGTTTGGAATAGATGCTATCCTTATAGGCGACCACATGTCCACTAAGAATCATACTTTGAAGCTGATTATCTAGTGCCTCAGATTGCACACGAATCTCCTTTTGTTTAATACCACCATTGATTAAACGCATAGTAGTTCTACAAAGAGCAGCCTTCTCCAAAAAAAGATGACCTTGTTCATTACATTTTTTGTCTAACATGTAGAATAATGCACCTCTTATTCGCTCGGGAGCATCTACCCGACAGCCCATTTTTTGTGCGATTTCATCTACACGCTTGAATCCAAATCCAGAAAATCGGCAAAGCTCAAATGGATTTTTTTGCAAAATAGTGAGGCTATTTACTCCAAGGCTTTGGTGGATTTTGGTTACTGTGTTTGGAGATACTTGAAAGGGAGACAGAAAGGTCATTAAATCCCGCATCACACGGCTTTCAGCATAGGAGGCTTTGATTTCCTCCAACCGTTCCTCGGTAATACCTTTGATTTCTAAGAGCTGCTCGGGACTTTGCTCTAAGATTTGCAGTGATTTCACGCCAAAGCGTTCTACGATGCACGCCGCTGTCTTTTCTCCGATGCCTTTAATTAGCCCAGATACAAGGTAACCTCGTACACCGTCCAATGTAGGCGGTATGATTTCTCGACAGTGCTCTACCTGCAGTTGATAGCCGTGCTTATCCCCATTAATCCATTCACCTTCTAGGTCGAGAGACACCGCATCGCTCTGTGGTAGGTCAAAACCCGTTGCTGTAAACCGGATGAGATGATCCTTGTGCTTATAGGTGCTGCGAGCATCTTGCGGCACGCTAGTATCATCGGTTTTTACACGAATGACGGAGAAACGGTTGAGTGGATTGTAGAATACGGTTTGTTCATAAATGCACCGATAGCCCATTTTACCAGCTCCGTTCCTGCCACTTCATCCATAGATACAAAATTAGCAGAATGGATAGCTTGATCCCGATGCCGATCAATAGCGGTAGTAAGACAAATATCCAGCTACACTGAATGATGTTCGCCAGTTTAAGGGCAATTAGAATCCCCGTCGCGATACCGGTGATACCGATACCTTTGTTTGAATTAGAATTTTTCTCCATGGTAGTTACCTTCCTCTTTTTTGATTATGCGGCGATTTCACGCTGTTCCTTCACATAAAATCTACGACTCTCCGATACTGTGACATACTGCTCATAAATATCGGGGTGTTGAGCTTGCAACCGCACAAGATTTTCCTTGCTCACCATCGACTTGCGTATAGGGTTGTAAGTAACCTGATATTGCACTCCCTCCAACGAACAGGTTGCAGTGCAGCAGGTACCCATTTCCGCAATAATTAAGCCTTTCATACGCTGCAACTCTTTATCGAACTCCTTGATGTTCGATTCTGCCAGTGTCTTTTGTTGCTGCAACTCCAAATACCGTAAAACACGATCTTCGGTAACTACGTCAAAAACAACTTCTGGGGCATTGGTATCTGCATATCCAAAATGACGACGAGCACTTTCAATAATAAGGTCACCCTCCTCAATGTAGGGTGGCGGTATCTGGAGAAGTATATGGTTTTCCCAAAAATGCTGCTCAACTACTATCATTTCAGATTCGATTTCCAAGTCCCTGTTCATCTCTCGAATAATGAGATAGTTTTCGCTGTTTCCGTGCAAGCAGGCATAAAACACCTTGCTGATATGCATGACTGACATATATTGCCGTCCCTGCAACTGATAGTTCAGTGGGATAGCTGGTTCGGTACCGTTCCACCATTTATCTGTGGCATCTGGGCTTGTGGTTTTGCATTCTAAAATGGCATAGCTTCCATCTGAGAGCAGCACGAAATAATCCACATCGGCCAACATAAAATAGTGCTCGCGGCTGCGAAACATTTTCTGAATTTGGAACACTGGATACCCAGTAACCTCAGAAAACATCTCCGCAACCACGTCTTCCAAGAGGGAGCCAATTTTCTTTTGGTACTTATTTGCCTCATCATCAAAGGCTGACGCAATGTTCAATTTGTCATAATACACATCTCTGGCCGTCCCGAAAGGAGATATGCCAAAGACTGCTGCTACCTCACTACCACCAATTCCTGTCTTACGAAATGAGAGCCATTCTTCACGTGGAAGATCCACTGTGCTAGTAATGACCAGTGGTTCATAGGGCAATACGAACTCTGGCATAAGTTAACACCCCCTACGGACAATACGATAAGGAATTTTCTGTCGCTGATGCTTTTTTCTGTTCACCTCTTCCTTGTACGGTTTACAGGGTTGCCGTACTTGTGGAATTCCCACAGTACGAAACCTTAGGTTCCTTTTTCTCTGATACTTGATTTTCATTCTGATCTCCACCTTCCTTAAAAAATATTTATCCATAAAGCCAAAGGGGCTTTTGGGCAATAAAAAAAGCAAGAACAACGATAGCCTTTCGGCACTGGTGTCCACAAATTCGTGAACCATCGTCATTCTCGCTTAGGGAACATTTTCTAAAAACAAAAAAAGCCAGTAATCAGCAACGCAAAAGAGCGTAGCCATACTACTGACACGGGAATACAAACTTAACAGCGTGTGCAATGCGGTTAACACCGCCTTACAAGTCAATGACCTGCCACCCGAAGGTAACGCACAAAAATCAATTACACTGAAAGATTACCACAATATATGGCATAAGTCAAGTTTTAAACACCACATATAGAGTTTTGGGTTAAAAATATTAACTTGGGGAAAACAAGGACATGTCACTCTGTTTAATGTACAAAAGAAAAATCTAAAATTTACTTTTACAATTTTTTGCACCTTGACAATATTATAACCTCTTATCAGAAGTTATACAGGACTTTGTAGAAAGTATGCCAAGACGCCCCGCTGGGGTAGAGCACACCTGCAAAAGAAATGCCGCATAGCGGCCACCTGCAAATACGTGGCTGAAAGAATGGCACAGGAAATGGGTCGATGGGAGGTGTTTTCATCCAGAAAGCTTAACATATCGTCTTTTTATTATTTTACAAGGAGGGACAAAATGAAAAAACAATCCTTATATAGTCGTCAATCAATCAAGCGAATCAGTGATTATCCCGATGTTTTAACAGTAGAGGAGGCAAGCGAGTTGCTGGGTGTTTGTACCAAAACTGTTTACAAGATGCTGAAAAAAGGTGAAATCAAGAAGCAAACCATAGGTCGGCTCATTCGCATTCCCAGGGAAAATATTATCTCCTACCTTGGCATTGACATCAGAAAATAGACCATAAAGTAAAGTTCAATTTTTTGGCAAAATATAAGTCTTTTATGGTATAATCATGGTGTCAATGGTAGGTGGAATAACTGCAAAAAGGAGAGATTAATTTATGATAGCGGGACATCTACAGGAAAAAGGCGGCAAATACTATGCCGTATTAAATTGCAAGCATCACAACGGTAAACGCTTTCCCAAATGGATACCTACAGAATTGACTGTCAAAAAAGGTAATAAACGTGCAGCAGAAAAAATGCTTGAGAACTTTCGCGCAACTTATAACAGCTTTGGAGAAGTGGCAGGAGAAACAGAAACAAAGTTTGTTGGAGAAATGGAAACTGATCTACCTCAGAAAACAGTATCCAGAATAGATCTAAAACATCCCAATAACATATTGTTTGCTGATTATATGCTCTATTGGCTTTCCTACAAAGAAATTGAGGTAGATCCTGTTACCTACGCTGGCTATTGTTACTCAGTCGAAGAGAGCATCTACCCATATTTTAAAGAGCTTGGAGTAACGTTATCCGAACTGCAGCCATCACATCTTAAAGCGTTCTATTTGGCGGAACGTAAAGGGGATCAAGAAGCAGGCAAAAAAGCTAAAAAAGGTACTACGGTTGCTCGTTATCACGCAAATATACACGCTGCATTAGAAACTGCAATGGAAGACGGGCTAATAGGCAAAAATGTTGCTCATAAACAGCGCCCGGCTACAGAAAAATTTATCGGACAATTTTATCTTCCAGAGGAGGCGCTAGAGTGCATTAAACATGCAGAAGGTACACCTCTAGAATTAGCAATTCTATTTGGGTTGTTTTATGGACTACGGCGAAGCGAAATTGTAGGGTTAAAGTGGCAGAACTTCGATTTAAACAGAAACACTTTTACAATTGCCCATACCGTCACAGCGTATAGTCGGAAAGGTCAAAAAACCACTATTTATGCCAAGGATAAAACCAAAAACAAGTCTAGTATGAGAACTTTACCCCTAATTCCCATGTTCCAAACTAAACTCAAGGCTCTTTTAGCACAACAGCAAGAGGATCGGCGTGTATTTGGTAATTCTTATAACCCCAATTATATCGGGTATTTGTATGTAAATGAAATTGGTGACCTTTTGAAACCAGATTATATCACTAATGCCTTTCCTGTTTTTTTGAAAAAGCATAATATGAGACGCATTCGATTCCATGATACCAGACACGCTTATGTCAAGCTATAACTAAAATATTTTTAACTTTTTTGAAGTATACCGTGCTTAATACATTAAAAAACCTACGAATTAAAAAATTCATAGGCTCTTTAACATATTAACTGATAAAATCTTTGATTTTCCAAACAATCTCAAGCTGATTGTTAGGGTAGACATATACTCTGTCGATAAGTAAATCAACGAGTTCTTTGCTAAGTGACTTTTGAGTGACTATTTTTTGAGCTATCATAAGTCTTTTTTCTTTTTCCTCTTTTGTCCGTTTCAGATACTCATTTTTTTGTGATGTGCTGTTAAAGCTGTTGGAAGCAATCACCAGTTTCCCATCAATGGCATCCTTTTCTTGCTTGTATTCATCAAGCGTGATTAGCTTATCCAAAAGTTTCTCATAAAGCCGTATTTTCTGATTTTTAAGCTCTGAAATCTGTGAAGAATATAAATCCTGCTGCTTTAGTGCAAACTCAAACTGGGTAGCATCGGTTAGATGATTCAAGGCAAATATCACCTCAGATTGTTTGGATAGTACTTGAAACACAATCTCCGACACCTCGGCTTCCGAAATAGTTAGGTTATAGCAAGGAAACTCAGAGATAGCATCGGTGTATCTGCAATGAAACTGCGGTTTCTTCTTTGCCAATCTCTGCATAGCGTGATGACAACTGCCACAGAAGATTTTGCCCTTTAACGGATATTCTGATTGGCTTTCTTTGGTACATTTGAACCGTACCAGCTGTTCTTGCACCTTATCAAAAACCTGCTTATCAATGATGGCTGGGTGGGCATTCTGTATCTTGTACCACTGGCTTTCTTCACGCTTTCGCACACGGGAACCGCCGACCTGCTTAACCTCACTTCTGCCCATAATATAAGTGCCTGTGTATCGTTCATCGTATAAAATCCTAAGAATGGAGCTACTTGTCCAAATATGATTTGTTCTTGAAACATCATAGTATTCCTTGCCTTTTTGAGATTTATATTCAGCAGGCGTTACAATGTTTCGCTGGTATAGTTCTGTCTTGATTTCTGTAGATGTTTTGCCCTCCAAAGCGAGTTGGAACATCAACTGCACATTGTCGGCAACTTCTTCATCAATGACAAGCTGCCTATCTTTATTCAGCTTGTAGCCATAAAAGGTGTTGGTGGAAACATATTCCCCTCGCTTCATCTTTGCGTGTCTTGCAGACTTGGATTTCACCGATAAATCCTTGCTGTAATATTCGCTGATAAGGTATTTAAAGGTAACGGTCAAACCACCATTGCCATACTGATAGTCCTTACTATCATAGACATCACTGACAGCGATAAATCGAGTTTCAAAAAGCGGAAATACCTTTTCCAAAAAATAGCCTGTTTGGAGCATATTTCGACCAAAACGAGAGAAGTCCTTGACCAGTATACAAGCTATCTGATTTTTGTTTACCCTATCAATCAGCTCGGTCATTGCAGGTCTTTCAAAGGTTGTTCCGGTAAAGCCGTTATCCACAAATTCCAAAACTTCGGCATACTCATATTCCGGTAATTTTTTTAGATATTCACGAAGAATTTTTCGCTGTCCATCAATACTTAGGCTGTCGGTTTTGCTATCCTCCACAGAAAGACGGATATAGAGAGCTACTACCTTGTTATCCATGGTTCAACACCTCCTCTAAAAGAGGAAAAGAATGCTGAAAGGTAAAGGCTATTTCAAGCTCATTCCCATCTTTTACAAGGATTTTTTCAATTAACCGTTCTATCAGTTCTCTGTTTAGCTTTTTCACGGAAGAGATAGCAACGACTTCTTTTGTTACATTAGCAAACGATGAAGCCTGTTTTAATAGATTTTCTTTATGCGTAGTGAGTTCAAAATGCTGATTTCTACCTACTTCAATTTTTTCTTCATATCCGGCTTTGAGATTTTTGTATTCCCCCAAATCAATAATGCCTAAAACAAGATTTTCATATAAACTCTTTAAGTATTTCTGATATTTTGATACCTCTTTGGCTATGTCAGCAAGCTGGGTATCCATAGCTTTGATTTTCTCGTTCATTTCTTTTTGCTTGCCCTGCAATATCTTATTTTTCCCAACCAGTATATCTGCCTGTATCTGCACGATATTGACCACTGCTTGCTTTAAATCTTCCTCTTTGAAGTAGATATGCCCATCACAATAGCCCTTTGCAATGCGAGTATTGGAGATACAGTGAAACACATAAATATCGCCTTTCACACGCTTTGCCGTCTGCCTGTGAAGATTTTTACCGCAATAACCACAGAAGATTTTACCTTTGAAAATATTTTCTTCCCAAGCACCCCCATGCTTTACCGCCTTCCCCTCACGAATGGCTTGTACATCTGCAAACAGCTCTCTTGAAATAATCGGATCATGGGTATCCTGTACCGTAATCCATTTTTCCTCACTATTGGGCATTTGCTTGCGATTAACCGACTTGCTTTTGCCTTGTACCATGTCACCCATATACACCTCTGAGGAGAGTATTTTCATCAGTGTACGGGTCTGCCATGCACCACTGCCAACTAATCGGTCATGGTTGATAATGCCTTTGCTTTGGGCATACTGTGAGGGAGTAAGGATATTTTCTTCATTCAAAACCCTACAAATAGGGGCAAGTCCCATCCCTTGTGCTGTTAGTTCAAAAATTCGACCTACAACCGATGCTGTTTCGGGGTCGATGATTAGCTTGTGACAGTCAGTCGGTGCTTTCTGATAGCCATAAGGCGGTCTTGAGCCTACAAACTGTCCCTCTTTCATTGCCTGCTGTTGCTGTGCCTTGATTTTCTTTGCAATATCCATCGAATAGGCTTCGTTTATCATATTTTTTAGCGGCAATATAATGTTGTTTGCACCATTTAGGTCAGTCGCTGTATCAAAATTGTCTGTCACGGCAATAAATCGGACACCATGCAGAGGAAAATGCTTTTCTACATAATACCCAGTGCTGATAGAATTTCTGCCAAGACGAGAGAGGTCTTTTACAATGACACACTGCACTTTGCCTTTTTCAATATCGGCAAGCATACGGTTAAATTCTGGTCGGTCAAAGTTTCTGCCTGTCAGTCCATTGTCGATATAGGTATCAAGAACCTCCAGTTCGGGAGTGATTGCAATAAAATTTTCGATAATCTGACGTTGGGTATCTATGGAGTTGCCACGGTTTTTATTATCCTCTACGGAAAGACGGACATAGATTGCCGTTTTCAACAGACTGCTCTCAATGTTTGGTACTTCGGTTATGTTTTTTCTGCTTTTTCGTGCCATATGCTTATACCGCCTTTCTTTGGGGGCTTAATATTCTTAATGCATTTTGATAATCTGATTGATAGCGAAACTTAATATGGATTTCTTTGCTCTCGCCAATGGTTATGTGCTGGATAAGCTGAATGACCGCACTGCGGGAAAGGGACGTCATTTCTCTAAAGCTCTTAAAATGCTCCATCCACCTCATTTTTTCATCCTCATTTGCTTTCGCTTGTTCAAATTCTGTGATAATCAGAGCCTTAGCATGGGTTAGCCTTGCAAACTCTTCATCGTACCCTTTTTTGGAATAGGCATATTCCTCTTTTGAGAGTATCTCATTGAGCAAGCCTTCATATAACCCAGCTTTAAAGTGGGTAATGGTATCAATCTGTTTTTGCACATCCTGTAATTGCACCGTATACTTTTCATATACCTTTTTTACAATGGCTCTTTCTCCCATATGAGTTAACAGCTCATCAAGATTAACCACGTTGTCGATATGCTGTTTGATACTGCCTGCAATACATTCTACAAGGTCAGTTTCCTTTATCATTTTTGAGCCAATACAGCCATTTTTCTTTCCCTTGGGGCAGTAGTAGTAATAATACTTTTTATCCTTGTAGGGTACGGTTTTCCGTGTCATACGAGTACCACAGCAACCGCAAATCAGTATTCCGGAAAACAAATAGACACTGTCCTCATTGGGGGCTATTCGGGTGTCTATATTCATCAGCTTTTGCACTAAATCAAAGTCTTGCCGTGAAATAATTGGCTCATGGGCATTATGGGCAACCGCCCATTCTTCCTTTGGCAGGTCTTTTTTGTTTTTCAGCTTATAGCTAAATGTGGTTTGTTTCCCCTGTATAAGTGTACCGATATAGGTTTCATCTTTCAGCATACGGATAATGGTAGTAGCTGACCATTTGCTGTTTTCATTGTCTGCAAAGCCGCCTTTGGGCGTTGGCAATCCTCGGTCTTTTTTGTATTCAAAGGGGGATAATATTCCTCGCTCATTCAATTTATCAGCAATTCTTGCAGCACTCATGCCGTCCTTTTTCATTTTGAAAATATCACGGACAACTTCCGCTGCATAATCGTCTATCACAAGAATGTTTTTTTGCTCGTCACATCGCTTATAGCCATAGACGGGGCAGGCACCCACAAACTCTCCGCTATTTCGCTTGGTTTGCAGGGCACTTCTTGTTTTCTTGGAAATATCTTGACTGTAAGCATCATTCATCAGTGTTTTTACGGTAACATCTAAGTGACCGCTTAAATCCTCGTCCTTGGCGGTATCCACACCGTCGGAAACGGCAATAAAGCGAACACCATATTGTGGGAATATAGTCCGAAGATAATTGCCTGTTTCGATAAATTCTCTGCCAAGACGAGAGAGGTCTTTTACAATGACACAGTTTACCTTTTCATCAACAATCTCCTGCATCATTTCTTTAAAGGCAGGACGGTCAAACAAAAGCCCTGTGTAACCGTCATCCAATTTCTCAGATACCACCTCAATATCGGGGTAGTTTACTAAAAAATCCTCTAACAGTTTTCGTTGATTAGAAAGACTTTCGCTTTCTCCTCTTTTTTCATCACTATTTGAAATGCGCATATATAATGCGGCTTTATATTTTTTGGACATAAAAAATCACTCCTTATTTTTACGGACTTATCCCGTTAAATAAAGAGTGATGGTTTGCCTTATTCAATTCTTTTTCCACAGACAATATACCACTTTAAAGTGAGAAAGTCCAGTCTTTTCTATAAAATAATTCCGGCAATGCAATCCTCCAGCGTTAAGCCGTTATCCGAAAAACTAACCGATACCACAAACTTACCGCATTTGAAACGGTAGGGGTCTTTAATTTGTCTGATATACTCGGTAATGCGTTCTTCTTTGGGCAGTGTGGGGTCAACACGGACATCATTAATGTCCACTAAATCCTTGTTATTCCTATCTGTATTCATTTTCATCCCTCCAATTTTAAAATAGCTTATCAAATACAACACCATGCCCCACCAACAGTAAGCTGATAGGGACAAGTCTTGCATCTCACAAGTAAGCCAGCAAAAGGGCAGAGTGGTTGTGTTTATTTTAAAAAATAACATTGTCTGCCTTTTACTTTTGGATTTATATATAAAAGAGTATCGTATTTTCAGATAACAGGGTTATCCTACGGCTCGCCCCCGATACGGGAGTACAGAAGTTCGCTTACAGGTTTTATTTCTTTCCTCCAATCTGCACAGGTTGTGCTGTAAGCTGCATGATTCCGCCGATAGGTGTTATGACAGGTGACTAAGCTGTCCACCGTATTCGCAGAATATCCCTTTTACCGTGGGACACGGATTGATGTTTTGCTTTTCTTTGTGGTCTTGGCATATTGTGCAGAACCACTGCTTTTAGAAGTCCATAGACGTATCGCTCATACCCTTTGATGTTATCTTATTTACAAGGCAAAAGCCTTGCAGGGGGTCTTGGCGGTCATACTTCGGTGCTTGCACAAAGAAAGCAAAAAACTTCTATACCGATATTCAATTTTCAAAGAACAATGAGTTGATAAACTTATCTTAAAATTTATCCCTCTACTATATAGGACAGAAGTAAGGCAAATGTAAGGGTTCAATTAAAAACTTTTTTTGATATGGTCAAGTTTCTTAGAAATAGTATCTACCGACTCCTTAACAGAAGCTTTTGAGCAGCCTTCCCTTAAAGCAATCTCGGTAAAGGAATAGCCCAAAATACGGTTGAGATAAAATCGTCTTTGCTGAGTAGGAGTACAAGTCTTAATTACATCCACTGCTGACTTTAGCTCTGCTCGCTGCATTATTTTTTCTTCCAAAGATGTAGTGCGTAAGCTGTTTAGATATGCGGTAATATCACTTTCCACATCTTCATCTGATATATGTCGTTCTTTTTCCTTGCGTAAACGTTCAGCTTCTTTTCTTTCTTCCTCGAAAATTTTAAATATTTCAAGAGTGACTTTAACCTTGATTTCCTTACCGTTACCGTTCGTAATCGTTACATAAAATGACATCGCATTTTCCTCCATTGTTTTGAATTTGTTGTTAGGGACAAATTCAAACTAGGAGGAGAACGGGAACGAGGAATTAGCTCTTGTGCCACAATATAAAAAAACGCCATAACTCTCCCGTAGAAAGTCATGACGTTTTCATAAAATATATTCAGTGGTGGTGATAGATAATATGGCATAGGAATACCTCCTTCGAGGAGCTATTCCTGCCCATGGCGGTCATCATAAGATGGCTGTCATAATTCCTCATTTTATTGAGAAATTGTACTGATATGCAAAATGGCAGTGACAGAAATCTCTGCCACTGCCATTTTTAAACTGTTTTTTGCTGTTATTTACTTGGTACTTTCAGTACATCGCCCACATAGAGCATACTGAAAATGGTTTTGTTATTGATTCTTGCAAGCTCGAACATAGAGCATTTATAATCTTTTGCGATGCTCCACCAGCTTTCGTTTTTCACTACGGAGTGCGTACCATAGCTCAAATCTCTTGGTGTGTCATTGGTTTCGCCATAGCTGTTAAAGGTATAGCTGGCACCACCGATGGTTTGCTTGCCTGTGACAGCCTTTCCGTTTTCATAGTACATCCACTTACCGCTGTCATTCATTGTCCAGCCCTGTGCGGTATCGCTGTCAATCATCAGCTCTACGAAGCGTTTTAATACGGCGGAAACTTCTGCACGGGTAGCTGTACCCTGTGGGTCGAACTGATTGCCGTCTTTACCACTGATAACGCCTGCCATTTGCATTTGCTTTACTGCTGATGCTGCATAGGAGTTGATTTTTGCATTGTCTGCAAAGGTGTTCTCTGCATGTGCCTTTGGCAAATTAAAGCCGATTGCTTTTGCATAGTTTGCCATGATAACCGCCATCTGCTCACGAGTGATAGATTGATCCGGTGCAAACTTACCATCGCCAATGCCGTTTACGATGTTATTCTTAGTTGCCCATTCTACATATCCCATGTAGTAGGCATCTGCTTTCACATCGCTAAAACTACTGGTTTTGTACTTGCTTACATCTGCTTCTGCCAGTCTGCCGAGAGCAGTAACAAACATACCTCTTGTCATCGCTGTGTTCGGACTAAAGGTCGTATTGCTCGTGCCACTAAATAATCCACGAGCGACTACAAACTCAATGCTGTCCTTTGCCCAATGGTTTGTGATGTCGGTAAAGCTTGTGTTTGCTGTTTTGTAGCCAACGCCATAGGTGGAGAAGTGGTTTGTGCTAAAGCGAAGCACCTTGTTTACGCTGTCATAAACAGAGCTTGTTAGCCACTGCACCTTGCCGTTTGCATCTACATATACTGCATGAACATTGCCTGCTTTTTCGTTTGCAGAAAGTGCATATGGGATTTCCACTGCCACACTGCCTGCACCGAAGCTTGAAACCTGCTTGCCACTGCCATAGTTTATCTTGAGGTCAAAGACAGGTCGGTTGCCGATGGCTGTTTTTGCATTGCCTGTCAGCTTGCTGTTATCCTGCTTGGTTGCAGTAATGGTAACATCTGCTTTTGCCTGTCTGTTGATTTCTTTTACGGTAGATAAATCCATGTTGATTTTGATGTTTGGGTTATCTACTACTACAACGGTGTTTACAATCTTCCTGATGATGATATTTTCCTGTACGGTTTTTGGCAGGTTTAAAGTCAAGCTGTTTGCGGTTTTGTTGCCTGTATCAACATTCAGCACAAGGGTAATGCCGTTTGCTTCTTTGCCATTTTTCTTTGCCTCGGCAAGGGCTTTGTTGTAAGCATCGTTTACATTCTTGTCAGTAATGCTTACATTAACATTACCGTTTGCATCGACCTTGCCATTTACCTTGATTTCGCCCTCGGTTGGGGTGTTTGGCTTGTTATCCGCAGGTGGGGTTATTGTGCTTCCACCGCCACTACCAGAACCGCCACCGCCGCCGGAGGAAGAACCACCACCGCTGGATTGTGCCCATAGGGTTAGTTTTCCGCTTAGGTTGTTGTAATTTGCAGTGTCAGTCGGCGTAAATGTCCATGCATATTCCGTGCCTTGTGTCACTTCGGTGCTAGCCACCAAATCCCATGCAATGCTACCTGCTGGGGTGATGCTACCCATTGCTAGGTTTGCATCGGCAAGGGTTTTGCCACCGCTTGTGATGTTATCAACGCTTGGTGTACCGCTTGGTGTTGCCTTGGTGATGGTTACGGTGATTGCGGTGCTTGCTGTGGTATAATCTGCCGTATTATCTGGTGTGAACTCCACAGTTGCTGTGTAAACGTCCGCATTCTTCATTTCTGCTGTACCAGCTGCAAAGGCGAATGTGCCAGCCACAGGCTGATTGTCAACACTTGCGGTTCCGCTTACGGTGGTCACTGCTGTGCCATCATAGGTTTTGCTGATATTTGCTACGGACAAGACTGGTACGTCCTTATCGGCTAGGGTAAATACTGTGCTTCCCTTTATGTCTTCATAATTACCGCTGGTTGGGGCAAAGCTCCAGTATAGCGTAATGGTCGCATCCACAGCTCCGCTAAAGCTATATGTCTCATCTAAGGCTGTGCCACCATCTGTTAGTGCCCATGTCAGTGTTCCTGCAACCGCAGTGCTGTTTACCCCTGTGGCGGTGTCATTCTTGCTGATTGCAGAGATTCCTTTTCCGATTTTGATGCTTTGGTCTGCCACTTCATAGGCTGGGGTTGCTTGGGTGATTTCCACAGTTCCGCTGACTGCACTTGTTGCAAGGCTGTAATATCCGCTCTGTGCACCGCCCAAGGTGGTGGCTGTCGCTGTGAATGCCTTAGTCGTACCCACATTTGCATCTGCTGTTGTACCGTTTGCTGTTGCGGTTACGTTGTCGCCACTTTTTACCTCTGTCAAGGTAAGGGCAACATTGGTAAAGTTGTTTGTTCCGTCATAGACCTTGGTTGCGTCAGTGGCTACCGTTGCCGAGGTGATTTCTTTTTTATTTAGGGTAACGGTAACACTACCCTCGTTGTTTGCCATATTGGCGTTGCCCACATATTTGGCGGTAATGGTGTTTGAGCCGATTTTTAGGTGTTTATCCGCTGTGGCAATGGTAAAGCTCACCTGTTCACCGTTGTTCGCACTCTTTGCATCTGTGATTTGCGTTTCGCCCACAAACAGCGCCATTTGGTTGGCGGTTGGTGCAGTAAATGCAAAGGCTGTTGGTGCTGTGCCAGTTGCTGTTGGTGTCACTTTTACAGTGATGGTTTCGCCATAGGTAAAGGTGGTGGCTTCTGTACTGCCGTTATAGGCTTTTACACCGCCTGTAAATTCTGTGGCGGACTGGACGATATCGAAGTCCTTGTTCACCGCATAGCTACCCTTGGTAAACGTTACGGTAGCCTTGCCCACGTTTGTGTTGTTGGCATAGCTCGGGGTATATCCCTTTGTATCCAGCGTAAATACCTTGCCTAAAATAGTTGGGTTGATAAACCTTATCTCTGGCTGGATGTCAGTTCCTGTGTATGCCATGTCGCTGATTGGTGAAATATCCTCCGCTGTAAGATAGGTGGTTTTCAGCGTACCGCCATTGTGTACAACAAGCTGGCTATTTCCCGTTGCCGCTGTCAGTGTGCCGTTTAGGGTCAGGGTGTCTCCACTGCCCACCGTTAGGGTTTCGCCCTCTGGGATAACGGCACTGCCCTTGGATGCCCAGTTGGTGGCATCGGGTTTATAAAGCAGGTTGTCAAAGCTGTTTGTATTTATGGCATCTTCGATGAGTGCAAGGGCAACATAGCCGTTTTTATCGCCATTCACTGTTCCCAAACCCTCACCATCGACTATGCAGTCCTCAGCTATGGTTGCTGTATGGCTGATGGTGACGTTTGTGTCGCCGTTTACGGTGCTACCAGAATCACCGCCGCCGAGGACAGCGCCAGCTATGGTTGCTGTATGGCTGATGGTGACGTTTGTGTCGCCGTTTACGGTGCTACCAGAATCACCGCCGCCAAAGACATAGCCAGTTATCTTTGCTGTGCCGCTGATGGTGACGTTGGTGTTCTTTCCTACGCTACCGCTACCGCCGTAGACATTGGCTACTGTACCACCGCTGATGGTGACGTTGGTGTTCTTTCCTACGCTGCCACCTACACCGCCGCCATAGACATCGGCTACGGTGCCGCCGCTGATTTCTACATTGGTGCTTCCGTTTACGGTGCTACTAGAGAAGATACCGCCGCCGAAGACATAGGCTACGGTACCGCCGGTCATGGTGACGTTGGTGCCGGATACCGCTGTATACTTTGCACCGCCGTAGATCCAGTATTTGGATAAATCCATTTGGGTCTGCTCAACTCCATCTGTTGGGTCAAGGTCTAGGTAAACGTCATTTGTGCCATCGCTGTACTTAATTTTGCTAGTGCCTTCATCTGTTCCCGCCTCAATGGTGATAGGCGTACCATTTGCGTAGATGTGCGTTACCCCTGTTGACTTCGTTTCCACCGTTGGCGGAACCTTTAGGGTATGGCTACCGTTTACTGTGCCGTTATTTTGAAGCCAACCACTGCCGTCTAAGGTGCCACCCTCTGCGATGGTAACGGTGCCGTTGTTGACAAGCGTACCATCCACAGTTAGGGTGACATCCTCTGGAACAATTACAGTCGTTTCTGCCGGAATGGTCAAGGTTTCCCCAGCGGGGATGGTGGAGTCCATCGCAATATTGCCCTTTGCCGCCCAGTTGGTGGCATCGGTTTTATGGAGCAGGTTGTCAAAGCTGGTTACATCCGCACTGCCCGCAAGAGTAACATAGCCGTTTTTGTCGCCGGTGATTGGATCGCTGCCCCCTGCGCCATTACCGTTGACTGTTTCACCTACCGTACCGCCCGTTACAATTACATTGGTGCCCTTCGCCACAGTACCGGTACCTTGGCTACCGCCGTAGACTTTTTGCGTTACCGTACCGCCGCTGATGGTAACATTTGCACTACCTTCGACCGTGTCATTATATCCACTACCATAGACAGTACCCGAAACCACGGCTGTGCCGCTGATTTCTACATTGGTGTTACTACTAATTATAGAACCTTCGTAATTGGTGCCTCCAAACACATTTTCACCGATGGTGCCGCCACTGATATGCACATTGGTGTTGCCTCCTATAGAGCCACCCATACCGCCGCCGAAGACAGAACCACCTATGTTTGTCGTTCCGCTGATGTTCACTGTAGTGTCGCCGTCTACATCACCGGAATAACCGCCACCGTAGACAGAGCCAACTATACTTGCCGTGTCACTGATGTTCACTGTGGTGCTGCCGACTAGATCAAAACCGCCACCGTAGACCTCGCCTACTGTACCGCCGCTGATGTTCACTGTGGTGTCGCCGCCTACTGCAGCATCACCGCTGCCGTAGACCTCGTCTACTGTACCGCCGCTGATGTTCACTGTGGTGTTTTCGGTTACACTACCAGACTCACCGCCGCCGCAGACAACGAGTACTTCACCGCCGCTGATGTTCACTGTAGTGTCGCCGGTTACATCACCATTCCCACCGCCGCCACAGACAACGGTTACTGTACCGCCGGTCATGGTGACGCTGGTGCCGGATACCGCTGTATCCTTTGCACCGCCGAAGATCCGGTATTGGGATAAATCATCACCTGCTGAGCCGTTTGGGTTGACATACTGTTTGTCGCTTGTATCACCGTACCATACGGCTGTGGTGTTGGCGGTTGTTCCCGCCTCAATGGTGATAGGTGTGCCGTTGGCGTAGATGTCCATGTCCCCATTCTCTGTGTCCAACGTTGGCACGCTTACCCCCGCATTCAGCAGCATGGGCGGTGCCGCCTCCACATACACAGTGATTTGGGGCAGACTTACCCCGTCGGCAAGGTCATATTTGCCCTTGTCGGTGCCTGAAAGCACCGCCGTGTAGACAAACTCACCCGCAACGTCGGTGGTTAGCGCACTGTCGCTCTCCCAAGTGATGGCAAGCTCCACCTGTTCGGAAACTACCTTTTCCACAAGGGTGGTGGTTGGTGCATCTGCTTCTGTGTCAGCAGGCTCGCCGCTGTCCGTCACAGAGGAAAGACCAAGGGGCAGGGAGGTTGGTGCTTTGTCTGCAACCTCGTCCTCGGCGGCTGTGTCGCCCTCGCTTGTTACCGCTTCGCTGTCGGTAGGGGCTTCTGCCTGCTCGTCCTCGGAATTGTCCTCATCCTCGGACGGTGCAGGGGGTTGCTCTGCTTCGCCGTCATTTTCATCGCTATCTACCACAACTTCCTCTGTGGTGATGTACTCCACATTCGCCGTGATGGTGTCTGGAAAGGTCAGCGCTTGGCTGATGGTGTCCTCGTCTGCACCAATGGGCAGGGTGTAATCTGTTTGTGCTAGGGCAGTAAAGCCTGTTATGGTCTTTGCCGCTGGTTCCTCTCTCTCCACAGCAAACACGGCTGGCATGGCGGTCTGCACCGTCATAACCATAGCCAGTGCCGCTGAGAGCAGTTTGCGTTTTATTTTGCTCATTTTAAAATCCTCCTCTTTTCTTGTGAATCACTCAAAATTCATTGTCCTCATATTGCTTGCAAAGCTCTGCAATTAGTTGGGCACTTTTCTCCCCGATATCACGGATTTTCGTCATTTGTTCAGGGCTTGCTCTTTGCCTTGCGCATAAATCCTCCATGGTTAAAATCCCCTCCCTGCGCAGAGCAAGGGAAATCCGCCGAAGCTCCGCCTTCCTCTCAGGAAACCATACTTCACAGGCGATAAAATACTCCTTTACCACCACAAGCACACACCTCCTCGCTTTGCTTTCCGTGGCAGGAACGACATTTTTTTATTTGTCAATACTATTTTACAGGAATTTTTACCCTCCCACCAGTACGAAAGGTGGTGATTTGCATATCATAATTCGTACTTGACAAATTGAATTGTTTGTGCTTTTGTGATGTTCTTGCGTAGGAGGTGAGAAATAAGAATACCTCTTTGGGGTAGCTATTACTGCCCAAGGCTGTCATCCGAAGATGGCTGTCATAATTCCTCATTTTATTGAGAAATTGTACTGATATTCAAAATGGCAGTGACAGAAATCTCTGCCACTGCCATTTTAAAACTGTTTTTTTACTGTTCTTTACTTGGTACTTTCAGTACATCGCCTACATAGAGCATACTGAAAATACTCTTGTCGTTAACTCGTGCCAATTCAAACAAATTGCACTTATACTTCCACGCAATGCTCCAGAAGCTATCGCCCTTTTGCACAGTGTAGGTGCTATAGGTCAGGTTCTTTGGCATATCGGCTGTTTCGCCGTTTACATCAAAGGTATAGCTTGTGCCGTCAATGGTTTTGGTGCCAGTGACTGGTCTGCCGTTCTCAAAGAACATCCACTTACCGCTGTCATTTTGCATCCAGCCCTGAGCGTTGTCGGTGCTGATGACAAGCTCTACAAAGCGTTTGAGCACTGCGGAAACCTCTGCACGGGTAGCGGTACCCTGTGGGTCAAACTTATTGCCGTTTTTACCAGCCAGAATACCAGCCATTTGCATGGTTTTCACTGCATCAGTGGCATAGCTACTGATTTTGCCATGATCTGCAAAGAGAATCTCTGCGTGTGCCTTTGGCAATTCAAAGCCAATCGCCTTGGCATAGCTTTGCATAATAACTGCCATCTGCTCACGGCTGATGGACTGGTCTGGTGCAAACTTGCCGTTGCCTGTGCCGTTTACAATGCCGTTTTTGCTTGCCCACTCAATGTAGCCAAGGTAGTAGCTGCCAGCTTTTACATCGGTGAAGCTGCTGGTGGTGTAGCCGCTTACCTCCGCTCCAGCAAGTCTACCAAGAGCAGTAACGAACATTCCTCTGGTCATAGAGGTGTCAGGGGAGAACTTGTTATTGCCTGTGCCACTAAGCAGACCACGAGCTGCCACAAATTCAATGCTTTCCTTTGCCCAATGGTTTGTGATGTCAGTAAAGGCTGTGGTTTCATTTGCTTTGTAGCCAACTCCATACAAGGAGAAGTGGTCGGTAACAAAGCTCAATGTTTTTGCTTGCGTATCATATGCAGAGTTTGGCATTTCCTCTACCTTACCGTTGCTGTCGATATAGTAGGCAATAACATTGGCTGCCTTTTCGTCTGCACCGAGGGTGTATGGGATGGACACGGAAACCTTGCCGCTGCCAAAGTCTGTGACCTTCACGCCGTTTTTGCCGGTAATGCTCAAATCATAAACAGGGCGATTGCCGATAACCGTTTTTGCTTGGGCAGAAAGGGTGCTGTTTGCAACCTTAGTAGCGGTCACAGTCACATCTGCGCCAGCCTGTTTTTGAATTTCCTTTAAGGCATCCAGATTATGGGTGATATTGATAACACCGCTTTGGATACTTGTTTCCTTGACACCGGCTTTTACCAATGCGTCAATGGCTGCCTTAGGCAGACTTGCTGTTAGGCTTGATGCATTGCTTGTGTCTGTCTTGATGGTAATATTGATGCCGTTTTCGGTTTTGCCATTTTTCTTCGCTTCTGCCTGTGCTTTGGCGATAGCGTTGTTCACAACCGATTCTGAAACCGTCACCGTTGCTGTGCCATTTGCAACAGTAGGTTTCACCGTAATGGTTGCTTCGGTTGCTGGTTTTGGATTTTCTGTGGTAGCAGGTGGTGTGGTCACAGTAGTGTTGTCACCAGAGCTGCTTCCACCGCCAGAACCACCGCCGCTGGAATTTGCCCATAGGGTTACTTTTCCAGTGAGGTTGTTGTAGTTGCCACTGTCAGTAGGTGTAAATGTCCATGCATATGCGGTGCCCTGTGTCACTGCTGTGTCAGTCGGCAAATCCCATGCAATGCTGCCGTCTGGGGTGATGGTTCCCACGGCTAGATTTGCATCGGCAAGGGTTTTGCCGCTGCTTGTGATTTTATTAAAGCTTGGTGTACCACTTGGTGTTGCCTTTGCCACGGTAATTGCCTGTGTACCCGTTACTTCCGCATATTTAGCGGTGTCGCTGGGGATAAATATCCAATCCGCCAAAACAGTGGTCACAGTTAGCTTTGTTTCTGGTGCTATCCACGCAAATGTGCCCGCTACAGCGGTGGTTCCGTCCTTTGCGCTGCCACTGAGCGTTTTCGCAGAAAGTGTCTGCCCATAGGTATAGCCATAGCTGCCGCTAATGGTGACCACGGGAATGATTTTATTGATAGATTTCACTGTAATGACTGCATCCATATCCTTATAGTTCTGAGACTGCACAGTGACCGTAATCGTGCCCACCGCTTCTTCGGTGGTGCTGTCTACGGATTTTACCGAGAGGTTCAACTTGTCGTTTGCGATATTACTGTTCGTCACCTCGTCGTAGTAATTGGTTGCCGTTCCTGTTTTTACCGTATAGGTCGCTGTACCAAAGTTTTTACCATCGGTTAGCAGGGTGGCAAGGTCAAAGCTGTAATCCTTGGCGTACTTGTTGGATATCATCAGCGTTCCCGATTTTGCGGCAGGTGCATTCGCCTTGTCAACGGCAGCGGTTATTGCACTTGTCAGCTTGCCGGTATAGCCCTCTGCCGTCACCTCCACGGTGATGATCTTGCCCACCGCCGCACCGGGGACTTGCAGGGTGTTGCTGCTGCCGCTTTGCAATTCGGTGGTTCCGGCAAGCCATTTGTAGGAAAGCACAGCGCCGGACTGTGTGCCGCTTGCTGTTGCTGTGAGGGTATCTCCATAGGTTACGCCTGTGGTCTTATCAATGGAAACGCTGCCCTCAAGACTAGCGGTGAATGCCACATTGTGGCTATAAATAGCTCCTGCCTCATAATTGGTGGTTTCCTTGACACGAACTTTAATCACACCTGCCACATTGCCCACGGGAATGGGGTTTGCGGAAACGTCTGTCCAAGTTGTGCCACCGTCCATGCTGTATTCATAGGCGGTTACATCTGTGAAGCCTGCAACAGGCGTAAAGGTAAAGGTGTCCGTTCCCTTTGCGTCATCCATAGCGCTAAAGGTGGGGGCGGGAACATTATTTAATTTCAGGATATTGCCTTGAATGCTAAGGTAGCTGAACAATGTTTCGTTCAGTGTAAAGTTGTTCATTGCCTCCGTGTTCTGGGGAACAATGGTGCCAAAGCCCACATACTTGTTGTATCCCGCATCCGAATCAGGTTGTTCTCCCGTATCTCCTGTCTTTAAATACTGTGCATCCACAACCTTGTAGTCTGTGCCCAAACGAAGCGTATCGCCTGTCGGCAGGTTATGGAAGGTGATTTCCGTTACCGGAGCGTCTGCTGTGCCGTCCCATACCTTGTCAGCAACCTTGCCGCCGGAAACGACCAACAGCAGCTTTGTAACTTCAAGGCTGCCACTCACTGCATTCGCAGCAAGGCTATAATAGTCTGCGTCAGTGCCGCTTAGAACAACACTTGTTGCAGTAAAGGCTTTTCCTGCGCCAACATTTTTATTGTCTACTGTACCGCTTGCTGTGGCAGTTACTGTATCTCCATCTAAAACATCGTTATTCAGTGTCAAGCCAACATTTGTAAAGTTATTTGTTCCGTCATAGACCTTGGTTACACCAGCGACTACCGTTGCCGAGGTGATTGCTTTTGGATTTAGTGTAACAGTTACGCTACCCTCAGCACTTGCCATATTGTCGTTGCCAACATATTTGGCAATGATAGTGTTTTCCCCACTTATTAGGTGCTTACCCGCTGTATCAATGGTAAAGCTCACCTCTGCACCGTTGGTCGCAGGCATTGCATCTGTGATTTGCGTGTTGCCCACATACAATGCCATTTCGTCGGCGGTTGGTTCAGTCAATGCAAAGGCGGTTGGTGCTGTGCCTGTTAATGTTGGTGTCACCTTTACGGTGATGGTATCGCCATAGGTAAAGGTGGTGGCTTCTGTATCGCCTTTATAGGCTTTTACACCGCCTGTAAATTCTGTGGCGGACTGTGCTACATTAAATTGCTTTTCAACCGTGGTTGCACCCTTGGTATAAACAATTTGATATGCCCCTGCCTCCTTAATTTCACTAGCCGATACCCAGCTTCCACCTGTGTTTTGCTTTTGGTAGTCAGAAGTATAGCCGCTGCTATCCACGGTGAAATCCTTACCCAAAATATTGGTGGTGGTTGCAACCGTAGGGGTAAGGGTAATGATATTTCCTGTATAAACCTTGTCACTGATGCCCAAAATATCCGCCGCTGTAAGATGGGTGGTTTTCAGCGTACCGCCATTGTTTACAAGCTGGTTATTACCCGTTACCGCTGTCAGTGTGCCGTTTAGGGTCAGGGTGTCTCCACTGCCCACCGTTAGGGTTTCGCCCTCTGGGATAACGGCACTGCCCTTGGATACCCAGCTTGTGGCATTGGTTTTATGAAGCAGGTTGGTAAAGCTGTCTGCATTCGCCTTGCCCGCAAGGGCAACATAGCCGTTTTTAGTTTCACCAACGGTTGCACCGCTTTCTCTACCATAGCCGTAGACTGTGATTACCGTGCCACCGCTGATGTTCACTGTGGTGTTCTTTTCTACTGCACCATCCTGACCGCCGCCGTAGACATAGTCTACTGTACCGCCAGTCATGTTCACTGTGGTGCTGTCGGTTACCGTAGCACCGCTGTTCCATCCGCCGCCGTAGACATCCTTTACTGTACCGCCGCTGATGTTCACTGTGGTGTTGCCCGTTACCGTTGCACCGCTGTCCATACCGCCGCCGATGACAGCGATTACCGTACCGCCAGTCATGGTGATGCTGGTGCTGGCTACTGCTGTATCATATGCACCGCCGAAAATATAGACTTGGGATAAATCATCCCCTGCTGCTTTGTTTTCGTTGACATACTGCTTGTTGTTTGCATCGCCATACCACACGGCTGTGGTGTTGCCAGCGGTTCCAGCCTCAATGGTGATAGGCGTACCGTTGGCGAAAATGCCATTTACATTCATGGTGGGCGCCATCTTTAGGGTATGGGTGCCGGTTACTGTGCCGTTGCCCGTAATCTGACCGCTGCCGTTTAGGGTGCTGCCCTCTATGATGTTAACGGTGTCGTTGTTGATAAGCGTACCGTTCATGGTGAGGGTGCCACTGATGTTAACGGTGCCGTTGTTGATAAGCGTACCGTCCATGGTGAGGGTACTGTCTTGCATTATGGAGAGGAATGCATCTTGTGCAATTGTAAAATCCCCCTCTATGGTATAGCTGCCTTGTACCGTCCAGTTAGTGGCATCTCTTGTATAAAAGATGTTGTCAAATCCGCCTATATTCGCGTTGTTCGCAAGGGCAACATAGCCGTTTTTAGTGCCGCCTACGGTTGCGTTTTCCTCACTGCCGTTTCCAAAGACACCGGTAGCTATTGTTGCTGTGTCGCTGATCGTTACACTGGTGTTGCGTTCTACCTTACCGAAGTAGCCACCGCCGTAGACATAACTCTCTACCGTAGCACCGCTGATGTTCACTGTGGTGCTGCCGGTTACTGTACCAACCAAACCGCCGCCGTAGACATTGGCTACTGTACCGCCGCTGATTTCAACTTTAGTGTCGCCGGTTACCGTTGCACCGCTGTCCATACCGCCGCCGTAGACACCAAATACTGTACCGCCGTTCATGGTGACGCTGGTGCTGGCTACCTCTGTTTCCTTTGCACCGCCGTAGATAGTGTATTTGGATAAATTATAGCCTGCTGCTGTTGGTGGGACATCTCCTATTTGCAGATATTCATTATCACCAATTGTGTCATCGCCATCTATGTCATACAGAACATTGGTGTAATCGGTTGTCGTTCCTGCTACAATTTTAATCGCTGTGCCGTTGGCATAGATGTCTGAGGCTCCATCGAACTCGGGTGCACGTGCCCCCGCATTCAGTAGCATGGGCGGTGCCGCCTCCACATACACAGTGATTTGGGGCAGACTTACCCCGTCGGCAAGGTCATATTTGCCCTTGTCGGTGCCTGAAAGCACCGCCGTGTAGACAAACTCACCCGCAACGTCGGTGGTTAGCGCACTGTCGCTCTCCCAAGTGATGGCAAGCTCCACCTGTTCGGAAACTACCTTTTCCACAAGGGTGGTGGTTGGTGCATCTGCTTCTGTGTCAGCAGGCTCGCCGCTGTCCGTCACAGAGGAAAGACCAAGGGGCAGGGAGGTTGGTGCTTTGTCTGCAACCTCGTCCTCGGCGGCTGTGTCGCCCTCGCTTGTTACCGCTTCGCTGTCGGTAGGGGCTTCTGCCTGCTCGTCCTCGGAAGTGTCCTCATCCTCAGACGGTGCAGGGGGTTGCTCTGCTTCGCCCTCGTTTTCATCGCTATCCACCACAACTTCCTCGGTGGTGATGTACTCCACCTCTGCTGTAATGGTTTCGGGGAAGGTCAGCACTTGGCTGATGGTGTCCTCGTCTGCACCAAGGGGCAGTGTGTAATCTGTTTGTGCTAGGGCAGTAAAGCCTGTTATGGTCTTTGCCGCTGGTTCCTCGCTCTCCACAGCAAACACGGCTGGCATGGCGGTCTGCACCGTCATAACCATCGCCAGTGCCGCTGAGAGCAGCTTGCGTTTTGTTTGGTTCATCTTAAAGTCCTCCTCTTTTCTTGTGAATAAGTCAAAATTCATTGTCCTCATATTGCTTGCAAAGCGCTGCAATTAGTTGGGCGCTTTTCTCCCCGATATCACGAATTTTCGTCATTTGTTCAGGGCTTGCTCTTTGCCTTGCGCATAAATCCTCCATGGTCAAAATTCCCTCCCTGCGCAGGGCAAGGGAAACCCGCCGAAGCTCTGACTTCCGCTCTGGAAACCATTCTTCACAGGCGATAAAATACTCCTTCACCACCATAAACTCATCCCTCCTCGCTTTGCTTTCCGTGGCTGGAACGACACTTTTTCATTTGTCAATACTATTTTACAGGAATTTTCGCCCTATCACCAGTACGAAAGGTGGTGATTTGCACAGCATAATTCGTACTTGACAAATTGACTTGTTTGTGCATTTATGCTATTCTTATGTAGGAGGTGAGAAAATGGAAGAACTACATATTGCAATCTGCGAGGATACCCAAAGCGAGGAAGAAAAGCTGCTTGCACTGCTGGAGCAAAGCGAAATTCCCAACCGCTGCACAGTTTTCACCAGCGGAGAAGCGTTACTGGAAGCCTATCAGCCTCAGACCTTTGATTTACTGCTGATGGATATTTATATGGGTGGCATGACTGGGGTGCAGGCTGTGACGAAAATTAGAGAGCTGGACGAGGAAATCCCCATTGCCTTTATCACCACCAGCACCGACCACACCTTGGAAAGCTATCGCCTTTCGGCATTGAAATACATAGAAAAGCCCTTTCAGAAGAAGGACATCGAGGAGATTTTGAAGCTGGCACAGCTCAAAAAAAGGGATGCGCCGTCCCTTGTCATTCACCGAAATGGAAAAGCGGAGAAAATACTATTTTCTCAAATTCTTTACCTAGAGCAACAAACCCATCAGGTGATGATTTATCTGAAATCCGGGGAGACGATGCAAGTCTATGATAAGCTGTCCGCCTTTTCGCCCCAGCTTGTGGGACAGGCTTTTTTCACGCCCCACAAGAGCTTTTCGGTGAATCTCGCCTTTGTGCGAATGATTGATATCGAGCTAAAATGCTTTGTGATGCAGAACAATAAGAATGTTCCCATTCGCCGTGAGAGCATGGGAAAAGCAAAAAAAGCCTATGAGGGCTTTCTATTTGGCAGGACAAGGGGGATAACCGATTGAAAAAAGAAAATCCAATTACCCTTGTCACACAGCTTGTTTTAATCGCAATTGTTTCACTACTTCTCATTGGCGCAAATGGCTTTCTCATGAAAGATGCAAAGTTTGAAAGCATCCTTACTCTCACCGATGTGGTGGCTACTATTGACGCAGAGGAAAAAAGCGTTTCGCTGCCCTACAGCTTTCGTGACTTAGCCCCTCGTACACCGGTGACCCTTACCGCAACAATCTCACTGACCCCAAACGATGCCCTTTACATCAAAAGCGTGTATGCACCGGCAAAAATTTATGCAGATAACCAGCTCATTTACGAATTTGGCGATTTGGCGGACTATCCCGATTTTATGGTTGACCCCGCCACCGAGGTGTATCTGATTGCACCAAGGCTTTCCGGCGAAAACATAACCCTGCGCATGGAGTTTCTGTCCCCTGTGGCAAGGGATGTGCTAACGGTGCATCCGCCGCTGATTGGCAGCATCAAGAACGTTTTTAACACACTGATGAGTAGTATGCTGGCGCCCTTTGCCTTTTCTACTGTGCAGCTTTTGGCTGGGGTATTACTGATTCTCATTTCCCTTTTTGTGGTGATGTTTGAGCGTCAGGGCATCATGTTCTTTTGGCTGGGTGTTTTTTCTCTTGCTACAGGTGCGTGGGCATTCGGGGAATGCAACCTCACAGGGCTTATCATTAAAAATCCAACCATGCTTTATCTGCTTGCCTTTACGGGACTGTTCACTCTTGCAGTGCCGATTTTATATTTTGCCAAGAGCACCATCGGCTTTCACAATCCAAAGCTGGTCTGGCTGATGGCGATTTTTATGAGCGTAGCCGCTTCTGTGGCACTACTGCTCCAGCTATTGGGGCTTGTACCCCTTTCCAAGAGTATGTATCTCTTTCACATCTTGGTGCCGCTGACTCTTAGCATTTTGGCGGGACTGACCGTTTACGAGTGGTTGCGTTATGGAGATATGGGTGCAAAACGGTTTGTGTTGCCTATTGGGGTTTTGGCACTTTCCTCAGTGCTAGAGGTATTTAACTATAGCATTCGGTTCACCTATCTGTTTGCTTCGTTGTTTCAAATGGGCGTTTTGTTTTTCATTGTGTTTACAGGTATCACCGGAGGTCTTTATATCCGAGACGTGATTGCACTCAAAAACAAACAGCAAGCCCTTGCCTTTGAGATGAACTTAATGGAGATGCAGGTGGAGGAACAGAAAAAGCACAGCCTGCTGCTAGTGGAAAATGCCCAAGCCTTAGGGCAGCAGCGGCACGATTTGCGCCATCAGCTGGCGGTTCTTCAAGAGTTGGCTGACAGCGATAATGACAAGCTAAAGGCACATCTGAACTCACTGGTGGAAAGCATACCGCTCACACCAAAAAGTTATTGCGGTAACATGGCAGTGAACGCTATTGTTTCTCGCTATGCGTCCATCTGCGAGAAAAGTGAGATTGCCTTTGACACACACCTCACCGTGCCACAGCGCAGTGAGCAGATTCCCGACAGCAGCCTTTGTGTGATTTTTGGAAATCTCTTGGAAAACGCCGTGGAGGCCTGTGGTCGCATGACCGAGGGACATAAGTTTATCCGCTTAAACAGCAGTGTGCAGTACGATGTACTGACCATCACCATGGACAACAGCTTTGACGGCAAAGTATCAGAGGAAAACGGCAGGTTCCGTTCCCGTAAGCGTGAGGAGTTTGGTGTTGGACTTTCTTCGGTGCAGACTGTTGCAAGAAAAAGTCAGGGAGATGCTCAGTTTGAACAAGACGGGCTGGTTTTCCTTTCCTCGGTGTATGTGAGGATATAGGGAGGGGTTGCCAGTGGGGTTTGTAGACTTTCCGCCATCCTGCTGCTTGTGATTACCAATTTTAAAATGATGAAATCAAAAAGGGAAACAGTCGCTGATGTATCAACGGTTGTTTCCCTTTTTATCAGTTTTTTATCACCAATCGTCTTTATCCAAGTCATCTATGTTAGGTTCAAAGTAATTGGTCAGTTCGGCATAAAGCTCCTCTACCTTATCAAACACATCCCCATCATAGCAAGCGGTGTCCTGCATTGTATGATTGGAGTATTCTATATGGATGCTCCACGTTGGCATTTTGTCCACTGGCTCTATCGGCAGAGAAACAGAATTGAGAAAACAATCAAGGTCAAACGCTGCTTCGTCGTTGTCCTCATCATCTGCTCCTAAACAATCCAAATCGTCCAAATAAGAGCTGTTGCAATAATCCTGTTGCCACATAAAAACTTCAAGGCTATATACCATCCATTTTAGTAGCTTATGCATCTTATCTTGCTTTAGCGTGACAGTCTGCTCCTGCCCGTTATTATCAAATTCGCTACACACAAGGGTACACGCTTTTCTATCCACAACAAAGCGGCGGTTTACTATTTTCACATCTGCGTATTCATCGTAGATTTCGCCGTGAATTTCAAAGGTAAGGGTATTGATAAGAAGTTGCTTTTTCATGGCATTTCGCTCTGCATGGGGGAAGTGTATCGTGTAAACTGACCGTGCCAACTCCGCCACCTCCAGTCGACTGTCGTGAACCAGACTTTCTAACCATTTCTTTTCTTTATCGGTGAGCCTACGCATGGGCAAATTGAGGAGTCGGTTCATGGTTTGGGCTTCCGCTTTTTCAGTAGCTGGCAGATTGGCACAAGCCTTGCAAATATGATTTGCGTGTCCCTTGCCGGAAAACTTTTCGTTTGCCTTGTGTTCACCACATATTTTACAGTAATGTCCATGAGGGCGTTTTTTCTTATTTGACATAGGTTTTCATCCTCTCTATGATAAGATTTTACCATAGAAGTCCCTTATCCTCTACATTTCTTGAGAATAAGTAAAAGATAGTTACTATTTTTATTTGAATTGAGAATGAAATAGTATAATCGCTAATGGAAATTGCTGTGCAATTCCATATTATCGGGAATTTTTATACTTATATTTTGTGTTGACATTTTGAATTGTGATTAAAAAACAAACAACTTATCAGGGATTTTTATGCGAAACATACCTTGTTTTAAGGCTTTTTTCCCAAATTCCTGATAAAAGTGGCAAGCAGGGCAAGTGGAAATCCACTTGCTCATTGCTTGTTGGGGAGTATCCCCAATCCCCACAAAAACAACATCATTCTGATGTGTTTTTTCATACTGTCATTCTGACAGTAGCATCACCTCTCTACGCTCAGTTTTTATAAGGACTGTTCATCCTTTTTCTTTTGTGTCTGCTGCTGATTTTGGTCTATCTCAAGGAGCTGCTCTACATTGGCTTTTGCGTTCAAAATCTCCTGCATTTCCTTTTTTAAAGCGTTGTATTTTGCGTACTCTTTTTTCTTCTCTGCAAAGAGGGTGTTGTACTCGGCTTTTAGGTCTGCCACCTTTGGCAGTTTGCTTAAACCAACCTCTTTAAAGTGATTTTTTGCTGCTTGATGGAGCAAAATTTCGCTGATGTTTTGTTCCTTGAATTTGGGGGAATATCCCGACTTTTTGTAGTCCGCATAGATAGCTTTTGTCTTAGCAAAATTGACAATGTTCTTCTGTAGCAAAGCATTTTCTGCCATGTGTTTTTCTGCTGACTTTATGCTGTCGGATAGAACGGAAAACTCACTTGTAATACCGTCTGCTTTTGCCTTTAAATCCTCATAGTTAAGCAGGTTGTTTTCTGTTAGATAGTTCATTGTTTTTGCCATCTGCTTTAGGTTGAAAGTCTTTGCCCAACGTTCATAGCCTGCACCTTTTTTCTGATTGATTTGACTCTGTAAATCAATCACGAGGTTAATGCGTTTGTCGTTATACTGTCTAACTCTTTTCTGCGGTTTATGTTCCTTTTTGCCTTCGATAACCTCACGCAAGCTATCCTCCCCATAAGCTTCACCCAAAGAACGCAAACGGATAAATTTTTTCTGTCCTGCACCCTTAAAAGCAAGGTGTTTTCCTGCTTTCATTTCAAAGCCTTTTGACTTCATTTTACTTAAAAAGTCATCAAAACTTTTTGGCTTTTCTGCCAACACTTCATCAATAGCCATACGGATTTTATCGGAAAAAGTAAGCGGTCTATTGTCCTCCATCCAACTGCCATAATCTTTTGATTTCCCCTTTGGATTTTCTACGATAGATAACCCATTTTGCAGGCAAAGTAGGTCATTTATCTTTGCCACGGCTCTGCCACTACGGAAGAAATCTCGAAACTTTTTATTGCAGTCTAAATTGGTAGAATTCCATATAATATGATTGTGAATATGGGACTTGTCTATATGGGTAGCCACGATATATGCGTGGTTGCCCTTTGTTATTTTCTCGGCTAATTGGTATCCAATTTCATTGGCAAGCTCAGGTGTAATTTCCCCCGGCTTAAAGGACTGTCTAACTTGATATGCGATGACATCATTTGCTTGTGTTCTTCCTGTTTTTTGCAAGTAAATTTGCTTGGATAATAGAAACTGACTGTCCACCAAATCAGCATCACACATAAAGCTTGCGACCAACTCACCGCTATCTGTTTTATCGGGATTTTTGGCATAGTCTGTTCTGTCCGTAAGGCACTGTGCAAGGCTTTTTCCCTTGTTGATGTGCATAGAAATAATTCGTGTTGTTGCGATAATATCACCTCCGTTTTCCGCTGTGTTTGCTTTGCTTTTTTTAGGTCATTTTACAGACAAGACCACCTGTAAACTGCTTGATTTCATCCTTGATTTTTTTTACATCCTCACCCAAAACTTCAATGTCATCCATATAAATATTGCCTGTTTCGTTGGCTCTTTTGGTAAGCTGATTAAGGTTGTTTCCTATGCGTGATAGCTCTACTGTGAGCCTGTTTAAAGGCTCCATATCCACCTCTACCATGTAGCCGTAAATCGCCATTCTGCGAAGATATGTCCCCATATCATTCAATCCGATTAACTGCATTTTTTGCTTGATTAAATCGTATTCTTCCTCATCAACACGAAAGAACACGGGCTTGTTTCTTTTTCTATTTGCCATAGTTTCCTCCAAAAAAATAAGACTACCTCCGAAGAAGTAGCCTTGTTATAGGTTATATTAAATTTGTCTTAGTTTTCTTGTTGCATTATCCACACCATTCAGCAGTAGATGTGCCAGTGCAAATAATCCAAATTCACTGAATAATAAACAGAATATCAATACATTACGAGCCATATTGTCCCATTCTGCAATTCCAAGTGCCAAGCACAGGAGGGTAAATAGTGCCATTAAAATGGAGAAGGTATTAAGAATAGTGCCACTGATAATGGTAAAAAAACGGCAAACCAAACTGCAAACAGATAAAATTACGATGATTGGAAACAGCAGTATTTTAAATAAAATCCTCATTTTTTTGACCTCCTCGTTCCTTGTCTTTACACTTATATTTTATCACATTAAAGTATTAAAGTAAATAGCTAACTATCTGATTTATCATTATTTTTATATCGAATAACAGGTACTTGCTTTACTTTCTTGCCGACCTTTTGCCTTTGTAATGCAAATACCATATCGGAAGTTCTCTCAAAATAACCCATGTCCTTTTTCCAACTGGTACCACATTTACAATGCTTTAAGCCAATAAACTGCTGTTTCATGTTTCTGCCACAGTTTGGACAAACTCTTTTTTCCATACAATATCCCTCCAACCTTATTCATTATACCAAATACAAAAAAAGAAAGGAATGGTCTGTAATCACACCACAAACCATTCCTTATTAAATTTTGTAGTCTAAATCATAAAGATGTTATCTTTCTGCATAAACTTTTTGGGGTACTTCCTTGCTACCATCCTCGGCTTTGATTTCTTCTTTAAAGTCTTTCAGAGCCTTTAGGACAGACGGCTTTTTCTCTTGTTCTGTATCGGTATGCTCGGATTGCTCCTCCTCTTTTTCAGCGTTATCAAGTTCAATGTTAAGCTGTGTCAGCCTTTGGGATTTTTCCTTGTATTCCTGTTCTTTGGGAAAGGGTGTATCTACCTCGGCTTTTGCAGCAGCCTGCTCTGATGTAAGGTTCTCTAAACGGTTTTGAAGATTTTCGACCGTCTTAGGCATCTGTTCAAGGGCGTTGTTGATACGCACGATATTCCCCATGATGTTATTCTCCAATTCGGCGGTATGGGTAAGGGTATTTTTCAACGCAACTTTAAAACTTCCATTCTCAATATACAGTGTCATGGGAAACCCTCTAAACTCGCCTAAATCCACCTTGTCTTCGGGATTTTTTATTGCCTTACAAGCCAATAGAATCGCTTCACCTGCGGCTTTTCTTTCAGTATATCGTTTGCCCTTGATGGTCATAGAAAAGCTATCCTCAGCTATTGGGTGAGCCTGTACCATCTTGAAATCCTCGGTTAGTCCCTTGATACGTTCCTCTGTCTTTTTCATCTCGACAGGGTAGTATTTAATGAGCCTATCTTCCATATCATATTTCTGACTTTGGTGGTTGGAACGCATAAGCTTCAGCTTTGCCACTTGAATATCTAAGTCCATTTTTTCTTTAATTCGCTCATCGCCGGTGGCAAGAGCCTTTACCTCGGCATAGGAAAGAGCCGTGGCATCAATATCATCAGCAGAACGTGCGGGAGATTTACTGGTGAATATCTGACCGATAAAGCGTTGTTTATTTTCAATGAGCGACCAGTTGTAACTGTCAAAGGTATTCTCGGTAACATATTTGAAGATTTTAACCTCTGGATTTTCGTTGCCTTGACGAATAATTCTTCCCTCACGCTGTTGCAAATCCGCCGGACGCCACGGACAATCGGTGTGGTGCAATGCCACTAATTTCCGTTGCACATTGGTTCCAGCCCCCATCTTCCCTGTAGAGCCAATCAGCACACGGACATCGCCACTACGCACCTTTGCAAATAGTTCTGCCTTTTGCTGTTCGGTGTTGGCATCGTGAATAAATTTGATTTCCTCTGGTGGCACACCTTTTTCCATTAACTTGTTTTTGATGTCATCATAAACATTAAAAGTGCCATCATAATGGGGCGTGGAGAGGTCTGAAAATATGAGCTGAGAGCCTTTGGTTTCGGCGGTTTCCTCCCAAATTTGAAACACATTATCGACACAAGTGTTTATTTTGCTGTCGGGGTCATCGGGGAGCATATCATTTTGCAACCTTTGGTCAAGTGCCAACTTTCTGCCATCGGAAGTAATCCGAAGCATGTTGTCCACGTTTGGCTCAACTTCCTTTTTGCGGACAACATTAGCACGGTCAGCAAGGTCTTTGACCATATCCCTCTGAAATTCAGAAGGCTTTGTGACAACAGTGGTATGAATTGCTTTCGGAACAGGCAGGTTGAGCATATCCGCTGTCTGAATATCAGCCGCTTCTTTCCAAATGTTGATGAGTTCTGGAAGATTGAAAAATTTTGCGAAGCGTGTTTTTGCACGAAAACCTGTGCCCTCGGGGGCTAATTCAATGGCTGTGACCTTTTCACCGAAGTTTGCTGCCCAGCTATCAAAGTGAGTTAAATCCAGCTTTTGTAGCGTTCCATACTGCAAGTATCGCATCATGGTGTAAAGCTCCGTCATGCTATTGCTCACGGGCGTTCCTGTTGCAAAAACAACACCTTTACCACCTGTTAGCTCATCCATGTAACGGCACTTGGTAAACATATCAGTGGATTTCTGTGCTTCACTTTGTCCAATGCCTGCCACATTACGCATTTTTGTCTGCAAAAAAAGGTTCTTAAAAAGATGTCCTTCGTCTACATAGAGCTTATCAACACCCAATTCTTCAAAGGTGACTACGCTGTCTTTTCGCTCCTGTGAGGATAGCTTTTCTATTCTTGTTTCAAGGGTTTTCTTTGTTTTTTCAAGCTGTTTGACGGTATAGCGTTCGCCGTTTTGCTCCTTGGCATCTTTGATGGCGAGTAGAATATCATCAATTTGTGTCTTTAGGATTTCTTCTTGCCTTGCAACAGATAGAGGTATTTTCTCAAATTGACTATGCCCGATGACCACAATATCAAAATCCCCTGTGGCAATACGAGAACAGAATTTTTTACGATTGGCAGGCTCAAAATCTTTCTTGGTGGCAACAAGGACATTCGCCCCTGGGTAGAGGGTATGAATATCCCCGCCCATTTGCTCGGTTAGGTGATTTGGCACAACAAAAAGGGATTTCTGCTGTAAACCCAGCCTTTTTCCCTCCATGGCACTTGCAATCATCGTAAAAGTTTTGCCCGCTCCTACCACATGGGCAAGGAGGGTATTACCACCGTAAAGGGTACGGGCAACGGCATTGCTCTGATGGGTATTTAGCTTGATGAGAGGGTTCATGCCGTCAAATTTGATGTGCTGTCCATCAAACTCACGGGGACGGATAGAGTTGTAAATCTCGTTGTACTTCTTTGCTAAAACCTCTCTACGCTGTGGGTCTTTCCAAATCCATTCTTTAAAGGCTTCACCGATGGCTTCCTGCTTTTGCTGTGCAAGGGTGGTTTCTTTCCCATTTAGCACTCGCTTTTCCTTGCCATCATCATCTATGACCGTATCAAAGACACGGGTATCTCTAAGATTTAAGCTATCCTCAATAATCTGATAGGCATTTTTGCGTTTTGTACCATAGGTAGCAACGGCACGGGGATTGGCTTTGTCCTCCATTTTTCCTCGAACATTCCATTCTCCCGAATGTTTGGAGTACATCATATCAATTCTGCTATTTTGAGAATAGCGAGGCGTTCCCAGCAGCTCAAACATAAACTGCTTGTAATATGTGGGGTCTACCCAAGTTGCACCCATACGCACATCAATCTCGGCTGCGGACAACTCCTTTGGCTGTACCTTGGTGAGCATATCCACATTGGCTTGATACTGTGGATTTTCACCCACGGCAAGCTGTGCAATGGTAAGTTTCTCACGGACATTCCCTGATAGGTATTCATCGGCAGGTTGCCAACCGACAAGGTTATCATCAGCATCACTTAATGGGTCTTTGAAGATAATGCCTTGTAGTTCCTCAATGATTTTTGGAATATGCTTACTTCCACCTAACAAACCTGCCATAAAGCCAATATCCACACAGGCTTTTTCGGAAATGGATACTGCCAGTGCTTCGGTCGGGGTATCCACGCTTGTTATTTTGACCGACTGTTTGATGGTGCGTTTGGTGAACATATCTGCTTTGCTTTTTAGTTCGCCTTTTTCATCTAAGTTTTCCAAAGAGCAAAGGAGAGGATAGGACACATCATCGGCAAAGGCTTGTTTGTTGGCTTTGTTGCTAATTAGTCCGAGTTTCTTGTTGAAGTCATCGTACAGCACATTTAACTTTGCCTGTGCCTTTTGCAAATCCTCATTGGAACACTCATTTAATTGCATATCAATGATTTCACGGGTACAGTCACGGATTGCAAGCATAGCCTTTACCCGTTTTTGGGCGGTTTCATTTAGGGTAACAGGCTTCATTCTGCTGTTTTCTCTGAAATAGAGCTGCTCCTCAACAAGGGTATAACTAAAGTTACGCACATCAGGAGTAGCTTCGATGGTTTCCAATTCCTTTTCGCCCTCGGCTACGGTTACAGCTTCTTTGAGTAGGGTTATATCCGGTGCTAAAATATTTGTAATGGCTCTGTCTAACTGTTCGGAAAGTGTGGTTTCGTTGTTTGGCACACAGGTAGACTCCATGCCAAACTGTCCCGACACCATTTCCATATTGCCCATAATCATCTGAGGATTTTCCTCAAAGTATTTGTTGACAGTAACGCCATTGTCCGTTTCCCCAAGTTCTACCCAATCGGGCAGTCTTTCCGGTGCATGGTCACGCTTTTGCAGGAAGATAATATCACTTGTTACCTCTGTACCTGCATTGGCTTTAAAGGCTGTGTTAGGCAACCGGATAGCACCTAAAAGGTCGGCTTTCTGTGCAAGATATTTTCGCACCTCGCTGTTTTCCTTATCCAGTGTTCCCTTTGAGGTAATAAAAGCAACAATACCGCCACTACGCACCTTATCCAAAGATTTTCCGAAGAAGTAATCATGAATGAGAAAATTTTGCTTATCGTACTTTTTGTCATTCAGCTTGTAGTTGCCAAAGGGTACATTGCCCACAGCCACATCAAAAAAGTCATTGGAGAAGTCTGTTTTCTCAAAGCCTTTAATCTGAATGTTTGCCTTTTGGTAAAGCTGTTTTGCCATCCTTCCTGTTAGGCTGTCCAGCTCCACACCATAGAGTTTCACATTTTGCATACTGTCGGGGAGCATACCGAAAAAGTTACCTGTACCGCAGGCAGGCTCTAGGATATTACCGTTTGGAATGTCCATGTTTTCCAGTGCCTTATACATAGCACGAATAACGGTAGGTGAGGTGTAATGGGCATTTAGGGTACTGGCTCTTGCGGAGGTGTATTCATCTTCTGTAAGTAAAGATTTCAGCTCGGTATATTCTTTGCTCCAGTTATCCTTGCTGTCATCAAAGGCATCGGCAAGACCACCCCAGCCAACATATTGGGATAAGATTTCCTGTTCTTCTGTGGTGGCTCTGCGGTTTTCTGTTTCAAGCAGTTTGAGCGTTTGAATGGCAAGAATGTTTCGGGCAAATTTTTCTTTTACTGTGCCAGTGCCTAAATCGTCAGCAGTAATTTTATGGTTGAGTTTGGGTGAAGTATCAGCAATTTCTCTTTCTACTTGCTTTGCAGGAACAGTGAGAGGGGTAAACTCTAAACCACCACCGTCAAAGTCAAAATTGATGCTTTCCTGTGATTCTTCCTGCTCAGGCTCTGCAATGGAGATATTCTGCTCTTGCAGCTCTGCTTGTTTTTGCTCCACAAAATAATGGACATATTCCACACTTTCACTACGGAAGATAGGAAAGCCTGTACCATTTTGAAAAGTAGTATCACGCAAAGAAACCTTGTCAAAATCATAATTCACCCTATCAATCACAAAGTTTCTGCCCTCAATCGTCAGTTCCATACCGATGGGAATATAGTCCTTTGCAAAATGCTCGGTAATGGTGTGATACTGTCCGTTTTCTTCACCAATAAAGCAGAAGTTGATACCTTTGTCTTTTAGCTTCCCCGCAGCCACACGGAAGTCTGCTACATAACCTCCTGTGACTTTGGTACTGCCGATAACGGGAATATCCCTGTCAATTACCTTGCGACCAAGAGCAGGGGCGACAATCTCGGCATCATCACCATAAAACAAAAGCAGACTACCCGATTGTATGCCTACAATTTGATACGGGTGGTCTGCTTTTTGGTTGAGATATTCAGTTATTGCCTGTTCATCGGAAAGGAGTTCCTCCATACGCTCGGTGGTTAGTTTCTCGCTGATTTCTTCGACAATAACTTGTTCAACCACTTTGTCAAAGTCAGCAGGCTTTTCTGCATTTTCTGCCTGTTCCATGAGATAGTCATAGTCAATTTCCTTTGCATTGCTACGGTCAGCCAGTGCAGAGATACCCTCCACAAAATCATCTTCACAGATTTGGTCAATGGCTTCATTAATAGAGATAGATGGATCATCATAGACACCGCCATCAATGAGATGGAAATTTTCATCAAAGATAGAGTAATCGTAACCATCTTCAACCTCTTGAATAGAGAAGTAGAGGTTGTTTACCTTGAAAGCAAATTCAGACGGTTGGGTCATTCGCCTTTCTTCTACAATGATTTCTTCTACTTTAGCAGCAATTTCTTCATTGGTTGGATTTTCGATGGTTTCCTTTGCAAATTCAATGAGTTCATCGGATACCATCAAGCCTTTATCCTCTAAAATAGAGGACACAGAGCCACCAGTAAAATCAAAGGTAAGCTGACCGCTATCATCCTCCTTATGGGCAGTTTTACGCCCCCGTTCCAGCTTTTTGGCGATACTGTTTATATCCTCGGTATCATCAGATACTTCCTCGCCAATTTCGTCCTCGTCTTTTTCTTCCGGCTTTATGGTGTATTCCTGTTTATTAAAAATAGAATAATCACCACTTTGAAAATCCTTCAAATCTGTAAAAGCCTTTTGCATGGTGTCAAAACCACGCTCGTCAGAAAGGGTATGGTCTAGGACATAGTCCATCTGCACAAGAAGATTATCTAAAAATTCGCTATCGTCAAGTTGCCCTGCAACCTGTTTTATTGCTTTATCCATAAAGCTATAATCTCTGCTTGTACCATCATAAGGTCTTTCTACATCTGCGGGAGCATAGCTGTAAAAGAAATAGACCCCTTTTGCAATTTTTTCTTTTTCATAGGTAGGAATATAGTCTAATTCTTTTTGGCTGAGGTAGCGTTTTTCGGCAATTAGACGCTCTATTCGCTTTGTAACCTGTCCCCAATTTTCCATAACCTTGCCATAAGGTGTTGATATAGTTCCTCTTGAATATTCCGTTCCTTTTGCGGAGTGCTGAATGTTGACACTGGAATAGTAGCTGCCACTCCAGCCATAACTATTTTTGAGAAAATCGGCTTTTTCCTTAGCTGTATGTCCTTGCTTGAAAAAAGCATAAGTATCAATATGAGCGGTATCAAAATGACTTGTAGGATTGTTGGTAGCATAAATGGCATTTAGTTCATCTTCGGTAATAAAGCTAGGAGTAATCGGTGTAAAATCAGCTTTTGATGGGAAGATAACAGGCTCATTCTGCAAGTCTTTTGCCATGCCGATAATCTCTGTTGGTGTATGGAAAGTCATTCGCATGGTGGATGCTTTATCAGCAATAAAGTCCTGTTCCATTTCCTTTAAGCCACTCATCACTGTAGACAGTTTTTCTTTATCCTGCAAAAAGACTAGGGTGTTATTAGTATAGTCTGGGAAAGAGCCTGTCTTTTCAATTTCATCAAGTTTAGCATTGTGGTAAGTATCCGCTTTATCTCGGTACATATAGACAAAATACTCGGCAACATGGTGCTGATATATCTCTTTTGCATCAGCCAGCCTATCAGCAGGAAGATACTCACCTTTTTCAAGGATATTTCTAATGCGTTCAGCCGTCTGTTCCCAAGTCAGATTGATTTTATTCCATGCATTGTAGGTCTGATTACCTGTTGCAATGGTAATACCATTTTTGTCATACCAAAGGGAATATCTTGCACCATCAATCTCAAAGCCTTTGCCACCTCGACCATAATGGTCTTTGAGATATGCTGCATTTTCGGCAGTATCGGCATTAAAAGCCATATAGCCTGCGATAAGGGAAGTGCTGCCATGGTCTGCACCGCCTGTGGCTAAAATCTTATCCACCACTTCAAAAGAAATGGCTTCATCATCAAATAGGTTGTTTTGAGCAAAAGAAAAAGCAGAAGATTGCTCCTCTGCTTTTGCCTGTGCGATATTTTCAATTTGCTGTGTGATGGAGGGGAAGAGGCTGATTTGATTATCTGCTACCTTGCGTAAATCAGTTGTTCCCTGATGACTTCCTCCACTTGCAGCTTGATGCCCGTCACTTTCTGCACCCAAAGAAGTTGGTCTTTGGCTTTCAATTCCTCTGTCACGCCCTGTGCCTTCATCATTTCTTCCATCATCTGTTCTTCCTGCTGTTTGCCCGTTCTGTCCACTTCCACCAGATGCGGCCACAGACTGCCGTCTTGCAGCATCCTGCTGTAAGTTCCCCTGCGGTTCTCCTTGAGATGAGTTTCCCTCAGCATCCCGTACTTGCCCACTGTATCGGGAAGGTCGTCCAATTCCGTCATCTGCAAGTCCGGTATGAGGTAATCCCCGTTCTGAATGTAGTTTAGTTTGTTCTCCATCTGCAATATCCTCCTTTAGATTTATACTTTCGTGCTTTAACGTGTTAAATTCTTTGTTTTTATTATAATCTACTTTTTGCTTATTTTCAAGATGTTTTGAAAATATTTCTCGCTCGGTATTTCTAATAACCCCACCGATGGCAAGGAGCATTTCATTTGATACCAAGTTTATAGCATTGCCTAAATGGGATAGTACCATATCCGTATTAAAATTGGTAATCCCTTCAAAATCTTCTTCATCAAGGTATTCTCTCGCATCAATACCGCACCTTGTCAGCACCATAAACTGCACACTGACAGTGACAGCCTTTCGGAAAGAAACCTCAATATTCAGCTCATCAAGCCCCTCTAAAAAGCTATCCTCAAGGTCATAATTCAAATCATGAAGAAACTCTCTGTAATGTTCACCAACAGCTCGTTCGGTAAGTTCCATAAGGTTGTACGCAAAATCTTCTTTTGCAATCGTGCTGTACATTTTAGAAAGTTGTTCGGTAACAGCGTTGTGGTATTTGTCTTTCATTTCCCATAGATAGGGTCTTTTTGCACCTCGTACCTCATTGGTGTCAGCTACATCGAACACATACTCAAGGCGAGGTTTCCCACCCTCATTTTTGCGAATAAGGGCAATGCCCTTGCTGCCACGCTTTACCCAGCGGTTCATGTTCTTGTTCCAAATTTCCATATTGGCACAGGCAGTGGCATCGGGGCGTTGGGCATAAATCATTAACTGGTCATCAAAACTGTACTTGTAGAGTCTGCTTGCGGTAGTGAGATAGTCCTGCCAGTTTGTCACGCTGTTTTGTACATCTTCTTTGGTTTCAGCAAAAAGCTGTGTTACTTCGTTTATTCTGCTCATTGGTTCCTCCTTTATTTAATTTTGGCATAAAAAAATCCCGATACAAAGAGGCTAGTCCTTGTATCGGGATTGATTTTTTTTATTTGTTTTTCATCTTGGTTACAGCATATCTTATAAATTCATCAGGTGTGGGAACTTCTCCTTTGTGGGGTACTTGCTCTTGATAAGCTCCCGTAATTCCATCATCGGGAGTATGGGTATAGGCATGGTCTAATGCAGCTTGCATATCTCTTTTGACTTCGGAAACGCTAACACCGTGTTTTTTGGCAATTTTTCTGTAAATACTACGCATACTCATATAGTCAACTCCTTCTAATTTTAAAGTTATACTGTATAACCACAAATTTATTGTAGCACACTTTAGTTATACAATAAATATACAGTATAACTAAAAAGGAGTTTTCTTATGAATGTTAAAGGAGTAACTATTCGTTTTCCTCAAGAAATGTTAGATAAAATAGCTTACGTTGCTGATTATGAGGGTCGTTCTGTTAATAGCCATGTTTTAGTCCTTGTCCGTCAAAATATTGCAGAGTTTGAGAATCTACATGGCAAAATTGAGGGAGATATTAGCCCTGATGTTAATGTAAAGCCACCTAGAAAAAATTAGCAAAAATCCCGATACAGAGAATTTAGTCTTTGTATCGGGATTTTTTCGTTATTTATCAGTATTTGAACAGTCTAATCTTTTTATAGCTGAATTATCTACGAGAGAAGTTAAATGTTCTCTTGCAATGCGGTTTAATTCTTCTAGGCGTTCATCTCTACTCATTCCCTTTTTGATATACTCTGCATTAAGACTTTCCATATTAGATAGAATAATCAGTTGTTGTAAAGTAGCATAATCTCGAATATTTCCATCTTTATCTGGGTTTGTTTCTCTCCACTGTTTTGCAGTCATACCAAACATCGCTACATTTAACGTATCAGCCTCGGTTGCGTAGGTAAAAGATTGATACTTAGTAGGAAGTTTTGGAACTATTAAATGTTCTTTAATTGCATCTGTATGGATTTTATAATTTATTTTTGCTATTTCTCTATTCATATTCCAATTTAGAGAAAGCCTACTGTTTTCATCATTTTTTAGTCTTTGATAATCTTTTATGATATACAGCTTAAACTCTGCCGAAATCCAAGTAGCAAACTCAAAAGCAATATCTTTGTGTGCATAGGTTGCTGCATAACGCCCTTGCTTGGTAATAATACCTATTGCGTTTACTTCCTTAACCCACTTTTTAGGTGTCAATACAAATGAGTTTCTACCAGATTCATTTTTAATTGCCTCGAATTCGAGGTAATTAAAATCGGGGTTATTGATTTTTTCCCAAAGACCTAAGAATTCCACAGTACTTCTATTTCTCATCCAGTTTTGAATGAGATAGCCGGGAAATTCGTCACTTTCATACTTTGCTATATCAGTAAGAGAAATATAGTCATCTTGATTACCATCAGATAAAACTGCTATCTCCATTCCGTCAGCTACAATTTTTGCTTTTAATTGTTTTTTCACTTCAGCCCTCCTACAAATATTTTTTACGAAGATAATTTGCCTGCTCCTCATCAATTCGCCCATCATAAAAAGCAACATTGATAGAGCTTTGCACCTCGTTATAAAGTCCGTCTAATGCAAAATGATTGATTTTTCGTCCTTCCACAAGATTTTCTATATCTTCTTTGAGATAAGGAGGTAAATCTATCTCTAAATAAGCTTTATCTATATCCATATTGACACCTGCCTACTACAATTTATCTATTAAATAATATAATTCTCCAAACTAAATTATAGTCCTTCTTTTGCAAAAAGTCAATTTAAGCAAAATTTATCGCTCAACCTCTTTATTTTTTTGCATAGCAGCTTTCTTTTGGGTATCCATTTCCTTAAATGCTTTGAGCTTTGACAAGACCGATCTGCTGTTTTTAGCTATCTGCGGGGCTTTGTCTTCTTTACGTTGTGGCTGATTGTTGACGATACCGTCAATCATATTAAAATTTTCCTCGGTACTTAATTCTGTGGCTCTAAGGTAGTTTTCAGCCTTTTTAATAAGTTCTTTCATCGTGATGTCATTTAGTCCCGAAAGCTGATGTGTACCACTTGTAAACTGCTTTTTCATATCATAAAAATGTACCGTTCCCACATCAGCTAAATACTGTAAGGATTTATCTGCAAGGGATTGGTTAAAAAAGTCATCTGCTTTTTGGTGTTCCTTTGCAGCTTCTATAACATCTTGGAAGTACAAATCATTCTTTACAAAATGCCCACCATCACTGCCGTCCTCATTAAAATAAAGCCAAGAGAACGTGCCATTTTTTTCATCAATGAAAAAATAGTCCTCGCCGATAAACTCCTCAACCTCTACATCTCTAAGGAATAAAGGCTGTTCCTCAAATCCAAAACTGTCTACAAAATGGGAGGATACCATGCCATCTACATTAAGGCTTACCACATCGCTAACGGACAAAGAATGACCTGTAAACTCTTGTGGGTGGTCAATATTAAACTGCTGATAAATCTCGTTTAAGGTATGATTAAGTGAAATGTTTTCGCCTAATTGACCAACATACATAAGGTTATAGTTTTCTCTATCTATGGAAAGTCCAAGGCTTTCCAGTTCCTTTGTGCCTGTGAAACGGTAGTTACGAAGTTCCTCGTTATCCTTTAGCTGATAGATAGCAAAAGCATTGCTTTCACTATCAAGAAAGGCTTTTTCCTGTTCCTCTGATAAGATGTTCTTTGACATAATATTCCCCTCCTTATCGGTCAAGCTGAACAAACAAAAATTGCTTGTCCGTGCCATCGTGTCGCTGTTCCTCAAGCTGAAAAAACTCGCATATATCTGTTTCAAGGGTTTGGGCTATATAACCGAGGGTAGATACTGAAATTGAAATTTCGCCTTTTTCATATTTCTGCACAGTACGCAGGCTTTTGTCCAAAAGCTCTGCTACCTCGGATTGTGTCAACCCGATTTCAAGGCGTATTCTTTTTAAGTGGTTGCCCACTACCTTATCATAATTTATCATTTACTTTTCCCTCTTTTCTCAAATTCCATTTTAAAGTTGACATATTTATCCCCCGTGTCATCAAGCAAGACAGTGGCATCATAGGTCTTGCCTGTTTTTTCGGAGTAGCAGCCTGTGAGTTTGGTTTTACCTGTGGAGAGCAGTTCTTTTGCAATTTTTTCGGTAAGGCTTTTCTTTTTCGAAGTGAAAAACTTGTTTTCTTTCCAAAGGGAAAATCCGCAAGTTCTATTTTCACAGCAAAATCCTTTTTTATTTTCACTCACATTGCCACCGCAGCGAGGACATTTTCCAACGGCTTTATTGCGTGAGGGAAAAAGCTGTTCACTGCCTTTTACCATTTCATAGGTAGCAATAAGGCTCTGCACCATTTTTGTAATATCAGCTAAAAATTCATCTGCCGACAATTCGCCTAATTCAATGGCTTTCAACTTTTCTTCCCATTCTGCCGTAGTCAGTGGGGACTGGATACTTTCGGGCAGGATGGTGATAAGGGCATTGCCTTTATCTGTTGGTACAAGGTATTTTGTTTTCTTATCGCCTTTACGTTCCAATAGGCTTATTTTAATGAGCTTTTCAATAATACTGGCACGGGTGGCAGGCGTGCCAATACCTTTACATTGGGCATCGGTTTCGGCTTTGTTGGCATTTTCCATGGAGGACAACAAGGTATCCTCGGTAAATTGCTTTGGCGGGGAGGTTTTGCCCTCTTTTATTTCTGTCTTAAATTTTTCAAGCACTTCACCTTCAGCCATCAGAGGGAGTGCCTTTTCCTCTTTGATTTCTGCCATATTCAAGAGTATTTCATACTCCTTAAAGCCATGATGGGTGATGGTTTTGCCCTTTGTGGTAAATACCACATCACCACAGCCTGCTGTTACCACCATTTCGCTGTATTGATGGTTATCCCCCAAAGCAGAAAGCAGCCTTAACATAATCAAAGTTAAGACTGCTTTTTCTCCGTATGGAAGCTGTTCTATATCATAATTTGCTATGCCTTTTGTTGGGATAACGGCGTGGTGGTCTGTGACCTTGCTGTTATCAATGACAAGGCGAGAATTACAGGGTACCTCAAATCCTTCATCAAAAAGGATACTATCCTTTGGAAACGGAATTCCTGCGAGAGCAAAGAGGGACAGTTCTGGCAAACTCTCTGCCATATCCTCAGTTAAAAATCGGCTGTCCGTTCGGGGATAGGTGCAGAGTTTTTTCTCGTAAAGACTTTGGGTATAATCCAAGGTCTGATTGGCGGTAAAGCCTAATTTTCGGTTGGCTTCACGCTGCAAGGTAGTAAGGTCGTAGAGTTTGGGCGGTTTTTCTGTCTTTTCTTTTTGTTCAACGGCTGTCACTACCAACTGCCCATTTTGGCACTGTGCCAATAGCTGTTCTGCCTGTGCCTTATTTTCTGTTTTCTCGGAAGTAAAGACTGTTTCACCAGCATCAAGGGCAATGGTATAAAAGGGTGTTGGCTGAAAGGCTTGGATATTGGCATTACGCTCTACAATCATCGAAAGTGTCGGGGACATTACTCTACCTACATTTAACTGCTGATTGTAGAGCAGAGAAAACAGTCTTGTGGCATTGATACCCACAAGCCAGTCGGCTTTTTGACGGCACATAGCACTTTCATAAAGCAAATCGAAGTCTTTTCCGTCTTTTAGGCTAGCAAAGCCTTTTTGTATTGCCGTGTCCTCCATGGAGGAAATCCAAAGCCTTTTCATTGGCTTTTTACACTTGGCAAACTGATAGACTAAGCGAAATATCAACTCACCCTCACGCCCGGCATCGCAGGCGTTGATGACTGTATCCACCTTATCCGAATTGAGCAGTTGAAAAAGGATTTTAAGCTGTTTTTCCTTATCCTTTGACACCTCATATTCAAACTTAGGGGGGATAATGGGAAGGTCTTTCAAGTCCCATTTTTTGTAGGTTTCGTTGTATGTTTCTGTGCCTGCCAGTCCTACCAAATGACCGACACACCACGATACCATGTATCCATTGCCCTCAAGGTATCCGTCCTTTTTCTCAGTAGCACCCAGCACCTTGGCAATGCCCTGTGCCACCGATGGTTTTTCTGCAATCACTAATTTCATTTTGTTTCCTCCTTTAGTGTTTATAAAGCGTTTCTACGATATGCTCTTGAAGTTGAGAAATAAAATGCTCTATCTCAAAATCAGCTGTTTCCTTTGTAATATAACGATAATTCAACTCATATACACCTTCGTTTCCTTGCATTTCAATGCGAAAACAGTTTGTCATAACAATAGACATATCCTCTAACAACCATATCTCATTGCTTTCTACACAAGTAAAAACTTCGCCAGTAAAGTTACCCACATTTTCCTGTAATAGAAAAGCATTTTTCTTAAATAGTCTTTGATGGCGATAGTTGTGTGCGAAAAAATAATCTCCCTTTGCTTCAAAAGCAAAAATAGGTTTAAAATCCCAAGCAATGATGGGGTCAAAAGGAAATTGAATGTTTTCCAACATTTCCGCTATATCTTCTTTGAAAATCTCTATGTCATCTTTCCCGTATCTGTAACAAAATTTTTCTATATTTTTTTGTAGCTTATATTCGTTTTTCAATCTTTATCTCTCCTTATCATATTGTTTTGTTTTCCCCTCACACTTTGAGGGCTATTCTTTGAAATCCTTCAACTTTTTGAGCACCGATTTTTGGATATACTGCAAATCGGCATTAAAATCTTTCTTTTCCGGTGTCTGAATAAAGGTGGTATAGCCTTTTTCTTCAAACTTTTTGGCACATTTCTTTGCAAATTCCTGCCCGAAGTTACAGGGCGTTCCGTCTTGCAACTTACCCTCCATATCATTGTCATAGCAAAAGACAATTTCCTTGATTTGCGGATTTTCTGCCAAAAATCTTGTGAGAGCCTTATCGGATAAACAACCCTCGGAAATGCGATGGTCGAAACGATAATCTATCCCATTCATTTTAGATAGTGTAGCGTGTGAGATAGCATCAATGGGACTTTCAAAGACAAATACTCGGTTATAAGTACCTGCCATCTGGAAACCATAGGTCTTATCCGAATTACTGACATCTTGACGAAAGTTTCCATAAAGTCCACGCAAGGCACAATATTTTGGCTGATTATCTTTATCAAAGCCGACAAAGGCACAATTCTTGTATTGTTTGCCTTTATGCTCTGTAACTGCTTGAAAGATAGAGCCTTTTCCAATCAGTTCTTTCACAATTTCCTCATCAAGACATCGGGTATTGACTAAGTAGTCTATGGTTGCAGTGCAATCGCTATGGGTAGTAGGCAGTTTCATTGTTCCACGCTGTTTCTTGTGTGGTACAGCAAAGCTATCCAAGGTGTTTGCGTATGCCTTTGTCCCTAAAATTTGCTCCACTGCCTGTATAAAGGTTAGGTTTTGATAGGCTTTTGCAAAGTCGATGATATTGCCTTTTTGCATGGTGCTGAAATGATGAAATCCCCGAGGGAAAAGAAACAAACCGCCACTGTTACGCACATGGTAAGAGTGACGGTCGGCCTTTTCTATATCAAAACCCTGCGATAGGGCATATTCAATTAAGTTTGTGTCAAAAACAGCTTTCATTTCATCTTCTGTAAAGGGCATTGGTTTTGACATAGGCATTATTCCTCGCTGTAAATTTTGGTATCTTCATCATCAGTCAAATATTCTTCGTCCTCATCAAGCTCATAATCCTCATCATCGTCAAATTCCTCCTCGGCAAACTCATTCAAATCGGTGTTGCCTTTGTTGGTGTTTTTATTCTTCACAAATTTGAGGTAATAAAAAGCACCTCCGCCACCCATTGCAAGTACAAGCAGCAACAGGGGTAAGGTGTTATTCTTTGGCTTTTGGGTTTCTTCTTTTACAGGCTCTTTTTCGGCAGATTCAGTGGGAGTAGATTCCTGTTCTTCGGGTTTTAGCATTGGAACAGGCTCTCCCTCCATCAGAGCCATTAAGTCGGCTTCATCCACCATATTTAAGAGATATACATTGTCTTTATCATCCGAACGGTCAATGACTAAATAAAAATAGTTTCCGTTTTTCGTTACCGCTGTGATAAACTGCTTGTTGCTTTCTTCATTCGTGGTAATATCGTCAACAAGGGTTAAATTGCCATCGGGTGTAAGAGCATTTTCCTGTTGCTTTTCGCCTTCTGTAATTGCAATCTCAATGACCGAAGTATCCCCTGTGATGGGAATTTCTGTGCTAACAACAGGGCTTTGGGTAGTATCAGCAGTTTTTTCTGTATCAATAGGATTTTCTGTAATAACAATAGGTACTTCCATAGTATCTGTTTCAGGTCCGCCACCTGCAAAGGCAACGGTCGATGAAGAAATCATCACTCCCAATATTAGCAATGTAGCTATAAGTAGTTTCAATCGTTTCAATTATTTATCCTCCATATCATTGATTGTTAGGGGTATGCTTGCACCTTTTTCTTCTTCAAAAATGTCCAGCATGGTATGCAAATCGTTGTGATTGACCTTGTGCTTTCGTAAAACATCAATCATCATCAGATTTTCAAGGTCTGTTTTTTCTTTTTGCAAGACTTTCAGCTTGCTTTGATATTCAGAGATTTTTTCTTCTGTTTTTCGAATGTCTTTTGTGACTTTGTTTAATTTAGCGTTCAATAAAAATTCCTCCAGTCTTAATTTATTCGTCCATACCCATAAAGATGGTCTTGCCAATATCCACTACTTACATTGGCATAGCCGATGGGATTTCCGCAATGCAACATCATTCCATCGCCAACATAAATGCCAACATGGGAAACAGCTCCGGCACTGTCATAAGTACCCTCAAAGAATATAATGTCCCCTGGTTTGGCTTCGCTTTGGGGGATAGGTGTGGTTTGGTTGTATATCCCTGTTGCCGTAGTTCTTGGAATGTTGCCCACACCGGACTGGTTAATTACCCAGCACACAAAGCCACTGCAATCAAAGGAAGTCTGGGGATTGCTTCCACCCCAGACATAAGGGTAGCCTAAGTATTTTTCTGCTTCAGCAAGCATCGCTCCAAACTGTGCATCCGTAAGATAGTGGGGAGGTACTTGATAATCAGTATCCTGTCCACTGTCATCTTCACTGTATTTATCCCCGAAAATATCTGGCTTATTGCCTTTCATCTCAAGGTACACTTGAAACAGCTTAAACTGCTCGGCGATCAGCAGGGTTTTCGCTATGTCTTTCATAGGGGTATTGGTGAGGGTCACATTTAAAATGTAATATTCATAGGGCACCTCTACGGTATAGGAATTACCCTCGCTATCCGTCCTTGTTTCTGTTCGGTAACGGATTTCAACAATACGCTCCAGTTCTAATTCATACTGCAAATTAAAAATCTGTTGTAATTCCCCCTGTACCTCACTTGGCTTGTAATAGGTCAGCAAAGCAGTGAGATAGGATGCCAATTCATGGGCGTTATGCCCGATTTCATCAAGGTGATAACGGTACTCATCATAGTCTGGGTAATCGCTCTCAATGTTATCAATTTCCTCTTGCAGTGCTTTTTCAAGGGCTTTGTAGTCACCTTCAACCTCCACAATATCCTCATCTTCGGAGTTATAAGAAGTGCCTACAATGGAATTTAGTCCGCCTTGCAGCATGACAGAGCATGAGGAAAACATACCACCCACAACCACTAGAACCAACAAAATGACACCTGCGATTAGCAGTACCTTTGGATTTTTAACTGCACTCACAACGACTTTACCAACCGCATCAGCACCTTTTTTGACTGTATTCTTAACTGTAGTTGCTGTCTTGTGGGTGGCTGTGCCTGCTTTGCGAGCCTTGGCATATTGCTTTTTAATATTATGCTTTTGCTTCCACTTAGAAAGAGGGTTACTGCCTGCTTGTGGATTTTCAGCCATAGCCTTATTGAAAGTGTGATTGACCTGCGCTTTTTCTAAATTCCTTTCCGCTTTTTCAAGGTTTTTGTAGGGCTTTAACTTTTGGTGATGATAGGCTGACTGTAATTTTCTGCCCACAAATTCAGCGGATTGCTCTGTGCTGTGGGCAGTTTTTACACCCACATTCTCATCTTCGGTTTTGGAAATTTCCTTGTGTATGCTTTCTTTCAGCGTTTTTTGTGGAGCTGTTTTCACTGCTTGGGTCAGCTTGGAGTGGGGGTTGGGCTTATTCATCAATTTATCGGAAGGTTTTGGTATGCTTTCCTCTAAATTCAGCTTAGACTTTGGCTTTTCTTTTTCATAATACTTTTTCTTAGGCTTGGGATTGCCCTGTATGCTCTCAGGTGCAAGTTCTCCATTACTGCCACCGCCAGTGACTTCTTCCTCAAATTGAAGTTTGGACTTTTCTGCCGACCTACCTTTTTTGTAAATCTGCCGTTGTTTTTTCTTTGGGATTTTCTCGGCTGCTTTATCCAATCGTTCTTCGGCTTTTTCCAGTTTCAGACGAGATTTTTTTAATTTATCCTCCATAAATCACCGCCTATATCGCCATTTCCTTAGATTTTGGAGTAGCAGGACTTGCAGTAGCAAGCTTTTCTTTTTCTTCCTTTAATTGCTTTAAAACCGATGGCTTTTTCTCCTTTATCAAATCCGCACGGGAGGATAGCTTTTCCACATTCCCAAGGGCAGACGATGTTTTTTCTTCTATTCCCATCATCATTTTTTTGATAGCTTTTAACGGTTTTATGGCTGTTTCACTTTGGACAGCCATTTCATTATCTCGCTCTTTGCCTATGATAGCTCTGCCCATATTCTTGGTGTGCTTGACAGCAGCACCAAACTCCTGTGTGACAGCATTTACAGTCCCAATGGTCTTATCCAATCTTGTAATACTGTTTTTTACGCTACCGTGAAAGGCTGTCAGATTATCTTGCAGGGAGAGCAGTTCGCTAGTTTTATTAAGAGCCAAAACCCCATTTTCCTTGACACCATCAAGAATGTTTTGCACCGTACCCATAAATTTTTCTTTGATGGTATCTAGTTGCTCTTTTAGCTTTTTCAAGCCGTTTTCCATAATAGAAATCTGTGCTTGTAGCTCTTGATGAACAGGCTGTGCAACTGCCGTTTTATCGCTGATGTCAATAGGAAGCTGTGCCTTTACTGCTTGCAATTCTGCCATCGCTGTGTTGAGCGTTTTTTCAATTAAAGTGATGTTATCCATTAAACTCTGTGTCGCTTGAGCTTTTTCGGTTTGATTGTTTTGCTTCAATAGATGCACAAGCTGATTGACCGCCTGTGCATCTATTAAAATATTATCCTGTTGCCGTGTCTCCATTTGCTATACCTCCTCATTACTGTTCATTTAATTTTGTGGTCATTATCTTATATAGCTCCGTATCTTTGGGGAAGTGGTCGATAAATGGAATAATGGTACTTCCATAAATCAAAAGTCCCTCACCGGCTCCCGAATTGGTCACATAGGAGAGCTGATGAGGGGAGATATTAAGCTGTTTGGAGAGAATTTCTCTGTCACCGCCTGCTTGGTTAAGTAGATACACAAAATCCGAGTTTTCAAAGATATTTGCCACCTGTGGGGAACAGAGAAAATCCTTCACATTCTGCGTTAAACCTGTGGGAATACCGCCCCATTTACGAAAGCGTTTCCAAATTTCTACCGTATAATTAGCAGTCTGCTCCTTGCCCAACAAGAGGTGCATTTCATCAATGTAGTAGCGAGTGGATTTTCTATCGTTTCTGTTTCGGCTGACTCTGCTCCAAATCTGGTCTTGCACAACGAGCATACCAAACTCTTTTAAGGCATTGCCCAGCTCCTTGGTGTCAAAGCACACCACGCGGTTATCAATATCCACATTGGTGCGGTGATTAAACACATTGAGTGACCCTGTAACATAGATTGCCATACAATCAGCGATATGCTTTGCCTGAGTGCTGTTTCGCTCCAAAATCTTGTGATACAAATCCTCTAAAATAGGCATAGGGGTATGTTCAGGGTCAGCAAAGTATGGCAAATACACCTGTTGCAAGCAACTATCAATGATACTTTTTTCATCTGCCTGCACCTTGCCCATCATCACCTCAAAGAGCGAAAGAATAAAATCGCTCTTTAAAATAAGGGGATTTTCTTCTTCCGCATTGCCAAGGTTAATATCCATAGGATTGATGTAGTGCTTGGAAAGTGGCGAGATTTTTATCACCTGTCCGTTCAGCCTTTGGACCAAAGGTGCATACTCGGCTTCGGGGTCTAGTATGGCAATATCATCATCGGTAATGAGGAAAACATTGACGATTTCACGCTTTGCCGAAAAGGATTTACCACTTCCCGGTGTTCCCAAAATCAAACCGTTAGGGTTTTTCAGCCTTTTTCGGTCTGCCATCAAAAGATTGCTTGATAGGGCATTGATACCGTAATATAAGGCACTGCCATTTTGGAACAATTCACAGGTAGTAAAGGGAACAAATCCCGCCGTTGCCGTAGTGGTCATACACCTTCTGATGTCAATGAGGTTTTTTCCTAAAGGTAGGCAGCTCATAAATCCTTGTTCCTGTTGGTAGTCAAGGCGATGAAGAATACAGGTGTGCCTTTGGGCAAGACTGGTTGCCGCAAACACAATGTTATCCAGCTTATCCTTGGTGGTTTCAGTATTGACAATCAAAAAAGTGAAGTAAAACAATCGTTCATTTCTGCTTTGCAATTCCTGCAACAGCTTTTTCATTTCCGATAGAAACAGGGTCAAATCAGACGGCATGATGTCCATATCATATCCGGAGGTTACTGCTTTTTTCTGTTCGTCTATCTTTGTTTTTTCAAGGTCTGATAGTTTGCGTTTTACCATTTTAATGGCTTTCACATGGTCAATGGACTGAACGTGCATGGTGACATTTTGGTTGCCCTCAATTTCTAAAAAATCTGCAAGCACTCGGTCGGAGAGTTCGGGAGCAAGGATTTCTAAAAAGGATACTGCACCGAATTTATCGCCGGTCTTAAAGCGTTTGGCATCGCCAAAATAAAAGGATGAGGGAACAATAAAGTCTTTGGTGGACAGCCCCGACACAGGCAGCCAGTTCCATTCAAAGTTAAATTGCTGTTTCTCGTCCATGTGGAGCATATTTTTTAGCAGGTGTAGCCTTTCTTTTCCGTCAAGGCTCTCCATCTGAACACCCAGTTTTTTGAAGTTGTTGTAAATATCACTTTCGATACGTTCTAGCTTGGTCTTTGCCTTTTTATAGCTATCTGCATGAATACCAAAGGTGAGATATTTTCGTTTCACAATCCCGTTATTGCCCTTGGCAAGCTGCTTTAAGAGCATATCGGAGTATTCCTCACGAATGGCATTAAAGTCATCCTCTTGCGGGGCAATGGTAATGCTATCTTCAAATACCTTCTCATTTCCTGTGATGTTCAGAAATGATAGCTGAAACTCAATGGAAGGGTCAAAGGAATTTAAGAAGTTGCTCCAGCCATCAAAGATTGCCGATTTATCTTCATTTTCTGCAAGCTGATAGTTGATGTCCTCAAACAAAACAGTTTTGGAATAAAAATCCTCATCTACTCGGCAGATACCGTCGGGATAGATGCGTTTATAAGGGACACTCTGCTGTGCCGATTTAGACTTTTTATCATCACCCTTGTACTTGGCAAGGATTTTAGCGATTTCCTTTTTCTCGGCTCGTGACAGCTTTGCTTGCTGTTTGGTGGTGTCTTTTGACAATGTGTGTTACCTCCTTGTTTAGATTGTACTGTTTTTCCAAAAGCTCATAAGCATTTTGGGTTTTATAGGGTCGCTCCGGTGGAAGTCCTTTTTTCACTCTATAAATCTGCTTGATAATGACTTCCGGTGGTTGCCCATGCTTTTCATACATAGCAAAAAAGAAAAAAGGCAGCATAACAATCATCATTGCAAATGTAGCAACGGTAATGTCAATACTGCTTTTTAATAGGAAGAAGATAGGCAAGCCAATCACTCCAGCAAGAGAAAAAAAGATAAGCTGCCTTTTGGTGAGGTTAAACATCACCTTTGTTTTCACTGCATTTAGGTCTTTGGGAACAGATACATAAGCCATCAGCGTTCCCCCTTATCTTGCTTTTTGTCTTTGATAGACAAAGGTTTTTCAGCCTTCGACTGTTCTTTGTTTTCCTTTAACTGCTGTAAAACGGAAGGCTTTCTATCCTTTGTTTTGTCAGCCAGTTTTTCCTTTGCCCAATCGGGTAACAGGTCTGTTCTGGCTTCCCCTAAAAAATCCTGTCGGTAGAAGTTTGTTTTCTCACCGTCAACGAGAAATTCACCCATAACCTTTCTATCATTTTTATCTGGAGAGCAACCAAAACCGCCATAGGCATAAAACAACTGTTCCTCTCTGGTTTTGTGCTGTTCACTTAGAATTTCTGGTTTCAGCACCATAATCTTACCCTCAAAATTCAAATCCTTGGGGTCATTTACCTGTGTTTTATCCCATAGGTTCAGCTTGTCATATTCTCGCTTGTACTGGTTGATAAAGAGGTCAGCTAGTCCCGTATGAGAAGATAGGAGAAATTCGGTTCTTCTATCTCTGCCCATAATCTTGTCCTCCGGTACAAAGGTTTCTTTCGCCCAAGCCTTGTTATCTCGACTGATGCGACCGTCATTATCAAAATGCTGTACGGTATCGGCAAGGACATATTTCACACGGTCAAATCCAAACTGCTCAATCACAGGCTTTGCAAGGTCTTTGCCAAGGCTGTAACCGTCATAGTTGTCACGGATTGCCTGTTCAATGGCATTTTTACAATCCACATTTGCCTGATGGGATAGGACATAGGTTTCTTCCTCACCATTCCGTTTCGCTTCTCCAAAACTATGGGGATAAAAGGGTCTTGTATCCATTAAAGCTGCTCCTCTCTGACAAAATACTTCCTTGCCATTTTGATAGTGAGCTGTGAATTGGCAAGAGTGAGGATATGCTCCAGTTCCTCAATGCTTAGTCCCTCCAGCATTTCCAAAAAGGTTGCAATATGTGCCTGACTCTGTTTGTTTGCCATTTGTATTTGCAAATAGTGAAAATCCTCAGCCGTCATAATTACAAAGGTTTCATCCTCGGTCATGACAGCAGCAGGCTCATCCTCCATACAAGCCAAGCACTGCTCCAAATTGCTGAAAAGTTCCGCAATGCTTTCTTCGTCGATGTGAAATACATTTTTGATATTCATATAGTTTTTCCTCTTTCTAATGGTTAGATTTTAGTTTGCAAGTTATGTGTGCAAGCTCATTTCTAATGAGCGCTAAAAATTCCCTTTGCGATAGTGCCTGTTTTGAATAGCGTAAAGCAAAGCAGTAGGGTATACCCAAGACAGCTCCAAATGGCATTGATGGGGTCATCGCCCATTGCAATATCGTTGACCAATACCGAGTAAATACCCACGCACACCATAATGAGAAAGGCTTGAAAGCCTAATGCACAGATGGATTTAATGTAGTTTTGTCCCATACTGCCCCATTCCTTGTTGCCCATAGTCGCAAAGGGGATAGGTGCAAGGGAAGTGACCATATATATCTCCATCATTCGCCCGTAAATAACAATAAAAATACAAAAGGACAGTGCCCACATGGTTGCACCAATCAGCATACTTTGAACGAAAAGTCCTAAGAGCGGACCGATGTCCATTTCACCTAAGACCGTTTCTAAGTTGGCAATGGCATCTTCTATATGGATGCCTGCATCCCCAATAATTAAGCCTGCCGAGTTTGCTACAACGGTTTGCGATACATCAAATATCGCCATTACAATGTCAAAGACATTGGTGACAATTAGCACCGCCATAAAGGTTTTCATTATCCACTTGAATATATCTGATGGTGGAAAATCGTGCATATTGTTCTTATCTATAATCATGGAGATAAGCTCATAGCACATCACAAAGGTTAAAACTATCCCTGCAATGGGGATAACGACCGTTTCGGAAAGATTTTGAATAAGGGAGAAAACTCCGTCGTTCCACTGCGACGGAGTTTTTCCCACTTCACTTGCAATCTCACCGACACGACTGTTGACGGTATCGAACATTCCTGTTAAGTTACCTATGATACCGCTGATTAAAATTTCTTTTATCCATTCGGTAATGGCGTCGATGATACTTTGCATTGATTACCTCCGATTAAAATAATCCGGAAAGAAGAGGAACAAGTGTCATGCCAATAAGGGCAACGCCACCGCCAGCCATAAGCTGTTTCATACCCTGTGACTTTGCACCGGGGTTGTCATTACCGTAACCTTCGAGAAGATTGATAACTCCCCAAATGCCAAGACCTGCACCAAGTGCCACAACGAGTGTTTGTAAAACCGTAATTGCTTGATTAAAAAATTCCATAGTAAAATCTCCTTTAAATTTAGTTTTTTTTGTTTTGGATATAAGAAAAGACACTACCATTTAAGCAGTGTCTTATTCCAGGATTTCGCCCATTTCGTATACTTCATATACCTCATTGGGCTTTGTTTTTAATTGTGTGGACAGGTATTTTTCAATGTCAAAGGTGTTTCTTTTATCATAATCGGCTAAGTATTGATAGTTTTTGTGTTTGGTAATATCGTACTTATCCGAGAGAAATGGGCGAACACCTCGAAGTTGTAAAATGCACTTGCTGCCGTCCATTACAGCAAGTTCATCCATGCTCATAAGCTCCTTCCCCAGCTTCTGATAATTTTGCCCGTAGCTTCTCTGACTTCCTCTTGTGTCGGAAGTGTTATAGGTATCAATGGTTTCCTTGCCAAGTGTTTCAGCAAGCTCTTTTAAGGTGGTTTTCTCTTTGCCACCCAAGAAAATCATACTGTCGCAGTTGCCGATTATGGTATCTGCATTGTCCTTATAGAGTGCCTTTAATTGGCTCTGTGCTTGCAGTACAAGGCAAGCTGAAATTTCTCTTGAACGGATAGTTGCCATCAGCTTTTCAAGCTTTGGTATCTGCCCGATGTTAGCAGCTTCATCAATTAAGCAGCGAACGTGAACAGGTAATCTACCGCCATACACATCATCTGCCTTTTCGCAAAGCAGATTAAAAAGCTGTGTATATGCCATTGATACCAAGAAATTAAAGGTATCGTCGGTGTCGGAAATGATGAAAAACAAAGCGGTTTTCTTATCGCCCAAGGTATCAAGTTCCAGTTCGTCGTACTCGGTTAAATCCCTTAATTCCTTAATGTCAAAGGGAGCCAATCTCGCACCACAGGAAATAAGAATTGATTTTGCTGTTTTGCCCGCAGCAAGCTTATATTTGGCATATTGCCTTACGGCAAAGTGGTCGGGACTTTTCTGCTCCAACAGTTCAAATACTTTATCTACCGGATTTTTAAAGTTTTCATCATCTTCTCTGACCTCACTGGCATTTATCATCTCAATGAGGGTGTTGAAATTCTGTTCCTCTGTTGGTGCTTCATAGTAGATGTAGCCAATCAGTGCTGTGTAGAGCAAGGTTTCTGCTTTTTGCCAAAAATCATCACCGCCTTTTCCATCTCCCTTTGTGTTGGCAATGAGCGTTGTAACCAACTTCAAAATGTCCTTTTCCGAATGGATATAGGCAAAAGGATTGTATTTCATTGACTTTTTGAAGTTGATGGTGTTTAGAATTTTGATTTTATATCCCTCTTTTTCAAGCAGCTTGCCACACTCAATGACAATACTGCCTTTCGGGTCGGTTACAACGAATGAGCTGTGGCACTGCATAAGGTTTGGTTTTAACCAAAACCTTGTTTTACCACTACCCGAGCCGCCTACAATCAGCACATTTTTGTTTCGTGCATCCTTTGGATTTTTGGGTCGACTGCTCATCATCAGACTTTCTGTTTTGGTGAGGATTACATTATTTTCAAACACAGGGTCTACAAACGTTTCAATATCCTTAGCTATACCAAAACGAGCAGAGCCATATTCCTTGCCATGCCTATACTTTTTTGCGTTTTTTCCTCGTACATACACCACAAGCCTAAGAACTGCACCAATGGTAATCCCTAAGAGTAAATCCGCAGGGTGAAAAGACGGAAAATAGCTTTCAAAGGCAAGGGCAAATCCACCGCCGATATTCAGCAGTTTTTCCGATAAATCCTTACCGTAGGCAAGGCGAAAGCCCTGCACAACTTTTGTCATAAACAGGGCAATGAACAGATAAGGAATATGGAGTATGACCTGTTTCTTTATCTTTTCGTTCATCGCACCTGCTCCTTTTTCTTGACCTTCTCCACCACAGCATTTTTGATTTTCTCTTTCTGCTCTCTGAGTGCTTGCAGTACAGAGGGTTTCTCTGCCTTTTTCATACGGTCTGTGGAAAACTCTTTAAAAGCGGACATAATGGCATCATTGTCCTTGGCTTTAAAGAAAACCAAATACTTTGGCGGTGTTTCTGTCCGATCTTTTTTCAGGGCAAAATCCACACCGTATTTTTTTGCATACTTCTCAAAGCATTTGATATTCTTATCGGTAATCTCAATGTTGGTCATACCTTGATTATGCTTTGCAAGCTGCTTTACCGTCTGCTTACCGTGGGGCAGTTCCTTGTGATGGGCAAGGTACATTTTAATCAGCTTCAGCAAGAGCCTTGCTGTCATTTTTGTGCTGTTCACCGCAAAGGTGATACTTCTATGGTCTATATCTTCCTGCAAAAAATCATCTCCTTCCGTTTTTTATTTTGGCTAGGGTTAAGGGGGAGCCACCAACCGATGTAACAAGTATTTTGTAATGCCAAACACCTCCCAAAAGAAAAAACGCAAATCAAAAGACGAAAAAAGTCTTTATCCTTGCGTTAATTTTCCATATTATTTTCAGCTTTGTTTTCCTTGCTCTCCATATACTTCTTATAGAGATAGTAGGCTACTGCCGCTAAAATCACCACCACAAGGAGAATGCCTAAAGCAGTAGCTAGGCTAAAGCCGCTGTCAGAAACAACAACAAAATCCCCAAGCTGTTCACTGGTAAATACCATTTCATTCCCCAGCACTAACACCTCCTCTTGTGTTCCGTCAGAGAAAATGACTTTTAAATTTTCCTGTTCCTGCTGGGCTTTTAGCGGAAGGGTAACAGTTACTTCATCGTATGGCTCAATCTCGGTTTCGCCAAGGTACAGCTTTGCATTGTAAGCTCCTATAAAATCATCACTTTTTGGTGGCGTAAAGGTTAATTCCTCTTTGGCAATTTCAATGACTACCAATTCGGGATTGATGGTATCTAAAACCTCCTCTTTTTCTGTATTGCCTTCTTCCTCAGTTTCAGAAACTGTGGTTTCCTCACTGTCTGCTTTTGCCATTAGCTTATTCAGATAGATATTGATGGTAAGGCTATCTCTCTTATCTACGGCAGTAATTTCATCTTTGTTTGCAGGTGGTCTGATAACATTTCCATTGCCACCGCCATTGTTACCATTTGCACTATTATTTCCGTTGCTGCCATTTACTCCGTTATTACCTGTACTGCCGTTACCGTTAGCGTTGCCGGTGTTTGATGGTTGGCAGTTGCAAATATGGTCATTGGTATCCTTGTCTTTGTCTTTGTCTTTGTCCTTGTCTTTATCCTTATCTCCATCTTTGTCATAATTCGGGCAATCCGCATTGTGGTCTTTATCTACATTGGTATCTTTATCGTCGTTTAAGCCTAATTCTCTATCCGTTACAGAAAAGTCTAAGATGTCACTGATGCAATCGTTAAAATTGGTGCTGTCTGTCAGTTTGGCATTGATGGAATAATACCCCGGCTTTAAAGGCTTAAATACAAAAGTGGCTTCATTGTTTGTAACCTTTTTTGTAGTAGTTTTTCTGCCATTAAGATAAAATTCAATCTTACCATCAGTTTCATCGGCAACAGTGGCTCTTACCGTGATATAGGTAGGTATCTGATTGTCTTTTCTCAAATTAAGATTTAGGCTTGTTTCGCCTTTGGTAATTTCAAATCGCTCCGCTGTGCTGACCTTTAAGCGATAGTTATTGCCTGCGGTTAGAGTGCCCACCACATATTGATAGGTATCCACATCTTCACCTTTCACTCTGCCAATACTTCCTACAATCTCATCATCACCGTAGAGCTTATCGTGGTTCATGGTGAATACAGGGTCTTTTTCGCCATACACCTTTTTTGCATCGTTCACCTTGATATTGATAAGCTTCGGCAAAACAGTACCTGTTAGGGGTGGTTGGGTTAAAGCATAGTTTTTGGCATCTGTACCTACAAGTTGAAAATCTTTGTAAAGTACCACCTTATCCCTTGCAGCGTCGGCATTCTCATAGGTTGGAACAGGCACAACAAGACTTACAACATCTTGTGCAATCAAGCCGTCAAGCTTTGGTGCAGTGACAAATTCTGTATTGACATCTGCGTTGTACTCTCTGTCCTTAATGGCAGTGGATACTACTGTAATCGGCTTTTGGGTAATGGTTGCTGTCTTATCTATCGGGTTTTCAAAGGCGTAGTTTTTTACATCTTTACCACTCAGCGTAATCGCAATGATGATGGGTTTATTGGTACCCATATTTTTATTATCAAAAGTGGCTGTGTAGCTTGAAATGCTCAAATCATCACCTTTAACAATGGTACTTTCATCAAGAGCAGGAGTTACTTTAAACTCGGCTTTTGTATTGCTGTCATAAACCTTATTTTTGATTGCAAAATCCATCAGAGCAAGGTCTTTCTTTAAGATTTTTGCTGTTGTACTCTTGGGCTGGATTAAGGTGTAGTTAGTATCGGCGATAACAAAATCTCCATAAACCACCGTTTTGGCATCACCTACCATTTTGTCTGCAAAGGCAATGCTACCATTTTGCAAGCTGACTGTATCGCCAGCAACCACACCGACTAGGGCAGGAGTTCCTTTGTATGCTGCCTTTGTTGTCCCATCATAGACTTTATCTTTTGCAGTTACATTGCTTACAGTCAATTCCTTTGGCAGAATATCTCCTTTGAGGGTGACTGTGGTTCTCGGCTGAATGAGAGTGTAGTTTTTGGCATCTGCACCTGTAATGACAAAATCTCTTGCAATGACGGTCTTTCTTTTGCCTACGTTCTTATCCTCAAATGCCAAGGTACCAATGGTAAGGTCTACATCTTCATCGGCACTTACCAAGCCATTAAAGGTTAATTTTTCACCAGCCTTTATCTGTGCCGTTGTATTGCCATCATATACTTTTGTGGCAATCGGAAAAGTATTTACTTTCAGTGACTTTTGGGTAATGGTACCTGTGGCATTGGTGGGAATGTTCAGCACAAAGTTTTTTGCATTTGTTCCGGCAAGGGAAAAGCCTGCTAAAGAAATAGCTTTATTTGCTCCCACATTCTTGTTGTCAAAGGTAGCTGTGCCTTTTACCAGTTTCACACCCATAAAGTTGCCATCAATGGCAGGAGCTGTTACAAACTCTGCCGCCCCATTTCCGTCATAGGTTTTATCCTTGATGGCATAATCTTTGATGGTGATTTCTTTTGCTGTAATATCTGCTTTAATACCTGTTGGTTGAATAAGGTTATAGTTTGTAGCACCTACACCTGTCAACATAAATTCTGTAAAAATGATGTTTTTATCCCTGCCAATATCCTTATTCTCAAAGGACGGAACACCTGCTATATAGCCAATGGTATCGCCCGAAACAACACCCACTAATCTAGGTGAAGAAACAAACTCCGCTGTTCGGGTTTCATCATAAATTTTGTTTTTCACCTCTGCATTTGATAGACTTAGCTCTTTTGGCAGAATATCCCCTTTGAGGGTAACTGCGGTTCTCGGCTGAATGAGGATATAGTTTTTGGCATCTGTACCTGTAATGGAAAAATCTCTTGCAATGACGGTTTTACCTTTTCCTACGTTCTTATCCTCAAATACCAATGTACCGATTTTAAGGTCTACATCTTCATTGGCACTTACCAAGCCATCAAAGGTTAATTTTTCATCAGCTTTTATACTTGCCTTCGTATTGCCATCATACACTTTTGTGGCAATTTTAAAGGTGTTTACGCTTAGTGGCTTTTGAGTAATCGTACCTGGGGCATTGGTGGGAATGTTTAGCATAAAGTTTTTGGCATTTTCTCCTGCAAGAGAAAATCCTGCGAGAGTAACTACCTTATTTGCTCCCACATTCTTGTTGTCAAAAGTGGCTCTGCCTTGTACCAAATTTACACCAATAAAATTGCCGTCGATGGTAGGGGTAGTTACAAACTCCGCAACCGTATTGCCATCATAGGTTTTATCTTTAATGGCATAACCTTTGATGGTAATTTCTTTTGCTGTAATATCCGCTTTTATGCCCGTAGGCTTTGTAAGCGTATAGTTTCTTGCATCTGCACCCGATAGGATAAAGTCGGCGAAGATAATGTTTTTATCCCTGCCGATGTCCTTATTTTCAAAAGAGGGAACACCGCCTGCACAGGAAATGGTATCTCCAGCAATCACACCCACCAAGGCAGGAGCAGAAACATAAGTAGCCGTTGTGGTTTCATCATAGACTTTATTTCTGATTTCTGCCCTTGTAACAGTCAACGCTTTGGGGGTAATGTTGGCTGTAATCGTAGGGATTGTTGGCTTTGTAAAAATGTATTTTGAAATATCACTACCGCTTATGCTAAACTCCCTTACGGAAATTTGCTGTTGCCCTACATTTTTATTCGTGAACACACCGACTGGAGCAGAAAGCACCACATTGTCGTTAAAGACAACGCCATTTAAGACAAGCCCATTGTTCTTGACTGTGGCAGTTGTATTGCCATCATAGACTTTATTGTGAAAGGAAAGTGTTCCCGATACCGTAATGGTCTTTTGCGTGGCAGTAACGAAAAAGGTAGCCGTTTTATCGTAATAAGCCGAATTGCCTTTTTTCGTTACTCTGACCGTTACTCTGCCGATATTCTTTGGCGTTAGGGTAACTGGCTGACTGCTTTTGATAGATTGACCCCCATTTGAAAAGGTGGCTACTCCTCCTGTGATTTCATAGAGAAATTCATTGCCCACACTTGCAGCACCACCTGTGGCTGATACATTGATACTTTCTCCGTAAACAACGGTGCTGTTGGAAACAGAAATAGCAATATCGGGCTGATTAGTAATGGTTTTTACTGATACCGACTTTACCTCTGACCAGTTACCAGCATTGTCTTTTACCTTACAGGTGACTGTGGTTTCACCTGTGTTTGCTGTAACGATATAGGTGCTAGATGCACTTAATGAGCCACCATTCCAAGAGTAGCCTTGTACACCTGATAGGTTATCGCTTGCACTGGCAGTGACTGTAACATTTTGCCCTGCGTAGGAGGGGCTGTTGGCATCAATGCTTTTGGAAAGGCTCAAGGTAGGAGCCACAGTGTCTGTTGCTCTGCCAAGATACACATACCAGTAATCGCCTGCAATGCCGTTGTTAGGGTAGGCGTTCGTGGTGGTGGAGCTGACTGTGCCAATAAAATCGCCTTTGTACTTGTCACTGCGATGAACCGCATCAAAGTCACTGCTGTGCCAAATACTGCAAGAGTAACACCAGCCCATGTGTCTGCCTGTTCCCGAACATCGGTCACACCTTACCGGACCGCATATATCGCATTTATCACCACAACTGGGACATCTGTATTGATTGGAGCAAGTAGCATCGGGGCGGAAAGTTCCTCCACAAGGGACTTCTCGTATGCTGTACTTTTCCCAAATGTTTGTAAGGCTTTGGTGCGTATTTTCGTCCCAACCGTTTGCTGCAAATACCGAGGTGCTTGTTACCACCATCATTAACAGCAAAAGAAAGACGGAAAAGAGATATTTAAGCTTACTTTTTCGTATCATTTTGACCTCCATTATTTTATTTTGAAAATTAAGTAGATAGTCATTTAAGGCGGTACAGCCAGCCTGCGTAAAAGATATTTTCTCATAGGCAAATCGTCCTTTCGTCATATTGATATATAAAAAAGCCACCTCAACCGAAATCGGTAAAGATAGCCTTGTTTGCTCATTCCATTTAATTTGCCCCGTACAAATCGTGATTAACGAGAGCCGAATAGTAGCTGCTCATTGTGACAGGTGCGTTATACAGGCTTGTCAGTAGGTACGCCTTGATGTTATGTACCTTGGTTGTGTTTTTGGAAAGACTGTCAAACACATACTCAAGGTGGCTACTGTCTAACTTTAAAAACCTGCTTTTTACAACCTCTATGGGAATATCTTGTCCAGCTATGCGAGTGGTTTGTGCATTGCTGCATACCACATCAAGCATCAGCTCCACAATGCCATCAATTGCTTCCGTGTCATAGGGTTTTTGCTCTACAAAGTGATTGTACGCAATATTTTCTTTGATAATTTCTTCGTATGTGGTTCTCATATCCATCCTATCCATCAAGAAAGATTTTGTTTGCAGCTCTTTTGATGGATTGATAGACTCAGTATGACTAAATTCAGTATCAATAACCTTAGTATTATTAGTGTTTCTTTTTGGGAAGTCTTGACTTCCTTTTTCGTGAAGTGAAGAAATCTCATATTCAAAAGTCTGCACTTCCAGTTCGTAGGAAAGACGAGAAAAACCATCTGCTATACCACTGTTTTCCACAGGGTTATCCACAGTAAATGCCTGTTTTCCGCCTGTTTCCGTGTCATTTTCTTGTTCAGACTTATCATTATCAGAAGTCTTGGGGTCTGGTTTAAAGTTTGGTTTTGGATATTTCTTAGGCTCTGCTTTGGTTGCTGTATCGCTCTTAAATGGTAGTGAACAGCAATTTTTAACATAGATGATGGTGGGCTTACCTTGCCCTTGCTTTTTACGTTCAATCAATCCAACTCCCTTTTTGGTATCAAGCTCTGCCATAATACGCACCATTTTAGAATGGCTTTGTCCCATATAGTTGCAGGCATCTTCTAAGGTAAAATAGATAAAAACTCTCTGCTCTCTATCAAGCCAGCCGTTCTTGACTGACAATGCCATTCTGTCAAGCATCAGTCCGTATAGCATTTTGGCATCAATGGATAGGCTCTTAAAGCGGTCATCGGTAAAGAGTATCTTTGGTATTCTGTAAAAAGAATATTGGTCTGCTTCATTTCCGTAATGATAATTAAGTTTTAAATCAGTCATTTTTAAAGTCCTCCTAAATTTTATCCGTAAACGAAAAAATCCCCCTTGACCGAATTTAATCAGTCAAGGGGGATTAAGTATTGTTGATATTCATTTAATTCTGTTCATCGTGCCATTTTTGTAGCAGAGTAGTGATAACATCCTCCATCTGCTCCTTAGAGTAGCTTTTGGGAAAATACTTGGTTAGCTTTTCACTTTTGAGGGTGACGGTTACAGGCTTATCCGCTGTTTCTGAAAGAATGGAGTCAATAACTGCTTCATTCAATGTACTTTCACCGCTGTATTTTTTCAGCTTGGCAGCCTGTGCCATAGAGGGGATGACCTCCAGTTCTTCTATCTTAGCAAGCAGTAGTTCTTGTTCTGATTGGCTTAAATAGGATAGCTCCACCGCCGTGTTAAAGGCGATTTTGCGTTCATCTACCATATCCAAAAGGTCGGCAATGAGTTCTGTTAGGCGAATATAGCGCTTAATCTGATTTCTGCTTTCGCCTGCCTGTTCTGCCACTACCTCTACCGATGTTGCCAACTTCTGCCCAACTTGGGCAGAAGTTAAATCTGTCCTTTTCCCTTGTTTTTTGATGGCTTCTAACTTCATCTTATACGCAAATGCCTTTTCAGAAAACAACAGGTTTTCTCTTTGTATGTTGCTGTCTACCATGACGATGGTGCTTTCTTCATCGTCTAAATCACGAATAATCGCAGGAATTGTGGGGAGTTCCAACAGGACACAGGCTCGTTTTCGCCTGTGTCCTGCGATGATTTCATAATTGCCATCCGCTTTGGGTCTGACGATGATAGGGACAAGGACACCATACTTTTCAATGCTTTCTTTGGTTTCCTCCATTTTGTCATCGTCAAGCACCTTGAATGGGTGATTTGCAAAGGGGAATAGCTTGGCTAAAGCTATATCTTGTATAGAATTTGAAACATCACCACTGCATACAGTTTCCTCGTTGCCACCAAAAAGGTCATCAAAGGAAGTCATCTTAATTTTGCTTGCACTGCTTTTCATTTAGACAACCTCCTTGATTAACCCCTTATATGCACTAGACACCTTACCGTTGGGGTCATGGAGATAGATACTCTTGCCCTCGGCACTCATTTCTGCGGCTCTTACCGAAAGGGGAATAACGCTATCAAAAATCTTGATTTTCCCGCCGTAAGTATCGTGGAGCAGTGCTATGATGTCCTTTGTGTAATTAGTACGCATATCTGCCATTGTGACTAAGATACCGCCAATTTGCAGATTAGGATTAAGCAGTTTTCTGACTCTGCCAATGGTTCTAAAAAGCTGTTCCATACCTTTTATGGAGAGGTACTGTGCCTGTACGGGGATAATCACTTCATCAGCACAAGTGAGGGCATTGATAGTTAGCATACCCAGCGAGGGAGAGCAGTCAATGACAGCCACATCATAATCATTGCTGATTACTTTAAGATATTCACGCAGCACACTTTCTCGGCTCATGGTATTGACTAAGGTTACTTCCAATCCCGAAAGTTCAATATTGGCGGGTATTAGGTCTATTCCTTCCTCGTGATGCAAGATGCCCTCGTTATGTGAGATTGGCTCGTCCTCAATGATTTTTTCAAGGATAGTGGAAACCGTAGTTTCCATCTTGTCCTGCTCGTTGTAGCCTAAGCTGACCGTTAAACTACCTTGGGCATCAAGGTCAATGGCAATGACTTTCTTACCTTCTTGGGCAAGCCCGATGGCAAGATTTACAGCAGTAACTGTTTTTCCGACACCACCTTTTTGATTGACGATTGCGATTGTTTTCATTAGTGTTTCCCCCTTATTCTTACGGTAAGTCCATCTAAACTCATTTTCTTATCACCAACGATATAGTAGCTCTCACCATTATGTTCTACCCTTGAACGGCACCATTGTGTCGGCTCATATTCATCTTCAGCTAGCTTGAGGTATTCAATGTCATAACCACAGGTATATTCATAGCCACTTGCCGTTTCGTATCTTCCGGAGCTGTTTTGATATATATTGCCGGTTTCAATGATGGGACGAAATAGAAAATTGATACGGCTCTGTTCATCTGCCAGTTTATCAATAATACGCTCCATCTCATTCCGAAGAAAAGTATCATCTGCATTTTCTTCGTTTATTTCAAGGCAACTCATATCACCATATTCCTTGAAGCCTGTAATTCGCATTACTTTGTCGATTGCTCTGCTGATAGTTTGAAGTTCCTGCAAAACTTCACTTGTTTTCACCATATCTGCACCTCCATTTTTTTAGTTCTAGTGAAACATCACTCTTTTCTTAGGTTTTATTTTTGCTATGTTTTTGTCTTATTTTTATTGGAAAAAGAATAAAGACAAACCCTCAAACCCTTTATTTATCAAGGTTTTCCGATTTGTCTTTATTATACTGTATGGGCATAGTTGCGCCAGTTTGCTTTTACGTAATGGCGTTTCTATGAAGCAGATTCAGGCGTGGCTTGGACATAGTGATTACGGCACCACGGCAAATCTTTATGCACACTTAGATATGGAGGCATCGTTAATTACATCTGCGGAACAACTGAACAATGGACTTTTTGGTTCCAATCTTACGCAATTTAAGTAACAACTGGTTTTAGAGGCATTTTATTACGTCAGACGTTGGTTCAAATTAAGTATCCCATATAAGAGGGAGATTATTTCTGTTCAAAAATTATATAAAAAAAGAAAGCTGGCAGTTTACAACTGACAGCTCTCAAGGTTCAAGCAATGGGGAAACTTACTACAATTAACCCATTGCATGATGTCTGGCGGAGAGTTAGGGATTCGAACCCTAGGTCCCTTTCGGGACACGAAATTTCGAGTTTCGCACCTTCGACCACTCGGACAACTCTCCGTATTTAGTTTTCTATATCCATTTCTTCCTGATTATCGTTCCACTACATTCTTACTCTTTCTAGGAAGTAGGAAAGAAATTAGGAAAGAAAAATGATAAAGCGCTGTTGCTGTGAACATCGAAAACCCAGTGTTCATGCGGGTTTGATGGCTATTTGCTTCCATAAATGTGGGAGTCTTTCGAGTCGTTCTCGTTATGACCACTTCGATACGTCTCCATATAATATATAATATTTACCTTTTTGGCAGCAAAAGCCAAACATTATTTTAGCCCATTTATTATATCAACCTTCGCATAAAAAATCAAGAATTTTGTCAATAATATTGCACATGGGCTTTGCCATTGCCTTGACACCAAAACCAAACTATTGTAAATTAATATATATTGGGATAAATTTACTTCTTACCTATATATATGGGGTCAGATAACAAATAAAGCAGGTGTTTTCATGAAATCTAAACAAAATTCAAACTACACAAACGAAAGTATCACCTCTCTGAAAGGTGCGGATCGAGTTCGACTTCGCCCAGGTGTTATTTTCGGTTCCGATGGTCTTGATGGCTGCGAGCACGCAGTCTTTGAAATTCTATCTAACTCTATTGATGAGGCTCGTGAGGGCTTCGGGAAGAAAATCGAAGTGGTTCGCTATGCTGACCATTCCATTATGGTTAAGGACTATGGGCGTGGTATCCCTGTGGATTATAATAGCAAAGAGGATCGGTTTAACTGGGAATTGGTTTTCTGCGAACTATACGCAGGGGGCAAATACCAAAACAACTCTGGAGAAAATTATGAGTTCAGCTTGGGCTTAAACGGCCTTGGCACCTGTGCAACCCAGTATGCTTCCGAATATATGGACGCTGTCATCTATCGTGATAATACTTGTTACAGCCTCCACTTTGAAAAAGGGGAAAACGTAGCAGGACTCATGAAAGAACGGGCTGACAAGCACCCTTCAGGCACACAAATTAAGTGGCGCCCTGACCGAGACGTTTTCACAGAAATTAATATTCCCCTGTCCTATTTTCAGGATGTATTAAAAAAACAGGCTGTGGTCAATGCTGGCCTAACCTTCGAATTATTCGACGAAGAAAGCGGCGAAAAATTCATCTATTGCTACGAAAACGGCATCAAAGACTACTTGGTTGAACTTTCTGGCAAAGAAAGCCTTACCGATGTGCATTACTTGCAAACAGAAACAAAGGGCAAAGACCGTGAGGACAAGCCCGAGTATAAGCTTAAGTTTGAGGCGGCTTTTTGCTTTAACAATCAAGTGAATGCTCTGGAATATTATCACAATTCCAGTTTTTTGGAATATGGCGGTTCCCCTGACAAAGCAGTGAAAAACGCCTTTGTTTTTGCTATCGATAAATACTTAAAGTCAAACAATCTCTATAAAAAAGATGAAAAGAAAATCACATTTACAGATATTGAGGACAGCTTAATTTTGGTCATCAATTCCTTTTCCACTGTTACCAGCTACGAAAACCAAACAAAAAAATCCATCACCAATAAGTTCATACAAGATGCTATGACGGACTTTTTCCGTGAGCAATTAGAAATTTATTTTATTGAAAATAAAATGGATGCGGAAAAAATTGCTGCACAGGTTTTGGCAAACAAACGTAGCCGTGAAACAGCGGAAAAAACACGAATTTCTATCCGCAAAAAACTTACAGGCACATTGGATATGAACAACCGTGTTGAAAAATTCGTAAACTGTCGTACCAAAGACATCAATCGTCGGGAAATTTACATCGTAGAAGGCGACTCTGCATTGGGTGCCTGTAAGCTGGGCAGAGATGCAGAATTTCAGGCAATTATCCCCATCCGAGGGAAGATTTTGAACTGCCTGAAGGCAGATTACAATAAGATTTTTGCCAACGACATCATTACCGACCTATTAAAGGTTTTGGGCTGTGGCGTAGAAATTAAGTCAAAGCACACATCCGAATTAAACTCCTTTGATTTGAGCCAGTTGCGTTGGAACAAAATCATTCTTTGCACCGATGCCGATGTGGATGGGTTTCAGATTCGTACCCTGCTTTTAACCATGCTTTATCGGTTGGTGCCAACCCTAATTCATGAGAAAAAGGTTTATATCGCCGAATCCCCTCTTTATGAGATTATCAACGGCAAGCAAACCTATTTTGCATATTCCGAAACGGAAAAAGCTGAAATTTTAAGCAAGCTTAAGGGAAAAACAAAAATCAACCGCTCCAAAGGCCTTGGTGAAAACCAACCTGAAATGATGTGGGAAACCACCATGAACCCTGCTTCTAGGCGGTTAATCTTAGTTACCCCCGATGACGCTGCCCGTACCCAGCAGATGTTTGAGCTTTTGCTGGGAGAAAACTTGGCAGGCAGAAAAGAATTTATCGCCGAAGAAGGCCACAAATATCTGGATTTGACAGACATTAGTTAGAAAGACGGTGTACCAACATGGCAAAAAAGAAAAATACAACCACAGAGGTAAAAGACATTTTCATTCATGAACAGGCAATTACCCAAACCTTGGAGCTCAACTATATGCCTTATGCCATGAGTGTTATTGTTTCCCGTGCAATTCCTGAAATTGACGGGTTCAAACCCTCCCACAGAAAGCTTTTGTACACCATGTACCTTATGAACTTACTCAAAGGCGACAGAACAAAATCTTCCAATGTGGTTGGGCAAACCATGAAGCTTAACCCCCATGGTGACGGGGCAATTTACGAAACCTTGGTGCGTTTGACAGAGGGCAACGGTGCCCTTTTGGTTCCCTTTGTGGATTCCAAGGGGAACTTTGGCAAGCAATATTCCCGAGACATGGCATATGCGGCCCCCCGTTATACCGAGGTAAAACTGGGAACCATTTGTAATGAGCTTTTTGGGGATATTGAAAAAAACACAGTAGATTTTATTGATAACTACGATGGCACAATAAAAGAGCCTACCCTTCTACCAACTACCTTCCCTAATATTTTAGCAAATCCAAACTTAGGGATTGCTGTTGGCATGGCAAGCTCCATTTGTAGCTTTAACCTATCTGAGCTTTGCAATGCTACCATCGCATACATTAAAGATGACTCTATCGACCTTTGCGACCATCTTCCTGCTCCTGACTTTTCCACGGGCGGGGAGCTAATTTACAATCGTAAAGACCTTGAGCAGATTTATAAAACAGGCCGTGGCAGCTTCAAAATGCGGGCAAAATATCGCTTTGATAAAGCAAACAGTTGCATTGAAATTTACGAAATTCCTTACACCACCAATATCGAAAGCATTATTGATAAAATTCTGACTTTAGTTAAGAGCGGTAAAATCAGGGATATCACTGATGTCAGAGACGAAACAGACTTGAACGGGTTAAAAATCACCCTAGACATTAAGCGAAATACCAACTACGAACTTTTGATGCACAAGCTTTTTAGCTTAACCCCTCTCTCCGATAGCTTTAGCTGTAATTTCAACGTGCTAATCTACGGCAAACCCATGACACTGGGTGTTGGGGATATACTAAGATATTGGGTGGAGTTTCGTGTGGATTCCATCCGCCGTCAACTTGCCTTTGATATCAATAAAAAAGAAGAAAAATATCATTTGTTGCAGGGTCTTTCAAAAATCCTGATGGATATTGACAAGGCTATTTCCATCATCCGTAATACGGAACAGGAAAACATGGTTGTGCCAAATTTAATGAACGGATTTGATATTGACCAAATTCAAGGGGAATATATCGCAGAAATCAAGTTGAGAAACATCAACAAAGAATATATTTTAAGGCGTATTGAAGAACTAAAAACCTTGGAAGATGAAATTCAAGACCTGAAAGATACATTAAAGAGTGACACAAAAATACGAAACATTATCTGCAAGCAGCTAAAAAATGTAGATAAAAAATTCGGAAAGCCCAGAAAAACTGTAATCGTGCAGGAAGAAGAGATTGTAACCATCACCAAGGATGACCTCATTGAGGATTACGGCATCCGCCTTTTCCTTACAGAAGAAAATTATTTCAAAAAAATCCCTCTGGCTTCCTTGCGTTCTGCTGGTGAACAAAAACTGAAAGATGAAGATAAAATTCTATACGAATTGGAAACTACCAACCGTACAGATATCCTTTTCTTCTCAGACCAATATAACGTATACAAAATGAAGGCCAGCGATATCACCGACACCAAAGCCAGCATTTTGGGGGACTATTTGCCCAACCTTTTGGGGATGGATCCAGATGAAAAAATCATCTACATGACCGCCACCTCAGATTACTCAGGGTTTATGGTTTTCTTCTTTGAAAATGGCAAGGCTGCAAAGGTTCAGCTAACGGCATATGCCACCAAGATGAACCGAAGAAAGTTGGTCAATGCTTATTCCTCCCGAGCTAAGCTGGTTTATATGGAAAAACTAGATACCGAGGCGGATTACATTTTAATGCGAAACAATGACAAGGCAACCTTGTTAAACACGGATATGATTCCAATAAATGCATCAAAGAGTGCATCTGGTGTGCAGGTTTACACATTGAAGAAAAACAGCACCGTTTCTACCGTATTCAAGCCTGAGGAGTTCGCCTCCCTAGACATTGAATACTACCGCACAAAAAAAATACCCTCCACAGGGCATTTTATTCAGGAAAAAGATAAGGTGGCAAATGGGTTGTTGGATCAAATTCAATTAAACGATATGGAACAAATCTAACAAAATAAGAAAGGCGGTAATTACAATAAAATGTAGTTACCGCTTTTTAAATTCTCATTAAACTTAAACTGAAAAAAACTTTCATACCATGATATCAACTCAATTCTTTTTGCCCTTTTGCCCCCCAATTGTATTATAGAAAACCATTGCAGCATTCTTCTAGCTTTTCTAATGATAAAACATAAAACCTACATTTCACATATTCTAAATATCCCTCAGCTCTGCATTCAGCAATAGCCCTATTCAAACTACGCAACGGAATAAAGGTGTCTGCACAAGCCTGTTCTTTTGTTATTTTTGGTAAATCCCCAAACTTATAATGGGAATAAACATAATAAATCAGCCTCTCTTTTACATTCAGCAATGAAATGGCAGCAAGCTTCCTTGCATTAACCAATATTTTTTCTGATAAATACTCCATCATTTGCAACGTAAACTGAAAATCTGCCTTCAACCACTCATATACAAAATTTTTATGCAAAAGTATCAATTCGCAATCTGTGCTACTTACCACCGCTGCGGTTTTTGCTTCTGGATGAAAAAGTTCCAACTCACCAAAACAAGAATTTGCATTATATGAATATAAAGTTAGTCCACCCCCCGCCGCATTGTGCGCCACCACATTTGCACTGCCACTAACAATTATGTAAAGGTAACAATTTTCCTCCTCAGGATAAATGATGATGCTTCCCTTTGGATATTTTCGATAAATAAATGCGTCTTTAATATTTTGAGGTGCATTTTGAATAAAACGTTCCATTATTTGGCATTCACTCCCCCCGAATCTTATTTTATTGGTCATTTGACCTGTTTTTAGTTTAGCACTTACATTATAATATATTCAACATTTTTCGCACAATTAGGAGGAACTTATGAAAAGAATTATCATTGATACGGACTGCGGGAGCGATGATGCTGTAGCACTAATGATGGCTTTAAAATCCCAGAATGTTCATATCGAAGCAATCACAACAGTATGCGGCAACGTTCCAGTGGAACTGGCAACCCAAAACACACTGATGACCATTGAAATTGTAAATCAGAAAAAGCCCCCCGTTTATGTAGGTGCTATGAACCCCTTAATGAGGGCGCTGGTTACATCCACTAATGTGCACGGTGAGGACGGAATGGGAGATATGGATCTTATCCATCCCACAATTTCTGAAGAAAAAGAATATGCCGTTGATGCTATTTTAAAAATTGTGAATGAATACCCCAACGAGGTAGAAATCGTGGCCCTAGGCCCTGTAACAAATATAGCTTTCGCAATTATCAAAGACCCCAAGATCATGAAAAAAGTAAAACACATCTATTCCATGGGGACGGCTGGCTTTGGCAGAGGTAACACCACCCCCGTTGCTGAATTCAATGTTTTTGTGGATGCAGAAGCATATGACATTTTGCTTAAATCAGGCATACCCATAACAATTATCGGCTTTGATGTATGCCTTGGTGATGCAGCACTAAATAAAGAGGATATGGAAGTACTCCTTGCTAGTGAAAAGAAAGAGGCCATTTTTGCCGTCCAATGCAACCACGCTTTACTGCAATACAATTTAAACCAAAGCGGCGGCCATTTTGTTGACCTACCTGATGCTATCGCCATGGGGGTTGCCCTTTGGGATGATGTCAATTTAGAGTCAGTACCATGTTATTGTCACACCTGCATCATGGATCCCGTTGCATATGGACAGGTCATAATTAATGACAAAAAGAATTGTTCCGTTCAAGATGCCAAATGGGAAGAAAAAGTAAATGCAACCGTTTGTAAAAAAATTGACACCAAAACCTTCAAATCCAGACTTTTTCAGCTTTTAATGAACTAGAAATGCCTTTATAGGCCATAATTCCATGGAAAAAGCCCCTCATCAATATAAATGAGGGGCTTTTTCAGGGGATAATATATTAAGGAAGTTGAATACTTTTGTGTCCACTCTTTACACGCCATTGTGCAAAAAACATGGACTTTGAAAAATGCTAATGACTGCGCTTTCAAAGGAGCGGCAGTTCTAGTTATAAAGTTTTTTCGTAACCACCACCATAGGCAATTGGGCTTTGGACTACCTATGTTCACACCTCTTTTTTCGACCAAGGTTTGTGCAGTTCTCTTTTGTTATTTTGCCTGCATAATTTCAATCACTTTCATATCAACATCAGCCAAGCCTTCATGGGAAAGCTTTGCTAAGCTCTTTGCTGTTTCTTCCACTTTGTCGCTGATAATACCATCTGTGGACTGAATAATGCTATTATCCATTGCAAAAAGTGCTGAATATACTGCCTCACCGGCACAAATAGAAAGCTTTAATGCACATCCGCCTTTTGCACCATCGCAGAACATACCAGCTACACCACCCATCATATTTTGAACAGCACCGGAAATCTGCTCCAAATTGCCATCCATCATATAAACCATGCCTGCTGCACCGCCGGCTCCAGCTAAAGTTGCGCCACAGATGGGTGATAATCTACCTACATGATACTTCATATACATGATAACCAACATTCCTAAAAATTCAGCTCTCAGTAGTTTTTCTTCGGGAATCTCCATATGCTTTGCAAAAACAGCCATAGGCACCATGGTTTCAATACCCTGATTGCCACTGCCCAAAAATGTCATGACAGAGCCATTTCCGCCACTCATACGAAAATCGCTGGCTGCTGCCGTAAGCTGTTTAATATCTGTAAGCATGTCGTTAGAAAGCTTGCCACTTTCTGCAAGTTTTTTCAAAGTTGGCCCAACGCCAATGGCATATTTTTTCTTCATGCCCAATTCGGCAATGGCAAGGTTCATATCAATGCCTTCTTTGATAAAAGCTAAGTCTGCCCCATTGACAGCATTTGCCCATTCATAAAAATCTGCAAAAGTATATTTGGTGATATCAAAGGAGTTATCCGCCTTTTCAGCCTTGCTGTTTGTACGCTTGTCTACCGTTACTTTTCCATCTTTTTCGGCAAAAATCATGTTATCGTGGGCTTTTTCAGTAATGGTGTGAGCTTTTTCATCACCATTTGTAGCCACACATTCAATATAAAATTCACTGCTGGGAAGCACTTTAACAGAAACAAATCCCTCTTTCACCAGATTTTTTGCCTCTTTCACCTGATCGGGATGGATTTCAGCGAAAATTTCCATAGTATTACCTGGCTTGCTTAAAATATGCCCTAAAGCACAAGATAGCTCAATGCCGTTGGTGCCCGCATTGGGAATTTGAACGCTATATGCATTTTTAAAAATATTAGAGCTAATAACCATATCTAAGTGGGTTGCAGGCTTTGCCAGAAGCTCACAGGTTCTAGATACTGCCAAACCAATTGCAACCGGCTCTGTACAACCCATACTAGGTTTCATTTCACTTTTGATCGCATCAAAAACTATATTCATATTCATAAAAGATTCCTCCTTGTAAATAGACTTCCCTTTTCGTTTCATCTCTATGAATGTATAAAGAGCAATTTTGATGCCAAAATAGAAATGGCGTTTTTAAAGGAAAATCTATTTTTATTATTCTCATATTTGAGAAAAAGACTGAGAAAATCTCAAATGATTTTTTTCCATTACAAAAAAACAAAAAACCCTTTGTGATTATAGTTTTACAAATTGTGAATTTTTCAAAATACATTTTATGTTTTGTATTCCCCGCCACACAAAAGTTGTTTATTTTAAGCCCTCTGCCTTTGTGTTTCTTTCCATAAAGATTTGATTTTTAGAAATATTTTCTCTGTTTAAAAGCCTAAAAAATCATTCACGCCGCCCCATTACCCCTTCTGAAAGGCTAAGACTGCTGCAACTAGAAAAAATCTATCGTTTCCAACTGCATTATTTGCAAGGATGTTGGCCTAAATTCTGTCAAAACACCTATGGAAATAGTAGCAATTATTCTTTCTTAATCATTTATCCTTCCTACCTATTGGTTTACCATAAACAAAATAAAAACCTTTCAACAAACACAAAAAAATTCATGTTTTGTTAAAAGGTTTCTTCTGCTGTTCCTTTGGATGAATCCATTACAGTCTTCTCAAAAATGAGATGAATTCTCAAAAATGAGATTAAAGCAAATTGTATTTTTTTAATTTTCGATACAATGTGGCACGGCTAATTTGCAATGTATCAGCCAGATGTTCCTTATCCTCAACGGTGGATTCCTCCCGAATCATATTGGTCAGTACACGCTTTTCATACTCCTCCATGATTTTATCCAAAGACCATGTTTCGTATCCTCTTGCAGAACGCAAAACGATGTGATCGGGCAAATCAGCAAGCTGCACTTCTTCCCCCTCAACAATATTGGCAAAATATTCGATGATATTTTTCAATTCTCTCACATTACCGGGCCAATCATAATTTACCAAGGTTTCCATGCCCTCGGAAGAAATGCCCCTAATATGCTTTCCTAGCTTTTGATTATAATATTCTATATAATATTCCACCAAAGAGGGGATATCCTCCTTACGCTTGCGCAAAGGTGGCAATTCGATGGGGATAATATTTAGGCGGTAATATAGATCCTCTCGGAAGGTTCCCTCCTCCACCATCTGCTTAATATCCTTATTGGTGGCACAAATCACCCGAATGTCAATGGGAATGGTTTTTTGCCCACCGATGCGTTCCAGCTTACTCTCTTGCAGCACCCGAAGGAGCTTTGTCTGCACCGGAAGGGGCATATCCCCAATTTCATCCAGAAATATGGTGCTCTTATCTGCCAACTCAAACTTACCGATGGCACCTTTTTTCTTTGCCCCGGTAAAGGCGCCCTCCTCGTAGCCAAACAGCTCACTTTCCACCAAATTTTCAGGAATTGCTGCGCAGTTAATAGAAATCATCAGCTTATCCCGCCTTTGGCTTAAATCATGAATCATTTTAGCCATAATTTCCTTGCCCGTACCACTCTCACCCCGCAAAAAAACCGTGGAGTTGGATTTGGCTACCTTTTGCCCTATGGCAATTGCCTCCTGCATCTTTTGGCTTTTACCAACGAAAGACCACACCTTGTTATCATCATGGACTACCTGCAATTGTTGCTCTAAGCGATCCTTAGCCTCCGAGGTGTAAAGCTTACTTTCCAAAAGCATTGTCATGTATTTTAAAAATTCTTCTAGCTGAGGGCGGTTTTTCAGCAGGGTTTCCCGTTGCTTCTCCTGGAAGGCAATAATGGAAATGACCCCTACCACAACCCCATTTTTAAAAATAGGATATGCCAAATTCGCTAACTCTTTGCAGTATGCCCTTTTTTCACAGCCAATGCAATTGGGGTCCTCCGCCACATTCGTAATAATGCCACTCTCGCCCGTCCTTAGGATGCCGTCAAAAAAATTAGCGTGGGCAATGGTATTCCCGATTTCTACGGCATAGTTTCCCGTTCCTGCCACTCGAATCAGTTCATTATCCACCACCGTTACGTCAGACTCCAAAATGGAGGAGATCGCTTGGGCATAGGCCTGTATAAAGGTTTGGATCTTCATTAAAGCTGTCACGTCGCTCACCTCTTCTTTTTTCAGTATAGCGGAAATTTTTAAAAGACACAACAAAAAATCGGCAATGCTCTCTGGATTTCTTGGGGCAACAGCCGAAGGGCATCTTACCCCCTTGTGTAAAGAACTCTCCCAACAAATTATACATACTTTAGTAGCACAAATTTTGCATAATGTATTCGTAGGGAATACAAACAACACAAATTAAAAATGATAGCTTCTTTATAGAAAATTTTATTTATGATTTATTTTATTTTTATTAATCCATATTAGATTTTACAAACCCTTTATTTCTGGGAAAAAGCAGCACCTTATAGTAACCAGAATTTTTTTTAGCATAAATATCGTTTATTTTTATAAGTTCATTGTCTTGCTAAGTACTTTTATATTTTTGAAAATAGTCTATATTATATGGACAAATAAAAATTTAATTAAAAATTTTTTCATGGCAAAACTATCCCAAAAAATCAAGCTTTCCGCCTTTTTTCACCACCTTATATGAGGTAGCGTCCCTTGCCATGGTGCCATATATCTAGTATACTTAAAATTACATTTTACAAATGATAAGGAGGGCTTAATATGATTTTTATTCAGCCAAAAGCAACTGATGCCGCACTGCATTTTGCATCCGAAGAATACTGCATGAATGCCTTGGGCCAATCCCAAGATATCTTCATGATCTGGCAAACGGACAACTGCGCAATGCTTGGCAGCAACCAAATCGCGCAAGACGAAATTGATCTTGATCTTGCAAAGCAACATGGTGTACAAATCGTTCGCCGTTCCAGTGGCGGTGGAACCATTTATACCGACAAAGGCACATTATTGTGCACCCTAATCACCCCTTTCACCCCTGAGGACGACGCAAAGGAAATCGGGCGTACCCGTTTGGCAGAGCCGATTATTGCGGCTTTACAAAAAATGGGCATTCACGCCGAAGTCAAAGGGAGAAACGATATGCTTTTAGACGGCAAAAAGATTTCCGGCTTAGCACAGCGTTTAGGGAAAAATTACCTTTGCAGCCACTGCTCCCTTTTATTTGACGCAGACCTTTCTATTTTGGAAAAAATACTGACTGTTGATGAATCCAAAATTAAAAACAAAGGTATCGCCTCTGTGCGTAGCCGCGTTACAAATATCATCGAGCATCTTCCAGAAAAATATACAACACAGGAATTTAAAGCTCTTTTTATTCAGGCATTGCAAGAAATTATGCCCATGGAAAGCTACGAATTTACCACCGAGGATATGAACGGCATTGAGAAAATCCGTGAAGAAAAATATGCAAATCCTCTTTGGACATACCGCACCAATACCAACTTTACCCACCATAGCGACAAACGTCTGCCTTTAGGTAAGGTTGAGGCTTATTTGGAAGTTCAAGATGGTATAATTGCAGCTTGCTCCATTCGCGGGGACTTTCTTTCCATGAAGCCCGTAGAGGAACTAGAGGCTATTTTGACCAACAAAGCATTTGATAAGGATGCTCTATTGGCTTGCCTTAAGGAGATTGACTTGCTCCCCTACCTTGGTGGCATTACGGCAGAAGAATTTGTTGCTGTTCTATTTTCCTAAGCCTTTTTAAAAAGAAGAAAATAGGCTTTGTTTTTATGTAGAATTTTAAATTTTCTAAGTATATGATTATTGGAGGAATTGAAAATGTTAGAAAAACCCGAATGGTTAAAAAGAACTTATAGAGAAGATCCAAACTTAAAATATGTACGCCAAATGTTAAGCACACTCCATCTCAACACCATTTGTGATGAAGCCATGTGTCCAAATTTTGTGGATTGCTTTTCCAAAAAAACTGCAACCTTTATGATTTTGGGTGTAAATTGCACCCGTAATTGCCGTTTTTGCAACGTGACCAACAGTGAACCCCAAAGAATTGATGCGGACGAACCCAAGAGAGTTGCTGAGGCAGTATCCAAACTAGGGCTGAAATACGTTGTAATCACCTCTGTAACCAGAGATGACCTGCCTGATGGTGGTGCGGCTCACTTTGCAGCAACCATCCGTGCTATCCACGAATTAAACCCAGACACAGCCGTTGAGGTTTTGATTCCCGATTTCCAGGGAAATAGAGATGCTTTAAAAGTTGTTGCCGATGCAAACCCCGAAGTTATCAGCCATAACATGGAAACAGTGAAAGAATTATACGATCAGGTTCGCCCACAGGCAATCTATGAAAGATCCCTAGAAGTGCTGAAATCCATTAAGGAATTGGCACCTCAAATCCGTTCCAAAACAGGCATCATGCTGGGCCTTGGCGAAAAGACAGAACAGGTTTATGAGGTGATGGATGATTTAAGAGCCGTTGGTTGTGAATTCTTAACCATTGGTCAATATCTGGCTCCTTCCACTGCTCATTACCCCGTTCAGGAATATATCACCCCCGAACAGTTTGACCTGTATGGCAAAGTTGCAGAGGAAAAAGGCTTTGCTTTTGTTGCATCCGCACCCTTTGTTCGTAGTTCCTACAATGCAGCTGAGGCGTTGGAGGCACAGGCATAACAAATACATAAAAAAAGGCAGGCATCCTTTTGGATACTTGCCTTTTTATTTTGCTGCAAAGGATATACCCCTTTTTATTTGGTTTTTTTGCCTACAACAAAAGAGGAGACAATTGCTAGGCACTGAAAATAACTTCTGTTCAAATAAGCCAAGCCTGTAAGCCGAATCCCACAACAGTTAAACGAGAAAATACCCTGCCCACCCCCTATCCTCCCTAATCGGAAAATAACAACTGATTTTTAATAAAACAAAAGGCCGCCAAATCCCTTGGCAACCATTTGCTCCTTTGTCGAGTTTTCCGTTAAGTCATTCGAGGTACTTATCAGAATATTCAATCCATCTGTCTTGCTTACGCACCTACCTGCGCTTTATAGGTGTCATAAATATCTAGTGAAGTACCGCTCATCAAAAGACGGTATTCTTCCCAAGCCAAATCATAATCGTATGCAGCCGCCATTAACGCCAGCTCATTTTGCTTAAACTGAAGTTCTAATGCCTGAATTTCAACAGAGGATAGCATCCCCACTTCAGCTGTTTTTTGCTGTTGTTCTAATTGGGTTTTTGCCTTCTCATAAGTATCCTTTTGAATTTGATAAGCGGATGCCGCTTTGTTAATGCTATCCAGCTTCTTTTTCAAATCATTGGCAATAGCAATTTCCTGATTTTCCATGGAAACTTTGGCAATATCCATATCTAACTGATGGGCTTTAATTTGGCCTGAATATAGTGTGTTATCTTTGGTTTTTTGTTCTGCCTGCTGATAGTCTCTACGCAAGGTTTTCAGCTGATAGTTCTTATCCTTTGCCTCTTTCAGCAGTTCTTCGCTATATTCTGGGGCATATTCGATTACTCTTGCCATATCAGGCGCAACGATTTCTAATTCACCATCAATCGGCTTACCCATCAAATCGTTAATTTGGCGTTTCAACAGTGTCAGACCATCCTTTGCATCTTGAACATCCTTGCTATTTTCTGACACGGTTAATTTTGCCTGCTTTAGGTCTGTTTTGATGCTTAATCCCAAGGATTCCTTCTTTTCTTCAATGGTATAAAGGCGTTCCATCAAATCCTGCTTTTCCTCCAGCAAGCCGATACCCTTTTCCACCTGGGCTGTTTTTACAACCAAGAGCTGGGAAACCAAGAGAGCTTGATTATTCCAATCCTCTTGGGTTTTGTTCAAATCCTGCTTTGTGTTTTTTAAATCCTGCTGTTGATCCTCCAACTCATCACGCTTCTGATCAACAATGCTATCTGTCATGTCCTCCATAGCGTTTGCTGTTTTATAACTGCCAGAAAGCAAACCGCTGCTAACCTGCCCCAACACATAATCAGGGTCGTAGGATGGTGGAATAGCATTGACCAAATCCTTACCTGCACTTGCTGCATCTCCCGCCTGTTTTCTAGCACGGGCCGCACTATCCTGAGTATCTTTCAAATCACCTAGTCCCTCGTCAATGGCATCTAAGCCAGAAAGAACTTTTTTATAGTTTAGGTTTAAAGTCGTTTGCAAACGGTTATTTTTTAATACCTGTTTTTGTATTGCCTCCAAAGTCATTGGCCCTTCCACCGTCTCCTCCTCAGCGGAAACATATACGGTTTTGGCAAAAGCCGGGGTGGCCATGCCAAAGGTCAGCACACCCGCCAAACAAAAGGCGCCCACTTTTTGATACTTCAATCTTCCCATACAAATGCTCTCCTTTCAAACTTCACTGAGCTATTGCTTGTGCCGCTTCATCCTCCATGGGGGTTTGCAGCTTCTGTTCTTTTTTATCAATTCGTTTTATCCTTACAGTCCAAATAATACAGCTTAATACCAAGCACCCACCACTAATGCAGGCTAAATTTATCATCTGCTGATGAATTGCCTCAAAACCACAACCCATAAGTGCCACATTTCTGTAACCCAAAGCAAAATGAGTTAGGGGAAATACTTGGGCTAATTTCTGATAGAAACCAGTTAACGCCATGGTAGGCCAAGTATATCCGCTCAGCACCAACGAGGGTGAGGTGAACACCAAAGAAAAGGACGTTGCAAACACGGGGTTTGGCAATATGGAAGAAAACAACTGACCCAATGTAACGATGGATAAGATAAATAAGGAGCTATATGCCAGCCACACATCAGGGCTTCCCTTCATGGGGATGCCAAATTTATTTACCATAATCCAACAGCAAGCCATCCAAGTTCCCATGGCAATGATGAAATAAACCAAGCATTTTATAATGACTTGAAAAATAGGATGAACCCCCTTTAGTTCCCCTAATTTGCCACTTTCCTTTTCTCGAATCAAAGAAATTGCTGCAAAATAGATCAAAACCTGCTGCACCGTAGCAATGATAAAACCAAAGGAGAGGAAATAGCTAAAGTTATTGGTTGGGTTATACCACTGGCGGGTATAAAAACCAACAGGGTTCATTTTTGCCAAAGCATCATCTATGGTAGAACCCTTTGCCACCAAGCTTTTCACGGCCATTTGGGTGGAAACCGTCCCCAAAACCTCGGAGCCCTTTACGTTTATGGTACTGCCATAGCTCATATTGACTGCATTGGAGCCCAACAAAACCTCGGCTTGACGCCCCTGCTGCAAGTTTTTAGTAAAATCCGCTGGGAAAATCAAACAGCCTACAATTTCCCCATTTTTCATTGCTGTTTCTAGCAATTCCTCATTTTCATAATATCCTGTGATTTCAAAATAGGGTGATTGTTGAAATGCCTCAACAACCTCTCTGGTTTGGGCACTATAACTATAATCCACCACGCCCATTTTTAAATCTGAAAAGTAGCCTTTTTCATAACTGGTGCCACAAAGGACAGTTACAAAAATAGGAATCAAAATCATTAATACCAAACTACGAGGACGCTTCAACAGATAAAGCCATTCTCGAAAAAACATACGAAAACCTGCTATCATGCCTGAACGACCTCCTTCTCTGCTACCTTGGGTTGTGCCTTCTTCTTAGCCCAATAGGCTTTCCCGACAAAAACAAGAACACTCAGCACAAATGCCCCTAAAGCCAGCATCAAAAGCATTTCTTTGCTATGGGCAATAGTTTTTGTTTCAAACCCAACTCCCATCAACACAATATCACGAATGGGTGTAAGAAAATGGGTTGAGGGCAAAAACTGCGCCGCATCCACCAAGACTTTTGGCATTTCACTATGAGGCCAAGAAAAGCCTGATAGAATAAATAATGGATATGTCAATGCCATAAGCCACTGAATGGCGTGAATTGTGTTTTTGCAAAGGGTTCCCAATAAGGCTCCCACCCCAAGGAGGCTGAGAATGAACCAGCCACACAAAATGGCCAAATCCTGCTGATTGCCTCGCATGGGAAAATGAAATATTTTTATGATTGCATAGTAGTTGAATAAAATATTGGCATAGCCCAATACACCATAAAAAATGAATTTATTTACAAAATAAATGGCACTTTCCATCCCCTTCATTTTGCCAGAAAGAATTCCTTCCTTTTTTTCTTCAGCAAAGGCGGTGGCCACAGTCATCAAAAACAGCTGATGAAAAATCAGCCCCGTTAAGCCCAAGCCCAAATAAGTCAAATAGCTAAACTGAGGATTAAACCAAGGGCGCAACACCGTAGAAACCGGCATAACCTTTGCAGTGCCATCAGCAAGGGTGCTTCCCCCTGCCACAAAGCTTTTAACTGCAATTTGGGAGGAAACGGTTTTTACCACCTGCATGATGGAAACCACAGCACTGTTACCCACAATGTTATTGGCACTATTCACTCCTACCAAAACTTCGGCCTGCTGACCGATCTGCAAAGCACGGGTATAATCTGGGGGAATCACAATTACACCCAAAACTTCACCTGATTCCATAAGGCTTAATGCTTCCTCTTGATCTGCAACTACATAAGGCACATTGAAACGGTCGGATTGGTCAAACGCATCAATCAACGATCTTGTTTGGGCAGATGAATTGCTATCCACCGCCGCCAATGGAATATTATTGACAATGCCGCCGCTAAAAGCTCCACAAACCACAATGCTTAAAGCAACTGGGGCAACGAGAAACATAAAAAGCATTCGCTTATCATGCCAGAGCATTTTAATTTCTCTGCCGAAGCCCTTAAAAAATGTTTTTATCATTCTGTCTCACCCACTTCATCCAGGTTAACGCTTACAAGCATACCCGGGTAAAGCATGATGTCATCTTCCCCGGAAAGGGCGATTTTCACTTTATATGTAACGACGTCTTGATCATTCAGTTCGTTCGTAGATTTTTTTACTGCAAAGTCTGGATTTTTGCTGACATTTACGATGGTTCCATGGAAAACAGTATCAGGGTATGCTTTGCTTGTCAAAGGAACTGTCTGTCCAATTTGCAATTTACCAATTTCATACTCATCCACATTTGCATTAATCCAACGGTCATCGTAATCTGTCAAGGTGATAATGGTTGTACCACTGCCCACCAATTCCCCAACGGAGGAGGAAACCAAGGTTACTGTGCCATTGCAAGGTGCATACTGAGCAGTTTGGCTTAAATTCAAATTGACCTCAGACAAAACACCCTGAGCAGCCTGATACTGAGAGGTTGCTGCCTGCACATCCAACTTCGCCGCTTCCAACTGAGTTGTCAGCTTATCCATAGTATCGGGGGCAACCGCCTCAATTTCATATAACTCCTGATATTTGCCATACTGTTCTTCCAAAAGGGCAACATTGGCTTGTGCCTTTTCCATCACAGCCTTAGCACCATTTACAGCGGCAGATGCCTGTGTCTGTTTTACCTGCACATCCCGCTTGTCAGAGGAAAAAAGCAAATCCCCCTGGGCCACTTCCTGCCCTTCGGCAACTGGAATTTCTGTAAGATAGCCGGGAATCTTTGCACGAATGTATACCTCTTTGCACTCAACAGTACCTGTTACAATATTTGGCTCAACCACCGGCACAGATGCCTCAGCTTCGCCGGTTGTACAACCGCTTGCAGCAAAACAACCTGCCACCAACAACGCAAGTAATGTTCTTTTTTTGTTCAGCATACTCTTTCAAACTCCTTTTCTCATTTTGCTCCTTGAAAATTGTTAGGGTAATAAAATATTAAAAATTGGACGGATTAATACCATAGCCAAATCCGTCATTTCTTCCTTAGACATGGGCATTCCCTCTAAGAGCCACTGCTTCACCATTCCCATGGCACCGCAAGCAATAAATTGATGAATATATTCTTCTTTGTTGGGGTCAAACTCCAGCCCCATTTCCTCTTTCACCTGCATCCCCTTTCGCTTCATGATTTCTGTCAGCTTTCTGGCAAAACGACCGCTTCTTGGATTAAGCAAAAGGCAACGGCATAACCTTTGGTTTTCTACAATATAGGAACAAATTTGCCCAATCATGGGATACTCCCAATCTTCCCCCTGCTTTACTTCTACCTTATCTAACATCTGAGAAAATTCTGCCGCAACCTCATTTTCAAGCTCATCCAAAAGCTCAAACACATTGTTATAATGCAAATAAAATGTGGCCCTATTCAAATCGGCACGACTGGTAATGTCCTTTGCTGTGATTTCTCCAAAAGACATTTCGTCCATCAAATCCATCAATGCATCACGCATCATGGTTTTCGTTCTTTTTATTCTTCGATCCACCTTTTCTTCTTTCATGGTGTCCTTCCTTTCCTTTGGGGGTGCCTCGCTAACCAAGATCATCTCCTTTGCTTCCATGCTTTTCCTTTGAGTGTATTATATCACCTCAAAAAAAGATAATCAACAATTTTCGTTTAATTGAAAAAATTTTATTTCATAGCAGCGTGTTTATAAATCAACAACTTCTTTCCAACCAGATGTTGTTATTTTTCTCAAACTCGTCATTTCTACACAAAAAAAGAGCCGTTGGCAAAAAAATGACTCCAACGGCTCACGGCTTTTCTATTTTCTTTTATTTTTTTCTATGGTGCTAATCAAAGTTTGAAAAAGCTCTTTGGCATCGATAGGTTTTGAAAGGTGGGCATTCATCCCCACCTCAAAGCTCATGCGAATATCCTCATCAAATGCATTTGCCGTCATGGCAATAATCGGTACGGTTTTTGCATCCTTGCGTTCCAATGAGCGAATAAATCTGGTTGCCTCAAACCCATTTATCAGCGGCATACGGATATCCATTAAAATCGCATCATAATAATCAATGGGCGCCTTTTCAAACATCTCCAACGCCACACGTCCATTCTCACCATGCTCCACAATACAACCTTTTTTCTCCAAGAGGGTTTTGGCAATCATAGTGTTTAAAGGATGATCCTCACATAATAATATACGCTTTCCATCTAATTTTCTCTCATCAAATAACTTCACATCTGGATTGATGTGCTTGCTCTCCTGAAAAATATCTGCATAAATTTCAACGATAAACTCTGTTCCGGCACCAACCTGACTGTTACACTGAATGGTTCCCCCCATTAGGTCCACCAACTGCTTCACAATCGCCAATCCCAAACCAGTGCCTCCTTCTTCCGTTAGGTTGACTCCACTTTCCTGCTCAAAAGGCTCAAACATCCTCTTTTGAAACGCTGGGCTCATGCCAACTCCCGTATCCCGAATGATAAATGTGGCCTTTATCCGATCAGAACCAGCGGGAACCACATCCGTAATAAACTCAACCTTACCCCCAGGGGGTGTAAATTTGATGGCATTATTAATGAGATTGATAAATATCTGTTGCAAGCGCAACTTATCAAACATGGCTGCCTGCTGAAAATTAGAGCAGAAATGGGTTTCCAATATTACTCCTTTTTCCATCGCCCTTTCATACATAATTGTTTCGACCACCAATATAAATTCATTGTAAAAATAAGGTTCTAAATGCAACTTCATTTTATTGTTTTCAATGGTACTCATATCCAAAGTGTCATTGATGAGCCTAAGCAGGTATTTGCTCGTATGATTCACCTTTGCATGGTACTCCTTAGAATCTATAATGTCATCACAACTTTTCCCCAGGGCAGACATACCTATGATTGCATTCATAGGCGTTCGCATGTCATGACTCATATGGGATAGAAAATCAGACTTCGCCTTATTTGCAATTTGTAGGATCTCGTTTTGCTTGTTCTTAATAGAATAAAGGATATAAACAGTAAAATAAGCCACCAATACAAAAATAATGAATAGCAAAATCAACACAAATTGCACCGGATTGGTATACATCATATCCAAAAAGTTGCTTTCATAAGGATGGTTGACGTGTATTCGCACCATTTCCCGAAGCTCCTCCTGAGAAATTGTTCCTAGCCCCTTTGCCATGATGGAAAGCAAAATGGGGTCTGCCTCCTTGGATATACCCACACTAAGCTGTTGGGAAAGATCCTGCATTGTGCGATATTGTAAAATACGATATTTGGGTATGGACATAAAATATTCGGCTTCGTAAGCATTGGCATATGTAAAATCCGCCTTCCCATTGTTCACTGCTTGAATACACTCTTCCACCGTGTCAAAGTAAGAAATGGATACTCCCTCATTGAGCTTTTTTTCCATCAAACCGGAAATATAAAACCCTTTAGGCAAAGCAAGGCGCTTATGTTCCTCTAAGTCACTGCGATAAACTATCATATAATCAATATCAATATAGGGCTGCGTAATATAAACACTGGCCTTATTCGCCCACTGATAAGAGTACACCATAGTAGAAATCAGATCATATTCACCTGTTGCCAGCAATGCTGCTTTTTCGTCCTGATTATGTGCCGGCGTATATTTAAAATCAATTCCGATGGCTCTGGAAGTTTCCTCCAACACATCAATAGAAATTCCATGAGCCTTCCCCTCACCATCTACACTTTCAAAGGGCTCCCAACGGGCGTCATACAAAACGTTAATAGTAGGATGTTCCTTTATATAAGCTGTTTCTTCCTTGGTCAAAACAATAGGCTGCCCCACAAGAAAACTAAAATATTTTTTATTTAAATCGTTGTCAAAGTTTGGTGTAGCTACTTGAATTCGTTCTAATGCATAATTTAACCCATTTAATATCTCTTTATTTCCCTTTGTGGTTGCATAATAAACACTGGCTGGATCAAACCTTGCAATAATACGAAAATCCGGTGCATTTTGATTACTACTAATCAAACCTGCATCCACTTCTCCTTTGAAGATGGCCTCCGTCAACTGACTATTTGTATCGTAGGTAACGGTTTGGACGGTAAAATTGTTTCTCTTGCAATATTCCAAAAGGCCTTCATTCCGAGCAAACCCCTTTTGAATGCCCACAGTCATGCCATCGAACGCCTCAAAATCTTCATATGCATATTTTTCGTCATCCCGATGGGTAACCAAAAGCGAGGTGCTAAGCCCAGATGGAAAATTAGGATAATCATAAATCTCCTCTCGCTGAGGTGTTTTTTGCAATACCCCCATAATGTCGATTTCTCCATTTTTCAGCATATCCAAGCACTCATAAAAGGAAGTCGCCGTTACATATTCATACTCCCACCCTGTATATTGGGCAATCGCCTGCAAATAGTCGTAACTATAACCTGAAAAGCTCCCATCTTCCTCAATATTTTGAAAAATAGGAAATTCAAAAAAACCAACCCTAACTTTTTCAGCATCCCCATCTGCCATGACTGGGATACTCCAAACAAAAAAAAGTGCCAAAGATAGGAAAGCTGTAATTAAGCTTTTTACCTTAGGTTTCATCCTAATTTCTCCACCTTTCTCTGGGCAAAATTTCCGCTGCAACAATTCATAATGCAAACATCCTCCACTGAAAAGCTCTCATGTTCTATTATTTATTTGCCTCGATTTTCAAGGCATACATACATCCCAAAAAAGATGTAAAGGCACTTTTTTTGATTAACTTTTGACACTTTTAATCATCAATTATTCATTTTAGAGCCCATGGCTAATCCTTAGTAAAATTTATTTTAAGCATTCAAAAAAAATATTTATTTTATATTTTATAAAACTTATATGTTTTTTCGATATAAATGCCTAAAAAACGCCAAAATACATTTCCATATTCATATTATTCTTTTTTTCCTTAAAATGCAATAAATTATGACCCCCATATTACTAAGACCAATAAAGTTAGCAATATATACGAACCCAGCTAAGAATACCCACGTCCCGTTAGTCTTTTCATGCATTTTCTTTGAGAAACCTGTACTATTTTTGCATTTTATTCACTATCATTTGCCTTTTCTATATTATGTAATATACAAACCATAATAAGGTGGTGCTTCTATGGCAATCAAAATTTATATAGATCAAGGTCATAGCCGAGGCGGCATAAACGGTGGCGCAGAAGGCTTTGGGCTTGTGGAACAGGATATTGTTTTTCAAGTTGGCCTTTATTTGGCAAACCTTTTGAATAATACACCTGGGTATGAAGCTAGGCTTTCTCGCCCAGAAATTGAAACTATTTTGGGCTATAACAACACAACAAGCCTTGCCGCCAGAGTAGCCGATGCAAATAATTGGGGCGCTGACTACTTTATGAGTATTCATACCAACGCCTCCGTTGACCCCAGCTATAACGGCACAGAAGTTTATATCTTCAACGAGCTTTCCCAGTCCTACCCACTGGCACAATCCATACTCAACCAGATTGTGGCAGAGGTTGGAACAAGGGATAATGGCGTGCGGGTAAATCCTAGGCTTTATGTGCTTAGAAGGACAAATATGCCCTCTTTGCTCATTGAATTAGCATATATCACAAACCCTAGCGATGCTGAAAAACTGCGTAACAACCAGTTTGAATTTGCCCAAGCAATTTACGATGGCATTCGAATTGAGTTAGGTTAATTTCACCCTCCAAAAACAACCTCTTTCATCATAGCAATAATCACTTAGCGGTGGTTATTGCTTTTATTTTTCAACTGCTCACTTTATAAAAAGAACCTTTCCACAATCGTACAGGCCAGTGGGGCATATATCCCCATAGAGCTTGAATATAATAAGGTAAACCATTAAAGCGAGAATTCAAATGAAACCATTATCTTTCAACTCATGCAAAGTTTCCATAACATCAAAAAGAAAGGTTCTGCTACTCCTTCTTTTATGCATCTTCCTTGGTCTTATTTCCTATCTATTTCATAAAAAAAAGCAGGAAACAGCCATCATGGTAATGGGAGGTTCTTTGCAGGCACAATGCGTAGAATGTAAGGACCCTATGGAATTTTACCAAAGGGACTTTGAAACGTTTTATCGCCCATCCAACCTACCCATTTTAAACAACAAAATAGCCTCCGCCAATTTTTTTGACCCCTATTTCGGGAAAAAACCACAGGAAATCGCCCTGCCTGATGCTCTGGCAGATACACCGGAAAATACAATTTTAAACTATTTTAGCATCCTGCGTGATGCCGCCAATCCCGTTGAGGGCAAAGGGGCAGGCTGTGGTACAATAGGAAATGCAACGATTCCTTACCCTATTTCATACCAATTTTTATCCCCACAATTTCAAAAAAGTCTGTCTTTTGATGAATACATGAAAACCTATGAAAACATTTTACATATCAACCTTATCAAATATCATCAAGTGCCTGTGGAAACAGAAAACACCGTTCGATACTTCGTAGAACTGGAAACAATAGAAGGTACCGACAAACAGACAGGGGCATTTACTTATTACTACGGCTTTATAGACCTAGAAAAAGTGGGCAATCAATATAAAATCACAGACATCCATTATTTCGGGGAGGACTTCCTTTGTGCCCCTTATCATGGCTGGCAATGGGATGCTGAGGGCAACGTAGAAATTCGCTATGGCGATTGGTGCAAACTCATAAAAGGCAAGCTGCAAAAAACACAAAATGACTATATCATCCGAATTCTTTTTGACGGTACCGATGGCTATGAATACTGCATTGTTTTTTTCCAGCTAACCAATGGCACCGACCTAGAAGTCGCTCAATACCGCAAAACCTTAGGCGGCACCTGGATACCAATTCATATGAATCTGGAGGATTGCCTTGAAAAAAGCATCCGTGCTTTTTATATTCAAACATAAATAAACGCAAAAAGACCCGATCATGGCAAAACCAATATCGGGTCCTTTTTTTGTCTTTTTTGTTTTAACTTTAGAAAATAACACCTGGTAAGAACACAGGGACATAAACAATTAAGAAGAAAATGGTGATCAAACCAATCAAAAACGGTATTACTGCCTTTGAAATCTTCTCAATTGGCATACCCGTAATACTTGATGCAACAAACAGGTTGATAGCAACAGGTGGTGTAATCATACCAATGGCAATACCTACGGTAAAGAGAATGCCGAAGTGAATCAAGTTTACTTCCAACGCCTTCATCAAAGGCAAAAACACTGGGGTCAAAATAATAACCGCAGAAGATGTTTCCATAAATACACCGGCAATCAAAATAATAACGGAAACCAAGAACAAAATCACATACTTATCGCTGGAAACAGAAAGCACTGCTGTTGCAATGGTTTCGGGAATTTTCCAGTTTGCCAAAACCCAACCAAAAACACCACTGCAAGCAATGATAATCATGATAATTGCTGATGTTTTTACACTGCCCACCATGATGTGATATAAAGATTTTAACGTCAAATCCCTATAAACAAAGGCAGATACAATCAGTGCATATACAACGGCAACTACCGCTGCTTCCGACGGTGTGAAATATCCAGAGAAGATACCGCCCAAAATAATCAAAGGCATTAATAATCCCCAAATAGATCTCTTTAATGTTTCCCATACATTTTTGAAAGAAAAAGGTGTTCCCTTTGGATAGTCAAACTTGTATGCCTGCCACAGGGAAATGACGATAAGGCAAAGACCCATCAAGCAACCGGGCAAGAAACCATTTTGAAACAGCTTTGTTACACTCTGTTCTGCAACTACGGCATACAAAACCATAGGCACAGAAGGAGGAATAACAACGCCGATTGTTCCTGCTGAGGCAATCAAAGCCGCCGATGACTCGGGACGATAACCCCTTTCCTTTAGCTCCGGAATTAAAGTTGCACCAACAGCCGCTGTCGTAGCTGCACCTGAGCCAGAAATAGCAGCAAAGAACATACCAGCAACAACGGAAACGATGGAAAGCCCCCCTCGGATGCTACCTACCAGGGATTCTGCAAAAGCAACCAATCGCTTGCTGATTGCGCCACTTGCCAACAAATCACCAGCAAAGATGAAAAAAGGAATGGCAATCAGGGAAAATGAATCTGATGCGGCAAACATTCTTTGCACAATGACCAGCCGATCAACGCCGCCAACAAAAAGCACTGACACTGCCGCAAGGCCGATGGAGAATGCAACAGGCACCCCGATGATTAAGCATAAAAAGAACACACCAAATAATACAAAGGTCATTGCGCATCAGCCCCCTTCCCAAAAATTTCGCCCAAAATGGCATCTAGCGCATGGAATTCCATAATGCCGCAACCAAGGGGTACGGCAAGGTACATATATTTCATTGGGATATGTAATGCTGCTGATTTTTGTGTGCCCATCAGACCCATATAGCGAATGCCATGATAGATTGCAAGGGCAAAAAATACACCACAAAGGACATGCACCAATATTTTTGCAATTTTCTTTAGGTTTTCTGGCAGCAAATTTTGTACAAACAAAACAGCAATGTTACTGCCTGATTTATAAACACAACCTGCCCCCAACAAAGACGACCAAATCAAAAGATATCTTGCCAATTCTTCGCTCCATGACAGAGCAGTAAAGAATACTCGACAAATAATCTGTACAAACGTAATTACTACCATTGCGCCCAGAAGGGCTACACAAATCGCCAAACACACTTTGTTAATGGTATCACTTAGTTTTCTAAAAAATGTTACGACTGACATAAGTAGCCCTCCCCTAGCTCAAGCAAAAATTATTCGCTTAATGCGTCTTCAATCTGCGCAATCAAATCAGCATACTGAGTACCAAATTTATCATATGTAGGCTGAACAGCAGCTTTAAAAGATTCAACATCAGGGTTCTCAACTACTTCTACGCCATTTGCTTTGATGTCTTCCAACTGGCTTGCTTCGTTATCAGCAACCCACTGGCGTTCATATTCAGCAGCACCCTGAGCAGCCTCTTTGAAAGCAACCTGCACATCTTCAGGCAAAGCATTGAATTTCTGCAAGCTCATTGTGATGATAGCAGAAGCATAAGCATGACGAGTCATAGTTAAGTGTTTCTGGGATTCCCACAGCTTGAAGGAATGGATAACGTTTACAGGGTTTTCCTGACCATCAATGGTCTGCTGCTGCAAAGCTGTTAAAGCTTCGGACCAAGCCATAGGCACAGCATTTACACCCAAAGATTCAAAAGTGGAAATATAAACTTCGTTTTCCATAACACGAACTTTTAAGCCCTTTACATCTGCTGCGGATGTAACTGCTTTTTTATTGTTTGTTAAGTTTCTAAAGCCTCTTTCTGCATAAGCCAAACCTTTTAAGTTTGCACTTTCAAATTTGTCCAACAAAGACTGACCAATTTCGCCATCCAGCACCTTATATGCGGATGCATTGTCAGGGAACAAGAAAGGCATATCCAATACGCCCATTTCAGGAACGAAGTTTACGAAAGGTCCGCTGGTGATGATACCCATATCAAGAGTGCCCATCTGCATACTTTCCAACATGGTTCTTTCATCGCCCAAAGAGCCATTGGGATAAATTTCGATGATATAAGCACCATCTGTTTTTTCTTCCACCAATTCTTTGAACTTTTCAGCCGCAATCTGGAAGCTATCCTGCTCATTTACAGTGGTGCCCAACTTGATTACTGTGGGTTCTGCTGATGCTGCATCATTATTTGCAGCGGGTTGGCTGCTATCACCGCCACCACAAGCGGTCAAAGCTACAACAAGTGCGGTTGTCATGGCAACCGTAGACAAAAAACGTTTCATAAAACTACCCCTTCCTAGATATGTATCGTTTATTTTTTAACCTTCCGACCTTATCCCTATATAAAGAACCAAGAATACTTTCAAGAAGCAAAATAGGGAACCTTCAACGAAAGGCTTGTAACCCTAAAACCTTTTCACGGAAAACACCTCAAGCGGCGAAAAGGATTGCAAGAGAAACCCAAAATTTCCTTTCTCACCCTCATACCCCAAGGAAAAAATCACTTCCCCACCCAAAAGCGGGGAGGATTTCCATTGTATTTTTCCAATTCAAATTCCATCAACGCCACTGATGGTTTTCTCTTTTATTATTATTTGAACACAGCGCCTGTGTTTGCACTGGTTACCAAATCTCTGTATCTTCTCAAATAGCCTTCGGGAACTTCTTTTATAACTGGCTTAAAGTCGGCTTTTCTTCTTTCCAATTCGGCATCGTCTACCTTCAATTCCAATTTGTTATTGGGGATATCAATGCTGATGATGTCGCCATCCTGAATCAAACCAATCACGCCGCCCGCAGCCGCCTCGGGGGAAATATGACCAATGGATGCACCTTTAGATGCACCGGAGAATCTACCATCTGTAATCAAAGCAACGCTGTTATCCAATCCTTTGCCTGCCAAAGATGCAGTGGGTGCCAACATTTCTCTCATACCAGGGCCACCTTTAGGGCCTTCGTAACGAATAACCACAACATCCCCTGCAACAACCTTATCGGATAAGATTGCCTCGATGGATTCTTCCTCACTGTTATAAACTTTTGCTGGACCTTCATGCACCAACATTTCGGGCAGAACTGCACCTTTTTTTACAACGGCACCGTCGGGACCAATGTTTCCCCACAGAATTGCCAGACCACCATCGGGTGAATATGCAGTTTCCTTAGAGCGAATCACATTTGGATTCAAAACTCTAGCATTTGCAATGTTTTCGCCAACAGTCTTACCTGTGCAGGTAATCAAATTAGTATCAAACAGGCCATATTCAGCCAATTCTTTTAAAACTGCACTGATGCCGCCTGCATCATTCAAGTCAACCAGGCAGTCCACACCAGCAGGGCTTAACTTAACCAAATGAGGTGTTTCTTTGCTGATTCTATTGATTTCTTCAAAATCAACCTGAATTCCAGCGGCATGAGCAATAGCGGGCAAATGCAAAATTGTGTTGGTGGAGCAGCCCAAAGCCATATCTGCATGCAAAGCATTGCAGAGAGATTTTTCAGTCACAATATCTTTAGGGCAGATATTTTTCTCCAAGATTTCCATAATCTTCATGCCAGCCTCTTTTGCTAGGCGGATACGAGCCGCACTGATTGCAGGGATTGTGCCATTTCCAGGCAAGCCTAAGCCGATTACTTCAGTCATGCAGTTCATGGAGTTTGCAGTAAACATGCCTGCGCAAGAGCCACAACCAGGACAAGCATTGTCCTCCACATCTTTCAGATGTTCTTCTGTAACGCCCTCCTTACCAACGGCACCAACCACTTCAAATGCATTGGAAAGGGTAATTTTTGTGCCATCCATAGTTCTGCCCGGCATCATAGGGCCGCCACTAACAAAAATGCTGGGAATATTCAGTCTTAATGCTGCCATAATCATACCGGGTACGATTTTATCGCAGTTGGGGATGAACACCAAAGCATCAAAAGGATGGGCCATAGCCATAATTTCAACGGAATCGGCAATATGCTCTCTGCTGATGAGGGAGTATCTCATGCCTGTGTGTCCCATGGCAATCCCATCACAAACGCCAATTGCAGGGAACACAAAGGGTGTACCCCCTGCCATACGAATGCCTGCCTGAACAGCTTCGGCAATCTTATCCAAGTGGGAATGGCCGGGAATAATATCATTCTTAGCACAAACCACACCAATCATCGGTCTTCTAATTTCCTCATCAGTCAAGCCCAAAGCTTTAAATAATGATCTGTGGGGAATTTTGGTTGATCCTGTTTTCATTGCGTCACTTCTCATTTTGCAATCCTCCTCTATGTATAAAATTCTTGCGATTCTACTTTAATAATCATAGTCCGCCTCACCAAAGCGGTCAGACATCTTTTGTTCGTTATCAAAAATTATATGCTTTTTTGCCCGCTTGTCAATAAAAAATTTGCCTATTATTCACTTTTGTGCAAACAGACATAGACATTTGCTAAAAACCAGTGCTATAATTGGTCATACAACTTATGATGTAGAATAATTCTAAGTTTTTTAAAAACATCTAAAAAATTTTTACTCGTACACTATGAATAAAATAATTCCCAAGTGTTAACTAAGAGCCAAATTGAATTAGCAAAGTCTATTTGGTATAATTATCTAATTGATACTTAATAATTAAATGAAAAGGAGTAGTGAAAAAAATGGGTACGTTCATTAGTTGTTGCTGTGTTGACTGTTCCCAGTGCCAATATTTCCCCAAGGACTGCCAAGGATGCTCCAAAATCCAAGGAAAAGCCTTTTGGTTGGCCTTTACAGGAGAAAAGGTTTGTAATATCTATCAATGCTGTATTACAGTAAAAAATTTTCTCCACTGTGGCCAATGCGATGAATTGCCCTGTGCTTTTTTTACCCAAGCCCATGATCCAACAAAAACAAAAGAGGAAAACCAAGAGATTCTGGCGCAGCAGTTAACAATACTACGCAATCTAAACAATGATTCTAACAAGGCAAAGTAAATTCCCTATTTCTATCGCCTTAACTTAAATACACTTATTTTCACTACATAACAATAATCAAAGCTTGGTGTACGAAACAATTTTAAACATAGACTACCCTAAATTGTTTACGGATTCCCTAGACTATTTTGAATAATTTCTTTGAACCAACAAGGAGGAGATTTCTTGAAAAGTGAATTTATTCCTGTCTCTCAAATGGTTGCAAACGAACTGAGTGACATGATTTTTTTACAAAAACTATATCAACCAAACGAAAAGTTACCCAATGAACATGAGCTTTCGGCCCAATTGGGGGTAAGCCGTGCAACCTTGCGAGAGGCAATCAAACTTTTGGCGGCAAAGGGCGTTTTAACCATCAAGCGTGGCAGCGGCACTTTTGTCGCCGCCCCAGAGGATCAAACCGCTGACGTGTTTGGACTGACTTACCTAGAAGACAAAGTAAAATTAATCAACAGCTGGTTTGAGTTTCGCCTAATTCTGGAGCCCTCTTGCATCCGCCTTGCCATTGAGCATGGCACCCCGGAGGAACTGCAAGCAATCATTGATTCGGCAAACCGCATGGCAAATTATGTAACGGTGGAAAAAGAAGAGCTCATCAAAGAAGATCAGATTTTTCATATTGCCATTGCCACCGCCACCCATAATGACATTATCCAACTGATTATGCCCTCCCTTGCCGCCGCAGTCAGGGATTCTATCATCACTGCAACCCAAATTGGCACCGACGTAAAATCAATCGATAATGCCATGACCCATCATGCAAAGATTGCCCAGTTTATCGAAATGGGTGATGCTGATGGCGCGGCCTTGGCAATGCGCTATCATCTCTCCAAGGGCATAAAAGATTTAAATAATTCTGAAAAAAAGTTTTGATTATACCAAAAAATTGAATATTTCCCATAAAAAACAAAAAAATTATTTTCTTATCAGAAAATGTATTGACATAAATACATATTTCTGATAAAGTACTCATTAAATTGTATTAAAATAAATGCAACGAAAAGGAATAGTAAACTTTTTTATACTTCCAGAGAGCTGCCGGATGGTGCGAGGCAGTGGTAAGAAAAAAGTTGAACTCGCCTTGGAGCAGGACACTGAAAAGACTTTTGTCGGTAGGTGTTCCCGGAATTTCCGCCGTTACACGGGAAAGGATATGCTAGTATCCTTAAAAGTGCGTCTTTTTTTAGGCGAATAAGAGTGGTACCGTGGAAGTAAAACCTTTCACCTCTTTGCAAAATTCTGCAAATTGGTGAAAGGTTTTTTTTATTTTCTGATAAACAAATTAGCTACCACCACTTATTAACACCGCTTTCTATGGGGCGAAAAGCGAGGCAAATTTCATTTTCTTGTTGCACTCAATGGGAAAAATTATGGAGAAGAAGAGATTTAGGAGGAAGAAAAATGAAGAATTTTCAGAAGTACAAAGCTTATGAAACAGTTGAAATGACAGACAGAACCTGGCCTAGTAACCGCCTGACCAAGGCACCCCACTGGTGCAGTGTTGACCTGCGTGATGGCAACCAGGCGTTGGAAACACCCATGGGCTTGGAACAAAAACTTGAATTCTTTGATTTTCTTGTAAAAATGGGCTTCAAAGAAATTGAGATTGGCTTTCCTGCCGCATCGGACACAGAATATGAATTTACAAGAACTTTGATTGACAATAACTTAATCCCCGATGATGTTACTGTTCAGGTTTTGACCCAATCCCGTGGGCACATCATCCAAAAGACCTTTGAGGCATTAAAAGGCGCAAAAAATGCCATCGTGCATTTGTATAATTCCACTTCCACCTTGCAAAGAGATGTGGTTTTCGGAAATTCCCAACAAGAAACCATTGATTTAGCAGTTTACGGCGCTAGCTTGATTCGTCAAATGGCAGAAAGCTACCCCGAAACAAACTTCCGTTTCGAATATTCCCCAGAAAGCTTTACGGGAACAGAAATGGACTTTGCCACTGAAATCTGCAACGCTGTTATCGACGTTTGGCAGCCCACAGCGGATAAAAAAGTGATTATCAACCTGCCTGCAACGGTAGAAATGTCAACCCCCAACCTGTATGCAGACCAGATTGAGTATATGTGTCGCCACTTGATTAACAGAGAAAATATTTTGGTTAGCCTTCATGCCCATAACGACCGTGGCACCGCCGTTGCGGCAACGGAATTGGGTATGCTTGCTGGAGCTGACCGTGTGGAAGGAACTTTGTTTGGCAATGGGGAGCGCACAGGAAATGCCGACATTATGACCGTTGCCATGAATATGTTTACCCAGGGCATCGACCCTATGTTGGATTTCACAAAGATCGACGAGGTTGTTGAAATTTATGAAACAGCAACAAAAATGAGTGTACACCCTCGTCATCCTTATGCTGGTCACTTGGTATACACCGCCTTCTCTGGCAGCCATCAGGATGCAATCCGCAAAGGTATGGAAGGCATGAAAAAGCACCCCGACCATTGGGAAGTACCCTATTTGCCCATCGACCCTATGGATGTGGGCAGAAATTACGACCCGATCATCCGCATCAACAGCCAGTCGGGCAAAGGCGGCGTAACCTTTATCTTGGAGCAATACTACGCCCTGCATATGCCAAAGTCCTTCCAGAAGGATGTGGGAGCAGTCATTACCCGAGTCTCCGACGAGATGCAGTGTGAATTAAGCCCAGAAAAGATTTACGAAATTTTCAATCAGGAATTTGTTGATATCCGCACACCTTTGAAGCTGATTCAATACCGCACAGAAACGGTGGACCCCGAAAGAGATGTGCTGACCATTGAGGCAGAAATTGAATTTAGAGGTGAGAAGCATTTTATTCATGGCGAGGGCAACGGCGTTGTTTCTGCATTCTGCCATGCTGTGGATGATTTCATCCAGATGCCCATTGACATCATCGACTATCGTGGACATTCCATGGAGCTTGGCACAAACTCAAAGGCTATCTCCTATATCGAAACAAAGGATGCCACAGGCAAACGATACTACGGCGCAGGCACCTCCTCCAGTGTTGGAAAGTCCTCCCTGAGGGCAGTGGTGAGCACCATCAACAAAATGCTGATGATTTAAAACCTTAAAACCTAAGACCTTAGGGCTTTGAACAATAATCAAGACCTCGGGGCTTTGCCCCAATACCCCACAAGCCTTTGAAAAGGCTTGACCTAAACTTTACTTTTGGGATGGGAATTTAGTATGGAATTCATTTATAAACAATCCCCTCCCAATCCCTTGAAGTATTCTCCCCATAGGGTACTGACAACATCTGTACCCTGATAATGGGTCAAGGGAGGAACTCCCTTGCTGGGTGTTAGGGACAGCGTCCCTTAGGTCTTCTTAAGTCCAAAACCTTGGGACTTCGCCCCAAGCCATGCATACAAACCTTTGAAAAGGCTTGATCCAAACTTTACTTTTTGGGGTGAGGGTTTAAGATGTAATTATTTTGTAAACAATGCTCTCCCGAACCCTTGGAGTTTTCTCCCCATAGGGTATAGACAACATCTGTACCCTGATAATGGGTCAAGGGAGGGACTCCCTTGCTGGGTGTTAGGGACAGCGTCCCTAATGTCTTAGGTCTTAGGTCTTACTATCTAAATATTTATTGAAAGGATGATTTTATTATATGGGAATGACAATGACACAAAAAATACTGGCAAAACACGCTGGCTTAGACTCCGTGGTGCCAGGCCAATTGATCCAAGCAAAATTAGACATCGTAATGGGCAATGACATCACCACCGCAGTTGCCTTAAAGGAATTTGCAAAAACAGGGGCAAACGAAGTTTTCGATAAAGAAAAAGTAGTTATCGTTTTGGACCATTTCACACCAAATAAGGATATTAAGGCGGCAGAACAGTGCAAAAGCTGTCGTACCTTCGCCTACGATATGAGCATTAAAAACTTCTTCGACGTTGGTAAGGCCGGCATCGAACACGCACTTTTGCCTGAACAGGGCATCGTCGTTCCCGGTCAGGTTATCATCGGCGCCGATAGCCATACCTGCACCTACGGTGCATTGGGCGCATTCTCCACAGGCATCGGCTCAACGGATATGGCAATCGGAATGGCAACAGGCGAATGTTGGTTTAAAGTTCCCTCTGCCATCAAGTTTAACATTATCGGCAAAAAACCACCCCACGTTAGCGGCAAAGACGTTATCTTACATATCATTGGGATGATTGGCGTAGACGGCGCATTGTACCGCTCCATGGAATTTATGGGCGAAGGCATCAAAGAACTGACCATGGATGATCGTTTCACCATCGCCAATATGGCAATCGAAGCAGGGGCGAAGAATGGTATCTTCCCCATAGACGAGGCTTGCATCGCCTATGCAAAAGAACATTCAACAAAGCCTTATGATATTTACGAAGGGGATGAAGATGCGGAATATGATGAGGAAATCACCATAGATCTTTCTACCCTTCAACCCACGATTTCCTTCCCACACCTGCCCGATAACACACGCACCATTGACCAGGTTGGCGATGTGAAAATTGATCAGGTTGTAATCGGGTCTTGCACCAACGGTAGAATCGACGATATGCAAATCGCCGCCGATATTCTCCGTGGCAATAAGGTTTCTGACCATGTGCGTACCATTATCATCCCTGCCACCCAAGAAATTTATCTGGAATGTATCCGCCGTGGCTATGTGACAGATTTTATTCAGGCTGGCGCAATCTTCTCCATGCCCACTTGTGGCCCTTGCTTAGGCGGTCATATGGGAATTTTGGCATCGGGCGAGCGTTGCGTTTCCACCACAAACAGAAACTTTGTTGGTCGTATGGGTCATGTGGAAAGCGAAGTTTATCTGGCTAGCCCTGCTGTTGCAGCGGCATCTGCCATTGCAGGTAAAATTGCTGACCCAAGAAAGATTGGAGGTAGTGCACAATGAATGCAAAAGGAACTGTTTTGAAATATGGCGACAACGTGGATACCGACGTAATTATCCCAGCGAGATACCTAAACGTATCCAATGGTGAAGAATTGGCAAAGTATTGCATGATTGATATTGACCCCGATTTCACCACCAAGGCAAAAAAAGGGGATATTATCGTGGCGTTGAAAAACTTCGGTTGTGGCTCCTCCAGAGAGCACGCTCCCCTTTCCATCAAGTGTGCAGGGATTAGCTGTGTCATTGCCAGCACCTTCGCCCGCATCTTCTATCGCAATGCCATCAACATCGGATTGCCCATTTTGGAATGCGACGAAGCGGCAAACGACATCGAAAGTGGTGATGAGGTAAGCATCGACTTCGATAGCGGCATCATCACCAACCACAGCAAAAATCGCACCTATCAGGCACAGCCCTTCCCTCCTTTTATTAAGGAAATTATGGCGGCTGGCGGATTGGTTGAGCAGACAAAAGAAAAAATAAAGGGGTAAGGATTATGGGAGAATATAAAATTGCGGTCATTCAGGGGGACGGTATTGGCCCCGAGGTCACACAGGAAGCTGTAAATGTGCTGAAAGCCATTGGCAAAAAATTTCAGCATAACTTCACATTTGAATACCCATTGGCAGGTGGCTGTGCCATTGATGCCTGCGGTGAGTGCTTACCAAAAGAAACCCTTGAAATTTGTAAGCAAGCCGACAGCGTAATGTTGGGTGCCGTTGGTGGCCCCAAGTGGGACAATGTGCCCAATGCCCAGCGTCCCGAAAAAGCCCTTTTGGGTCTGCGGGCAGAATTGGAATTGTTTTCAAACCTACGCCCTGCAAAAATTTATGATGCTTTGGCAGATGCCTGCCCTTTAAAGGCAGAAATTGTAGAAGGCGGTTTGGATCTTTTGATTGTAAGGGAACTGACAGGGGGTATTTACTTTGGCGAGCGTGGTTACCGCCAAGGCAAGTATGGCGAAGAGGCTTACGACGTGGAAACTTACAGCGAAGTGGAAATTAAGCGTATTCTCAAAAATGCCTTTGAGGTTGCCATGCAAAGAGACAAAAAAGTCTGTTGCGTAGACAAAGCAAATGTTTTAGAAACCTCCCGCCTTTGGAGAAAGGTTGGGGAAGAAATGAAAAACGATTACCCTCAGGTTGAACTTACCTATATGTATGTGGACAATGCGGCAATGCAGTTGGTGCGTAATCCCAAGCAGTTCGACGTTATGGTTACCTCAAATATGTTTGGTGATATTTTATCCGACGAGGCAAGCATGATCACAGGCTCCATCGGTCTGTTGCCCTCTGCCAGCTTAGGGGAAGGCACCTTTGGTATGTATGAGCCTATCCACGGCTCTGCCCCCGACATTGCAGGGCAAAACAAAGCAAACCCCATCGCCGCTATTTTATCCGTAGCGATGATGTTAAAATACTCTTTCCATTTGGAAAAAGAAGCTGAAGCAATCGAGACTGCCGTAAAAACTATTTTGGAAAAAGGAATGCGTACCCCCGATATTTTCTCCCAGGGCACAAACCTCTTGGGAACGAAGGAAATGGGACGGGCAATTGCAGATTGCATATAATATGTAGAAATAGGTTAACATTGTTTCGTTTTACCCCAGTTTTTTTAAATTCCGCCTGCAATAAAAGGTTTTATTTGGAAATAACCAAAGCTTAAACTACACTTAACTAACAATCAATTATAGGGCATTATCAATGAACTTTGGATGATGCCCTACTTTATGTCTATAAAACAAATTGGGGTGCTTTTCAAACATTTTTTAAGAATATAGCTACTTTTTCAATAGAAACAGGTTTTATCCTCTATTTTCTCCCCCTTCTTTACTCAAACCGAAACAACAATTCACACACAAAAAAAGGGAAGGATACCCCTTCCCCAACTTCATGTTATATGGATAAACTGAAAGAACAATCACAAAAGCTTTTCATTCATAAGTTTCACTTTTCTTTTCCAGATTAAAAACTGCACAAACCAAATCACAACAAAAATCAAAACAAATATAGCAGCATAAATTATAAAGCCTAAAAAACTATGCTCCATCCAATTTGCCACATAGGCAATGGGAAACATCACTGCCGCTGTAATTGAAAAATAGATTCCCGTCTGCTTAGCAATACTCCAATCCTCTATCTCCCATATGATAGATGCGGCGGCAAAAGCGGACCCCAACAAACCACACAGCCCCGTCTGCAAAGTCACTGCCCCTAGTTCACTACCCATTTGTTCTACCAAAGCTGGAACATATGCAACGTAGGTGCCTTCACCCAATATTAGGGACATAAAAATTGTAATCATTTGTCCCAATGCAATGCCCAAAGGAAACCCCAAAAGACCACGAAGGAAAGCTTGCTTTATCATCTATACCACCTCATATCCCTAATACTTTTTTTATTTTGGAAACATATCGTCTTGACACATATGTGGATGTACCATTGGTGAAGGTTACACAGATTGTGCCAACAAAACTTAAGTCAAAGCCTTTCACCTTTTTTAAGTTAATAATCTCCGAATTCGAAATTCGAACAAACAAGGCATTATTTAGTTTTTCTTCCACTTCATATAACCGAAGGCGCAGAGTAAACTCATCCTTCTCCCCCTGGGCAAACACCTTCCCTGCGGCGGAAAATATCCTCACCAATTTTGATTCATCAAGAATATGAGCAACCTCATCCCGAAAGCCAATTAGCACATCTGGCGTTTGCTCTGAAAGCCGACTGACAATATGGTTTACTTCATCTGTGATTTTCTCTGCCCTGATGACCACCTCGGTTTCCTTGACACTTTCATCAACCTCAATTTTTATCTTCACCTTTGCACCCCCTTATGTCTGTATTATAGAAAAAACAAGGCAATTTTGCACCCCATTTTAAATAATCGGTCGTTTCCGAAAGATAAGTGGCTAATATTTGCAAAATTCCGTAGTAGTAACACTATAACATAGCCCCACAACCATAACAACCACAGCTAAATCCACTTCTGCTCTCTTTTATAAATTACCTACTTTGGGATGGTTCTGCTATACCTTTCATTAGCGATTTGCTCAAATTGGGTAGCTGATTCAAATTTGGGGAGAGATGGTAAAGCAGGACAACTTAAAAAAACGCTCCACCTTCCCTTTTATTATTTGTTGTGTTCTGTCCCTTGGTGATTCTTTATGTTCAACAAGTTGGCTCCAAACTATTTTGGGTCGCTACTCTTACCCTTAAGCTAATTGAACATGCAGAAAAAGTAAAAAGGGTCGTGTTTGCAGTCTCCCCCCTTTTTTCGCAAAAAAAGAGCAACCAAAGCATTGCTCTGATCCCTCCTTTTTTATATTTCTATTCAAATTGCTTGTAAAACCTTTTTACCTGTTTCCCAAAACCTCTTGCTCCTGACTTGTTACAATCAACTCGCAATAGCAATTTTCAAACTGTTGCTCCAAGGCCTTATTTACCCTGAGGGTTACCTCTTCCAGTTTTTTAATAGACAGGCAATCCTCCAAAATCTCAAAATACACGGCAACCCAAAGCCTCCGTCCCGTTCTGGTAATATCATAAAACACAGGTTGAAATCCATTTGGGTCTAAAATTTCATTGCAAATTTCCTTAATCTCATTGACTGTGCTCTCTTCGGGAGAAAACAAAAACACATCCTGCATTGCCCCCCAAAGCATCTTCATATTTTCAGGAAGCATAAAAATCACAATGCCAATGGCAACCAAAGAGTCAAAGTAAGGTGCAATGAAAGCAATGGGCGTGGAATCCAAAAATGTGGAGGCAAAAAATGCTCCCGACATGCCGATGCTATACGCCGTATCCAACTTCCACCCCAGAAGCTCCCCATCCACCGTAGGGGAAGAAACTGAGCGGTTGAGGTGTCGCATCACCATAAAAATCCCGATACTAATAACCCCTAATATCAATTGAAACAAAGATATTTCTGCCCCATCCACATGGTTGCCCCCAGCTAATGCCGATTGAATCACATTTACAGAAAGCCCCAATGTTACGGAAAGCATCATAAACCCTTTGATAATCAAAAACATTGACTCAATCTGAAAAAAGCCGAAGGGGCGTTTTTCTGAAATGGGCTTATGAAACAGTGGGGTGAGGAACAATATCAAAATAATAAAAATCAACTCCGATGCATCGTAAGCTGCATCCATCAAAACCGATTGGGAGCGGGTGTAAATTGCAAAAATAAACTCTGCCACTGCAAATAACAACCCAGCAATAAATGAGATAAATAATATTTTCTTTTCTTTCTTTTCCGAAGTCATGTTAACCTTTCTTTCTTTTTTTATTCATACTTTCGCTACACCAAAATTACTTTTTACTTCGGGCGTATGCCCCCTTGTTTTTTTGCTGCGGCTCATGTTTTGTTCCAAAAAAATCTCTAAAGTTTAACAGAAAAATTTTTCTCATTCGAAATAATACGAATCTTCTTTGGAAAAAACCAAAAACAAGATATTGTCTCCTCCCTTATTTTAAAGATGGTTCTTCCACAAAAAAGAGAAACACCATCCCTGCTTTCTAATTCAATTTAAGCCTTTCTTTATAATCAAGGGCATCATAGATTTCAAACCATGATGCCCCAGCTTATCACAATCAAATGTTTTTTCAAACTTTTTACACCACTTCTGTAAACACAAGAATATCATTTTCCTGCAACACCGTGTTTCCCTTGGGTATCACAACGCTTTCGCCCCGTTTAATTAAAACGATACGCTCATCCCCCAAAATAATATCGGCAATTTTTTTATCATGCCAACGGGTTTCTTTTTTAATCTTCATTTCATATAAGGATAGGCCATTAATTTTATTGGGAGATTTCCCACTTAAAATCAGTATATCCTCTCCTAATATTTCTGTTTCACCATTGGGAATAATATTTTCCTTCCCACGCACAATCAAGAGCAAAAAAGAATCCGGCGGCAACAAAATATCTCTTACCTTTTGATGCACCCATGGGTAATCCGTAGGGATGGATAATTGCAAGAACTGCACGGGTAGTTCATCCATATAATCGTTAAAGGTACTCATAACGTCAATACTATTATCCGTCATATCCAATTTTTTTGCAACATAGGGCAGCAAAGTTCCCTGTATTAAAATGGAAAAAAGTACGATAAAGAATACAATATGAAAAATATCATGATTCATGGTGATTGGATTAATCACCGCCATAATGGCGAATACAATGGAGGCTGCACCCCTCATGCCAGCCCACGAAACCAACAGCTTTTGCCCCCTTGTGCTGTGAAAAGGTGATAAGATGGAAAACACCACCAACGGACGGGCAACAAAAGTCAAAAAGAGGGAGATCGCCAATGCCAAAAGGGCAACCTTGGGCAATTGGGACGGAAAGGATAATAACCCTAACAGGAAAAACAGCAGAATCTGCATCAACCCTGTGATGCCATCAAAAAAATGAACCAGCTCAGCCTTGTCATGAATTTTGCTATTACCAAGGATAATCCCTGTGATATAGGCACTCAAATAGCCGTTACCATTCACCAGACTTGGGCCTGCATAAGAAATGAGGGCAATTGCCAGCACAAAAATTGAATAAAAACCCGAAGATGTTAGCTTGATTTTTTTAAAAAAATGTACCGTCACAACGGCAAGAACAATGCCAAACACTGCTCCATAAACGATTTGAGAAAAGATTAAATAAGCGAATTCCGAAAAAGAACTGCCTCCACCCATAAGAGAAAGAACGATGATGGTAAGCATATAAGCAAAGGGGTCATTGCTACCACTTTCAATTTCCAACAACGATGCGGTGTTATACCGTAGATTCAACCGCTTGGAACGCAAAATGGAGAAAACCGAGGCGGCATCGGTGGAGCTAACCACTGCCCCAATCAGCAGCCCCTCTAAAAGAGAAATACGCAAAACCACATTACAAAAAATACCCACAAGCACTGCCGTCATTATGGTACCCAAAGATGATAAAAGAATTGCCTTATTGGCAACAGGCTTCGCCTCATCCCACTTTGTGCCAAAACCACCGTAAAACATGATAAAAATCAAAGCGATGGAACATGCCTGCTCCGCAAAAACATAATCATCAAAATAGATTTGCACCGGCCCATCGGAACCAAAAAACATACCTAGCAAAATAAACGCTAACAGTACCGGCATGCCAATCTTATTTGAAACTTTGTTGCTCACTACACAAATGATAATTACAACTGCCGTTAAAAGTAAATTTAAAACCATTGTTTCCTCCTTTCATAATCATTGGGATGGTCAAAGACGATTCGTATTATTGTATTCATAAATACGAATAACCAACAGCACTTTACAAATGCCAATCTACCCAGCACACACTTTTGTGTCATCGCCACCCAATAGATTCGTAAGCATCCGCCACCTTAGGGTGGAGACCTTCCTATGTTGGTTAAATTCTCAATGGTTAAGTAAGACAAGGAACCGCTAAGCCTTTCAAACATTGGATTCCCAAATCAGTTTGTAGTTTAAGTATAACAAAAATAGGTTTTTATGTAAATTTAAGTTTTCGCTAAGATTTATTTATGGTTGTTTTCCCACCAAAAACAGGCTTATGGCTACCCTAATATTATTTAAATTACCTACAATTCTATACTGCAATTTTTCACTATCTAAGCCCATTTTCATTTAAGTCAAATAAAAAAACACCATCTCACCCGATGATGTTATTTTATGCACCCACTTCTGTACGAAGCCTATTTAGCTTCTCCCTTAATTTTTCTCCGCTTTTCTGGGTTTTGTATACAATTTTAGCTATGCCCACCAGAAAGGTTAGGCTTGTTGCCAAAAACGGATTCACAAAATTAAAATAGCGGAACAAATAAAACCCTAAAAAGGAAACCCCACTTAGGACAACTAATTGTAAAAGAATAAGCTGCCCGATGAATTTCTTCTCCGAAAGCTGCCGGAAAAACTCCGCCCAATCATCTGTGGTATATTTACCGATTTTTTGCCTTAAGATGACACTAGCCAAAAAAATTCCAGCACAAATTAGCCCCGAAAGTAAAACGAGCCCATTAACCAACACAATCAAAGCGATCAGCCGCAAACTACCACCTCTTTTCCCTATTAATTATATCAAAGCAAAAAAAAAGTTGCAATAAATTGCATTATTTTTAAGATAGATTAGAAAAATTTTATCTTTGCTGATATTGCCCACGCCGTCAGAAATTGGGATCCCCCCCTTGTCAATGAAAGCCATCATATAGGCACATTTTCTAAAGAATTCACATATGATGTAGTACCTTGTACATGTCCATAGGGAGTATGGCCAAAGCAGGTTTTCCGAAAGGACCTTTTTGCTTAAAATTATTATGCATATACCAATAGGAAAAACCCTTTTTTAGGCAAGACGAAACCCAAGCCTTGCTTTAAAAACCTCATCTGCCCCTTCCCCAGGATGTGTATATCTCATTTGAGAAAATGCCAAAAATTTATGAAAGGATGAATTACTCATGGGTATGCCCATTATCACAGGAAGTGGCACAACGAGAGAACAGGCTATTACCGATTTAATTGAATCTGTTGCCTTAGAACAAGCCTCCATCTCCTATATTTTAGACGCAGAGGCCACAAAGTTCCGAAAGGCATTATTGCCTTGTGCAAACTTTAATATCACTTCCGAAAATCATATGAAATACCACACGTTTCGTTACAACGGAACAGTTCTCTATTGGGGTATATCTGATCAAGGTATGGCCTTTGCAATTTTTGAATTAGTAGAGGCCACAACAGGGTTAACAACAAGTGCATATTGCTTTGATGTTTTTACAGCTATCGCCCCCGGTTTATTTGAACAACAAATTTTAACTGCTAGTTCGGACATTTCGGAAGAAAATGCAAATAAAGTTAGAAATATTCTTTTCAATGCCTTCCCTTATGCCTCGGTTAGCACAATCCAAAACTTGTCCGGTATCCAATTTTTAACTCAGGGCGAATGTATTACGGCGGCACAGTTGGCAATTTGGCGCTACTCCAATAACTTCTATTTTGATCACAGCAACGCCAGGGTAAGAGCATTGTTAGCTTGGTATTTGAGCCTGCCGCCCATTGGAATTATCATTGATCCAGAAAAAATTTATCTCACCGGAGAATCTATTTTTCAGCCCAGTGGATGTGCCGCAAAGTTCACCTTTTCCACCCCTGCCCTAAATGCCGATGGTTCTCCCGTTTCTTTGGCATATACCTTCGATAAGGATCTTACAGCTGCTTATGGCGCCCATGTAGACATCGTCGTCGATGGGGACTTGACCACTATCACCGTAACCCAACTTCCCCCCGGTGCAACATTCGTGCTTACCGTTGAAGGGGCACAAAGCTTGCCTCAGGATGCTTACAGATATGTGGATACCCAAGATCTGGTTGGCCTGTTTACACAGACAAACGACATGATTGCTCAGGCAAAGTATGAATGCATCGGCGATTGCGGCGCCAATTTGGTTCTCATTCATAACTCCATCAAGGAAATGGTCAATGCCGTTTCTGCTCTGGAAGCTGTTATGCAAACACAGCTAGCCCTTGCTAAAGAATGCCTTTGCGAGGAAGAACCTTGATTTTTAAACCATACTGATTAGATATTCCCTTTGCTACCTCCTAGAACTTAAATTCTTTTTTCGCCCATTGCATACAGAACCCAAAAACCATATGCAATGGGCATTTTTCATCCCAATGGTAGGAGGTATTATTTCATTCAATTTTTTTCTTTATCTCCTTTGATCCAATATGTAAAAAAATCTTCTGCGAAGAGCATAAAACCCTGATCTACTGGTAGGAATATCCAAATATTCATAGGGCGTTCCGTCGGTTACACTCTTCAAAATATAGCCATATAACTGCCCATCTGTCTCCACTGCCGCCTGCTCAATAATTTTCAGCTCATCTGTCAATCGAGCCCTTTTTATGGCAATATTGGCGGTTTTATCTGAAAATGAGGCTCCCCTTCTCATTCCCAATTGGGGAGACGATATCTCTGTGATGGAGCAAAGCCTTTTTTGCTTTTCTTTATATTGCCTACAAAAATATTTCAACTCTCGATAGCGGTTATCTGAAATGTCATAATCCAAAAGTTTCAAATCCTTCTCTTTTGCCAACGGCGTCACCTCTTAACTCTGTTCAACCTCTGTCGTTTATATAACTCAACCTCATCGTTATTGACAGTGCGCGCCTCCCTCAGTTTGTCCAGTCTTTCCCTCTCCTCCTTGTAGCGAAAGCAACTGGCATGACAAAGTGGGTATCGCTCTTGGCAGTGGTAACAACAAGTAATTTTATAACACATTCAAACCCCTCCCTATTGCAAAAATACGCCCCAACTTTGCCGCATATGCCTTTGAAACTATCCAAAAGCAACGACCGTCAATTTGCATGAAAAACCCCTTGAAAATTTTCTATTTTTTTCCTCATATTTGGTGGCAGTGTCCTTTATTTTATTTTTCCCTCAAATAGCTTTTGCCAATGACAAAACTGCCTGACCCCCTACGGAAAATCTTAAGGAAGCCTCTATTTTTCTAAAGAAGCTAAAAATAATTAGCCTATCTGCCCTTTATTGCCCTAATTTTCTCCCCCTCTATTTTGCCTCATCCCCACCAATTTGAGGCAAAGCTTTGCTTTTAGGCATCTGGGAAAGCCCCTCTTTGACCTCCAGCGGAATCATAGCCATCTCTCTAGCCTTGCTCTGTTTGCCTTCAAAAAGCTTAATAAAATGGGCTCTGTCGGCAATGACATTCTCGCTCCTACACAAATCCATCCAACCAAGGCGACGAACAACCTCTGCCGTCACTGGGTGCATGCTGGCAAGAGCCTCATCACCACGGGTGTAGCCAAAGCGACGTATGGCATGTTGCACCTGACCCCATGCAGCGGCACTATCTATCCCCTGCCCTTGTTTTGCCTCCGCCAGCACACCGCAAACCTCTGCAATGGTGGGTGGAAACACGTTGGTGGCAATGAGTTGCTTTACCGCATAGCTCACCATTCTCCCATCCTCCTGGGCAAACATAGATGCCCAAAGGTTGATGGTATTCTCTGCGTCCTGCTTAGAAATCTTGCCAAAATGGTTTGGATATGCCGTCTTGAGAATACTTAAAACCCCGATGATACCTTCTCTGGTCAAAATAACCCCTCCTCCATGCCGATATGATAAAAAATATTTCCTCCGTCTTTGCCCTGGGAGGCAGAAGCAAAGCCTTTGCCTTGCTCATCCTCCCATCGCCTAATTGCCGCCTTCCAATCTTGCATCCTGTTGGCACCAACCATCCATCCCTTACTTGCGTAAAAGTCAACAAAGCGTTGTGCATCCACCTGATTCTTGCGTTCCAAGCAATACTGCCTCACCAAGGCAACACTGGGGGGCGAAAAGGTGGGGGGGTCTTTTTCTTTTTTTTCTTTTTCTCTCCCCCCATTTACATTCCCATTAGCATTTTCATTTTCATTTGCATTATCATTATCATTAACATTTACATTAGGTTTTTGGTTTTTCTCTTTTCCTGCAACCATTGGTTTTTCCATTTCCCCATTTTCATGAACCATTGGTTTTTCCATTTCTCCATTTTCATAAACCATTGGTTTTTCGTTTTCCACCGTTTCATAAACCATTGGTTTTTCATCAAACTCAATTTCAATAACCTTTCCTTTTTCCTCAGCCGTAGTAGCCTTTTTTCTCTTTCTGCCCTTTTCGCCTTCATCCAAAGAATCTTTCGGGCGCCCGCCAACGCTACCATTTTTTGCCCTCTGAATATTTGCGGAAATTTGCGGCTTTGCCATCGCCAAAACAATGCCTGCCAATCCGTCCACCGGCTGTTCCTGACTATTTAAAGCAAACTCCATGATCGCCTCATACGCCTTCACCTTGTCCTCTGCCGATGGCAGAAGGGCTATCCCCTCAAAAAATGAACGATAAAAAATAAAACTGTCCCTTTCCATGTTTTCTCTCCCCTCCCCTTTATTTTTCCAAGGCAAACACCGCCTACTCTCATCCCCCCACCACAATGGTGAGGATTCCCCCCCCCTACTATCATTAAGCCTTATATATACCTTCGCTCCATGCATTCATCACAACTAACCCATTCATTTCCAAGGAAATATTTTGCCTCATAGCCTAAGCCTCCGCAATTTGGACAAGGTTCTATCTCCTGTTGACACTCCCCACAGCCATCACACTCCCTATCTACCATTCTGCATTGATAAGACACCTTTCAACCCTCCTTTTCCCATCTACAATCAAACAAAATTCATCCTACTATCCGAAGAAAAAAACGCCCCCCAGTGCTTCTTAAAATCTATACACAAAATCCCTCTTCAAAGGGTTTCTTTGCAAAGACACCCTTGCTATGAGACAAAATTTGCCATGTTTTGGGTAAATTTCGTATTTTGAATTTGCGATCCGGTTCTTCCTTTCACCATTGGTAACACCTTCCAAATACAATCGTCGCATTTATGCGACATTTAACCAAAAAAAATTTTTGCTGCTTCTGCTCCCTCCATTCCCAAAATCCGCACCAAACTTTGGACCTCTTTTACGGTAAAACAATCGTCACAGCTCTCCAATTTTTTTGCAAAAACTTCATGTTCAATTTTTAACTTTTCAGCAATTTCTTTTGTTGTAAAGCCCCTTTCAGATACCTTTTGAACTAGTACACTCTTATTGATCATTGACTCACCCCCTTTCGTCGCATGCTATGCGACAACTTAATACTAGCGAAGTATTGTCGAAAAGTCAACCTTTTTTGTAAAATTTTGCAATTTATCGCATTTTACGCAACATTTTTTCCTATTTCTATTGCATATATGCGATTTTGTGCTATACTTAACTTATATCAGAAAGGAGGTTAGAAAAATGGATGTTGGTCAAAGATTGAAAGAATGTAGAATGAAAAAAGGGCTAACCGTAGATGAGTTAGCCGAGAAATTGAAAAAAAACCGTGCCACCGTCTACCGTTATGAAAATGGTGACATTGAAAATCTGCCTATCACCATACTCGAACCCATTGCAAAGGCGTTGGACACTTCTCCCGCATTTTTAATGGGCTGGACAGAAAATGTGGATACATTATCACAATCAATGGACAGTCGTGATATTATGGAAACTAAAAAGCCCTTTTATCCCACTGAACATGAACTGGAAGTTTTAACTGCATACCGCAATCAGCCCCCAATGCAGCCTGCCGTGGATCGTATTTTAGGTATTTCCCATAAAAATCAAGTTCATTTGGAGGGGAAAGTGGCAGCCAGAGGGTTTAAAGAAACCGCTGTCAAAGACAAGCTCAATTCCACTGCCCATGGCATAAAAAAACAACTGGATAGCTCTACCCGGGACATTGATTTCTAGTATTTTGCAATTATGGAAACCCGTTGAATTATTTTTCTAAAATCATGATAAATCTCGTATTTTCTTGCTTTTTTAAGCACCGTACTTTGATACAATACCGATAAAAAAGGAGTGTTGTCATTGAAGTATCGTTTATATCAACAGGCAAGAAATCTTTCTTGGGAGGTTATCAGAGATTGCAAAATCAATTGCTTTCCCGTTAATCTAGGTGCCATTTGCAGGCACTATGAAATCAAAACCATCCCCTATTCTAAGTTTACCCTTTGGGATATGGTGGACCCACTGGCAAAAAAAGGGGATGGCTTTTCACTAAAGTTTGAAGAGCAGTATTACATCATTTTTAACGATTATGTAAACAATTTAGGACGAATCCGATTTACCATTGCCCATGAAGTGGGTCATATCTTATTAGGTCATGTTGAATCAATCACTTTCTACCGCAATAGCGAAATCGACTCCAACACAAATGAAGAAGAGGCGCAAGCCAATATATTTGCAAGGGATCTCCTTATGCCTGCGGCTGTACTTTCTGCACTCCATGTGCACTCACCTAAGGAGATTGCTACTCTTTGCAATATCAGCATGCAATCCGCTGGCATCCGAGCCCAAAGATTGGCAGTGCTGAACAAAAGGGGGTGCTTTCAAATGCACCCCCTTGAACGTGGGGCTGTAAAGGAATTTGCCCCATATATTGAAAAAATGAATAAGTAAAAATAAACAATCCCCTGAGGTTTGACAGTTACGCCAACCTCAGGGGACTTTTTATATACCTATTATGTAATCCTAAATGCTTTTCGCCTTAGTTACAAAAGGCTTTTGCAAATGAAGCGAATGGTCTTTATTCAAAATTCACCTTAATACTTGCCATCATAGTTTGAATAATTCATATCGGAATATCCATGATTGCTGGTTTCCATGGAATTCAAACTCACGTCTTGATTGCCCTTTAGCTTAAAGTGACCAATCAGTTCCTTCAACATCATAGACTGTCCGGAAAGCTCCTCGCTGGCAGCAGCACTTTCTTCCGCTGTTGCAGAGTTTGTTTGAACAACTGCGGCAATCTGCTCTACCCCAATGTTAACCTGCTCAATGGAGGTTGCCTGTTCCTCGCTGGCATCGGCAATAAATTGAATAATACGGGCAGACTTGTCTGCACTCATCACAACATCATCCAAAGATTTTGCTGTTTCATTTACAATATTTACGCCCTGCTCTACTGCATATACAGATTTTTCGATCAAGGCAGCTGTGTTCTTTGCACTTTCAGCAGACTTTCCAGCCAAATTACGCACTTCATCAGCAACAACAGCAAAACCTTTTCCTGCTTCTCCTGCTCTTGCAGCTTCAACAGCGGCATTCAATGCCAAAATATTTGTCTGGAATGCAATGTCCTCGATTGCCTTAATGATTTTACCAATTTCATTGGATGTGTTGCTGATTTCTTCCATGGATTTTACCATCAGGTTCATTTGTTCCTTACCACGGTAGATTACGTTGGTTGATTCAACGGCAATTGCCTTTGCTTCTTCAGCATTCTTTGCTGTTTTCTCACTATGGGCAGAAACTTCGTTCATAGAAGCTGACAACTCCTGAATTGCACTTGCCTGCTCTGTTGCACCCTGAGATAGGCCCTGCGCCCCTGCTGCAACCTGCTCAGAACCACTTGCAACCTGCTCTGCCGCTATATTAATCTGAGAAAGAGTGTCATTCAACATATCAGCTGTGGTGGTCAATGCCTGCTTAACCTTAGCAAATTCCCCATCATATGTATTCTGGAAAGCTAGGCTTAAATTGCCATGACCCATTTCATCCAACAAATAAGAAATCTCATCAATATAATCAATGTAAGTCTTTAATCTGTCGGTCAAAATACCCATTGACTCTGCCAACTGCCCAATTTCATCCCTACTGTCAATGTCAATTTCAGTGTCCAGATTGCCTTCTGCAAGAGCCCTGGTCACCTTATTCAATTTTCCAATTGGTCTTATAATGCTCAATACGATGTAAAGACCCAGTGAACACGAAACAGCAACACAAATTAAAATAATAACCATTAACTCAATAACAGATTTGTGAATGCCAGCTTCCACAATGGCATTTTGCTCCGCAATATAGTTATCAATGAAGTCTGTGTAGTTTCCTGTACCCAAAACCCAATCAAAGGGTTCAAAATACACAGAATATCCTCTTTTGGGTGAAGCTTCTGTTTCCCCTGCCTTAGGGAAAGCAAAATCCGTAAATCCGCCACCTTGCAATGCCTGATTTTTAATCTCCTGAATAAAAGGGAATCCATTGGCATCCTTTGCATTCGCACGATTTGTGCCCTCTGTTTCGTTGCCTAATAAAACAACACAAGTACCATCTGTCTTATCTGCCCAGAAGTATCCATCTGCGCCATATTTCATGTTTCTAAGTAAATTTGCACCTACTTTTTCTGCTTCCTCTTTGGTGTAAACACCCGCCAAGTGGTCATCATAAACCCTCTGCAAAACAGAAACAGCACTTTCCACCTGTTCCTTTATTTTTTTGTCAAAGTCAGCCCTCGTTTGTGTCTCCATGGTTTCCAACGCAATTACCTTTTGGTCTTCCATTTTAAGAATTGCAATACCTGCAACGCAAACTCCCGAAAGCACAACAAGAAGCATTAAAATAGCCATTTTTGTTTTGATTTTCATCGATTTCACATAACTCCTCCATTCATCTTTCACGCTATAAAAAGCTCAAAAAAAATATGAGGTTTTTATAGTTTCTTTGTACCTTTTCCTCCTAGAAATATTAAAAATATCCCATATGGAAAATTATAGCATACATTTTACAATTTGCAACATTTTTCTTGTTTTTTTATGCAAAATAAGCATGTATTTGTATATTTTATTGTGAATTATGCATACAATTTTTTGAAAGAAAGTCGTTATTAAGTCTCATTTACATCTATTTTTGTAAATTAAATCCATTTTCTCAATTTTTATTTTCTTTCTATGAACCTTTTGAACCATTTTTTTATAATTGCATTGGTTTTTATCATGTGAGTATGGTATAATTAAAAAAATAAATGTAAATTTTGAATTTGTCTAAAATCAAGTACAAATTCATACTCTGTACTAAAAAATATCGTTTTTTCCCTTCGTGATAATACCTATTACAAGGTCAAAATCTTTGATAAAAATAACAGGGTACTACTTTGAAAAGAGGTGTTATTATGCTTAGCGATTATATAGGTATCATTGGTGCGGTTGCCGGTTCCGCCAGCACCCTCCTTGTAATGGAGGGGATTCATCGTTTGGGTGGCATCAAGGTCTACCCCAGAGAAGTGAGAATCAAATATCACATGAACAGCAGCTTTAAAAACTCTTTATATGAAGAGGTCAAACAGCCTTTTCGCCTTGGCTATGATTTGGATATCTATAACAGCGCAAACATCCCAAATGTTTTGCATAGCTTTACCTTAGCATTTTATAAAGGCAACACCCTAATCTTAGAGGATCGCCCAAAGTGTGATGGCAGCGTTTTGAATGTAAACCCTAGGCAAGTCGTTGCCGTAACCCAAGTTTTTGATATGGATGATATTGATAACATTTTGGTTGGGATCACAAAAATTGTTTTGAAGTATAAAACTTCAAAAAGAAGCATCCGTAAGTTTGTTTTGTATGATGGGCAGCCTTTATATCCCGATACGGGCAAAAAACTGTAATCATCCTTTTATTCCAGCAAAAATTTAGACATCACCCAATGGGTGATGCCTTTTTATTTTACAACAATCATCTGTCTACCTTCCTTAATTTTTACCCTAAAGAATTGCTTCCCAAATAAACAGCCTTTTCCCCTCACATTACAAGAAACAAAGCAAACTGAGTCCCATATTTTTCGCCTACCATGCAAAACCATAAATGATTTCGCCCCCCTACTTTCTCCAACTGGCAGATTTACCCCTTATCCCCTTCCCCAAATGCCAATCCTTCATATCCTAATAAGCTAGGAATACCTTGGCTTTAATATACCTAGCAAAACAATCCCTATCTCCAGACTTTTGGGAAATTGCATTATTTAGCATTATTAGAATTTCTTAACAGATAACTTATCCTATCCTCATTGAAAAGGCCAAACACCTAATATATAATGTTTGAACGCGAACTTAGTAAAATATATTTTACTAAGTATATAAAAATGAACAGCATGGAGATTTTCGTATATATAGAACTTAAGGGAAAGGATGATTATTCATGGCAGATGTATTTTACCCTAATAGATTTAAAGATAAGGTTATGATTGTAACAGGAGCGGCAAGAGGAATTGGACGAGCAACAGCAATTCGTGCCGCAAAGGAAGGCGCAAAGGTTGTTGTGGTGGACCGCCTCAAAGACGAGTCAGAAGAAACAATGAAATACATTCAGGAGGTTGGTGGCAAAGCTATTTTCCTCCAATTAGATTTGTCCACGGAAGATGCCTGCGAAACAATGGTTGCAGAAACAATCAAAAAATATGGCAAGCTTGATATTGCCATTAACAATGCAGGCGTTATGGGTAGAAAGCCAAGCCCAGTGCATGAGCTAAGCAAAGATGAAATGGATTTTACCATGAACAACAATTTTTATAGCGTTTATTTTAGTTGTAAGTATGAAATCCAGCAGTTTTTACGCCAGGGTAATGGCGGTGTCATTGTAAATAATGCTTCCATCGCGGGTCTTACCGGGCTTCCCGGAAATTCGGCTTACGTTGCCTCTAAGCATGCCATCAACGGCTTAACAAAAAACATGGCTCTGGATTATGCAAAACATAACATTCGCATCAACTCCGTAAACCCTGCGGGAACCAGCACACCTATGGTGGATGAGGCAATGGCTTTTGTTATGGAAAAAATGCAGCAAGCCATTGCAAACGGTTTAGACCCTTCAGAGGCCCAATCCATGGCAGGCCAAAAAACAAAAACCATGCAGGGTCGTGAGGCTACCGCCCAGGAACAGGCAGCATCCATCCTTTTCCTCGCTTCCGATGATGCAACCCATATGACTGGCGCAACCCTGCAAACAGATGGCGGTTGGACATCCTTCTAAATTTTAGCTAACCAGTATTATTTATCGCAAAAATTCAAAGCCGAAAACCCCAAGTTTCCGGCTTTATTAACTCAAAAAAAAGCCCTCCAAACTACATGAAGGGCTCTTCTATCTATTTAAAATGTATGACCCAGGAGGTATTATTTTTTAAATCCAAAGTCCAAGTTTTTACAGATCATAGGTGATATTATCAATCAACCTTGTCTTTCCAATATATACAGCAATGGGAATTAGCACATGTCCCTTGATTTCTCCATTAATGCTTTCCAGATTTTCGCCGTCAACCACTTCCACATAATCAATTTTTGCCATAGGCTCTTGAATAATGCAAGAAAGAATCGCTGCCTTCAAAATAGGGGCGTTACGCTCCCCCTGTTCCAGCACATTTTTGGCCATTTTCAAACTTTTGCTCAGCACCTGGGCCGCTTTGCGCTCCTCCACAGATAAATAAACATTTCTGGAGCTAATGGCTAAACCATCTGCCTCACGCACAATGGGGCAAGGCACAATCTCCACCTCAAAGTTCATATCTCGCACCAATCTTTTCATTACAGCAACCTGCTGGGCATCTTTTTGCCCAAAATATGCCTTGTCTGGACGAATGATATTAAAAAACTTAGATACCACTAAGCAAACACCATCGAAGTGACCTGGTCTTTTGCTGCCACAAAGAACATCTGTCAAACCAGAAATATGCACGCTGGTGCATTTGTCCGGCAAATATAATTCCTGAGCTTCAGGTGCAAACACCACATGCACACCAACACTGTCACACAATGCAGCATCCTTCTCCAAGTCTCTGGGGTAGGCCTCAAAGTCCTCGTTAGGGCCAAACTGCGTTGGATTTACAAAAATGCTGGTGATTACCCTATCATTTTCTGCAATAGCTCGTTCCATCAAGCTCTTATGTCCTTCATGCAATGCACCCATAGTTGGCACATATCCCACAGAAAGTCCCTCGGCTCTCCATCCTTTAACTAAATCTCGAATTTCTTCAATGGTTTTTACAATCATGATTCTATCTCCTGTTATCTCATCTTTACTCAATATAGCTTCTTTAATTGCTCCTCATCTATTTTAAAAGTATGCTTGTCCTCGGGGAAGTGGCCTTTTTCCACCTCTTCGATATACATACCAATTGCCTCTTTCATAGTCTTGCCCACATTTGCATATTGTTTTACAAACTTAGGAACAAAATCATCAAACATCCCTAGCATATCTTGATAAACCAAAATTTGTCCATCACATTCCTTACCGGCACCGATACCAATGGTTGGAATAGTCACTGCCCTTGTAATTAGCTCTGCAACTTTGGCGGGAATCCCCTCCAAAACAATGGCAAAGGCTCCCGCCTCCTCCAAGGCAACAGCATCCGTAATCAATTGTTTTGCAGTTTCTTCACTTTTTCCCTGTACCTTAAAGCCGCCAAAAGCATTAACCGACTGAGGGGTTAACCCCAAATGCCCCATAACGGGAATTTGTGCTGCCACAATTGCCTTCACCTGAGCCAACACATTTGCACCACCCTCAAGTTTTACCCCGTGGGCACCGCCCTCTTTTACCATACGCCCTGCGTTATAAATCGCATCTTCAATGGATGTATGATAGGATAAAAAGGGCATATCGCTAACGATAAGAGCATTTTTTGCCCCTCTTTTTACTGCCTTTGTGTGATAGATTATTTCATCCACTGTAACCGATAGGGTATCTTCCTCCCCTTTGATTACCATTCCTAGAGAATCTCCAATCAAAATACCGTTGACGCCACTTTCATCTATGATTTTTGCCATGGAGTAATCGTATGCTGTTAGCATGCTCAATTTATTTCCTTTGGCCTTTGCCTCTTTAAATGTTAAAACTGTATTCTTCATTCTTCCAATCCTTTCAAACAAAGTTCTACCTTTTTGTAGTTGTTTTCCTTATCTATGTTCCCCTTATTTCGTGATAACCCCAAAAGGTGAAGAGAGAGTTTTTGATAAATTTCTTTATCCTCCTCCTTTACCACTGAAAGGTGGCGTTGCACCGTTTTCCAATCTCCCCTAGGAACAGGCCCAGTAAGGGAAGAAAGAAACCCCTTTTCCTCTATATTTCTGATATTACCTTTAATCAAAGGCATTACCGCAGAAATTGCCTCCTGCTCAGAAAGCCCCATATCTTGAAAATAGGAAACACCTATATCCAAAAGGGCTAAGGTAAGGTTTGATACAAACACATTGGCAAGATGATACGTTGCCGAGGTTTTTGCACTTCGAATGAAATAGAAATTTCCTATTTTATCCATCATTTGCAAAACCATATCGTCATTTTCCCGCAAAAAGTCACCTTCCAAGGAGAACTTCACATTTTGAAGTTCCTTAAAGTCCACGGTTTTATGGGAAAATGCATAGATAGGATGGATTGAATATACAGCTGCACCTGCATTTTTTGAAAATTGCAAAGCCGCTGAAGAAAGTGAGCCACTGGCGTGGCAAATTGATTTGCCTTTTACGTTCAACTTAGAAATTTCTTTTTCTATCGTTGGAATCGTGTCATCGGGAGTTGTGATCCATAATACATCGTTTTCATCAACAATTTTATTTAAACTATTGTATATTTTTGTGCCTGTCATTTGGCAAGCCTCTTGGGTGTGTTCCAAGGTTCTGCCAAAAAAGCCACTTACGGTTATTCCATGTTGAATAAAGTAGCGGGCAAGGTTCACCCCTACTTTGCCTGGTCCAATAAAGCCAATTTTGATATGATACCACCTCCGAAAGCATGGTACAACATCCGCGTCAATCTCATTCCCGATAGATATGAGTTGCTCAAAAAGGTAAATCCTAAGCGTTTCCTTGCAAAAAAAAATCTGCCTTGTCCTGACATCTTACCTCTCCGAAAAACAGATAAAGTGATGCCTAAATGCAGGATGCAAAAAAACGAAAAACACTTTGGTGCAGTTTTTTCAATACCACCCGCAGACAGGATACCACCAAACCTTTCATAACTCAACCTTTTTTTACACGCAACTAAAATTTAGTTAATTTTTCATAACACCACACAATAATTTTTTATACTTTTTACCTGATTTTATTTGCATAATCATTATATTTATTCATGGTTTCTAAGATATTTGAATGAATTTCACGAACCTTTTAGTCAATGTAAATAGAAAACCCTGCCCTACCACAATACATATATTTACAATTTCAGCAATACCAATGCCTAATTTTGAAAAAAATGCCCACAGCTATTAACTATGGGCATCTCTAATCCTGTATTTGTTTCTCTAAAATACAATTTTTCTTACAAAATAAAATAATGCTAACCATTATTTTTTTAATCATTTCTAAAAATTCTAATTGATATTATGCACATCAAAATCGCATTTTTTGCCTTGCAAAGCATGGGTTTTGAGTACAATTTATGAATCCCGAAAGCGATTGGCAATGTTGATTCCCAGACCCTTTCCATAACTACGACCCTGTTTTTTCTTTTCTTTATCTTGATACATCAACGCATCAGCCATTTGAAATGCCTCCTGAATGCTATTTTGATTGGTTTCCGATTGAAAGGCTATTCCCCATGATGCGCTTAGGTTGTATTGGCTTTCCTTGTTATTTAAATCAATAACATCTCTAAGCCTGCTGGAATAGTTTAATAACTCTTCCCTCTTTCCCCTTAGGATTACGGCAAATTCATCCCCACCAATACGGAAATACTTACCCTCCTCACAAAAAACTGTCCTTAGGCATTCCGCCATATAACAAATCAATTGGTCACCCATCCAATGTCCATAAGTGTCATTTGCAAACTTTAACCCATCCACATCAATAACAATAACCGCATTATCAATATTGTCCGCTGGCTCCTTTTGTCCGATTTCTTCCAAAACATTATCAAATGCATATCTGTTTCCAATTTGTGTTAACGCATCGGTAAATGCCACTTTTTTCAATGCCGCAGCCTCAAAGCCAAGCTTTATTAGCTCCAAATTTTTGTTAAACTCCCCTTTTGCAATAATTGTTATTGAAATCAAAGTTCCAAGTTGCAAAAACAAAGTGCTATCACTTTTATTGGAAGTGTAGAAAACAAAAATATCAATCAGTCCGGCTAATATAAACACGATTACACCGATAAATAAAAACTTTGCTCGGCGGTAAGAGTATTTTCGGTTAAACTCCATCATGCTATGAATCACTAGCAGCATACTCAAAATAATAAACACATGGCTAATAGGCAACCATTCATAAAAATCAATGAGCCCCACCGTTTGAGCCAGAACCATTGCAAAAAAATTGATGATTGCACCTATGCATACATATTCATAAACCCGTTGCTCATCAGGCTGCAAAGCACTACTGAAAAATAGTAACGCCGGAATGGGAATGAGTGCAACGGATAGAAAAACCATTTGGTATGACAATAAAACATTCCCATAGAAAAATTGGGTGAACTTTGACTCTCCAAAAAACCAAATCCCTAAAAGTAAGCCAAAGAAACCTAAGTATATAAAATTTGCCGAATGTCTAATTTTATATATATAAAGGCCATATATTACCAGTATTAAACCAAGAACTAAAACCAACGTGCTACTGCATACCGCTGGAAAGTATCGAGTAGCAATATGAAACAAAATTGCACTTTTGCTGCCCACCATCATTTCATTTATCATTCCTTGATAAGAACTATATGGCGATAAGGAGGAAATTTTTATCACTTGACCGGGATTCATTGAGGGTAAGGAAACGATATGCCATGCGCTGGCTGGCGAGGTTGGCATGGTAGGAACCATCTCGGCTTTGCCATAGGAATAGATAATCTCATCGTCAACAGAAACCCAAACTTCCTGCTGCGAAGATCGAAACCCTAGAGTAACTCCTTGGGGAATAGATTGGTCTAGAGTTTTATAAATTTCAAAAGGTTTATCACCAACAGAGGGCACCTTGCTAGGAGGGATAAATGCCTCCCTTTGCCCATCTTCTTTTTGATAAAACCACCCATCCGTTAATAAAGTAACCTCTTCTTGATTAAAACCAACATTCCTTGGATCAAAAACAATGGAAATTCCACAAATGAAAAAACATACGATCATCGCCATGGAAAAAAGTGAAATAATTATCTTCCTCATAATTCAGCTCCCACTTATTTGAAACCTATTTTACCATGCAAATTCTTTTGTACCAAAAACACATACTTATTTTACCATAATTTCCTGTTTTTTAAAGTAAAGTTCAGATTAAATTTGTATTTTTATGTAAAATATCCATGTTCTAACCCTATTTCGTGAATTACTTTTTTTTTGGAAATAAAATCCAACCTTTACCAAAATATTTTTTTGCCTCTAAAGTTACCAAGCCATTCTTCATTATATTCATACTATATGAATTGATCATGAAACACTATCACTAAAAAAGAAAATGCCACAGAGTTTTAATCCTGTGACATCCTTTTTTTCACTCAAACCAATATCTTATAACAATAAAATCAAAGTGATTGCAAATAAACTTTTCCTTTTTCAGTAATTCCGCAAACAACATAATCCACTCCACAGCACATATCAATTTCAATAACTTCGATAAGTCCATCATCTTCTAGAATCGGAATGGCCTCCTGCACCTCTTGCATAGTGAAAGAAGTTCCAAGCCTAGCGATATCCGTCGGGTCCAACTCCTTGCCATCAACGCAATTACTTTGAATTAGCTTTAGCATCTCTATATGTTTTTCGTTCATGTGTTTTCCCTCCCATTGCCCTTAGTTTATCATAAAAATCAGGAAAAACCCATGTTTATCATTTGTATTTTTTTTTGAATTCTTATGTATTACAGTACGCTGAATAACAATTCACCGTATGTAGGGAATGGCCAATATTTTTCGCCAACTTCTTCTTCCATCTTGTCTGCAATCGCCCGCAAATCTGCCATAGCGGGGATAACCCCATCTTTGTAGAATTCTGCTTCTGCTTGGCCATCAGCACTGCCATGGGCTTTTGCCAAGCATTCTTCCAAACTGCCCATCTTATCCATAAAATCTGCACACAATTCGGATAATTCCATTGCCAAGCTTTCCTCGCTACGGCAATTAATTGTAGCAGCAATTTGTCTTTTCAAAGAAATGGTCTCCGCCAATTCCTTCACATAAGAGCTTACAGCTGGCAAAATGCTCTTCTTTGCAAGCTCCAACATAGTTAAAGCTTCAATATGAACAACTTTAATGTAGTTTTCAACCAGAATTTCATAACGAGAATGAATTTCTTCTTCTGTCAAAACTCCATGTTTTGTGAAAGCGGAGATATTTTTCTCTGTCACATAGTATGGCAGTGCATCTACGGTTGTTCTTAGGTTCAAAAGGCCTCTTTCTTCCGCCTCAACGACCCATTCATCAGAATAGTTGTTGCCGTTAAAAATAATGCGCTTGTGCTCCGTCACAGTTTTGCGAATCAGCTCATTTACCGCAGTTGGGAAGTTTTCTGCAACCTCAAGTTGATCCGCAAATTGTGCCAGCTCTTCCGCAACGATGGTGTTTAAAATAAAGTTAGGGCATGCAATGGAAACCGCACTACCTAACATACGGAATTCAAACTTATTGCCAGTAAATGCAAAGGGCGAGGTTCTATTTCTGTCTGTTGTATCCTTGAAGAATCTTGGCAAAACGTGAACGCCAACCTTCATCATTTCTCTGTCTTTGCCTGCATATTCAGCACCACTTTCAATGCTGGTTAATACCTCTTGTAAATCCTCGCCAACAAACATGGAAACAATGGCTGGAGGTGCTTCGTTGGCACCCAAACGGTGGTCATTGCCGGCGGAGGCTACGGAAATACGCAGCATATCCTGATATTCATCTACTGCTTTAATCAAAGCAACCAAAAACAGCAAAAACCTTGTGTTTTCCACTGGAGAGTCGCCGGGTTCCAACAGGTTTACACCCTTATCCGTAGAGATGGACCAGTTATTATGTTTACCACTACCATTCACGCCATCAAAGGGTTTTTCGTGAAGCAAGCAAACCAAACCGTGTTTATCTGCCACCTTTTTCATAACCTCCATGGTAACCTGATTATGATCACAAGCAATATTTACTGTTGTAAACACAGGCGCCAATTCGTGCTGAGCGGGGGCAACTTCGTTATGCTCTGTTTTTGACAAAATGCCCAATTTCCAAAGCTCAATATTCAAATCGCTCATGAATGCCTTAACTTTGGGTTTGATTGCCCCAAAATAATGGTCATCCAATTCCTGACCTTTTGGTGGTTTTGCCCCAAACAAAGTTCTGCCGCAATAAACCAAGTCTTTACGCTGTAAGTATAAAGCCTTATCAATTAAAAAATACTCCTGTTCAGAGCCTACGGTTGTATTCACACGGGTTGTTTCTGTGTCACCAAACACTCTCATGATGCGCATTGCTTGCTTGTTGAATGCTTCCATGGAGCGCAACAAAGGTGTTTTTTTATCCAACGCCTGACCACCATAGGAATAGAACGCGGTGGGAATGCACAATGTATCATCTTTAATAAATGCAAAAGAAGTAGGATCCCAAGCGGTATATCCTCTTGCTTCAAAAGTGGCACGCAAACCACCATTGGGAAAACTGGAAGCATCAGGTTCGCCCTGAATCAGCTCCTTGCCGGAAAACTCCATAATTATCTGTCCGTCACCTGCGGGTGCAATAAAGCTGTCGTGCTTTTCTGCTGTAATACCTGTCATAGGCTGGAACCAGTGTGTAAAGTGAGTAGCTCCTTTTTCAACGGCCCAATCTTTCATAGCATTCGCCACAATGTCCGCTACTTCCTTGTCTAAACGTTTGCCTTCTTGCATTACCTTGCACATTGTTTTATAAGTGCTTTTCGGTAATCTTTCCTTCATCACGTGTTCATGAAAAACCATTGAACCAAATAAATCGGGAACCCTATTTTCCATATTTTCCAGCCTCCTTTGTAGTGTTTGTTTATACTGACCAAAAATGTCAAGGGGGCTGCAGATAGACCTATGGCCATAAGAAAACAGAAAAAAGTCTCTTATGGGAACACGTCTAGCCGCAGCCCCTTCGCTGTATACCACGTCATTATATGGGCTGCCTTATTGACTGTCAACAAAAATATTTCCCTTCAAAAATCAAAATATAAAGTTAAATTCACAGGTATGAATAAGGAATTCCGGCAATTTCAAATTACAACTGTGCATTTTTTAGCCATTGACTGTGGACATTTGTATTTTTTATCTCCATTTACGTTGTACAAAAGGCAATACAATCTAAATTATTTGTTGAAAATATCCGGCGTTGTACATTTCTGCCTATTTTCATTGCCTAAAATTAACTATTGACAACCAAAAGAAAGAAGAGTAGAATACGATACAAAATTGATAACAGCGTTGAGGAAGACAAGTAATGTAAAAAAACCGCCCCAGTGAGCAAAGGATAGTGAGAACTTTGTGTAGGCTTTTATATGAATAACACTTCTTAGCTTCGAGCTGAACCTCCTTTGGAGCAGTAGGTAAGACGGATTGTTCCCCGTTACGGAACACGGGTTTATTTGAACCCAGAAAGAGACTGTTTAACAGTAATTTAGGTGGCACCGCGGATGGCAGCTATTCGTCCTAATTTTTTAAAAATTTAGGATATCTAGCTGCATATTACATTCGGAGGTGTTTTTTTATGTGTTCAATTATGGGTTTTACAAAACAGCAGGAATTAGAAAAAATGATGGAGTGCTTCCGTCGTACCATTTCCAGAGGGCCTGATATGTCCCGCACCATAAATGCAGGCGAAGGTATGCTTTGTTTTCACCGTCTTGCCATTATGGGTCTAGATGAAAGAGGCATGCAGCCCTTCTGCTATGATGGCGATGCTGTGGTTTGCAACGGCGAGCTTTACGGCTTCCGCTCCATCAAAGAAAAATTGGCTGAAAAGTTTACCTTCACCAGTGATTCTGACTGCGAAATCATTCTGCCTATGTACCGTGAGTACGGCTTAGATATGTTTCAAATGCTGGATGCAGAATTTGCCTTGATTCTTTATGATGGCAAAAAAGATTCCTTTATTGCCGCCAGAGACCCCATCGGCATCCGCCCCTTGTTCTATGGGTATTGTCAGGATGGCTCCATCGTATTTGCCAGTGAAGCCAAAAACTTAATTGATTTATGTGGGGAAATCATGCCCTTCCCCCCCGGTCACTACTATGCCGACGGCCAATTTGTACGCTACTGCGATTTGACAACAGTAGAAACCTTCTCAACTGATGATTTGGAGACTACTTGCAGCAAAATTCGTGATTTATTGGTTAAGGGTATTGAAAAAAGATTGGATGCCGACGCACCTCTGGGCTTTTTGCTCAGCGGTGGCTTAGATAGTAGCTTGGTTTGCTCCGTTGCTACAAAAGTTTTGAAAAAGCCTATTCGCACCTTTGCCATCGGCATGGCAACCGACGCCATTGACTTGCGCTATGCCAAAGAAGTTGCCGAATATCTCCATTCCGACCATTCTGAAATCATCATTTCCCGTGAGGATGTGTTGGAAGCTTTGGATTATGTTATCTATACCCTTGGCACCTATGATATTACAACCATCCGTGCCAGCATGGGTATGTACCTCATCTGCAAGGCAATTCATGAGCAGACCGACATCCGTGTGTTGCTAACAGGGGAAATTTCCGACGAACTTTTCGGTTACAAATATACAGACTTTGCCCCCACCCCAGAAGCTTTCCAGGCTGAAGCAAAAAAACGTGTGGATGAGCTTTATATGTATGATGTTTTGCGTGCAGACCGTTGCATTTCTGCAAACTCTTTGGAGGCCAGAGTTCCCTTTGGCGATCTGGACTTCGTGCGATATGCTATGTCCATCGACCCTGCCATGAAAATGAACACCTACGGCATGGGTAAATACCTTTTGCGCCACGCCTTTGAAGGAGATTGGCTACCCAACCAAATTTTATACCGTGAAAAAGCAGCTTTCAGTGATGCCGTTGGACACTCCATGGTGGATGATCTGAAGGAATATGCGGAAAGCAAATATAGCGATGCAGAATTTGAGGCAAAATGCAAGGAGTATGACTTTGCTACACCTTTCACTAAGGAAAGCTTATTATACCGCGAAATTTTTGAAAAATACTATCCAGGTCAGGCAAAAATGGTGAAAGCCTTCTGGATGCCAAACAAAGAGTGGGAGGGCTGTGACGTAAACGACCCATCTGCCCGTGTTCTGTCTAACTATGGTGATAGTGGAAAATAATATTTTGTTGGCTATATCCCGTTTTTTACCTTCCAATTTGTAACGGGATACTGCCCTCCTCACCTTCCCTTTCCATTAAAAATATTAAAACGGTAGGGGATGATTTTTTCATCCTCATCATACTTCACCAAACAAAAATACGATTACTCCGCATTGGATTGCCCCCCTTTTACCTAGAAATAAAAGGGGGATTTTTTCATTCTCTCTCTAAGAAAGTCATCCCTCTAGTCTTTTGGTAAAAATCATTTTCTCATCAAACACAAAGGCAACCTATTTATAATGTAGAAAAATTTAAATAACCCCCATATCAACAATCAAAAAAACGCTGATTCACAGTGATAATCAGCGTTTTTTCATGCAATTTATTTTTCCTTTTTAATTCTTTTCTACCAATGTTTCCATCATCCCTTGGGCAAAAGCTATGGCTCTCTCCTCGATTCCCTCCACCCTCAAAATACTGGCGGGATCATTGGCCGTCTCAACCATGGCATACCGAGGGGGTAAACGGAAGGTTTTATTCATGCTAAGGGCGCTGATTAGCTGTTCTGCAACAATGTCCCCACCGCTATAACCGGAAACCACAATGGCATACAGGTGCTTATTATAAAATTGTGTTTTACGAAACAATGCTGTCAAACGGTTGATAAACGCCGTAATGTTGGCACTCACAGCGTCGTTATAGTTAGGTGCCAGAATAACCAGTGCATCACAAGCAAGAATCGCAGGGTAAACCTCCTTGGTAATTACCCCACCATAATAACAGCTTGCCTTTTCGCTAAAGTGCATACACATACGATAGGGGCATCCGCTGCAATCTTGAATGGTGCCGTTTCTTAGGGAAAGCTCTGTGATATCGCAATTTCTTAACTGCTCCCGAATCATATTCCAAAGCCCAGCGGTGTTGGATGTACTGTAATTGCTGGCATGAAGCACAAGGATATTCCCCCGTTTTTTGGGCAACGGTTGATACGCCATAACCCGCTTCACCATCTCTGCCGCTGAAATGTGATATGCCGTTAGGTTATCCGTCTCCAAATTCATGGCTTGAATGTTATAGTTTAGCAAGTCCTTGGTACCCTCAACCATGGCACGCCCAGGGAAGGAACACCCCGCTTGATTTGCAGTAAACATCAATCCTCGGGCTACGGATTTTGTGTAAAGCTCACTTTCCCCATCAATAATAATGCCGCCAACGCTTCCCTCTAGCATCGAAGTATCCGTTCTCATTTTTTTCAAAAAACGGCAATACTCCAAATTGACCCCGGAAATACCCAGTGGGATTGCAAAAATAATCCGTCGGTTTTTCAATGGGCCAAACGCATCCACTGTTTGAATCGTTTCCACTTCATAATCACCTAAGACCTCTTCTAGCAAGGCACGCAGCCTTTTTGTACGAATTGCATCCTCACATCTGGGATAAACCAAAGTCAATTTTTCTTTCATTTAATCTCCTCCAATCCACGAAAAGCTTTTTCCACTCTGTCAAAAAGCTGTTTCGGCAGTGGCAAGCTTTCCATCTCTAGCCCCCAAGGCGTGCTTCTGTTTTTGCACCCCATAAATACACCACCCAAAAAATTTGAGCTATAATGCCATTCCCCCTGCAAGGTTAAAATCAAAGAAATGGCAGCCGAAGAAATAGCCGGCGCAACATAGGGCTTAAAGCCCAAATCTCTGGTGCGCAAATTGGCATCAATGGCTAACTGGGTCAATTCCTTAGAAAGACTATCATCATAGGCTTCTATGCTATTGGCAATAACCAAATCCTGCCCATGGGGGCCGTAAGCCCTGCCTTCTTTTAAAAAGGAAGAAAAGCGTTCTTCTTTCTTTGCATAGTAGGCAGCCCGGGCATTCATAACCCCTAAGCCATACCCCTGAACCTGTTCGGGCAAAAGCCCTTTGCCATCAAAATTTCCAGACTCATCGGTGTTGCTTGCCAAAAAAGCCGCCTTGCATAGGGGATCCACAGGGTCAGAAACCACCGCAAAAAGCCCCTGAAATCCAGATTCTCTAGCCTTTTTTGCAAAAATCGAAATAATGCCACGGTTCGCCTCAAATTGCACCATTCGCACATCTTTTACCTCTGCCCCAACGGGTGGAATGCCTTTAGATGCACAAAATACGAACATATCACACAGAAAGAGTTCCTCTTCTTTTAATATCACAACTTCAGGCATCCTATCGTAATCCCAAGGAAAAGCAGCTTGGTTCAACTCACTCTCCCATCTTTTACAAACATTCTCATTCATATCAAAAATGCCTAATGTCTCAATGCAATCGCCACCCAAAAGCTTCAAAGCCGTCAAAACTGTACTTCCTACATCCCCAAGGGCTAGTAAGTGCACTCTTTTCTTATCAATTTTTTTCTTTTCTAGGCGTTCCTTCCATTGGTCTACCGTGCCCCAATTGAGATTAATCAAAACAGCATTGCCATTTTCAACGTCCCTTGAAAAAAATTCTTGTTCTTCTTGGGAAAGCTTTTTGCTCTGAACCTCTAGCGCATTGCTATCAAGGCAATATAGCCCTTCACTATCAGACAACTGGCCTAAGCTGGTAAGCTTACAACAGCCTTTATTTTTTTCTCTGGGCAATGAAACGGGAATCATTACCCCATGTTCAAATTCATATCGTTTCATGATTCTCTCCTCTTTACTTAACCAAATGTTTCAGCCTTATTAGCCGTTCAATATCATTCTCCAAATAAACCGATGCGGGCAGGTGATAGTCATAGCTCATGCAATTGCCTCGGTCAGGGCATCGGGGTGAAATAACCACTTCGTTCAATCTATCTAAAGTTAGGCTACGCTCAAAAGCCCTTTGATATTCCTGCTCCAGAACCTGCAAAATATCCCTGGCATTTTGCAAACATACCATGGATAAATCAAAAATAGCATCCTTTGTTGAATGGCTCAAAAATCCAGGCATCACATAAGGCAACATCAGATTGACCGAGTCAATCATACCGCTATCTCTCCTTCGGATTTGCTCCACCCCGTCTCCACCAATGAAGGGGTACATAGAGGTTTCCACAAACCAAGCCAATAGAGAGGGAATGAAATAGGCACTTTCCACCTGCCGACCTTGAATTTCCATTAAATCTCGCCCTCGGCCTGAAAGCACACCCACTACAATTCGGTCAATATTCACCCCTTCTTCTTCAAAAAGAGGGTTCAACTCTCGTATACGGTAGCCTTTGTGCAAAAGGTCATCCACCAAAATCACAGGGCGTCGGAAAGATTTTATCATCCTCACCTGACAATCCAAGGGCAAGTATTGGGGAAATTCTTTGATTTTAAAGGATTTTATCTCCCGATCAAATACCTTCTCTGTGTGCAAAACCTTGGTTACTGTGTTAGGGATAACAATACCCTTCAAAATTTTGCCAAAAGGCACACACATATTTGGCCCTAATTTCTTCACGGGGGTTGGATCTTTCGGAACGCCATTTGCCTTGGTTATTAACTCGATCAGGCGGTTATGCATCATACCTGCATCAAATGAAATCACCAGTTCCCCTGGGTTCAGCTTTGTCATTGCCCTTTGGATTTTCCGATGAGCCTCCCGCAATGTTGCCAAAACCCTTTCATTGCTGTTAAAGGGTTCTTTGATTGCTGTTTGCACGTTATGATAAAGTGTAATAGGGCTTTTCATATCCACAACGTAAATATCTCTTGCAACGTTTTTTACCAGTTTTAAAAATCCCTGTCTCACTAACACATCCTTCACCTTTTCGGAGATTTCCCCCTCCCTCTGGCTAAAAATGCAATATGTGTAATCCTCCTCCAACGCCTTAGCGATAGATTCCGTGAACAATATCTGTTCCAAATCATCTATCTTCGAATTTTCTCTGGAATAACAAGCCTCAAATAAAATTATTTTGCCTGATGTATTCTCTCGAATATAACTTGCCGTTTCAATATTTTCAAACTCGCTGTAAAGCTCCGTAGTCGCCAAGTGGCGATAAACCATAATGCCATCGGGCTTTCCCCGCCCAAATTTATCAAAAACCACGGTCATGCCACTTCCGGCTTTATGCATAGCCCCCAACAAAGTGTTCACCACATCCGAGGGAATGTTGCTGCCAAAAAGCACGCCTTCGGCCTCCTCCACATCAGAATAGCAAGCAATTTCCACCGCCTTTGTTTCCAGCAACTGCTTATATTGTGGTTCCCTCAAATATAGGCTGTTTTCATAAATATAATTTTGCGCCACTGTATCAATCAAGTTGGAGATATCCCGATTGTGGTCAATATTCTCTCGAATTCGGGTAGAGCTTACATCCTCAAAGTGGATGGGAAGTTTTAGCTCCAAAACCTCATTCCGAATGCAGTCATAGGTGTCCTTTTTCTTTGCCCCAGTGTCGGTGTCAGTTTCCCTCAAGAAAAGGATATGGGGGAAGGTCTGAATAGAGTGATCCGCAGCTTCAATTTTATAGGAAGATGCATTTTGAACCACATCACTGCCCGCCACCATGTAAACCTCTTTCCCGGGAAATAGCTCTCGAAGGCGCTTTAAATCCCCAGGGTTTGCAATGTTCACAGGCACATTTTCAGGAAAAAGATAAATGTTTTCCTCGTTGGCAACGGACATGTTAATAATCCGTCGTCTCACCATATGGGGTTGGGTCTTTTTAGACCAGGAAAATTCATCAATGGCCAAATAAACGATAAAACCCATATCCCGAATTTCTTTTGCAATCTCTTTATGCCCCAAAGAAAAGGGGTCAAAACTGCCGGGGAAAAAGGCAACCTTGTTAGGCTCCAAAAAGGAAAAACTACCTTGGGTAAACAAATAATCACTAATAAATCGGTAAATTGCGTTCCAACTGGCGGTATCATTAAAAAATCCCAATTCTGAAGTTTCCTCTTTATCAGTCAAAGTCACTAGCTTCTTGCTGATAAAAGCAAAAATATTTTTCTTTTCACTCAATGTTAGACCATCACTGCCAAATAATTCGTGACCAACAACCCAAAAAGCCTCTCGGTTTACGTTGGTGTGATAGCTGGCAAAACCACTGAGAATCATCCCCATGATTTTCTTCTTTCTTTCCTCGTAAATGGCGATATACTCAGGAAATCTTGCACTGTATTTTTCATAATGGCGAACCATAACGCCAAGGGTATCCAAGGCAACACTGGCAATGCGGTCGTTTGTGCTGCATTGCAAGCGATGAATATCCAGCAAAAACTCATTCAATTCTTTGGGGTGCAAATACATAACGTATTCCCCCAGATATTGAGGGATATATTTTGAAAATTCAAACTCCCCTATTTCCAACCCCTTTGTCAACTCGATGGCAACCTCGTTTCGCTGATCCCAAGAGAGCAAAGGTGCAAGCTTCACTAATGTTTCCCCTGCAAAGTGGCGCACAGTCACCTGCTCACTCACCTTAAGCAGGTTAGAAAGATGGGTGGCAACATGAAGCTTTGGCATGGTAACACCCATACGAATTCGCACATACAAAAGCTCAATGTTAATAATCTTTATTTTCCAAGGCGTTGCCGCTTTCAGGTTTTCCAAAAAGATATCGGAAACCACTCGGTCATCCTGAAAAATCCGATGGAATGAAACCCCTCTAATTTTATCCTTCAGTCCGTAGGATTCCCCAATCATATAAAGCAAAAATTCTAGGCTCACGTTACCCTTTATGGTGAGGCGTTCCACAATTCTCACCACACTGTCGACCATGACTACCTTCTTGGAATAATCAACAGCCATTTCCTTTAAGTTTAAAAGAATGGCAGCCCGAATCTCCAAAGATTCCCGATCGGCAAAGCTTTCCATAAAGGAAATCAGAATTTTTTGTTCCTCTTCATTCAATAAGTTTTGGGGTACCGATGGTAGGGTATCAATTAAAATAAAAGCAGTGTCATCCGCCCAATCCGTCGCCTTATAGTATTCTAAAATGGAGGCAATATATTTACCCCTTGCCTCTACCTTGCAATTTTCCAACAAAGAAGTTACTACCCTTTTTAGTCCGTATCCCAACCAGCGGCGGTGTCGGTCTATCATTTTATGGTCGGGTACAATAATCATATGCAAATATTTTTGCCACATATCAAAACTAGAAACTTCATCCAAAACGATATCAACATCCAGAGGCAACTCTTTGCCATATTCCACATCATAGTTGGCAATCATATTGCCCAATAAATCCCCAGCCTGACGGCGGATATCGCCCTCTCTGTGCACCATCAATTCATATAAAAAGCTGATGGACATCTGCTTTTGCTTTTGATTCATATAAGTGAAATACTCCGAAAAAATATCCAAGTACGCCCTAGAATTTTTCCAGTCTCTGGCACTTCTTGCTGTCTCCAAAATTGCCCCAAAGGATGCCTCTCGGCTCAACTTGTGCATCAGGCGAATATTGTGATCCACGGCAATGTTTTTAAAAACATCCACCGTTTCGTTGATATTCAGCAATGCCAACTCCTTGTGGGACACCTCACTAAGTTGGTCGTTGGTTAAATCCGTATTTACCCCAATAGAATGCATATAATGCTCAAAATCCACTAAGCGTGAGTAAACATGACGATAGCGGTTCTCCTTCGCCTTATCCACATTATCCAGTTTATCTAAAATCACTCGGAAGGAATCCTCCAAGGAATATAGCTCCATGATTTCCTTGCCATTTTCAAAGCCCTTGCTTTTCACCCGAAAATCAGCATAAATTAAAATCAAAGACTCCGCAGGCAAGTTTTCCAATTCCAAATCCCAAGTGGAATGATTCGCCGCAATGTGCCCAATATCCGAAAGTTCGTTATTTTTGAACCAAATATCCGTGTAATAATAATGCAAATAAGGGATGCGTTTTGCCTCATTATCCTTACATCCATATTTCCCGAGGTCGTGGCCTGCCGCCGCCCCAGAAATCAACCCCAAATCCACCGGTACATTTGCCTTTGCCAGCTGCCTGGCAATGTGCATGGCAATATAATGCACCCCAGCCACATGGGCAAGGGTATCAAAGGGAGAAACCTCACGGCCAATCCGCATGATTTCATAGATATATTGCTCATCAAAGCGGCTCAAAAACTTTGCATATTGGGCTTCATAGGGGCTGTTTTTCATTTCCTCTGCTGTTGCAAAAGCAAAATCTCGATTGATGCCAAAGGGTAGCTTTTCTTTTTCGTATGCCAAAAAAACCCGCAATACTTCCAAATAAAAGTAAATAGCACGGCGCTCATAAACATCAAGGGTGATATCCTTTCGATGGGGATACATATCTTTGATTAAGAAGCGAAACGTATAACTTAACCACCCCTCCTTTGGCACCTCTTTTGCCAAAGAAGCAAGCATTTCTTCGCAATAGAAAAGAACCTTCTCGCAGGAAATTTCTTCCGTTTCGGTTATGGCATCAATGGCATGGAACCAATAATCCTTGTCCAAAAACGTAGCGATTGATTTCTTCTTCAATCCGGTTTTTCTAAGAAAATCTTTATCGGTAAGGGCCATATAAAGCCCTCTATATATCGCAGCGCCTCTTTTTTTGTTCATAAACAGCCTCCCTTGCAACTCTTTTTTCAATTTTAACACTACGTCCCCGGGGTTTCAATAGTTGCAACCTTTTTGTACAAGATTTCAATGAAATATTTTGAATTTTTATCTAAAATAATCAAAAATTTTATTGCGGTGTTTCAATCAACGAAACTTTGCACCGCTTTTTATACAATATCATTCTTCTTTTAGTCAAAAAAAGACACCCTTTGCATATAGAACCCGTTCCCACAACAACGCTAGTCTCTGCAAAAATGCAAATGAAACCCAACCTTTTCTTGGATAAATACCAAGCCACTATTCCAATCTTCCAATAAAAAAGCCCATTCACTCCTAACCAAGGCAATCCTTGATGGAGCAAAGGGCTTTTTCTATAAGCGTGTAACACGCTGAAATTTCCAGTAGCTATTTAGTTGTTTTTATCGGCAATGGTTAATTTTAGGTCGTGGGCTGTTTCGCCATTTCTTACAACATGAACATCCACAGTGTCACCCACCTTGGTCTCACCAATAATTTGAACCAGTGAATCCATATCCATTACAGTTTTGCCGTTAACACTTGTAATAATATCACCAACCATAATGCCAGCACTCTCAGCAGGGCCGCCTTCCGTTACTTCCATAATTAATGCACCCACAGGCAGTTTATAGAGGTTCGCATTCTCAGAAGTAATGCTTGTGCCTTTAATGCCGATGTAGGGCTTTGGTTGTGTTCCATTTTCCAACAATTCTTCTACGATAGGAACAATCACATTGCTAGGGATAGCATAGCCCATGCCCTCAGCCATAGAGGAATTGTATTTTGCTGTGTTGATACCAACCACTTCGCCGGCACTGTTTACCAAGGGGCCACCACTGTTACCACCGTTGATTGCCGCACTTGTCTGCAAAACAGTAAGCTGATTGCCTTCCACATTAATGTTCTGCTCTGTCATACTAACCATACCATCTGTTGCAGAAAGACCCATACCCATGGCATTACCAATGGCAATGACGCTATCGCCAACTTCAAGGCTATCAGAGTCACCAAAGGAAGCAACGCTTACATCCTTAACACCGGCACTTTTCAGGTCGTTCCAAGAAACAGTAAGAACAGCCAAGTCAGATTCGCTCTTTGTACCAACAACCTTTGCAGGAACTGTTGCATCACCTTCCAATGTGACATAGATGGATGTTGCACCGTCAATTACGTGGTTATTGGTAGCAATGGCAATCTTTGCATCGTCAGAATAGAAAATAACACCACTACCTACGCCGTTAGATTCGTAGGGAAGGCTGAATGAGCCAAAATAATCCGCTGTGCCTGAAACCTTTGTGGAAATACTAACAACGGAAGGCTTCACCCCTTTGATAATATCCACAGCAGACATTCCCGCCACATTGGAGGAAACCTTTTGTGCGATAACAGGGGTTTTTGTCACCGTAGGTTCATCTTCAAAATAATATTTCACAGCACCATAGCCTGCGCCAATGCTGGCACCGCCTGCAATGCTGACAATTAAGCAAGCTGCAATAAACTTGCCCCAATTCCGCTTTCTCTTAGGCGTTTTCTTCACCTGCTCCTCGTAATGATACTCACGAACAGATGGGCCATCACCTTTATCATCTTCCTTATCCTCCACTTGCTCCGCCATTTCAGGTGTCACTTGTTGGTCAAGGGTTTCTGCTTCCATTGCTTCTGTTGCCATTGGTTCCATTACCTCTTCCATGACACTTTCTGCCAAAGGTTCATCTATGGGTTCAGGCTCTGTTGCCGCCACCTTTTTTTCTACAACTTCTGAATTATCTGTTTCTTTATTTTTATTGTTTTGATTCATATCTTCGGGTTCGAACATATCGTATGCCTCCGTTCATTCATTTTATGATATGAGTATACCGCAACCTTTTGAACAAAATATGAACGTAAAATAAATAATCGGTTAATTTAACGAACATTCGACACATTTTTTATAAAAAAAGAAACTATGTCCCGTTTGTTTCAGCCTGATGGAGGGTAACCCCTGTTAAATTAGGGTTATGCATAAAAACTTATATTTTTTACGCACAACCCTGAATTATTTTATAATTAAGCATTACATCAGCAACTTGGCTGGCATTTAGGCTTGAATCTTTCACCGAATATTTATGGTTTTATAGGTATACGTATGGTAACTCTCCCGAAAGTATACCTCAAAAAGCATTCACATCAACATTCTAACCTTGCTTCATTAGCGAATTTTTGTAGGGAAACCCACTTTCTTCTGAACCTTTGTCAAAGTTCTTTCTGCAATGCGGCCTGCTTTTTCAGCACCATTTTTGATTACACTATCCAGATAATCTTTGTTGGCCTCTAACTCTTTCACACGCTTTTGAATTGGTTCAAGGTTTGCAACAACAGCCTCGCCAACGGCTGCCTTAAAGGTGCCGTAGCCTGCATTTGCAAATTCACGTTCTGCCGCCTCTGGAGTCGCCCCAGTTACCGCACAATAGATACCCAAAAGGTTAGAAATTCCCGGCTTGTCCTCGCCAAAGCGTACTTGATTATCAGAATCCGTCATGGCACGTTTGAATTTATTCATAATCACTGCTGGTTCATCCATCAGTGCAATGGTATTATTCTTGTTTTCGTCGGACTTAGACATTTTCTTTGTAGGCTCCTGCAATGCCATAATTCTTGCGCCAACCTTACCAATGTAAGCCTCGGGAATTTTGAATGTATCGCCATAAACCCCGTTAAAACGAGTTGCAATGTCTCTGGTGATTTCTAAGTGCTGACGCTGATCTTCGCCAACAGGAACCAAGTCTGCCTGATAAAGCAAAATATCTGCTGCCATCAAAACAGGGTAAGTATATAGACCTGAATTGATATTATCCGAGTGTTTTGACGCCTTATCCTTAAACTGGGTCATTCTGTTTAACTCACCCATGTAGGTGTAACAGTTGAGAATCCAACCCAATTCTGCATGCTGAGAAACGTGAGACTGATAGTAAATAATATTTTTTTCTGGGTCTAACCCTACTGCAAGATATTGGGTTAATAAGTCCCTAGCCTGCTTGCGCAGCTTTACAGGGTCCTGACGCACTGTAATTGCGTGCATATCAACAATACAGTATAAACAGTCATAGTCATCCTGAAGTTTTGTCCAGTTGTTCAACGCCCCTAAGTAATTGCCCAAAGTAATCAAGCCAGATGGCTGCATTCCACTAAAAATTCTTTTCTTTTCATCCGCCATATTGTTTTCTCCTCTCCCGCGTCGCAATGAAAAAGATGGCCTGTGGAAACTCCCCAGTGCCACCTTACTGTTAGTCTTTTTCTTTATAATCTCCATCAATATAGCCTGTGTCTACCGGAATGATACAAACACAAATAACGTAAGCTAAGATACCCATAACAAATCCTGTAAAAATACTACCCAACACCCAAACCAAACGAATCAAGGTAGGGTCGATGCTAAAATACTCACCAATACCACCGCAAACACCGGAAATCTTTACATTCGTGCTAGAACGATATAATTTTTTTGTCATAACTGTCCCTCCATAACTTCTCTATTTAATAATTTGTTTTCTAAAAAGCTAAAAGTTGTGTCATCCGCAACAATGATATGATCTATCAGTTGAACTTCAATGGCATACAACAGTTTTCCCAATTTCGTTGTTGTTTCTAAATCTTCAAAAGTAGGCCTACAACTGCCCCCAGGGTGGTTGTGAGTAAAAATCACTGCCGAAGCTTGCATCTTCAGGGCAGCCTCCAGCACAAACCTGGGTTGAATCACCGCTGAATTCACAGTGCCTCCTGCAATTTTAACAGCATTAATCACCCGACGTTTATTATCAAGGCAAATCACATAAAAAAACTCCCTATTTTTATATGCCATCAGGGATGAGCAATATTCCACGGCAAGGTTTAACGAATTCAGCACGGGTTTATCCTTCCATCTCGCTTGTATACACCGCCTGCTAATCTCCTTATTTAGAGAAATCAATAGGGCTGTGTTTTTGCTCACATCACAAACTCGTGCGATATCGAAAGGTTCTGCCTCAACCAGCGTTGCCAAAGAGCCGAATTCTTTAATCATCTTATGGGCAAGAGGATTGGTATCCCCCCTTGGCACAGCGTAATAAAGAAGCATTTCCAAAAGCTCATGATCATGAAAGCCTTCGCCACCCTCTTGAAAAAACCGCTGTCGCATCCGTTCTCGGTGCCCACCGTGAATATTTGTCCCCATATAAGCTACTCCTCTATTTCCAGCGGTTGCGTCAATGCGTCAAAACCATTGCTATATATGGTCTGTAACAGAGCGTCCAACCGTCTAATGGCATCCTTGACATTTTTTATGGAAATCATACCATCTTCCAGGCAATCAGCCAATTCCACCAAGTCTACCACCTTCACAAATCCATTTTCAAAAACGATAACATCCGCCAATAAATCACTAAAAATATATGTGTTATCCTCTGCATTATATTCCGTATCGATTATATCACAATAGTAATAAACCAGTTCATTTTTTTCATTCAAAAACTTACTAACCTTATATCCTTGCTTTAAGTAATAACAAGATACCCCATGGTCAAAGTTTTCCTTTGGACGAAAAACACGCCACTTTGTAATAATCTTATCCTCATCTTGATAGAGAATTTTATCATCTTTTAAGTATATCGTTTCATTCGGCACAAACCGCTTACGATAGAGCTTTAGTTTATTCAATGTCTCACCCATCCTCATCTATAAAAGCTCATTCAATAGGCAATACATCACACTGCATTAACTTGGAATCTTCCTTTAAATTCTGCATAAGGGGAACACAAGTTGTAAAGTGAGCCGAGCTTCTGTGGGCATCCACCGCCCCTTGGTCAACATATTTCTCTACAAAATAAAAAACACCTTCTTCGTTGGTATCTCGTACCAAATCGTAGTAGACACAACCTGCCTCTTTCCTTGTTTCCTCAACCATTTTTGTGGCCAGCTTTAAATACTCAGCTTCGTTCTTTTTTGCCACCACATTTTTTGCGATTAAAACGATCATGTTTCTCATTCCTTCTATTTTCAATTTTAGTTTATTATAAGAAATTATACCATAAAATACAAGAATTGACCTTCAAATCTATTGAATTTTTTTATAATTCTTTATTAATTTTTTCTAGTTTTTCTAAGGACAGCCCATTCCACTTCATTTATCCAACAGCCTTTTGCTTATTTTGCTGTTCCATTCAAACCACATACCATTAACCGATTTAAAATCTCCTCATCCGCAGGGCAAAAATCGTAGTTCGGAATTTCTTCCACCTTTATCCATCTCAAATCGTTATGTTCCAACAGTTGGGGTTCTCCTTGCAAAATGGTGGCCATATATAAGGTAAGCCCAATGGTAATATCAGGGTAAACGTGGGTCAACTCCATGTAACTCTCCCCAACCTCAACAGTAATGCCTAGCTCCTCTTGGCATTCCCGAATCAGGGCTTCCTCTTTGGTTTCTCCCGGTTCCCTCTTGCCCCCCACAAACTCCCATAAAAGACCTCGTGCCTTGTGGGAAGGCCGTTGACAAATCAAAAATCGGTCATCCTGACAAATCAGTGCCGCAACAACTTCTGTCAATCCCCTCACCTCTTAACCAAAATATCCGCACTCACAAAGCAACTCTAAGCAATCATTCACTTCACTGTCATCAAACAAAGAGCCATATTCACCCTTAACCACCAATGCCTCCATGGACAAATCCAAGCGATTGTGCTTTTTCAAAATTTCAAAATTTTCCGAGGAACCATTTCTGTCTAAAGCCCTCTTGGCAACAGAAACTCCTCCACGCTCGCCAATCTCTTTCAAAAGCCTTGCTGCATTATAGCCGTCTAACCCTTGGGATTCTTCCGTTTTTTTCATCCATTCTGCCGAGAATTTTTTCTCCATATCTGTCATGTTGCTTGCCTCCTGTTTTTTATCTTCCAAGTGTCTATACTATCTATTTTTTATTTAAAAATATAATTCGTCCCAAAACACACCCAATCACCAGTCCAACAAAGCCGGAATCAATGAAGCTATCACCGCTAAAATACACCAAAACCCCTCTGCATAGAAACAATAGGATTAAAAACTTTATAAGTTCCTTCATCATCTGCCGATCCATGTCTCCCCCCTAAATAAATTAGTAAAAGTTATTTTTATTCGATCACACTTTCCTTACTATTTTTTTAGATGGTTGATTTTCAAGCTTCCACCGCCATATGCAGGCTCAATTCCCCCAATAAAGGTAGACCGAACCACCGTTTCTCTTCCATATTTTTTTCGTATTTCATCCATAGCAATATCCGCCTGTTTTTCTTTTGTCCAGTCCTCATCCAAAAGGGAAAGCTGAATGCATTCATCACCGCAAAGATGACCTGCCCGAATCCCCAAATGGCGAATGGGCTCTTTTTTCCATGCCTCATCAAAAATACGCTTTGCCGTTTCATATACCGCATTGGTGCAATCAATGGCGTTCAAAAGTTTCGTTTGATGAGAATACACCTGAAAATCAGTGGTTTTAATCACCACGCCAATCTCCCTTGCACATACTTTGCCTCCCCTCAGGCGCATAGAAACGGTTTCTGCCAAGGAGAGCAAAATTTTATATGCTTCCTCCCGTTCTTCCACATCATAAGGGATTGTAGTGCTATTGCCAATGCTTTTCACCTCTTGCACCGCATCAGCCTGGGCAACCACCGTATCATCCAGTCCATTGGCATAAGCATGAAGTAATTTACCATAGCTTTTAAATTCTTTTTCCAAAAGAATCACCGGATACCTTGCCAATTCGCCAATGGTACGAATGCCCATTTTCCGAAGGCGTGGTGCCGTTTTCCGCCCCACCATAAACATTTCCTCCACAGGCAATGGCCAAAGCTTTTCTGCCAATTCCTCAGGATATAAGGTTATAATTTTATCAGGTTTTTCTAACTCACCTGCCATTTTTGCTAAAAGCTTGTTGCAGCTAATACCAATATTTACGGTAAACCCTAATTCTTTTTTGATATGCTCTTTTATTTTTTTTGCCCCCTCCAAGGGAGGACCAAAAAGCAACTCCATGCCTGTATAATCAAGGAACCCCTCATCAATGCTAAATGGCTCAACCCGATCTGAGTAATTGGAAAGAAGGCGAAACATTTCCTCCGAATTTCTGGTATAGAGTGCAAAGTCAGGAGGTACGCAAATGAGCTCTGGGCATTTTTGCAGAGCAAACCCCTTTGGTTCTCCCGTCACAATGCCATATTTTTTTGCAGGGGTACTTTTGGCTAGGATGATGCCACGACGGCTTTCGCTATCCCCTGCAACTGCCGAGGGAACGGTGCGTATATCCAACATACCGCCTTCTCTTAGCATCTGAATGGCACTCCAGCTTAAGAACGCACTATTCACGTCAATATGAAAAATTGTTCTCACGTTGTTCCCTCCTTTTCCTCCTAGTATACCATGGATAAACCATGGCTTCAATCATCGACCGACCTAAAGCAAAAGCAGCAAAAAATCTCCAATTTACTGGATTTTTTTCACTTTTGCCATGTATCATTGCTAACATTTTTTGCCAAAGGCACTCCTTTCACTCACCCAACAAAATATTTTCATTATTTTATCTAACTCCCCATTTTTTCTATCCCTGTAATTTTTATTTAGCTTCATTCCCTCAAAAAAACCCAAATGAGAATCCTATCTGATTTTTTATCCCCGTGGAAAAAAGAATAAATTTTTCCTTCCCCACAAAAATTATAAAAACCTTTCTTGTTTTCCAGAAGAAACAATTTTATAATAAAGAAATACATTATAAAAAACGGTGGTGAATCCTTTGAAATATTTAAAAACAAAAATTGCCTGTGCTTTTGTTTGCATTGCAGGCTTTTTATACTGGCAAGACAATGGGCTTATGCTAACCAAAATGACCCATTCCAAAAATGTGCCTCACAGCTTTGATGGATATAAAATTTTGCAGGTTTCGGATTTGCAAAATAAAGCCTTTGGTAAAAATCAGGAAAGACTCCTCGGCAAAATTAGAAATGCCACCCCAGATATTATCGTAATCACAGGAGATTTGATCGACCGAAACCGTACCAATTTAGACTCGGCAATGACCTTTATAGATAGCGCTGTTCATATTGCTCCCGTTTATTACGTCAGCGGTAACCATGAGCATCAATCAGGCCATTTTGACGAACTTTTGGAAAAATTAACAGAAGCAGGTGTAACTGTCCTGGAAAATGGGAAGTCTATCATCGAAAGAAACGGCGATACAATGGAGCTGATTGGCCTTGCCGATAAACGTGTAAACCCTTATTATGGGGATGTGCTTTCCACCCTTTTAAAGGGTTCGGATGAAGCTCGCTTTCAAGTGCTCCTTTGTCACCGCCCCGAATTATTCCAAACCTATGTGGAAAAAGGTGTAAACCTTGCTTTTACAGGTCATGCCCATGGTGGACAAATTAGGCTCCCCTTTATCGGTGGCATTTTTGCCCCCAATCAAGGGTTTTTCCCCGCCTATACTTCGGGGATTTATGAAAAAGAAAACACAGCCATGGTGGTGAGTCGAGGTTTGGGGAATAGCACCTTCCCTTTTCGAATTTTCAACCGTCCCGAGCTAGTCATGATTACCCTGCACAATGAAAATAAAGTTGCCAAGAATGTTTGATTCCCTTACCACATTATGCTATAATTAGCCAAGCTATCCCGTTTTAGAGGACAGAAAAAGGCCTTCCCCTAAAGGGTAGACCGAAAATTATATCCAGCATAGGACATACATTTATTTGCTGCATATAATTTAAAATTTGAAAATGAAAGGAAGATTATAATGGCAAAAAATCCAATTGTAACTTTTGAAATGCAAAATGGCAGCGTAATTAAGGCTGAACTTTACCCCGAAATCGCTCCCAATACAGTAAATAACTTTATTTCCTTGGTTAATAAAGGCTACTACAATGGTCTTATTTTCCACCGTGTAATCAATGGCTTTATGATTCAGGGTGGCTGCCCTGAAGGCACAGGTATGGGTGGTCCTGGCTATCAGATTCGTGGTGAATTCTCCATGAATGGTGTAAAAAACAACTTAAACCATGACAAAGGTGTTCTTTCTATGGCTCGTGCCATGAACCCTAACAGTGCTGGTTCTCAGTTCTTTATTATGCATGAAAGATCCCCTCACTTGGATGGTCAGTATGCATCCTTCGGTAAGGTTATTGAAGGTCAGGACGTTGTAGATGCCATTGCGACTGTTCGCACAAGCCGTGGTGATCGCCCAGTGGAAGATCAGGTTATGACAAAAGTAACTGTTGATACTTTTGGCGAAGAATACCCCGAACCAGAAAAAATGTAAATTTTTCAAAAAAAACGAAAAAACTGCTTGCATTATAATTTATTTTATGTTAATATAAGCAAGCAGTTTTCCTTGCGGATGTGGCGGAACTGGCAGACGCACCAGACTCAAAATCTGGCGGTAGTGATATCGTGTGGGTTCGAGTCCCACCATCCGCACTTCTAAAACCCGAACATTTTTGTTCGGGTTTTATTTTTTTGCAGCTATAACAAAATAACCATACAACAAATTGCATACCTCCCAATTTTCACCCCCTCCATTTTTCCTACATAATCCCCTCTCCCCCTCTGTAAGTCCATGATACCTACATCTTTTTCCGAAACCCCACATTTAGCTTGTACGAAAAAAAGCCTACTGAATATTATAATATTGGATGTATCATAAATTTACAAAATCCGAATTCTTCACTTTTACCACTACCCATTGTGAATCTGTTGAAAGGATGCGAGAAAATGTGTAATTGTAACAGAAGCTATTATGACAGCGGGTACCCATCTCAAAATAATAGGCAAGATACAAGCACCAGTACCAACAACAACAATAATAACAACAACATCGTGGTTCCTTCCATTATTTTAGGTCACGAACCACCAAAACCTCCAAAAGAGCATAAAGAATTAAAAGACTTTGTCTATTTTGCTGCCAACCCTCAGGATTCCACCGAATATGAAGTTTTGCTCTCCGACAATGAGCAAAACCCTACGGTTGTGTCCCAGTTGACATTAACAAATATCAAAGCGGGCAGTGTTGTTTGGCTGAATGGCTTGTTCCACATCGACAATGACCAAACCAATTATATCACTGCTGATGTTCGAATTTATGTAAACACCATTGTTCCCGGCGAAGAAATTTATAAGGCACAAATTGAAATTGATGAGGTATTTCACGATGATATGACTCAGCCCATCCCCATTCAAGATGTAAAATATTTCTCCGCAGATACCAGTAGCATCACCTATATTTTAGTGGTTAGCATTTTGGATACCGTAAGTAACGATGTTTATTTAAATAGACCAATTACTTTTACGGCTACGGTTATCGGCTAAAGATTGCATCTCCACCCCAATTTTAATAAAATAGAGCAGATTTGGAAGTAAAGTTATGATACACCGCCCACAGCCTCAACCGTGCTTTTTGCCATGGTTGGGGCTGTGTAGTTTTTTTGCTACAATCCCTTTTTTTCCCTCAAAAGGGCAAATAAAAAAGGTGCCCTCAAACACAATTAGCCAAAAAAGGTGAAAGCCTATGCATCTCTTTTCGCTGTACCCAAAAGTTCAGTAGCACTGAGCAATGTTTTAAAAAAACTACAGATCAGCTCGCCTTTACCATCATCACAAGTGGTAATTTCCACCGACCTCCCCTCTAGTCCAAAACCTAATTAATCATATAAAAACCCAAATGAATAATCGCTATTTTCTCACTTTCCTAGCCTGTCCTCATCGTTCATGTCGAAAAACACATCGTTCATGCAATTAACCTCTTCTCTGAATCAAAATCTGCTATCATCTCTTTGTGTTTTAGTATGAAAATTTTAGGAGAAAAGGCGGTGATCCTTTGGGTACATGCATCGCATGCACCATTGCTACAATCAGCACAATAGCATTTATGGTGTTATGGTTTTGGGTGGTGCGTAAGGAACTTTGTGCAAAAGAAAATATGGTGGCGGCGGCGCAGTATCAACTCACCGCTAGCCGTGAGACTTACGATCGTGTTCGGGATGGCCCTGAAGGTGAAAAGGCAATGGAAATCTTCAAAAGAAGCCAAAGCATATACAAGCAGGCAGTTGAGATTTACAACAAAACCTTACATAAACCCTTTAATGCTATACCTGCACTACTCCTTGGTTTTCGGCAAAAAGAGAGGATGGTACGATGAAGAAAATCTCCAGATTTACACTAGAAATATTTAGGAGGGAAATATTATGAAAAAACGTTTTTTTTGTCTTGCATTAGCAGTCAGCATGACACTGACACTTCTACCCACAACGGCCTTTGGGGCACCTTTGCAAAATAATGCCTCTTCTGCCACATCAGTAAATGCTCCTTTTAAGGAAACAGGCGAGGGTTGGCTTCCCTTTTCCTCTGGTGGCAAGGTGGGCTACAAGGATTCCACTGGCAAAGTAGTCATTGCTGCCCAATTTGAACGTGCACAGAATTTTTCACAGGGTATCGCCCTTGTAAAGCTTTCGGGAGAAAAATGGAACGCTTACATTGATACCACAGGAAAACCAATTACGCCCAGCAAATATCACGGTGCTAGTAGCAGAACGGTTTCGGATGGTCTTTGTAGGGTTTATGACCAAAACCAAAAAGCGGGATTCATTGATACCACAGGGAAAGAGGTTATCCCGCCCCAATATTATAACGCTAATAATTTTTCTGACGGTTTGGCAGCAGTATTCAAATTTGTGAAAGAAACCAAATATGGTGAACTCAACAAAGTTGGCTATATTGATACTACTGGAAAGTTAGTCATCCCTTTTACTTATGATGATGATACCTCCTATGTCCGCAGTTTCTTCGACTTTCACGACGGTTTGGTTGCTTTTAGCATCTACGATGCCAATGCTGACGAATGGCCCAAGGTGGGCATAATGGATAAAACAGGAAAGGTGATTATCCCTGCCACAAGGCGTGCAGATGCCGTCTATGGTTTTCCCATGCGTGAGGGCGGCATTATTACCATGGCATATATTCAGGAAACCAATGCTGCTGGTGTACCAATGAAGGGCGGCGGCTATTCGAAATATTACCCCACTATGTATGACTACTCCGGCAAGCTGATTGCAGATTTAACATCCCAGGGCTACAAACAAATTTATGCCATTGGCAATGGATATGCCGTTTCCCAGCATGTCGAAATCACACCCTCTACCCCTCAAAGTTATTGGACAATTTTCAATAATAAGGGACAAATCGTGGTGGATAAGCTTGCACCTGGGAATACATATGCATTGAATCAGTCTGCGGGATATTTAAACGGTTATTTGTATTTTGGCGGAGAATTTTTTGATGGGACAACTGGTGCGAAGGTTTCCAACCCTGGCATCTACAATGTCGTTTATAATCGTGAATACCTTGGTGCGCCTTATCGAAACGAGCCTGACGGAAAAATTTTAGGGGTAATCCCCAACAGCACCGACTTATGGTTTTTAGAGAAATTATCCAACGGCTATGCAAAGGTGCGTTGGGAAGACAAGGAAGTTTATGTATGGGCAGAACGTATTGCAAAGTTAAAATAAAGTAAGGAGGAATTCGATGAAAACGAAGTTAATTAGTATGCTACTTGCAGTGTGCATGGTGTTTACCATAATGCCGGTAGGTGCATTTGCCAGCGAAACAGGTATCACAACAAAAATAAGCAATGTGCTAGATGGAGGTGAGCCTGCCATCTGCGAAAATCACATAGCCCATGACGAAATTTGCGGCTATATAGAAGCCGTAGCGGGCATACCTGCCACAGAGGAAATTCCAGTTGTAGAGGGCAAACCTTGCACCCATGAGTGCGAGGTTTGCGTACCTGCGGAGGAGGATATTCTCCTACCAACTACATTGCTAAACTCTACAAGGGCAGCAGATGTTTCAAATGTTGACTATGAATTTGTTGCTGACACCGGCACAATGGGCACAGACCTGTCCCTTTCCGGCACGACCGGCACGGCTGCAAATAATTGGGACGGAGGTTGGTTCACTCTAGGCGATGGCATCGGCTTTAACTTTGGTGCAGATGGTCACTTAAAGGTATCGATGCCGGATAGCGGCAACTACACCTATGGTACGACTTCTGCTGATGGTGCAACTGTTGTCCAAACAGCCAGCAACCAAGCGACCCTCCCTGCTAGTGGCTGGAACTGGAGCATTTACAACAATAACGATGCATACACTCTCACCCTAAACAATGCAAAAATGGATTGTATGGGCAATTTTGATGCGTTGATGTTTTTTCGTACAAATCTTACCCTTTTGCTTCTGGGCAGCAATTCCATTACAACCGCAGGTGGTTCAGCAGTGAGTGGAGGAGATTCCCTCGACCTGACCATCGACGGCAACGGCAGCTTGTCGGCCATCGGTGTAGTTCGAGGCATTAGCCTCGTTGGCAGCAGTCTCGCGAACCTCGAAATCAAAGGTGGCACAATTACGATGGAGGCAGGCAGGGGAAGTAACATAGCATCTGCGGGCATTTCTGTATCAAATAATGTTACTATCTCGGGCGGTAATGTGACTATCAAAAACTTGGCTACAACTGGAGACAAATTTTCTTGCGGGATCCATCTCGGTGATAACATGACGATAACAGGCTCGGAGACGGTGGTGCATGTGGAAAGTGAAATGTACGGTATCGGTGGAAGTGCGAGCGTATCTCTGAACGGTGCGAAAGAGGTAAAAGTCAGCGGGACAAAGAGTGCGTTCGAGCGGCAACCCCGTGTCACCAACATGCGCTTAACGTCGGGCGAATGGAATGAAACAAACTGTACCTATCAATTTGATAGTGCCATCCTCACAGCAACTGCAGGCACAGGGGGCAGCATTAGCCCAAGTGGTAATGTAACGGTAAATAAAGGCGAGAACAAAACCTTTATCATTACACCAAACAGCAACTATTCTATTGCAGATGTAAAAGTGGATGATGTAAGCCAAGGCAGGATTCAAAGCTATACCTTCGAAAATGTATCAGCAAACCACACCATTGAGGCAGCCTTTAGCTATAACGGCTCCTCTGGTGGCGGCTCCTCAAGTGGCGGCGGTGGCTCTAGTAATAGCAGCAATATCACCATAACCTCACCTTCCGCGGATAAGCCGAAGGATCCAACACAGGGCAAAATCAAGTTAAATGGCAAGGTGGATAGCAACGGCAAGGTGTCAGTAGATATTACGCACAAAATGATTAACGATGTATATAACAAAGCATTTGCCGATGCAAAGAAAAAAGGCAATGAAGCCAATGGGATCATCCTTGTATTGAATGTAAAAACAGGAAACCAAACAGCAAATAGCTTGACTGTGAACCTACCAAAATCAGCGCAAGATGCCATCATCAACAACAAAATTGTAAATACTGTGGTGGTGGTAAACAGCCCCGACATCAAAATTGGCATGGATTTATCCACAATCAAGGAAATCAATAAGCAGGCTGATGCCGATGTACATATTACAGCAACGAAAGTAGGAAACAATAAGCTGAATGACCAGGTAAAAGCAGCCATCGGCAACCGCCCTCTCTTTGACCTCAAGGTAAGCTATGGAAGAGATAAACATGTAGAAGAATTTGGAAAAGGTCAGGTTGCGGTGAGCATTCCTTATACCCTAGCTGACAGTGAAAAAGCAGACAATGTAAAAGCTGTCTACGTAAATGCAGATGGTGAGTTAAAATGGTTAGAAAACTCTGTTTATAATAGTGATGAAAAAGCAATTCTCTTTTATACAAATCATTTTTCTATCTATGGTGTAGGCTATAAAGAGAAAGAGGAACCCAAGGTTGAAGTTCCAACCGAAACCGCAGAATTTACAGACATTGAAAACCATTGGGCAAAAGAAAGCATTGGGTTTGTGGTAGGCCGTGGCTTGTTCAGCGGAACTTCAGATACAACCTTTAGCCCCAACATAGCCATGACAAGAGGAATGTTTGTCACAGTTCTTGGCAGACTTGCTGAAGCAGATGTAAGCAAATATACAAAGAGTAGCTTTAGCGATGTAACAGCTGATGCCTACTACATGGGTTATGTAGAATGGGCAACGAAGAATGGTATTGCAAAGGGCATTGGCGATGGTAAGTTTGCACCAGAACAAAAAATCACTCGTGAGCAAATGGCAGTGATTATCGCAAACTACGCTAAGGTAATGCGCATTAATCTGCCAAAGGTTCAAGGTGAAAATACCTTTGCAGACAATCCAAAAATTAGCACCTATGCACAAGAAGCTGTAAACGCAATGCAAATGGCAGGTGCCATCAGTGGTAAGGAAGGAAACGAGTTTGATCCACAGGGTACAGCAACAAGAGCTGAAGTTTCCGCAGTTGTTATGAGGTTTGTAAAGCTGATGATTAACAGTGCAGCAGACCAAGGCTAATATACAAATGTGGTGCACCTGAAAAACACAATGAAGTCATTGGCGGTGTAATCAACCACATGCCAAAGAATTTTCAATGGCATCCATGCCATCGTATAAAAGGAAAGTTGAAGTAAGCATATGTAAGCAAATTCAAATGCAGTATCTATGAGCTTGTAAAGATTAATAACAATACAATTTTCAGTATGCTCTATGAGGGTGATGCATCAAAAGTACGGAAAAATTTAATTAGAAAACTGTAACAACTTAACATAGCAGTGCCGATGCTTAAATCTTTAGCTACTGGCACTGCTTTTTTTCTCTGCGGATTCTGCGACTGCAATTTTTCTCCTTTTTGTGGTAATTGGCTGCCCGAAGGGCATAAGTTTAGCTGAACACCCCTGTGGGGAAGATGTATGACTTGTCCTGCATAACATGGATGTCTTTAAGGTGGTTTTAAAGAAAGTTTTATTTCTGAGATTACCCCTATGTGAAAGTTATAAGGTTTCACAAAAATATAAATTCAACAGCCAGCGGCTAGAATAAAAAAATGCAACCATCCACTGACTATTTTGAATGGTCATAGCGTAATAAAAAGCATATCAACCTCCCAGAGCTAACTGCCAACATGCCTCCTATGGTTATTGAGAAATCTGTGATAAGGGAAAAGTCTAAATGGAACCCATTCGCAACCCCATTATATTGGGACTTACCATCGGGACACAGGAATATTTGATAATAGAAAGACAACAATTTTAAAAAACAAAAAAGCGGACAACCATGATTGTCCGCCTAATATGCCTCATAGATTTGGAGGGTTCACAAATTGTCCTTATGAACACCCACCTGAAGGTATTTCATTGTTATTCTATTTTTTCCGATAATATGCCGCCGCTTGTTCCGGCAAAACGGAGTTTATGTAACTGCCGGTGGCAAATTCAAAGCCTGCAAATCCCCCAATACGGGGCAAAATTTCCAAGTGCCAATGAAAATCTCCCGATACTTCCCCATCAATCAAGCATATATTGTAGCCCACATCTTCCTTCAACACACAAACCTTCTGCAAAATTTCTTGCAGCAGCACAGCCAATTCTTCCAACTCACCCTCTGTCACATTGGCAAAAGTTGATATGTGCCTTTTAGGGCAAATCCAAAGTTCATAAGGAAATCTTGAGGCATAAGGAGTGATCGCCAAAAAATCATTATTTTCCATGACAATTCGTAGGTCTTGCTCCTTTTCAAATTGAAGCATTTTGCAAAAAAGGCAATCCCCTTGTTGCATATGCCCCCGCATCAGTTCTTCCCTTTGGGGCACCATAGGTAGGCCTAAAATCTGCCAGTGGGAATGACGAATACTCATCCCCGCCGAAGGGCCACAATTCTTAAAAATTTGAATAAATTTTACATCCTCTTCCGCCATCATCTTGCAATACCGTTGCTGTAAAACAGCAAATATTTTTGCCAGCCTCTCGGCAGAAAATTGGTCAATGGTTACTTCATGGTGGGGGGTATCCACCAAAACCTCATGTTGACCTTTGCCTGAAATTAATTCATAAAAGGAGTTTTGAGCTAAAGCCTTTGCCTCCTTGCTTACCGCAGGAAACATATTGGGGAAAACACGAATTTGCCAGGAATCATCGTCACCATCTTGATAAAGAGGTGCCGTTGTTTTTTCCTCGTGGCCACTGCAAAAGGGGCATCCCTCGCTGCCTTTGGCTTTTACTTCCGTTTTGTGTAAAAATTCATAGGGACGATTTTTCCTATTTTCTGCACACAGCGTCCACTCACCTGTAAATGGATTTCTCCTCAATTCAGACATTCTCTCCCCCCTATTCCTTTTTGCTGCTAAATGTCCATTCATTGATGGTATAGAAAATATTTTCTTCTGTTGGCACAATAATGCCCCCAACACGGTTGGATGTGAACATCGCCTGATTGCGATATGCAATGCTGATATAAGGCAATTCCTCTGCAATACGCTTTTGCAGGCTGCTATATGCAAGCAAGGTTTCACCCTCGCCCACGGCCTGATTTGCTGCCAAAAGCAAAGCATCCATCTGCTCATCTTCATATCCAATATAATTCAAGTCACCATTACTGCCAAAAAAAGAATACAAATCAGTCACAGGGGACATTTGCCATCCGCCTACCACTAAATCAAAATCACCATTCATAAATTTTTCCTGATACTGCTCAAATGGTTGTATGTCTAGGGACACATCAAATCCCAGAAGGGTTAATTCATCTCGAAGTTTAGTGGCAACCTGCCGTCTGGCACTGTTTTCTTGATTCGCCAGAATGCTTACGTGTAATTGTTCTTGTCCATTCTCTCCGTCTCTTTCCAGCCTGCCATCGCCATTTTTGTCCACCCAGCCAATATTTTTTAATAATGTTGCAGCCATATCAGCATCGTACTCAAATGGTGCCACGTTTTCTTCATATAACCAAGAGCTAGGGCTTACAGGAGTATTCGCAGTTTTTGCATATTGCAAATAAACCGTCTCGCAAATTGCCTTTTTGGGCAATGCATAAGCTATGGCTTGGCGCATACTTTTATCTTGGAATAAAGGTCTTTTGAAGTTAAACCCAATGAAATCATATTGGCTTGAGGTAAACTGATATACTCCAGAAACACCCTCATCGGCATAACGCCCAGTTTCTATGGCATCCGTCACCAAAATATCGGTCATTCCTTGGTCAAAGGCATAAATATCGGTCTCTGCCCCACCGGTGGTACGAACTGAGATATTTTCGATAGTAGGCTTCCCGCCAACATAAGCTGGGTTTGCAGTCAACTTCATCTCCGAAGCCATGGAATAAGACTGCATGGAGTATGGACCACTGCCCATCGGTGACAAATTCACACCACTTTTGGGGTCCGTTTGTCCCTGGTAATATGCCCCCGAAATCACAGGGAAATTTAGCGCAGCCAAGTTCTTGCTAAAAGGTGTGCGAAAATGGATATCTATGGAGTATTGACCTGTTTTGCTGTAACCCGAAACATAATCTAACACTCTCTTATATACAGCATCCTCTTCCGAAGCCCGAATGGTCTCGATGGAAAATGCCACATCGTCGGCAGTCAGCCGGGCACCATTTTGCCAAGTAATGTCTGAACGAAGCTGAAGAGATGCCGTTAACCCATCTTTTGAAATGCTCCAACTTTCCGCAACAGAGGGGGCAGGTTTGCCCGTCTCATCAATGGCAATCAAAGGCTGATAAATCAGTTTTAAAATTGTATCCACTGTTTCTTCCCTGTTTCGCAGTGGGTTCAAGGTTTCCGGCACACGCATAGACAAAGTCAGAACACGGTTTTCAACCTGACCTTGCTCCACGCCGCCAGAAACGGTAAAATTATTATTTTCGCCATCCTCCTTGGAGCATCCCGAAAAAACCAAGGTGCCCAGAAGGAGTAGGACCGTTAATCTCTTTTTCATATGTGCCTCCCAAAAGCTACATACCATAACAAAGTTCATAAAGCTTCTGTACAAGCTCTACTTTTTTAACATAACCTTTTGTTTCTGCAAAAGGAATTTCCTCCAGATGATAACCATCCTCACTGTACTGTTTGTCAGCCAGCCATTGACTTACCTTTCCATGACCCGCATTGTATGCAGCCAGAACTGTGGGCTGTACCTCCTGAAATTTTTCCTCCAACCACTGCAAATACCATGTACCAATTGCTATGCTGGTTTCCGGATCTTTTAAATCAAGGGTTTCCGCATCCAAGGTTTCTACTCTACTGGCAACCCACCATCCCGTTTCCGTCGTTACCTGCATCAAGCCTTTTGCATCTGCCCTGGAATGGGCATTGGGATCAAACCTGCTCTCACAAAAAATAACTGCATATATTAAAGATTCTTCCACATCATACAAATCAGCATATTTTTCAACCTGCTCCTTATACTTTACGGGCAATACCCTAGGCAGTACCACAAAATAGCCAAATGCCGCCACAGCCAAAAGCAAAATGAACCAGGTAATCATTTTCCTGATAAATCGAAACATATCTTCACCCACGATTCTATTATATATTAAAGGTTCTTTGAAAACCCCTTTTTAATCAATATTCCAATCAAATTCATATCTATATTTTCTCTACAATGAATCACCCCTTGTAGAAATCCATATTTTCCTCTACTTCTTGGTGCTCCTCTCTTTTGCCAGTAAAAACGGCATCTTGATTACCCTAGAGAAAGATTTTTTTATAAAAACTTTGGAATCTCCATTCAAACATCCTCTTACAGGGCAATTTATCTTGCCATTAAAACTTTCAGTGTGGTTTTTGCCCCATCAAAAGCACTTCATGCATAGGATAGTTGTTTTTCGGTAGCGATAAAAAATCATCCCCACACCAAACGATCCTGTCACCAAAACCATCAGTTCTGCCCATATTTTTTCATCAGCGAAACCACTTGGGCCTGCACAGCTTCCAGAGAAGCACTGTTATCAATAACCTCTTGGGCATAACTTTTATATTCTGCCCATGACTTTTGATTTCCTATACGTGCCTTTGCCATTTCATATGTAATGCCATCCCGCTGCATTACACGGCGGGCACGAACTTCTTCGTCGGCATAAACAACCCAAATAGCATCGCAAATCCCCACAAGGCCAGCTTCTACCAGCAAAGGAGCATCAATGATAATGCATTTTGCCAGATTTTGTTCCTTCAGCTCTTGAATTTGGTGTTGAATCTCCTGTGCGATATATTTATGGGTACATCGGTTCAGAAATGCCAACTTTTCTTTTTCTCGGAAAACAATTTCTCCAAGCTTTCGGCGAAAAATCTGACCATCTTCCTGCAAAATTTCCTCACCAAAATAGTCCACCAACTCATTATAAGCCGGTCTTCCTTTTTTTATAATGTCATGGGCAATCAAGTCTGCATCAATGATGGCAGCCCCCGCTTCTTTTAAGCATTGGCTGACAACACCCTTGCCGCTGCCTGTGCCCCCTGTTAATCCAATTACATTCATGGCAAATCCCTCTTTTTTATTTCGCCTCAAACCATGAGTTACCCTCATGTACATCAACATCTAAAGGAACCGAAAGCTGTGCCGCCTGTTCCATGTTTTCTTTCAAAATTCTCGCTACTGCCTCTTTTTCCTCCACATGGGTTTCAATCAACAGTTCATCGTGTACCTGCAAAATCAAGCGAGAGCGATAGCCACCCTCTTTTAGTGCCCTATGCACACGCACCATAGCAATCTTGATGATATCCGCTGCGCTACCTTGAATAGGCATATTCATGGCAACTCTCTCCCCAAAGGAACGCTGGATAAAGTTGTTGCTTTGCAATTCAGGCATTGCCCTTCTTCTGTGCCACAAGGTAGACACATAACCGTTTTCTGTGGCCTGAACAATGGTATCATCCAAATATTTTTTGATGTTAGGATACTTGGCAAAATAGGCAGCAATATACTGCTCTGCCTCTTTTCTTGTAATACCCAAATCCTGACTCAAACTAAAGGAGCCAATGCCGTAAACAATACCGAAGTTAACGGCTTTTGCATTGCTTCTTTGCAAGGGTGTTACCTCGTCAAAGGGTACATGGAACACCTGGGATGCCGTCAATCTATGAATATCCTGATTGTTGCAAAAGGCGTTAATCAATGTTTCATCCCCAGCAATGTGGGCAAGAACACGCAACTCAATTTGGGAGTAGTCTGCATCCAAGAAGCAATAATCCTTGCTTTCAGGGATAAAAACCTTACGCAACTCTCTACCCAATTCCAACCGAACGGGGATATTCTGTAAGTTAGGCTCTGTTGAGCTGATGCGACCTGTGGCGGTAATGGTCTGATTAAAGGTAGAGTAAATCTTCTCTGTTTTGTCATCCATCACGGCCAAAAGACCATCGGCATAAGTGCTTTTCAGCTTTGCCAACTGGCGGTAATACAATATTTTTTCCACCATAGGGTGTTCATATTTCAATTTTTCCAAAACATCAGCGGCTGTGGAATAGCCTGTTTTTGTTTTCTTTCCACCTTTTAAGCCTAATTTTTCAAACAAAATCACACCCAACTGCTTTGGAGAATTTAAGTTAAACTCTTCTCCCGAAAGGGCATAGATTTCTTTTGTAATCACATCAATGCTTTCTTCCAAATTTTTTTGGTATACCAATAAAGCCTGTTTATCCACCTGGATGCCGTATTCTTCCATATCGGCAAGAACATAAACCAAAGGCATTTCGATTTCATAAAAAAGCTGATTTTGCTGATTTTCCTCCAGCTGTTGCACCATTAATTTTTTTGCTTCAAAGGTTACTTTTGCTTGGGATGTGGCAAAGTTTTTTCTTTCATCTTGGGAAAGTTGTCCAAAGGTTTTTTTGCCTCTGCCCTTACCCAAAACCTCCTCCACCGCCGGAAAAACCTGATTTAGAAAAGTCCTAGCCAAATCGTCATATTCATAAGAAGAACCTGTGGGATTCAAAATATACGCTCCAATGGCAGTATCAAATGCAATCTTTGGTGTCACACCAATCTGTCCACGCAAAAGTTTGATATCTTTTTTAATGTCGTGACCAATCTTTACAAACTTTTCATTGGCAAAGAAGTCCGCTGCCAGTTCAAAAAGTTGTTTTTCGGAGATACCATCCCCAATTTCAATCCAACATCCGCCTAATTCTTCTTGATATAAGGCAAGACCTTGACAAACATTTTCATCCATATAAAGAATATATGCTGTCTCCTTTTTTTCTAAGGAATCAAAGAAAGCCTTCGCCTCATCAAAGACATAAATCCCTTTAAAATCATGGATTTGCTCCGTCTGAACCTCTTCCTTTTCAAAACGGGTATACATGGTTTTTAGTTCCAGACGCTTCACTAAGTCATAGGCAGCAGGGTTAAACAAATCCTGTATTTTTGTTTCCTCTTTCTCAAAGGAAATAGGCATATCCCTCACAATGGTAGCCAAAAACTTGCTAAGCCTTGCTTGCTCTTGAAATTCGCCAAGGTTTTCCGAGGCCTTTTTGGGCTTCACTTCAGCACTATGGGCAATGGCATTTTCCAAGTCATGATAGGACTGAATGATTTTGACTGCTGTTTTTTCGCCAATGCCAGGCACCCCAGGAATATTATCAGAAGCATCCCCCATTAATGCTTTTACATCAATAAACTCCACTGGAGTTACACCATATTTTTCAATCACATCTTTTGCATAGTAATCTTCTGTTTCTGTGCGTCCACCCTTTGTCTTGGGGATACGCACCTTTAGTGTTTCACTGGCAAGCTGTAATAAATCCCTGTCACCAGAAACAACAACAGGCAAAACCCCTTGCGCCTCTGCCTTGGCAGAAAGGGTGCCCAAAATATCATCTGCTTCATAGCCTTCAACCTCAAAAATCTGAATGTTCATGGCTTGTAGCATTTCCTTTAACAAAGGCATCTGCTCCCGCAATTCTTCGGGCATCCCTTTTCTTGTGCCCTTATAACCATCAAATTCTTTGTGGCGAAAGGTTGGAGCATGTAAATCAAAGGCAACCGCCAAATACTCAGGCTTTTCCTCATCCATCAGTTTAAAAAGAATATTTAAAAATCCGTAAACCCCGTTGGTATAACGCCCCTCGCTGTTTGTTAGCAAAGGAACCCCATAAAAAGCTCGGTTTACGATGCTATTTCCGTCTATCAACATTATTTTTTCAGTCATAATAGACCTCCTAGTTTTTATAAAAACCCAAAATTGGGAAATCTTTGCACACTTAGCCATGCTAATAGTTTATTATACACCAAATTTATGAAAAAACATATTACAAAAACCGAAATTTTCCCACGGACAATTTGAGTTTTGCACCCTTCTTGCATATAGTAGCAATAAAAACATCCGCAGGAGGTTACTCATGAAAAAGTTCATATCTCTATTATTAGCAAGTGGGATGACATTATCCCTTTTGGCAGGTTGCTCGTCCCAACCCACTGCTGAAGCAGAACTCACCCCCGTTAGACTCAATGAGGTAGTACATTCCGTTTTCTATGCACCCCAGTATGTTGCTCAGGAACTAGGTTTTTTTGAAGAAGAAGGTTTGGATGTAACGGTTGCCATTGGCAATGGCGCAGACAAATCCATGACTGCGTTGCTGTCTGACTCAGCCGACATCGCCCTTTTGGGAACAGAAGCAGGGCTATACGTTTACAACGAAGGCAAAGAAGACTACCCCAAGGCTTTCTTACAGCTTACCCAGCGAGCAGGCAACTTCCTTGTTTCCCGTGTTGATGAACCCGATTTTAAATGGGAAAACCTGAAAGGTAAATCCGTTATCGGTGGCAGATTGGGCGGCATGCCCGAAATGGTATTGGAGTATGTTTTAAAGGAAAATGGGCTGAAACTGAATGAGGATGTAGAAGTCATCAACAACATTGATTTTTCCTCCACAGCAGGGGCATTCACTGGCAACGTGGGTGATTATACCGTTGAGTTTGAACCCGTAGCAACCACATTGGAAAGCAGCGGCAGTGGCTATATCGTTGCATCTTTGGGTGAAGCAAGTGGTTATGTACCTTACACCGTTTATATGGCAAGAGATGCCTTCATGGATGAACACCCTGATGTCATCGAAGCTTTCACAAGAGCGATTTATAAAGGTCAGCTTTGGGTAAAAGATCATACTTCAGAAGAAATTGCCAAGGCGATCTCTCCTCAATTCCCCGATTCTGATATTGCAACTTTGACAACAATTGTTGAACGTTACAAGGCACAGGATACTTGGAAGGAAGACCCCGTATTCTCCGAAGAAGGCTTTAACCTGATTCAGGATATTATGGAAGAAGGCGGACAGTTAACCCAAAGAGTACCTTATACAGACTTAGTAAGAACAGATTTTGCAGAAAAAGTAATGAACAAATAATTTTCCTCATTTGCTTAGAGGCTTTCTATAAAAATTTAGAAAGTCTCTTTTTTTGATTGAAAACCCCGAGGTCCAACATTTTGCAGCAAAATTTAATCATTAGTTTTTTTAATGATTTTGATATGATTACGCCTAAATATTAATTTTTTCTATCAATATAATTCTACATATTTTAAAAAATTCCTTAAATATAGGCATATTTTCATAAAAACCCCATTTTTATATATTTATATTATGAATTATTTCATATTGACGCGATACAAATTAATTGATATATTTAATAAATAAAAGTTTGTTACAGCGGTAGTGATATCAAAAAACGGGGGGATTAAATGATAACTTTCAATGAAAAAACCAACCTATTAGAACTAAGAAAATACCAGTACAGCTTACAAAACGTGGATGAACCAAACCTTTATCGGGATAATTACAACTATGATGAAATCCCAAAATGCACCTTTAACTATCGTTTGGTTCCAATGAATACACCCCAAGAAGTCTGGATGACCGATACCACCTTTCGTGACGGCCAGCAAGCCAGAACACCATACACAGTAAAACAAATCACAACCCTTTATGAAATGCTTAGTCGCCTTGGCGGCCCCAAAGGAAAAATTCGTCAGTGTGAGTTCTTCCTTTATAGCGAAACGGATCGTAATGCAATTCGTGCCTGCCAGGAAATGGGCCTTAAATTCCCCGAAATCACCGGCTGGATTCGTGCCACCAAAGAGGACTTTAAACTTGTAAAGGATATGAATTTACAGGAATGTGGTATTTTGGTAAGTTGCTCCGACTACCACATTTTTAACAAACTACATAAAACAAGAGAACAAGCTCTCCGTGATTATTTAGAAATTGTAAAAGCAGCCTTGGATTTGGGTATTCGGCCTCGTTGTCATTTTGAAGATGTAACAAGAGCGGACTACTATGGCTTTGTTGTTCCCTTCGCAACAGAGCTGAAAAAACTTATGGATGAATACAAAATTCCCGTAAAAATTCGCTTCTGCGATACCATGGGCTACGGTGTGCCTTATCCTGGTGCAACCCTTCCCCGCAGCGTTGCGGGTATTATCTACGGTATCAACCACTTTGCTCAAATTCCTAGCGAATTGATTGAGTGGCATGGCCACAACGATTTTTACAAAGCCGTGGTAAACGCAACCACAGCATGGCTTTACGGTGCTTCCTCCGTCAATTGCTCTTTGCTTGGCATCGGCGAAAGAACAGGAAACACACCTTTGGAAGCCATGGTAATTGAATATGCCCAGATGCGTGGCACCCTGGATGGCATGGATACCACAGTCATCACAGAAATTGCCGAATATTACGAAAAGGAATTAAACTACGCAATACCCGATAGAACACCCTTCGTCGGTAGAGACTTTAACGTCACCCGTGCCGGCATTCACGCCGATGGCATGGCAAAGGACGAAGAAATATATAATATTTTTAACACTGCAAAAATCTTAAACCGCCCCATCGGCGTTGAAATCAATAAAAACTCTGGCTCTGCGGGCATTGCTTACTGGTTAAATCAGTATTTAGGCTTAAAAGGCGATGATATAATTCTCAAAAGCTCCCCAGAAGCCACAGTCTTGAAAGACTGGGTAGATAGCCTTTATGAAGATGGTCGTGTCACCTTCATCAGTAAAGAAGAATTGGTTGAAGCTTTGAAGACTTTAACCCCTCATCTATATGCATTAAAGAACAAGAACTAAGGAGGAACCTTATTTATGAACCTTACAGAAAAACTCATCAGCACCCATTTGGTTAGCGGAGATATGACACCTGGCAAAGAAATTGCCATTAAAATTGATCAGACTTTAACTCAGGATTCCACCGGAACCATGGCTTACCTCCAATTTGAAGCTATGGGAATTCCTCGAGTAAAAACAGAGCGTTCTGTGGCTTATATTGACCACAATACACTGCAAACAGGCTTTGAAAATGCAGATGACCACAAATACATCCAGACCGTAGCAAAAAAACACGGCATTTTCTTCTCCAAACCAGGCAACGGCATTTGCCATCAGGTGCATTTAGAGCGTTTTGGTAAACCTGGCAAAACACTTTTAGGCTCCGATAGTCATACTCCCACTGGCGGTGGCATTGGTATGCTTGCCATTGGTGCTGGCGGCCTTGATGTTGCCGTAGCAATGGGTGGCGGTGCATATTATTTGGCAATGCCTAAGGTTTGTAAAATTAATCTGATAGGTTCCTTACAGCCTTGGGTAACTGCAAAAGACGTTATTTTAGAAGTTCTTCGTCTCCTTTCCGTAAAAGGCGGCGTTGGCAAGGTAATGGAATATAGTGGTGAAGGCGTAAAAAGCTTGAGTGTTCCCCAAAGAGCTACAATCACCAACATGGGTGCAGAATTGGGTGCAACTACATCTGTTTTCCCTAGCGACGACGTAACAAAGGCTTTCTTGCAGGCACAGGATCGTGAGGAAGATTGGATTCCTCTTTCTGCCGATGCTGACGCTACATATGACGAGGAAATCACCGTTGATTTGAGCAAGATCGTTCCTTTGGTTGCCTGCCCTCATAGCCCCGATAATATCAAACAAGTAAATGAAATTGCAGGTTTGGTCGTAGATCAGGTGGCCATCGGCAGCTGCACCAACTCCTCCTATACAGACATGATGACTGTTGCGGCATTATTAAAGGGAAAATCTGTTGACCCCAATGTCAGCTTGGTTATTGCACCTGGTTCTAAGCAGGTTATGAATATGTTGGCGGCAAATGGCGCCCTAGCAGATATTATTTCCGCCGGTGCTCGTATTTTGGAATGTGGCTGTGGCCCTTGCATTGGTATGGGTCAGGCCCCAGCAACCAATGCCGTTTCCTTAAGGACCATTAACCGTAACTTTGAAGGCAGAAGCGGCACCAAATCCGCACAGGTTTATATCGTAAGCCCCGAAACAGCCGTTGCCAGTGCTCTTTCCGGCAAGCTTACAGACCCCCATTCTTTGGGGGAAGCACCTTTGGTTTCCATGCCAGAGCACTTCTTGGTCAATGACAACTTGATTGTTGCGCCTGCACCAGAAGGTGAAGTGGTAAACGTGGTAAGAGGCCCTAACATTCAGCCCTTCCCTAAAAACACAAAAGTGCCTAAGGATATTTGCGGCGGCGCACTGATTAAAGTAGATGATAACATCACTACTGACCATATCATGCCCTCCAATGCAAAGCTCCTTCCTTATCGCTCTAATGTGCCTTACCTGGCAGATTATTGCTTAACACCCTGCGATCCAAAATTTCCTGCTCGTGCAAAAGCAGCAGGTGGCGGTTTCATCATCGCAGGTCAAAACTATGGTCAGGGCAGCAGCCGTGAGCATGCAGCATTGGCTCCATTGCAGTTGGGGGTAAAAGCCGTTCTTGCAAAGTCCTTTGCCAGAATTCATATGGCAAACTTGATTAACAATGGCATCCTTCCTCTGGTTTTCGTAAATGATTGGGACTATGACTCCATTCACTTGGGGGATGACTTTACAATCAAATATGCGGCAGACCAAATTAGAAGCGCAGTGGATGGTCAGGATGTTATCGTAACCCATGTTCGCACAGGGGAAGAAATTCGTACCCGCTTGAATATATCCGCAAGACAGAGAGATATCCTGCTGGCAGGCGGTCTGTTAAATTACACAAAAGAATTAATCTAAAACAAAAAATCTAAATAATAAAATTTTGCATCAACCAGTCAATTGCAAAAATCAGCCACGAGAATGCTTTTTATCCCCTACTGCCATCGGCGGGGGGGTAGAAGGATTCGTTACATAGCAGGAGGAAAAAGAAATGGCATATCATGTTACTTTAATCCCGGGAGACGGCAGCGGCCCCGAAGTTATTGCAGCAGCAAAGAAGGTTGTAGAGGCAACAGGCGTAGACATCCAGTGGGAAATGGCAGAGGCAGGCGCCGCAATGATCGAAAAATTCGGCACCCCCTTACCCGATGAAACAATTGAATCCATCCGTAAAACAGGTGTAGCCTTAAAAGGTCCAATCACAACCCCTGTGGGCACAGGCTTTCGCAGTGTCAATGTTGCCTTAAGAAAAACATTTGACCTGTATGCAAACGTGCGCCCTGCAAAGACCTACCCAGGTGTAATCACAAAGTTTGAAAATATTGATTTGGTTATCGTTCGTGAAAACACAGAAGACCTTTACGCCGGCATTGAGCGCATGGTGGATGAGGATACTGCTGAAAGCATTAAGCTTTTCACAAGAAAAGGCTGCGAACGCATTATACGTTATGCCTTTGACTTTGCTGTCAGAGAAGGTAGAAAAAAAGTAACCGCAGTTCATAAAGCAAATATCATGAAATGTACTGATGGCATGTTTCTTGATATTGCTCGAGAAATAGCCAAAAAATATCCACAAATCCAGTTTAACGATAGCATTGTTGATGCTATGTGTATGCGATTGGTGATGCACCCCGAGGATTATGACGTTTTGGTATGCCCTAACCTCTATGGTGATATTGTTTCTGACCTTTGCGCAGGTTTAGTGGGTGGTCTTGGCCTTACCCCCAGTGCCAATATCGGCGTCAATGGAGCGATTTTTGAGCCAATTCATGGTTCCGCCCCTGATATTGCAGGCCAGCACAAAATCAACCCTACTGCGGCAATTTTATCTGCTTCTCTTATGCTCGCCCATTTAGGCGAAGGCAGTGCCGCAGCAAGCATTGAAAAGGCAATCGAAACGGTAATCGCTGAAGGTAAAATTCTTACCGTTGATATGGGTGGTACAGCCTCTACTGAAGACTTTGCTGATGCTGTCATCGCTGCTCTATAATCCTTCAAAAGCAGTACAAACATAAAAAAATAAAGAGTGTTTTGATTAGGGCTTAGGATGTTTCATCAAAATTTGATGCTCCTCTCTCCCTCAAAACACTCTTTTTATTTTTTTACGCCTTCAGAGTGGCAAGTAATGATTGATTGCTCTCATCCCAAAGCAAAACAAAAAAAACCCTTGAAAACAGTAGTTATACTGAATTCAGGGGGTTTTTTTATGAATCTTATTCTTTGATACCACCGCAAAAATCAATGGTAACATAAAGGTCTTTCTCTTTTTGTGCAACACCAATGCCAACAGAATCCACGGAAGAGTCTAACACACTGCGATACTGAGCCGCAGTTCTAATCCACTGTTGGTAAACATTGATCGCATCGCCTCTTTGCTTCACAATAATTTCCGATGCATTTGTAAAATTAACTCCACCCGCCAAAATTCGGGTAAAAGGGTTACTTGCATCTTTTCCTGTGTAACTAAAATAGTTGTTTTCAACCATATCCCTGCTATGACTAAAAGCAGTGCTTGCCAATTTATCATTTTCTGTCAAAAGGGGCAGCCCCTGCTCCTTACGTTTCACCTGAATTAAGTCAAGCAATTCCTTTTTCAAAGAATCCCTTTCTGCCGCAGTCAATCCACTCTTTAGGCTATTGCCATATGCAAAAGCTCTGTTTTGCAATACAACGCCACGAATGGTACCCTCATAGTCCAGAGGGATTCTGGCATAGGTGTTATCCGTTTCGATAATCCCACTATGCTCCACCAAACTAATAAAGCTTAACTGCTTAATATTTGAAGAGTTTCCTTCCCCATTTGTTCCCAAATAGGAAAAAAACTTATTTGGCACAAAAATTTCTACTATTTTGTTACTTTCGATGGTTACAAAAAAGTAGGTTTCATAACTGCCAAGGTACACATACCTTTTTAGCCCATAAACAGTGTCATCAATTCGGTCAGGCTCACCCCAAGTAGCTTTCAGCTGCTGTGTGGTTTCTCCCAATGAAATAGGCTTGTCTTTGATATAAACCGTTTCATATATGCTTCTAAATTCCTTTGCCTCCTCAGAGGGTGTCTTGCTGTCCTCCTTAGGCTCTTCCACCTTTGTGGTTTCCTCTGCCTTTTCAGGCTCCTTTTGCTCTGGCACAGCCTGGGTTTCATCCACCGGCAACTGTGTATATTCCTCAGAATAACGCACTGCTTTCAAAAGACCAATTACCGCCTCCTGAAATTGCAATGCTCTCATGGGATAAAACTTCCCATCGCTATCCCCCACCAGTATTCCAGCCTTATGAATTCTGTTAATCACATCAACAGATTGTTGAAACAACATAGAAATATCCGAAAAAGCATATTTCTCTGTGGCAGGAGGTAAGGTAATACCCCAAGCTTTCAAAATTCTGTTTAGCATGATTGCCAGCTGTTCTCTGGTTAAGCTATTGTTTGGTTCAAACTTTGTTGGTTCAGTCCCGCTAATTATTCCGGCTTCGTAAGCCACAATAACCGCTGGATCATCACAATCCGTAAAGGGGCTTTCCTCTTTCGGAACTAATTTCTCTCCTTTGCTTTTTTCATATAAAAGCACCACGATTTTACAAAACTCAAGCCTTGTAATTTCTCTTGTCGCATCCATCAAGTCCTCATCCGAAATCAGTCCCTGATTATACGCCAGTTCCATAGAAGCCTCAGCCCATGGATCAGCATTCGTCACGATCGCTGCAAAAGCTGGAAAAGTTGTTCCCAGTGCCATAAGCAGTGTCATGATTACCGCGATAAGCCGCTTCATTTTATCATCCTCTCTATCATTCTTTGGTCTACATTTTTGGTTTTATCAGTATCATCGAAGAGACAGCATGTCCCTTCGCAGTGACCTTCCCATAATTTCTTTTGTAATCGACTTTTGCACAAACATATTCTTCGCTGGGTGTTAGCATATTATACCAAAACCACGATTTATTGGAATTTATCTCTTAAAATACGCCTGTGAAAAAATCAATCTATCAGAATGAAAGTGGCCTCAAGACCTTAAGTTATTATACAAACAATTTTATCAAAACAACTAAAATTAGACATGATGCAGTCAAGAAAATAGCTTTCTCGGATCGCTTGGCTGTACCATGCCTTTTACTATTTTAAATATCTATGAACGCCTATGAAAGGCCAATGAAAAATTCTTTTTATAACACTGCATGGTAATCAGCAATTAAAAGCCATCAACTTTTCTGCTGCTGCTTTTTTCTTTACCCATCCCTATGATTTATTTGCCGCCTTGCCCCTTTTTAGTGGCTTGTCCAGTCCATTTTTATTTCAGAAAACTTCCCACCGCCCCATCTTAAGGCGGTGGGATAAAAAGGTTCTACATAAGGCTTTTGTAAAAAACTATGAATATTATATCATAATATCTTGAAAACGCAAAATTTTTCAAAAATCATAACATTTTCTTAATTTTATGAAGCCAATTCTTATGGATTAATATCCCTTATTTGAACGGTTTCTGTTGGCTTTTGGGTCCACTCAAACGCATCATTAGGAAGAAGCTCTTGACTTCCATCTTCTTTTTGCACCAAATAAGTATTTTCAACGAGGCCGGCCAATGCATAAGGGCCATTATTCATATTTTGCAATACAGCTATCGGTTGGCCAGTCTTTTTCTCAATTGCCTCACCAATGATAAACCTCTTCCATTGTTGAGACCAATAAATTTCCTCTACTACAACTCGATTACTCTGCTGAACAAATTTAGACTCCGCAGGCATTTGCTTGCCCGTATCACCCGCAACCAAATATTTTTGATACCGCGTTAAGTTCAACTTGGGCGCATCCCCTTTGGTGTTCCACACCGCATCTGCCGCTTCACGAACCTTCACCCAGTTGTCAGGGTTTTTCAACTCCGGATTATTCCATATTTCATTCCATGTGGCGTCAATGGCAATTGGCGTATTTAAAACAGATGAAAAGGCTGTTTTGTCATCATACAAAAAACCTCGCAAAAGTGTAGAGTTTTCAAAAGCTCCTACCATCTGATTGGCAGTTTCCTGCACAACCACAACATCCTTACCCAGCGATTCTACGGGGATAAATTGAATATTATCCACATTGTAAAAGTTACCAATATCCCCTACATACTCATATACCTCTCCATTTGGGGTATATGCTGCCACCACTGTATCCTTCGGACCAAAGTTAACAGAAACAACCACATCTTTTTCATTTTGATCTTGTTTGCCATTCACATTTCCATAATATACAGCTACTTTATCCAAATCATTCAAATCATAAGTATCAGCTCTACCTGTATCCTGCAATACACTCTTTGCTATGTCCTCTTGATTTTTCTTCTCATTCATTTCTGTAATTTGCTTTTTAGTCAACTTATCTGTCTGCCCATAAATCCCAGCTGTATATCCGCCGATTAGTACACAAACAACAGCAGCGATCACCCAACGTTTTCGCTTCATTCTTCCACCTCCCCCTCCAATATATGCCCCAAAAAACAAAAATATTTTAAAAATCCGAAAAGTTCGTTTTTTCATCAAAAAAGATGATAGGAACAGGCTTGACTTCCCTGCTGAACACCCCTTACTTGCCTATATCGTGTTCATTCATATAATCTTTTATATGGCTTACCTAGCCAAATATGCACTTATTTCCATTCAATTTCCCAAATGAACAAAACTTCGCCTCAATTCCTACTTTTTTTCTTTATCCCCCAAACAAAAGCCATTTCAGCCAAATAAAAAAGGACGCCCTGTTTTCTCAACAATGACGTCCTTTTCTTGATTCTATTATGCCAACTTCAACCGTGCCATAAGCCCCGGATTTTTCATCAGCTGGCGGAAAACGGCATATCCCAAACAAGATACAGCCAAAAACTCACCTAGGGCAACTGTAAACATCCCAAAAACCAAAGGACATTCCCCTAATAAGTAAAGCTCAATGCCGATAAATGCATTGCAAAATACGGGCCATAGGCTGGCACCGAATAAGGTTTTGCTGTGGGTAATTCCCCAAAGAGCCGCTGCAGTACAGGTTGTCCCAAAGAACACATCCATCATACCGAAAGGGCTAAATAGGTTTGCAATAAAACAGCCTAAAATCAACCCTGGCACATAACGCTTATCAATAAACGCCAACAGCACCAAAACCTCAGAAATACGCAATTGGATGGGACCAAAGGCCAGCGGAGCAATCGCAGTTGTCATCACAACATAAATTGCAGCAATCATGGCTGTCACCACCAAAAGCTTTGTAGATACCTTATTTTTTTCCATAAAAAAAACCCCCTGTTTTTTATTTTACGAGATGGTGGGACGGTCTTCCGTCCGTAGCAAGGAACATCTCATATATTTAATTATCCTTAACACATGGCATTATACAGGGATTTCCCCCAAATTGCAAGGGTTATTTTGATGGCAAACCCTTTGTGCTATGGGAAAAGGTGCATACCTGTACAAAACTCAAAATGTGGCCCCCCTTTTCATTCTTATCCCCTAAAATTTCATTCATTGCACCACATATACAAACCCCACGCAGCATTTGCTTTTTCCCTGAAAGAAAAAAGCCCCTAATTTCAAGGGCTTTTCATAAAACCATTTTGCTGCTTCCTTGCTTCTTCCGATTGCTCATTTAAAAAACAACTACCAATAACATCTTGAATCTTTCTTTACCCAAAACAGCGTGGGGATGTTTTGCAGGCATCACAATGGATTGTCCCTCTGTCAACTCATAATGAACCCCATCAATTGTAATTTGACCAATGCCATCCAAACATGTCACAACCGCATCTCCATTAGATTCATGGGTGCTTATTTCCTCCCCTTTGTCAAAGGAAAAAATTGTTATACTCACTGCTGGATTTTGCACCAAAGTCTTGCTTACAACCTGCCCCTCCTGATACCCAATTTCATCTTTGAAAGTTAAAACCTGTGCTTTTTTAATGTTTTTAAGTTTTTCATCCATTCTGATCACCTCATAATTTTCTATATCTACGCTTCCTTATATTTTTCCAGCCTCTTATAGGCTTTGCTTGCTTAGCCAATCTTTAAACTGCCTTTTTGTTTCCATTGCCTGGGGCGAAACTTCAAATTCTTCTGTTTCTCGATTTACCACCGTTATTAGCTCTTGAGGTAAACTCCGACCTGCAAAAGCAAATGCCACATTATCCTCTTTGTCAATATGTCTCTTTAAAAGTGAGGCATATTCTGATGCATTGGTTATTACTTCAAGCTTCGCTACCGACGAAGGCTCTCTATCATATTCGACCAAAGCCTTTTCCAGTTCATTCATATGATATCTGCCAAGGTCATGTTCCACCAACATCCCCGAGCGAATCAATTTCTCTGCCGCTGCTCCCAGCTCTGCCATCATAATGCGGAAGAGGATTTTTTCTTCTTTCCCATGGTGGTGCTGATCTGCATATTCCCTGCAAAAATGAATAAACTCCCGAAAACGCTGTGTGTCAACAATTTTACCTTCTAAAATTTCAATACACTCTTGTTTGATAATCTGTGTAAGCTTAATAATATTTTTATGTTCTTCAATTAGTAAATGAATTCCGTCCATATAATCCTCCATCTCTTGTGTTTGCACCCTCTTTTTTGGGAAAACACATATATTGGTAATTTCCAACCTCTATTTATCTATTTCATCCTGTCCTTGCAATAAAGATACTCTAAATTAGTATTGCCTTCAAAAGCAGGTACAATCCCAATTCATTTTCAATGAATCCAATCAGAAATTCAACCTCTGACAGCTTCCTTTTGATTTGTTTATATTATAGTCCTATCATATACCCAAGACGCATTTAATTCTGTTGTAAAAACAACATAATTAACATTAAAATTTTTGCACTTTTTCTCCAGAAATCAAATAAGACCACCTTCCAAAACAGAAAGTGATCTTATGAAACATATCTCATTTTTCAGCCTAAAAAATACAAAACCATGTGGGCATAAAACTTTTTATTCTACTCATAGCAAAAGCAAAATGAAAATTTCTATTTTTCCACCCTTATCATCCGATATCCCACCCCAATATGGGTTTGAATATATTGGGGTGAATCCCCATCTTTCTCAATCTTTTTTCTTAGTGTAGCCATATAAACCCGAAGGGAGGCAACATCATTTCCCAAGCTATGCCCCCAAACCTCACGGGTAATATAAGTATGGGTTAAAACCTTACCCAAATTTTTAGAAAGAAGGGCCAATAGCTTATACTCCATGGGCATAAGGTGCAATTCCTCCCCCTTCAGATAGGCACACCCTGCCTGATAATCAATCTTTAAATCCCCATTTTCTAACACAGCATCCCCCATCTTCTTCTCCCCTTGAAGAAAAATGAGGCGGCGAGTTATCACACGAAGGCGAGCCAGTAATTCCTCCACAGAAAAAGGTTTTGTTAGGTAATCATCGGCGCCTGCATCCAAAGCATTGATTTTATCACTATCCTCACTTCTGGCACTTAGTACAATAATGGGTAAGTTTGACCAACTACGAATTTTTTGGATCACTTCTACCCCATCCATATCTGGCAAACCCAAGTCCAGCAAAACAATATCAGGGTTATGGGATGCCGCCTCCATAATTGCTGCCCCTCCATTGGTTGCCACTATGTAGCGATATTCATGGGTTTTTAGCGTTGTCGTAATCAGATTGCACACAGGCATATCATCCTCGACAACCAAAATAAGATGTTTATTCATGCAAATCAACCGTCCCTTCAGGCAAGGTGAACGTGAAAATAGTGCCGTGGGGCTCATTATCTTTAACAAAAATCTCCCCACCGTGGGCATTTATTATGGATTTACATAGGGCCAATCCCAGCCCAAGACTACGCCGACTATCCACAATTTTATTTGCCCCACTATAAAACATATCAAATACATGTTCTTTCACTTCATCCGTTATGCCCATCCCGTTATCACCAATTGTTACAACTACCCTGTCTTGTTCTCGCTTCGTTATAATTTCAATGGTAGATCCCTTTGGCGTATATTTTATAGCATTATCCACAATATTGATTATCACCTGGATCACTAGCCTTGCGTCAATCCTAGCCAGAATCAAATCCTCGGTGTTATTCACAGTGATTTCATGCTCCACCTTTTTTCTGCTGATATGCCTCAATGCCTCTGCAACCACCTCATCCATAATTTCTGTGGATGGTCGAATATTCATATGCCCATCTTCAATTCTGGTAATGGATAAAAGATTTTCAACCAAATTGATAAGCCACATAGAATCGTCGTAAATGTCCGAATAAATTTGAGTCTTTTTGACATCATCGAAAATTTTGCCATTTGAAAGTAAATTGCTGGCATTGCCTGAAATAGAAGTTAGCGGTGTTCGCAAATCATGGGAAATTGCCCTCAATAAATTTGCCCTTAGCTGCTCATTTTTTGCCTGAATTGCCGCTTGCTCTTTCTCTCTGGCATTTTTTTCGTTTTCCAGCGCCAACGCGCACTCTCCTAAAATGGATAGAAGTACGCTGTTTTCAAATGCACCTAAGGGCTGTTGCCCCATTACAATACCCACCACACCATACACATTGTTATTTACACGCACAGCCAGGTAAAGGCACTTTGCACTGGAAAGGGTATCTGTGGTGGCCCCTGCATGTTTGTTATTCTTTAGCACCCAAGAGGCAACAGCCTTTTCATTATCCGAAACACAGCAAGCATCAACGGTTTCTTCTGTTGGAGAGAAAATAAAGGGTCGGCTCAATGCCCCATCCTCAGCACAATAAAAAATTGCCCCCCTATCCAAAAGCCTTGTAACTTGATTAGCAGTATTTAAGATAATCTCATCCTTGCCTTTGGCTTGATGTAAAAGCTGATTGGTATCCAGCAAAACCTTAGTGCGGTATGCAGCCTGCACAGCCTGCCTTACATGATTTTTCAGTTTTTCTGCCAATGTTCCTGTTATGAGTGCCGCCAAAAACATTACAACAAAGGTAATAGGATACCCCTTGTCATATGCCGCAAAAGAAAACCTAGGCGCTGTAAAAAGAAAGTTAAAAACCAAAACACTTATGATAGACGACACAAGGCTATAAACCCGGTGTTTTGTTGTCACCGAGGTGATCAAAACGCCTAAAATATAAACCGTAATAATATTTGCTTCACTGAAGTGTAATTCAGAAAAAAGCAGCCCAATCAAAGTAGCCATAACAAGCACGGCAAAACTTTTAAACACATCCACAAAAGATACTTGAAAAACCTCAGTCTTTTTGCCTTTGGCGGGTTTATACTTCGCCTCAACCCTACTGTCGGGTATTATGTATATGTCTAAATTAGGGGCATTTAGAATCAGCCGCTCCGTCAATGTTGGCATGCTGAAAATGTGCCTTCTGGTGGCACTGCTTCGCCCAATCACAATTTTCGATACACCTGATAGCCTTGCAAATTCCGAAATTTGATAAGCAATATCATCCCCATAGACAGTCTCAATTTTTGCATCCAATTGTTGGGCAAGGCGCATATTGGCACGAAGCCTTTTTTTGTCCTCCTCCCGCATAGTGGCAAAATCCGGTGTCTCAACAAACAGTGCTGTCAGTTCCCCTTTAAATGCAGTTGCCATTCTTGCCGCTGTACGGATGATTTTCGGATTGGAGGGAGCAGAGGAAAGACAGACCAGAACATGCTCATCAGTAAAAAATTCTTTGTGGCTTTTTAGCCTGGTGTTTTCCGTCAGCATATTCATCCTGTCTGCACAACGGCGCAAGGCAATTTCCCGGAGTGCCGTCAAATTATCTATGGTAAAAAAATTCTCAACAGCCTGCTCTGCCTGCTTTTTTTCATACACCCGCCCTCCATTTAATCTTTCAATTAATTCCTGAGGCTCAATATCCACCAGTTCAACTTGATTTGCCTGATCAAAAATAGAATCTGGAATTCGTTCCTGCACAGAAATACCTGTGATTGATGCAACCATGTCATTTAAACTTTCGATATGCTGCACATTCACCGTTGTATAGACGTCAATTCCCGCCCTTAGCAACTCCTTCACATCCTGATATCTTTTGGTATGTCGGCATCCATTGCCATTGGTGTGGGCAAGCTCATCAACCAGTATTAATTGGGGCTTCCTTTTTATGGCGGCATCCAAGTCAAATTCTCTAAGGGTCATACCCCCGTGGCGGATGGTCAAATTAGGGAGCTCCTCTAGTCCATGTAGTAAAGCAGCAGTTTGTGGTCGTTCATGGGGCTCAATATAGCCTGCCACCACATCCACATTTCTACGTTTTGCGGCATGGGCGGCCTTCAGCATGGTGTATGTTTTTCCAACTCCCGCCGCATAGCCAAAAAATATTTTCAAATGTCCTCTTTGCGCCTCTTTTTCTTCCTGCCAAATGGCCTCAAGAAGCTGATCAGGATCTTGCCTATGCATCTGCATAAACTCACCCCCTTCTATCATTCATTTTCCCTTCAAATAAAGGCTTGAAACAAGCCTTAAAGCAATGCAATCCATCACTTATTTTATGTTGCCAACCTAAAAAAGCACATTTAAAAATTTAGAAACCCTCACTTTTTTTGCAGCTTACGTTGACTCCTTCTAGCGTATTATAACCATACTTTTTCATTATCTCACATAAGAAATTAAGGATTCGTTAAGCTATAACATGTCACATTAAAACCGTATAAAGCTCAGAAAAGCCTGAACACTTTTTCATTCAGGCCCCTCCACTTACCCTTGAAATTAAACTTTCACTGTCTTGCTAAGTAACTTCTTCTTTTCATTTTATTTTTCCAAAATACCGTCCAACATCAAATTTACCTCTAGCACATTAACTGTCCTTTCACCAAAAATACCTAAAAATGGTGCTTCCGTACACTTTTCAATAATCTCTCTCATTTCATCTTGGCTCATGCCATTGGCATTAGCTAGTCGGCTCACCTGATATTCCGCCGCCGCTGGGGAAATATGAGGGTCAAGGCCACTGCCTGAGCAGGTAACCAAATCAACAGGAATTGGGGAATCCTTCATATCAGGGTTCGCCAATCGTATCTTCTCTACTCGTTCTGCCACCAGTGCCTCATATTCCTCACTGGCAGGGCTTATATTCGAAGGCGAGGCATACATCAAAACCTTTCCATCCTTATCTTTATATGTAGAGACATCTATATTCATAATGCGCCCCCACATATGAGCCTCATCTGTATATTGTTGCCCCAATAATAGGCAGCCATATTTTTTTCCGTCCACCTCAATGATACTGCCATTCGCTTGCTTTGGAAAAACCAACTGGGAAACCCCCGTAATAACCCCTGGGTATAGCACACCGCATATCAAAGTAAACACCACAAAAATTCCCATTGCATGAGAAAATATTCGTTTTTTCATCTTTTTCACTCCTTAAGCCAAACCACATATAACCAAAAGCATATCTATCACCTTCACACAAACAAAGGGAGCAATCAAACCACCAAGGCCATAAATCAGCAAGTTTCTGGAAAGTAGTTTCCCCGCCGCCACTTCCCGATATCTAACTCCTTTTAGGGCAAGGGGAATGAGGGCAATAATAATTAGGGCATTATAAATTATGGCAGAAAGCACCGCACTTTGAGGTGAGTGAAGCCCCATAATGTTCAACGCACCCAGCCCAGGATAAAGCCCCATAAATAACGCTGGTATAATGGCAAAATACTTAGCCACATCATTTGCAATTGAAAATGTGGTCAAACTCCCCCTCGTCATTAAAAGCTGCTTGCCAATTCGAACAATATCAATGAGCTTCGTGGGGGATGAATCTAAATCCACCATGTTCCCCGCCTCTTTTGCCGCCTGTGTCCCACTATTCATAGCCACAGCCACATCAGCCTGAGCAAGGGCTGGTGCATCGTTAGTACCATCGCCAGTCATTGCTACAAGGTGTCCTTTCATTTGAAAATCACGAATCATTTTCAGCTTGCCTTCCGGCGTTGCCTCAGCAAGAAAATCATCCACCCCTGCCTCTGCGGCAATGGCAGCCGCAGTCATGGGGTTATCCCCTGTAATCATAATGGTTTTGATGCCCATTTTCCGCAAATCTGCAAATTTTTCTTTCACGCCTGATTTAATAATATCCTTTAAATAAATAACCCCTAAAATCTTATTATCCTTTGCCACAACCAGCGGTGTTCCCCCTTTGGACGCAACAGCCCTTACGGCTTCATCGCACTCCTTAGAATAAGTACCACCCTCTTCGGCGATATAACTGACCATGGCATCAGCAGCTCCCTTTCGAATTTTACTGCCACCATAATCCACCCCGCTCATTCGTGTATTTGCTGTAAAAGGTATAAACTTCATACCCTTTTCCTGAATCTCTCGCCCACGAATACCAAACTTCTCCTTTGCCAAAATCACAATACTTCTACCCTCCGGAGTTTCATCAGCAAGAGAAGATAGTTGAGCCGCATCGGCTAACTCCTTCATTTCGGTATTGTCAACAGGAATAAACTCATAGGCTTGTCGATTGCCTAAGGTGATGGTACCTGTTTTATCCAGCATCAAAATATCAACATCCCCTGCCGCTTCAATGGCACGGCCACTCATTGCCAATACATTTGCTTGGTTCAATCTGCTCATCCCCGCTATGCCAATTGCCGAAAGCAAAGCCCCAATCGTAGTGGGTGCAAGGCAAACCAACAATGCCACCAATGTGGTTACAGACGTAGGATTTTGGATACCCTGAAGCTTTGCTGAGAATGCCGAATAGGTATATAACGATATCGTAACAAGGATAAAAATAATGGAAAGGGCCACCAGAAAAATTTGCAGTGCAATCTCATTTGGTGTCTTTTTTCTGGATGCTCCCTCGACCATAGCAATCATTTTGTCAAGAAAGCTTTCTCCCGCCTCGCTTGTTACCCGAACTACAATCCAGTCCGAAAGCAATGTGGTTCCTCCTGTTACAGCACTGCGGTCACCGCCCGCCTCTCGAATGACAGGGGCGGATTCCCCTGTTATGGCACTTTCATCCACAGAAGCCGCCCCATCAACCACCTCCCCGTCGGCAGGGATTTGATCTCCTGCTTTTACAAAAATCAAATCACCCTTTTTAAGGACGGAGGATGACACAACGGTGAATTTTTCTTTTTCTTTTATGGATGGTATTTTTTTTGCATCCACATCCTTTTTGGAAGCCCTCAGGGAATCGGCCTGAGCCTTCCCTCTGCCCTCTGCAATTGCCTCAGCAAAATTGGCAAACAGCACCGTAAACCAAAGGATAATTGCAATGGCTAAGGTGTAACCCGTGGGGGCGTCCTTTATGCCAAACACAGCTACAATCCATAACCCCGTTGTCAAAATAGCAGAAATATAAACAAGCAACATAACGGGATTTTGAAGCTGGGTTTTTGGTTTTAGCTTTTTAAATGAATCTTGAATGGCTCTGAGTAGCATTTTGCTATCTGCAAAGCCCTTTTTAACATCTGAACTCATACCTTACACCACCTTATGCAATATTGCTGAAAAATTCAGCAATGGGGCCCAGTGCCAATGCCGGAAAGAAACTGAGGGCTCCAACCAATAAAACAATCAAAATCAATAAAAATACAAACATCCCATTTGTCGTTGAAAGGGTTCCCGATGTTGTTGCAATGGTCTTTTTGCTTGCTAGGCTACCCGCAATGGCAAGGGTACCTATTATGGGCAAAAACCGAGCAAAAAGCATCACAAGCCCCAACGATACATTCAAAAATACCGTGTTTGCATTAAACCCTGCAAAGGCAGAACCATTATTCCCCCCGCAAGATGAAAAGGCATATAAAACTTCGGAAAAGCCATGGGCACCACCATTGGAAAGGCTATCCAGAACCGATGGAACTGCTACTCCAATCCCACTTCCCACAAGAATAGCAATGGGCGTGGCTAGGCAAACCAAAACAGACCACTTCATTTCATAGGGCTCAATCTTTTTGCCCATAAACTCCGGTGTTCGTCCCACCATCAGCCCTGCAATAAAAACTGTCAGTATAGCAAAGGCCAACATACCGTATAGCCCACAACCTACACCACCAAAAATAACCTCCCCTAGCTGCATCAATAGCATTGTGATCATACCACCCAAAGGGGTATAGCTATCGTGCATAGAATTTACCGACCCGTTGGATGCCGCCGTTGTAAATGCCGCCCACGCGGAAGATGTTGCAATACCAAAACGACTCTCCTTCCCCTCCATATTACCGCCTGACTGATTCACCATAGAAATATCCACAGCGCCACTTTGAATTAATTGGGGCGTTGCATGATGCTCATTCATCGCTATGGCTCCAAGGGCAAGGACTAGACAAATAAACATGGCCATAAAAATGGCTAACCCTTGCTTTTTATCTTTCACACTTAGGCCAAAGGTAAAACATAATGCCGCCGGAATCAAAAGTATGGAAACCATCTCAATCAAATTCGTAAAGGCATTGGGGTTCTCTAGTGGATGGGCAGAATTCACACCATTGAAGCCACCACCATTGGTACCACTTTGTTTGATGGCAATTTGGCTGGCCGCGGGACCCATAGGCACAAATTGCTCCGTCACAATCTGAGCATCCATAATTTCCTGATTGCCAATCATCACCGTGTCTGTTTCCAAATTAATTTTTGCATCCTCCAAAATCTCCCCTTGGGAAGTAATGGCTATGGGTTCCAATAAGGCCACAGTTTCCCCAGCCTTTAAATTTTGAACCACACCGCCCCCTACTAGACAAAGGGAAATAACCACATTTAGAGGAAGTAAAATATGTAGCGTGATTTTTGTAAGGTCAACCCAAAAGTTTCCTAAACCATCGGTTTTCGATTTAATAAACCCTCGAATCAAAGCAAATAACACAGCAATTCCCGTTGCCGCCGAAACAAAATTTTGAACGGTAAGCCCAAGGGCTTGTGTCAAATAACTTAGGGTTGACTCGCCACTATAAGCCTGCCAGTTTGTATTGGTAATAAAGCTTGCCGCAGTATTGAATGATAAATCCCACTTAACGCCAGCTAGACCCTGGGGGTTACCGGGTAAACTCCCCTGAAGCAGCTGCAACAAAAACAAAAACACCAAACCAATGCCGGAAAACACCACTACACTGGCGGCATAAGTTTTCCAATTCATCTGCTCATACTTATCAATCTGCAATTCTTTATAAATTTTTTCTTCCAATGGTGTGAGAAATTTTGATAAAAAGGTTTCCCTGCCACACATCACATTTTTCATATAAGTACCTAGAGGAATGGCAACTAAAACCAAAACCACCAGATAAAGAACATACTGTAACATCGCACCCATCACTGCTTATCTCCCTTCATAAGAATATACACATAGTAACCCAATAGCGTTACTCCACAAGCTCCAATCATCCCAACGATTATCTGCATTTTCCACGCCTCCTTCAGAAAACCAGTTTAGTACTTACAAGTTTAAAATGGTGTAAATACTCCCTACGTCGTATTAAGATGGGATAAAATTATACCCAGCCAAATATGAGCGAAATTGGATACATCACCACCGCCGTCACAACTCCAACCCCAATCACTAGGGCTATGGGCATGCCAACTACACACAAAAAAATCGCCAACCATGGCTGATGGACAAAAATGCTTTTCAGTTTTCTTTCGGCCTGTTGGTCAAATTTTCTCAATTGATTAAGCATAGTTTCCTACCTCCTTCAAGAAACCAGTTTAGTACCTATCAGTTTAAAATGGTGTAAGCACTATTTTTGTTGTGTTAAAAAGAAATAAAAATCCCCCAACCTTTTTTCTCCTAGGGAAACCCCTTCAGGAAAGCTTGTCCTCCTTTTTATCCACTTTTCTACAATTAAAAAAGGCCATATCCCACAATGTAAGGGAATATGACCTTATCCAAATAGCCAGCTTTGAAATTATAACGGGTATCTATAACACCCATAATCATCTATGTTGTTTATCATAGCCTGATTTTTGTTTATCAAAAAAATGCACCCTATTATTGCCTGTCAGTTTGTAACAAAACTACTCATTCAAAAACTAGCCTTATCTCTCCCCGATAATTTTATGCACGCCCATCTAATCGCCTCCCCTTGCTGTGAGAGGTGCAGGTTAAAATGGAAAATCACCCTTTTGCTTTTGCAACCATTGCGTGAGCCTACTGAGGTTTTCAACTGTTCTTCGATTTAAAAAATGCTCAATTTTTTCAACCTGTTCTAATTCATTGTCCGATTGATTTAATATCCGCAAAAACCGATTCACTACCTCATGGCGATATAAAAGATATTCCCCCTCCTCTAAGCCAAGCTGTGTCAAATCTATTTGACCATATTTCTCCGAATTAACATAACCCAAATCCTTTAACTGTTGAACCATTTTCGTCACAGAAGAAGGCTTTACATTCAGCATTTTAGATAATTCACTCACCCGCACACTCCCACTACTTTTGTAAAGGCGGCAAACCATCTCTAAGTAATCCTCCATGGCAGAGGTCAACTCCAATTCCTCATTTAATTGGTATCCCTTTAAGGTGTAAAACTCATCTGACATACTCATAATTATTTTCCCCTTAATTTTATATCCCATATCATACACGTTTTTGCGATAATCGAATACTATGGTCTTAGAAAGTTTCCTTAACCTAAATTTATTCGAAAGGCGGAATTACTATGAATGCCAATTCTCTTAATGATATAAATCCCGGTGAACATGCCATTGTCAACGCTTTACTCTCCACCGGAAGTATGCGCAGACGATTGTTAGATATTGGTTTGGTTGAAAATACAGATGTCGAGTGTCTAGGCAGAAGCCCTGGCGGGGATCCCTCTGCTTATTTAATTCGTGGGGCTGTGATCGCAATACGCTCTGAAGACTGTCAAAATATTATTGTCACAAGAAAGTGATAGGAAGAAAAAGGGGGAGGTGCAAAAATGGGTCTAACAAATAGCTCAATCGGAATCAGGGCAATTGATTCCGGCTTAGAAATCAAAAAACAAACACCTAATGATAAGGTGATTGCCCTTGCAGGTAATCCCAACGTAGGAAAAAGCACAGTATTTAATGGTCTTACAGGTATGAATCAGCACACGGGGAACTGGCCGGGAAAAACGGTGACAAACGCCCAGGGCTTTTGCTCAACCAAGAATAATTCTTACGTTCTTGTTGATATTCCGGGAACATATTCTCTGATGGCTCATTCCGCCGAAGAAGAGGTGGCTAGAAATTTTATTTGCTTTGGAAACCCTGATGCCGTGGTTGTTGTGTGTGATGCAACTTGCCTAGAACGAAATTTAAACCTAGTGTTGCAAACCATTGAGATATCATCAAACGTGATTGTCTGCATCAACCTAATGGATGAGGCAAAAAGAAAGCATATTAAGATTGATTTAGACACAATTTCAAAAAGGTTGGGCGTGCCTGTGGTTGGTGCTGTGGCAAGAAAAAAGAAAAGCCTATCCGCCCTTATGGATGTTGTAGATAAAGTAACCGATGGTGGCATCCAGCCTACCCCCTTATCCGTACGCTATCAGAAGGAAATTGAAGAAGCTATTGCCACCTTAGAACCCGTTGTGGGTAAAAAAGCCAAGGGCAAATTAAATAGTCGCTGGCTTAGTATCAAGCTATTAGATCAAGATGAATCCTTAACCAAAGAAATTAATGCCTACCTAGGCTCTGATTTTTTAAATGACACCGAACTAACCGAGGCATTGGATGAAGCTAAAGCTATTCTTGCACACCATGAAATAAACCCCGATCAATTCAAGGATAAAATCGTTTCATCCATTGTTACCGAAGCCGAAAAGGTCTGCCGTGGCACAGTGACCCATGAAAAAGAAGGCTATAATGCATCTGATCGAAAAATAGATAAAATTCTTACTAGCAAACTAACGGGTTACCCAATTATGCTGGCACTATTGGCTATGGTGTTCTGGCTAACCATCACCGGTGCAAACTATCCATCCCAAGTATTAGCCGATGGTTTGTTTTGGGTTCAAGATCGCCTTACAGAATTCTTCCAATACATGAATGCTCCTGATTGGCTTCATGGCATCTTGGTTCTGGGGGTTTACCGTGTTTTGGCATGGGTCGTTTCCGTTATGCTACCACCAATGGCTATCTTCTTCCCACTGTTCACCTTGTTAGAAGATGCAGGATATTTGCCAAGGGTTGCTTATAACTTAGATAAGTCTTTTAAACATTGCTGTGCTTGCGGAAAGCAAGCACTGACCATGTGCATGGAGTATATTATTTTGCAATTTGATTTCGGGGTTGAAATGCATTCATTGCCGACTGGAAATTACGCAAATTCAGATCCTTCGATAATATACAAAAAACCAATCAAGATGCTTCTTTTTCATCAGATAAAGACGAAGCATTTTGATTGGTTTTTTCTTAGATAACACTACTCCTTATGAATGATTAAAACCAAACCCGCAATAAGGATGCAAAGGGTAATTAGAAATGAAACAACCACAGGAAATTCCCCGAAGTAGCGCCATGCACTACTCCAATAACTAGTTTGGCTTGCTTTGTCCAAAAGCTGAAGAACTTTTAGTCCATAGATTTCAAAGGATAATTTGCATAAGCCCACCAAGATAAATATAGTACCTAAATATTTTCTATTGACTATAAATCCCCCATTCTTTGTTAACACCTAAAAAAGAAGTCCTCATCCCTTTAAGGTTAGGGTTTCCTTTGTCAGATCGAATTAGACAGACTCTCCAAACAAAAATAGCCTTTGTATCCCCCTTTGTTTCGTTATAGATATCCTTTATTCATATTCATCCTATCCTTACTTCTAGTTTCTACGAAGCCAAAAAAGAACATTCCCATGAATTTGACTAGCCATTAACAATCAGCAAATTTCCTGCACTCTTCCCACTTGCCCATCTGTTAGCATTACTTTAATCCCGTGGGGGTGAAAGCTACTGTTGGTCAAAATTTTACCAACTGTCCCTTCAGTTAATTTTCCTGTTCTTTGATCAGCCTTCAACACAATTTTTACTTTCCCACCAATTTTAATATCAGCTCTGTTTTGTCCGTTCATACTTTCTCCTTGTTCTTTGTTGAAATAGTTTTAATGATCTTTACAATTTTCTAAAACAAAAACATACTAAGGTATTTCCCTTCGTTTGCCTTCTAAAAACGTGTTGCATACCCACATCGACGGCAAAGTTCCTCGCTAGGTTGCCTTGCGGAAAAGCCATTATAAAGTGCCTGTGCACGATCCCCAGATAAAATTTCGGTAAGGGGTGTTTCAAAAATATTACCCAGTGCAACATCCCCTCGACTATCCAAACAGCAGGGTACCACAGTGCCATCACTCAATACTGCCATCTGGCTCCGTAGTCCATGACAAAATATTGGCTGATCCGTGGGTGGTTCGTCCATGCTAGGCCATGTAAAGCGTTCCGCCTTTCCCAGGAAAAGTCGTGGTGCTAGTGTGGTGTTTCCCCTCTGGCAAATTTTATTTCTTGCTTCTTCTTGCGCGGCATCATCCAATCCTAAAAAGCGGCACAAAGTAGTAAAAATAGCCTCATTGTCAATGTCGGTTGCACCCAAATTCCACATTCTCAGCTCGCAAAAAATCCCCTTGGCTGTTGCAGCTGTAACAAATGCTGCCACACCCCGTAGGTACTCCTCTTTGCAATATGCACTGCCTTTCTCCATGCTGTGCAAGGATACACTTACTTTTCGCAATGCAGGTGCTTTTAATAGCATTTCCTGCTTTTTGGGAAGCAATGTACCATTTGTGGTAATGTTTACATTCATACCAAGGCCATGAGCCACAGTCAAAAGTTCCTCCAATTGGGGATGTACTAAAGGTTCCCCCAGAACATGCAGATAGATATGGTCTGTATGCTCCTTTGCCTGATGAATAATATGTGAGAACTCTTCCGTATTCATAAATCGTGGTTCACGGACATTGCCAATACAAAAGCTACAAGACAGATTGCACACATTGGTAATTTCAATATAGATACGAGATATTTTTTTCATAAGGTTTGCTCACTTTCACTACTTTTGAACAACATTTGCAGTTTTATCACCGTCTTATCATTGTTTTAGCAAATGTGTCTAACAAAGTCAAAAATCTAAAATCCGAAATTTAACCGCAAATACACATTACCCGAAGTTCAGAAATAAATCAATATTTTTTGCTTTCCCTTTGACTTAGTTTACCGCTCCCCCACCTTTTCACCAAACTATGCAACCTAGATTGTGAACTCATAAGGTACTTTTGTTCCTGCCTTTCTCTATTGCCCCCCACAGATGGCTCTACCATAATGTGCTATGCATTGTGAGGAACTTTCGCTAACATTTGATAATTTGATTCTATCTTTTATAACTTACATGATACACACTCAAACTGCAACCTCCATACAATAATAAAGAGGTGGAGACCATGAGAAAAACAGACTATAATCGAGAAAAAGCTGTATCCTATGCCCACAAATGGGCTTTTGGACGCAACCCACAATTCTATAATTTTGATCACATTGGAGGGGACTGCACAAATTTTGCCTCTCAGGTGATATATGCCGGTTCTGGTGTTATGAATCCCAAACCCACCTTTGGCTGGTATTATTATAGCCTCAGAAACCGTGCACCAGCGTGGACAGGTGTTAATTACTTGCACCAATTTCTTGTTGAAAATCCGGAAATCGGCCCTGTTGCAGTGGAGACGGATATTTCTCAGGTGGCACCAGGGGATATTGCTCAGCTTTCCTTCGACGGCATCATGTTTAGCCATTCGCCCATGGTTGTCTCCGTTGGAACAATTCCCTCGCCCTCTAACATCCTCGTCGCTGCACACTCATTTGATTCCGACAATCGCCCACTGGACACTTATGAGTATGTGAGTGTTCGGTATTTACACATTACCCATGTAAATACTTGGTGAGTCTGATTTATTAGTGCATCATCATACCCTCGCCACTGCACAATGCAAGCTTAAAAATCTTGTAAAATATATTTCTAAGTCTAAAACCTTTCATATTCTTGAAATTTTAAGACCTTAGACCCCAATCCAACCCTGGGGATGCAAGATTACAAAATCACTGCCAATAAGAACCAACAAGCCCTAATGTTTTGTTAACACTAGGGCTTGTTCTTGCGAAAAATATCGCTTCATAGTATGGCTATTTAGCAACACATAGCCTATTGGCCTTTCTAGACAACAGATGTCTATCCAATTTACTTCCGCACTGGTCTGATATACTTAAAATGTCGTTCAGGATCAAAATAAAAATAAATTAACCTGCCTGGGGTAGTGTCAAAAGAATAATCCGTCTTTGTAAAATCAAAAGTTGCCATTGCCCTTTCAATCTTTTCCTCCACACTACGATTTTCCTGCTCATAATCAAATGGCCCATGCTCAAAAACAATATACTCGCCTTCGGGGACATCAAACATAAGCATTTGTTGTGGCACTTCACCTTTATAATCAATGGGAAGTCGGGCACCATAACACTCTGTCCGCAAAATTCCCCAATCACAAAGCCTACCCTGAGGGTCATTCATATACGCCATTATCTGTCCACTTCCGCTGTTGGATTCACTGCCACCGTCGTCATCCAGTTTCCCCTTAATACTATCCAGCAAGCCGCAAATTGTTTCGCAGTCCTGACCTGGAATAAGACTTTGCTTTTGCCAAAAATCCCAATATCCGTTACTCTCATAGTTTTTAATGTGCAAAAATTTGTGTGGGGGAATGGTAACAAAATAAATTTTAATATCATCTGTGGTTTTTATCATTCCAATCTCTCCAAATCCAAAAAAGTAACGATCAAAAGGGTTTATTTTTGTACGAAGTGCTACTGGCTTAGGATTTTTTCGGTATTCGCTTGGCGTAATGCCATATGCCCCCTTAAAAGCCCTAGTAAAAGCCTCATGGGATGAAAATCCATAATCAAAAGCAATCTCCAAAATGCTTTTTTCACTATCTCGAATCTCTTTTAAAGCAAAGGTTAACTTTCTAAGCCGCAAATACTCTCTAAATTGCATACCCGATATTTCTTTAAACTTTCTGGTCATATAAAATTCAGAATAACCCAAATCACGAGAAAGGGACCTTAGTGTCAAAGCTTCATCATGATGATGACGAATGCTCTTATCAATTTTATCAACAATTATTTGAATTTGCTTATGCCACTCGTACATTTGACAAACACCTCTTTTCAATCGCCCTACCTCTATTATAAAGATCTATGGAATCCTACGCTTGATTTTACTTGCTGTTATCTACCTCCTCTTGCTCGTCTGACCTTGGATATAATTCAGATTATCTAGAGATTACCGATAGGCCAAGTTGTCCTATGTAATCATAAGTAATTCCCTATCAATCATCTAACATTCTAACCTCATTACTAACCTCTTGTATTACCCTGCATCTGGGATAATTAGAGCAACCCCAAAACTGAGAACCTCTATTTATGCCCTTTTGTGCAGTTCTCAAAACCATTTTGGCTCCACATCTTGGGCAGATTTCATCAGAGATATTTTCCTCTTGTTTTTCTTGTTGTTCTCCTTGTTGCTTCACCGCCGTCTTTTCCAACAGAATCTTTTTGTCGAATGCTTTCGCCGTTTCATTTCCTATCTTCATTCCTATATTATCAATATGTTTCTTTTTCATTTCTTCACCCACCTTGGTACGGGTAAAAAGCAGGTTATAAATTTCAGAAATATCCTTTTCAGATAAAATAGGCTCCTGATGAAGGCTTTGAATTGTTTTCCTTATACTATTCCGTTTAATTACATAAACATTGGGCGTCTGCACTGCTATATTCTTTAATTCACAACGTTCGCTAAATATAATTAAGCTTTTATATGTCTTGTCATAACGCGAACCTAACATAGCCTTTAATGCAGATATGTGTCCAGCATTTTGAAAAACGGGATTATAAAATTTATTTTTTGTATTTTTGTTTAATGCTTGTGTCCAATATGTTGATTTGTCATTTCCAAATATCCAACCACTATAATTCTTGCTCTCTAAAACATAAATCCCAAATTCATTCACATAAATTATATCAATTTCTGTTGTTTGATCCTCTTTATTTGCTTTATTCAAATACACATTGGCCAAGAATCTCTCCTTTTCAGAAATTCCCTCCAAATATCTAACAGTCAGGAACTCACCATAATAACCCTTGTCAAAAAAAACTTTCCACTCAGAAACGTCTACAATCGTTTTATAAATTGATTTGCTATAGTCTACATGAAAAGCTACAACTTTAAAACCTATAGCGATTAAAACAAGAAAAAACGGGATAGTAATAAGCATTCCAGAATTATAAAACATGGTTACCCCCTAGTTTGTAAAATTTGATCCTTATAAATTATACTAATCAATCTTAGAAAAGCCTGTTCTTAATTAAAAGCTTCAAAATCCGATAAGCTTCGTTCGAATCAGCATCCATATTATACACCCATTCCAAACAAACTTCCATATTTTCCAATAATTTCTAATATAAGTCAATTCATATCCAACTTCACCTTTAGCCCATGTCATCTTTTCATTTATAATTGATGTTTTATCTTAAACATGCTTTTTTTCCTTTAGAAGCAGCCCCCACAGCAAAATAGAGCTTGTCATTTCAATGGTTTATTTCCATAGCTGTCCGCATATATTTCATTGAGGTGGTTTTATGAAATGTTGTTCTGATGTATTAACAATCACGATGATAGGCTGTCAAGCTGCAGAAAAGCTTACTGATAGTGAACTCACAGACTTAATATCAGATTTAAATTTATTAATCAATGTATTGGCGGCTGTCCTTGAGCGCAGAACGCCGGGCTCTGAATCAATCGAAATTGATGTATAATTGCAAACTAATTCCAGACTTTTTTCTATGACTTACACAAATTAAATTTTACCATTTCATCTGATTATAACATCGGCCATTGTGGTAAATATTAGCCCTGAAAGGAGGGCAAAAAAGACCGCCTGTCCTATATATAAAACTTCGTTTTTGGTTGATTTTGGCTTTCCATTTATAAACCTTTTTTCTTTGGTATACATATTCACCATCGCAAAAGAAAAGCACTCTCCCATTTCATTTTATGTGCCTCCCCTCACCACAGCCCCCCTGTCATTTTGTTAAGTGCCTTCACCTAAGTACAGCTCCGTCTACGAGGCTTGTCCCACCATGGGGCTTACGCCCATCAATGTATATCCGTATCATTTTTTTTTACATTTTCCCTGAATCATATCATAAAGTAGCCTTCTTGCCGTTTCAGGCAATTGATCCACACTTTTCACATAACCAGCTACACTATCTCTAACCTCACCATTTGCCATGACATGCGTTATTTTTCCATTCCGCCTTTCATCCTGCTTTTTCATGCTACCACCTCCTGCTTCATACTTATGAAATCCAAAATTTGTCCTATGCCTCCATAAAACCAAGAAAACCTCTAGCATTTTCAGGTTAATGCAATCCCAAAATCACTGTATCCTTTGGATGCAGAAAGAAAAAAACATCCTCTTTGATGGTAAGTGAAATGTAAGAGCTTTTAGTGAAGGATTACAACCAAATAGGCAAAGCATGGTTCCTATGTTGAGGCATATTCATTGATAAATCATAACCTCGCCACATAGTATTTATTAGTAAATAATACCCCCTACTTCCTACATAAATTAGGGCTATGAAGGAGCTGAACCCATGGATAAAAAATATATGGTCTTTGGTTATGTCCGTGTATCCACAGACAATCAGCTTGAAAATTATAGCATTGACGAACAAATCGACCGTCTAACGGCATATTGCAAGGCCAAAGATTGGGTCCTAATGAAAATTTATACCGATGGTGGTTTCTCTGGTGGCAACACCAATCGCCCCGCCCTACGGCAAATGCTTGATGATATCCAAAAGGTAAATGTGGATGCAGTCATCGTTTATAAGCTTGACCGTCTAAGCCGTAGCCAAAAAGACACACTTATGCTAATTGAGGATGCATTCCTTTCTAATAAGGTAGATTTTGTTTCCATAAACGAAAATTTTGATACCTCTACCCCCTTTGGCCGGGCAATGATAGGCATATTATCCGTATTTGCCCAGCTGGAAAAAGATCAAATTACAGAAAGATTTACCATGGGTAGGATTGGCCGTGGAAAAGCAGGATATTTTCATGGTGGCGGAAATTCGCCCTATGGATATGATTATGTAAACGGAGAATTGTTGATAAATGCTTATGAAGCGATGCAAATTCAGGAGATTTACGACCTGTTTATCGGCGGGAAAAGCATAAATGCCATCACAAAAACCATGAATACAAAATATGATAACCGAAATTGGACAGCGGCTTCCGTTGGGAATGCTCTGAAAAACAGCATTTATATCGGCAAAGTTCAGTTTAAAGGTATTCAATATGATGGGAAACACAAACCAATCATTCCTTTAGACCAATTTGAGGAATCGCAACGCCTCCTCAATTCTTTTGATAGAGAGAATGGAAAAACTTCAGCACAAAAATCCCCCTTTCGTGCCAACTACCTTTTATCCAGCCTAATTTATTGCGGGTGCTGCGGTGCAAGATATAGTGCAAACCATGGTTATTATAAATGCTATTCCCGCTCTAAATCCGCGAAAAAATTCATCGTGGATCCAAACTGTAAAAATGATAATTGGAAAATTGAAGAACTGGACTCTCTGGTGATACAAACAATCAGAGAACTAATGGAAAACAAAGAAATGCTTCAAGAGCTTACCAATAAACCTTCACAGGAAAAAAACAATCTCCTTGATGCAGATAAAATCAACTGCCGCATTGACTCCATCAATAAACAAGTATCCAAGCTAATTGATCTATATCAGGTGGGTAGCCTACCTATGGATATCCTAACCAACAAGGTGGAGTCCCTAGATCGGGAAAAAAACATCCTTCTTGAAAAGCTAAATATGAAAGAGGATAACACAGATAGCGTCACCGCTTTTATGGTTACTTTAAATTCTTTTGAAACAAGTTTTGAAACCTTTGATTTAGATGCCAAAAGAATGTTGATTGCAGCCCTTATACAACGCATCGAGGTCAATGGAAATCATGTGAAAATTCACTGGAGATTATAAAATATTTAGTGATGTTTGATTAGGTATTTGCTGTTGCTCTAGTTGCTCCTAGGATGAAGAATGGCTTATCAATCTTTCTTTTACTTGTCCACAACAATCAGTTTAAAAAAAAGGCAAAACCAAATTTTTAGTTTTGCCCTTTCTTACCTTAACCTCTTTGAATACCATTAGCAGGAAGGAAATTTTGAAGATTTATTATTTTTATTATCAACGATAGAAACGCCGACCGCAAACACAATACATAAAGCTGTGCCAACCAAAACCTCACTAATTCCCAAGGGTGATCCCAAAAGTTTCCATCCAATACTCCCAAAAAATCCTGCTAGCGTTCCCCAGCAAATTCCTCCTGAAGTTGCGCCCTTCCACAATAATGCTAATACAGCAGGGATACCAACTGAAGCCGCATAAAATGTCCAGGCAAACATTAGTACATTATATACCCCCTCCACATAAAGAGAGATTATTACAGCCACAATACCTCCAATCACTGTGAAAATCCTTGAATACCGTAACTCCGCCTTTTGGGATAATTCTCTTTTCATAAGGGGTTCCATAAAGTCAACCACAAATGTTTGCGTAGAAATCAATAAATATGTATCCGCCGTAGACATAATGACTGCAATAATTCCGGAAATGGCTAACCCCAACAACCCCGTTGGGAGTACCCCAACGATTAAAGCAGGCAGAGCAGCATCCGTTGTTCCAAACAGTTCAGCCACATTGGGAAAAAGTACAACTGCTGACAAAGAAAGTACCAAAGTAACAAAAATTGTACCCGCATATACTGTGTTTCCAATAAACATTCCACGCCTTGCAACCTTAGGACTTTTGGAAGAAAACGCCCTTTGCCACATTTCTGCTCCCGCAAATGTAAAAATTAACGTCGTAAAAATGATGCCAATAATGTCCGGTGTCACATTCATTTCCAAATGGGATGCTGGCACCGTCTCAAATAAAACTTTCAGCCCTCCTATTTTTTCAACACTTAGTATTGGCAAAATAATATATACGGACGTAATCAACACTAAAAATTGTAATACATCAGTATATACCACACCAAACAAACCAGAAACGGAAGTATACCCAACAATTATGAAAAGGGCAATCCACACGCCAATTTCAAAGGATACCCCTGCCACCGTACGTAATACAGTGGCAAAAGCCGCCAATTGACTGGCAACAGTAGCCATCATCGCAAAAGAAATAAGTCCTGCAACCAGTAGCCGAGCCTTTCGTCCAAAACGGTATCCCATTAGCTCCGGAATTGACTTAATATTATACTTTGCCCCGACTGCCTGAATACGTCCAGACATTGCAGAGAAAATATACATTCCCAGCAAGTATGGCAACCCAAGCATAATGCCAACCAATCCAGATGAATACATAATCCCACCACGGCCAATCATAGCAGAGCCACCTAAAATGGATGCACATACTGTTGCCGCAATGACCAGTGTGCCCAAGCTTCTGGATGCAACAAAAAAATCATCGGAGTTTTTGACTTTTTTTCTGCACCATAGTCCAATATAGAGAATTACCAACATATACACAATGATAATGCATATATCCACCCCACTAATATTTAGCTTCATCTCCCATCCTCCCTACTCTTTCTGCATATTCCCGTTTACTCCTGGGCTAGAGTGTCACACCTTCTTCCACCACCTCTAAATTTTCGTCATAATTAGCTTTTGGCATAAAAATATTCATGTATGCAAACAGCACTGTCAACAATGTTCCTGCCCATGCTGCAAATGCATATGGCACATAACTCCAAGGGAGTACCCCTAGCGTAGAAATTACAAGGACACCGCCCCCACTCCATGGCACCAATCCTCCATAATGAGCTGCCCCTTCAGACAAAGTTCTAGACAAACAAACCATATCCAGGCCCATTTTTCTGTAAGCCTTATCATACATTCTACCGTTTAAAATGATAGATACATATACAGAGGAACTTAGCAACACAGTTGCCATAGATGTCAACACATTACATAGAACCAAAGCCCCTTGGCTTTTTACTCTGTGTAAAAGTTTTTCCATGATTGTATCTAAAACCCCAATTTTCTCAAGTAAACCTGCAAAAGTAAACGCTGCAAACAGTAACATTACAAGGCCTGCAAGGCTCATGCAGCCACCACGGCTTAATAATGAATCGATCACCATGTTGCCAGTTACAGATTTATATCCATTCCATACAATCCCAGTGATATCTTTAAATCCAACTCCCTGAAAAATAACAGCTTCGATCATACCCAGAATTACACCAATGAATAGTACCGGAAGCGCCGGATATTTCATGGCTGCAAAAACAAAAACAAAAATAATAGGGATTAATAAAAGGATATTAAAATTAAATGATGCAGCTAAACCATCCCGCAAAGCTGTAATCTCCCCTATACTTGCACCACCACTTTGTGGTAGCATGAATCCCATCACCAAATAGATAATTCCTGCAATCAGTGCGCCACCACCAGCAGTAGGAATCATACTTGTAAATAGTTTAATAATATTTTGTCCTGTGGAAGCAGCAGCCAAATTGGGCGTATCTGATAATGGGGACCATTTGTCTCCTAAAAAGCAACCCGAAACAATTGCACCAGCCGCCATAGGTAAAGGAATGCCCAACCCCGTTGCAATACCGCCCAGAGCTAAACCCAAGGAGGTTAGTATCCCCCAACTGCTGCCTGTTACCATTGCAGCAACTGCTGTCATAACGAAAGCAGAAAATAGGAATATTGCAGGCTTAATAATACCTAAACCAAGATAAATCATATAAGGGATTGTTCCACTTGCAATCCATGCAGCAGAAACAAATCCTGTTAACATCAAGAAGTACAATGCGGGCATCGCAATCTGTGCAACTTTATATACATTAGAAAACAAATCATCCCAACCATGACCTAAATAAACGCCATAAATCCCACAAATCACTGCACAATATAAAACCCCCATGGCAGTAGGAGCCTTTGCAATTAAGGCAGTCCATATCATAATCGCAACAAAAACAATAAGCCATAGAACTGACTCTATTAAAGTAATTTTTCTAGGAACCCGTTTTACTTTTTTCTCTTTCATACCAACTCCAAATTCTGTGCTAATTTTGCTTATTATGTATTAGCCAACAGTTCCGTTTTATAGCCAACGGGAGGCCGAATAGTATTAAATTTTGTAGTAATTCTTTTTTATAAAACAAGCCTTACATATTTGCTGATGTGTGATAAAGAAGTAGTAGAAGTGTAAAAAATTTTGCCGTTCCTATCCGGCGTTTGCGCATTGCGCCGGATAGGTCGGGCGGTCATTCGGGCAGGTCTACCTTGCCAACGAAAGAGTAATAAATATCAATGTCCTGTCTGCGTGTGCCGTTCTCGTCATAGCTGCACTCATGCACAACGATTTTCTCCACAAACTCACGCAAAAGGGTAGGGGTAAGTTCTTCAAAGCTGGTGTACTTGCGGACAACATTCATAAACTTTTCTGCGTTTACCGTGGCTTCCTGCGCTTTGGAAAGCTCTGCCCGGATAGCGGCGGCTCTCTCTTTCAGTTCTTTCTGCTCGGCTTCATAGTCTGCCGACAGCTCCGTGAAACGCTCGTCTGAAATGCGCCCGGTCACGCTGTCCTCATACAGCCGCTTGAAGATAGCGGATAACTCGCTGATACGCTTCTCGGCGGCTTCCAGCTCCTTTTTCCTTGCGGCGTTCCTGCGCTTGCCCCCGTCCTCGTTCTGCTCGATCAGCAGCTTCATAAACCGGGCTTCGTGCTTCGCTGCATAGCTGGTGACTTTCCGCAGATTGTCGGTCACTCCGGCGGTCAACAGGTCGGTGCGGATAAAGTGCGCCGTACAGTCACGGGTACGCTTCTTGTAGCTCCCGCAGATATAACAATCCTGCTTGCGGGTGGCGTTCTGGTAACGCTGCTGGTAAAGGACGCTGCCGCAGTCGGCACAAAAGAGTATGCCGGAGAATAAGCCCACTTCATCATAGCGGTTCGGGCGTTTGCGCTGCTTGCGTAACTCCTGCACACGCTCCCACATCTGGGTGTCAATGATAGGCTCATGGTGGTTCTCGAAAATCGCCTGTTTCTCAATGGGGTTCTCTACGCTGTGCTTGGTCTTGTAGGACGGCTTCTCCGTCTTGAAGTTTACCAGACAGCCCGTGTACTCCCTGTTTTCAAGGATATGTACCACGGTATTGGTCGCCCACTTGCACTCATAGCCGGGGTGGTAGCGGCGGGTGCTTCCCGTCCGACGGTATTCCAGCGTTCCCGGCGTGGGGATCTCCTGCTCTGTGAGCATACGGGCTATCTTGGTCGGCCCGTTCCCGGCAAGGCACAAGCTGTAAATCTGCCGCACAACAGGGGCGGCTTCCCCGTCAATGATAAAATTTTCGTCCTCGTCCATAAAGTAGCCGTATACGGGTTTGCTCGTGACGGGCTTCCCGCTCATACCCTTAGACCGTTTTACTGCTTTGATTTTCTTGCTCGTATCTCTCACCAGCCATTCGTTAAAAATGTTCCGCAGAGGGGCAAAATCATTGTCGCCCTGTGCGCTGTCCACTCCGTCATTGATAGCGATAAAGCGGACGCCTTTCTGTGGGAAAATCATTTCCGTATACATTCCCACTTGCAGATAGTTTCGCCCTAACCGTGACATATCCTTGACGATAACGGTGCCGACTTTTCCGGCTTCAATGTCCGCAAGCATGGCTTGAAAACCGGGTCTTTGGAAGTTCGCCCCAGAATAACCGTCATCTGTGTACCATTGCAGATTGGAAAAGCCGTTCTGCTTCGCATAGGTTTCAAGAATACGCTTCTGGTTTGAAATAGAATTGCTCTCACCTTGCAGCTCGTCCTCGTGGGATAATCTCGGATAAAGGGCGGTAATAAGGTTTCGGGTGGTCTGTCTTAACATAGTGTCCTCCATTTCCGACAGCCAGCCCCACTATTCCGTATGACTATCATACCACACGCCGGGGCTGGCTGTACAGTCCTTTCTGCTTCTTTACGTCCCGTCAAATTGCCGATTTTTGTGTAGCAGCTTCCGCTTCCAGCACTTTCAGCATTTTATCGGCGGCGGTGGCGGTGGTGTCCTGCTTGAAATAGCCGGAAACGACAAGGACAGAATTACCTATGCGGATTTCCGTCACGCAATCCGGGCGGCGGGTGCTGCGGTCATTCTTTGGGGTGTTGGTCATAGGCGGCTCTCCTTTCTGTTCATCAGCTTTTTCAGTTGTCCCATTTTCTCCTGCGCCGTGGCTTTTCGGAAGTTGCTCCCGGTAAAGCGGACAGGAGAACACATTTCAATCAGACGGTCATAAATGCGGGCGTGGGCGGTGTCCTCCGGGTGCTGCAAGTCCTCCAGCGTGAGATTAGTCGTGACGATCAGCGGCCTGCCGCTGCGGTAACGGCTGTCAATCACGTTGTAGACCTGCTCTAAGCCGTATTCCGTTCCCCGTTCCATTCCAAAATCGTCAAGGATAAGCAGCGGGAAGCTGCAAAGTCGGGAGATATATTCATTCCTGCCCTCAAAGCTGGCGGCAAGGTCACCCAATATCAATGCAAAGTTTGTCATGCACACGGGGATTTCACGCTCCATAAGGGCATTTGCGATACAGCCCGCAAAATAGCTCTTGCCTGTGCCAACGCCGCCCCATAGCAGATAGCCAATGTTGCGCTCTTTCATGGTTTCCCAGTTCTCCACATAGAAATGGGCGTGTTCCATTTGCGGGCACTTGCCGTTGTCGTTCTCAAACGTCCAGCCCTGCATAGCCGGGTCTGTAAAGCCCCGCCGCTTCAACCGCTCGACAGTTTCAAGGTGACTGCGCTGTTTCTCTGCGGCTTCCCGTTCCTCACGCTCTGCCCGCTGGCAGTCACATTCTGCCGGGTGGCGGTCACGCCCCAGCCATGCGGCGGTTTCTTTGGGGAAATAGCCCTCTTTGGGCTTGTGGCACTTCCCGCAGTATAAAAGCCCGTCCTCGCCGGTGTAGTCCTCCGGCTCCGGCGTGGTGTCGGTCATATTCAAAATCATTTCATCAAATCCATTCGTCATAAGCTCTCGCCCTCCTTACAGGTATAATCGGGTATGCCCTTTTTCGGGGCTTTCTTGGCTGCGTCCTCCTGCGCCCACTTGAAAATCGTGGCTGCATGGCTCTTGTATTTCCTCCCGCTGGAAGCGATATGGCAGGATAGGCGGTCAATGTAATACTCCCACTTGCCGGGAAGCTCTGTTTTCAGCCCGTCAAGCTCCGTATCGGAAAGAATGACATTGTGGTATCTGCCATAGGCGGCGGGGGCGGGGTGTCCCGTTTCTAACTCTCTCTCTTTTTCTATTTCTATATCTATCTCTTTCTCTATCTCTATCTCTGGTGGACAAATGTCCGCTCGATATGGTGGACATTTGTCCGCCCCTGTCTGCGGCAGGGCTTTTTGTTCCTGCAAAGCCAGCCGCGCCCTGCGCTTGCGCTCCCCCTCGGTAGAGGACTGGCCGATTAAAAGCTCAATGTTGCTCATGTAGAGTGCGCCGCTTGGCAAAGGCTCCACAAGCCCCAGCTTCATAAAGATTTTCAAAGCTCTCTCTACGGTACCTACCTGCTGGCGGGTAATGGTCGCAATCATCTGGGCGGTGTAGGGGATATTCTCGTCAAGCTGCAATTTCCCGCCGTTTTTCAGCGATTTCAAGTACAGCTTCAAGAGAATGTTGGAATAGATAACGCCGTCCTGCATACTTTCCAGCAGAACGATTGCATCATCGTCAAAATAGCTCTCTTTCAGCTTGAGGTAGTAATATTTGCGGTTATCTGCCATAGGCTGCGTCCTCCTTTTTCCAGCGTTTGGAATAATAGCGAGGGCATAGTATGATAACCGCCCGGAAGCTCTGTTTGCAGTCACGGGTGCAGCCCCGGCATAGGTCGTTGTAAGTGATACGGTTGCGGTGGTTGAGGAAGAAAGACCATTCCAGCCGCCGCTTCTTGCTCATTCTCGGCAATGGTAAGCTCCTTTCTGCCGTTCCTATCGGTGTAGCGGGATAGGGGGCATTTTCTGTATGTTCTCGGTATCATTTTCGGGCTTTTTCTGCCCTGTAAGCCCCGTTTGGAAGTCGGGGAGTATTGCGGTAAGGGTTCATATCATACCTGTATTTTTGTAGGGTTTCGGTATCATTTCGGGGCGGTCTTTAACGCTCCTGTTCACGCTTTTTCTGCTGGCTCGGTGCGCCCCTTAAAATCTGGTCGATATTGCGTCTGACTGTCTGAAGCTCCTGCGCCCGCTGGCGTTTCTCCCGGTAGTCGTTATATCCGGCGTTCTTCTGGACGGTAAGCTGCTCAATCTCCCTTTGCAGGGCTTTGCTGGCTGGCAGCTTGGTTATTCCATGCTCCCGGAAATAACGGGCGGCTGTGTCCGCTATGATAAAATCGCTTTCGTGCTGTTCCCGGTAGGCTCTCCGGGCTTTCTCCGATTTCTGCGCTTTCAGACCGTCACGGGCGGGCTTCGTGCCGATATAGCCCAAAAGGTTGCGCTGCAATTCCTTTTTCCCCCGGATAGCGGCTTCCAGCCCTTTCAGTCCGGCAAGGCTCTCCTGCGTGGCGGTGTTGGCTGCGGAAATGGCAGCGTCCAGCTCGTCCGGGGAAGAAAAGCCATACTGCTGGTAGAGCATGAGGGTAGCCGACATCTGTTTGAGGTTGTGCATGGTCGCCCACTTCTCATAGCCCCGTCCTTTCCCCTCGGCTCGCTTGGCGGCTATGTCTACCATGCGCTGTACAGCGTCATTGTTCGGGGCGTTTTTCGCTTCTTTTTTCGTCCGTAAGCGGTCTTTGATACTGCCGGGGTATTCCGCTATGGCTGCGGGTTTTTCGGCGGCTCTGGCGGCGTTCTGCTCCAAAACGGAGAGGACAGCAGCCCGGTCAAAATCGTCCCCCAGCTTCCGGGCGGTAATTGGCTTCGTCCTGTCCGGCGTGAGGTAACTTAGCCGCCCCCGGCTCTCCTTGACGGTCACACCATGCCGGAGAAGCAGGGCGGCAAACTCATCAAAGCCGGAAGCAGCGGCAAGGGCTTCCCGGATAGTCCGGCGCAGCTTCGCCTTATCCGTTTCAAACTTGGTCTGCCGGGGCGCGATACCGTCCGCAGCAATAGGGGCGTTGGCTCTGTCAAGGGCAGCCTGTCCTTTCTTCTGCGCCCAATACTCACGCTCGGTAATGCGTTCTTTGCTGCCGTTCAAAAGGTCTATCTGGTAAAGCCCCTCGCTGTGGCACATCTCCATGACTTCGGCTTTCAGATAGTTCATAGCTGCGTCCGTACAGCGGTGCTTGCAGCCTGCTTTCCTGTCCGCTGGCCTGTCCATGTGGGGCAGCATGGGAACCTCCGCAATCCGCAGACTGTTAATGACGATATGCACATGGATATTTTCGGTGTGGCTGTGTCCGTCCGGGTGGGTGCAGACAAGGGCCTGGTGTCCGGGGAAATGCTCGGCGCAGAACTTCTCGCCCAGCTCCTGCGCCCGATCAACGGTCAAGCCGTTGTCCGGGCCGTCCCGTGGGTCAAAGCTGATGATGTAGTGGTGGCTCTTTACGTCCTCCCGTTTCTGGTTCTTGCCGTAGCGGAGATTGGAGCGCATACAGGCAACGGCAAAATCCTCCCCGCCACAATTCAGAGAGGATATGCGGTAGTCTACCCTCGGTATGAGCCGCCCGTCTGCGTCAAGGGTGGGCTTCATGGTAAACTCGTCATGCTCGAATGTGAGGTATTTTTCAGCGTCCCCGTAGTTGGCATTTTTAGAGCTGATATGTTTGAGTATCGCCAACGGCTTCACCTACTTTCTGCAAGACTTCAAACTTCAAGGCGGCAAGGTCGGCGGCGGCTCCCCGCACTTCCTTTTCCAGCCCCCGGTAGGGGCTTCCGTATTCGTTCAGGCTCCGGGCAATCTGGTTTAAGTTGCCGCCGATTTTCCCGTACTCTGCCGTGAGCTTGGAGAGGGCGGCAAGCAGCCCGTCATTGACCGGGGAAACGGTGACAATGGGGCGTATGGTCGCTTTCCGTATGGCTTGCCGGATAAACTCGGACTGGCTGATTTCATAAGCCGCCAGCCGCCCGGTGAAGTCGGCGTATTCTTCATCGGTCATGCGGGTCTTTACCACATGACGGCGGTGGGGCGTATTGTATTTCTTTCGCATGGTCTGTGACCTCCTTTCTCGCCCGACAGGGCGCATAGCAGGGTTTGGGGAAGGCACTCCCCAACAAGATTCCCGCAGGGGCAAAAATAAGCGGAGAGCGAATTTTGGCACCTCGGTAGAATCTTGCTCTGAAAAACTCCGGCGTTCCCCGGCTCCCGTCCTTTCCGCTAACAAAACGTTTCAAAAGGGCTTTGCTACCCGCTATTCCGGCTTATCTTGAAAATTTTCCTTTCACTACCTACAACACCACGCAAAGCAAAATGGACGGAGATTTTTAGAATTTCCCCTCTATTCCCTACAACACCACGCAAGCCGGAATAGGCGGACAATGGCAGTATTTTTTTCTTTGATACCCTCTACGGATAAGTAAGGGATTTTGCCAACTGCGGCGGCTATTTTCCCTTTTGTTTTTTCATACTGGGGATTTTCAAAAATGCCAAACAGGAACGAAAAAAAGCAGCAAATCTGTTGAATAGATTTACTGCTTTCTGGTTGCCGGCGAAGCGGCGGTTATTCAGTTGTAGGCGGTAGGGCTATCTCCCAAAGCGGAACTTGAAAATAGCTGTGAGAAGCGTCTGGGTGATGTAGTCCTCTGTATCTTGGTCTACCCGTCCATTCACACGGGCGGCACATTGTATGCGGCGGCGGTAATACTGCAATACAGTTCCCACCGCTTCCGGCTCCCCGCTGGCGGCTTGGACGATTGTTTCATAGGGGAGAAGCCTATTATTTCTCATATGCCATTCCCTCCATTTCCGCTTGGAGCTGCCGTAGGGCTTTTCGGATATGGTAGCCCGCTGTGCTGCGGCTGCGCCCGTACTGTCTGCCAATTTCGTGCTGTGGAATACGCTTGAAAAAGGACAGGTAAATCATTTCCCGCTCCCGTTCGTCCAGCCGTGACAGGGCTTCCGCAAGTAAACCGCTGCTGAAAATGACCGTATCGCCGCAAAGGGTAAGTATGTATTCCTCGTCCGGCTCCGGGGCTTGGAAATATTCATCTGTCGTGCCTAAAGGGTAGTGCTTTTCGTCTGTGAGGTATTCAAGGGATATTTCTCTTTTGTGCTTCCTGCTCCGTGTCCTCGCTGCGTTGATCGTTGCATTTCGGATAACGACTTTGCAAAAGGCATGGAAAGTGTACTCGATATGTTCCCGATATTCTTCTGTACAGGTCATGGAAAATCCCCCTTTCCTCCCAAAAGGGCTGTGGCTGGTTAGTAGTTGCTTTTTATGATAGTAAGGGGCGGCAGCACTTTAGGCTGTCGCTCCTTGACTGCCTAACTGCAAAACCGGGCGGGGCTGTCAACGGCGGGCGAAGCCCGTTCATCTTGACCGTTGACTGGCTCGGCCGGGTTTGCTATTTATCCGGCAAACTTGAATTTATTTTAAGCTATCACGTTTTACCTTTTTAAGCCTTACTATCATTACCATAGGAATTTCTTTATTGTTTTTGAAACATTCTTCATAAAATCCATCAATGACAAATCCAGCTCTGAAACAAAGGTTAAAAATATCTTGTATGGAACGATGATAATAAATCTGCTCCTCCGGCTGCCCTTCGATCGCTATATCATAGTAACTGTGCGGTGTCATATATTTTTCAGTCAATGTGATAAAACAAGGGTGCTGCGTTGCAAAGACAAAAATCCCGTTTTCCTCCAATAGTTCATAAACAGCCATAAAAAGCGGTTCAATATCCGTAATATCCATAATTGCCATATTAGAAACTGCTTTCGTAAAGGCTCGATTTCTTTTTAATCCTAATAAGCTTTCTCTATTGGTCGCATCCGCTACGCAAAACTCAATTTGTTTTGCATATTGTGATCGCCGTCTTTTAGCCAATTCTATCATTTTTTTGCTGTAATCAAAAGCGACGACCGAAGCGCCTCTCTGTGCAAGATACGAAGAATAATTTCCATTGCCGCACGCAATATCCAAAATGTAATCCGAAGGATCAGGAGAGAGAAGTTCCGTTACTTTGGGACGTACTACCTCTCTGTGAAATTCATTGGATTCGTCACCCATTGCATCATCCCAAAATTGTGCGTTTTTCTCCCAGATCTTTTTGCTTTCCTCTGTTCCCATGTTCTCTCCCACTCCCAAAATTTGCCTTTTTGCTTCCATTAAATCTTCCTTACTATATTCCATTGTTACCCTCCATAACTTCTGATTGTTGCCGTCTTGACTATTATGTATCTTTTCTTTCCAAAATGGTATAGGCTTTTATTTTTATAATGCTGCAAAACTTTTCTTCTGTAAGGTATTCAAAGGATATTTCCCTTTGCCGCCGCTATTGGAAAGCCAAAAGCAGCGGCTTTTTTACGCGATATGACCGAAAAGACTAGAAAGCAGGATATGTCATCATTTGTCATTTCTTCTCAATGTAATAACTGCATGGCATATCAAGCCAAATACAAGAGAAAAACAGCCACCGCCAAATAGTGATGCTCCCCACCCTGCACCCGACATTGTCATAAAACCGCCAACAAAGAAAATACCAATGCCAAGAAATATCCCGACACCATAAAAAAGTCCAATTGCCATATCATACTTATTAAATTGTCGTTTCTCTTTTTTTCACATGTTTCCATTTTTGTTATTACCTCCTTCGCAAAATCGTCCATGTGGACTCCAAAAAGAAAACAAATTTTTTTCAACGTATTTAAATCGGGTTCATTAACATCTCTCTCCCAATTCGATAGCGCCTGCCGGGTAACATTCAATTTCCCAGCCAGTTCTTCCTGTGTCATTCCCGATTGTGTTCGCAGATGACGTATTTGCTTTCCTGTTGTAATATCCGTCTGTTTCTGGTTCAAAATGGTTCCTCCTCTCTGATGCTGATTTTATCAATGATATTTCGCAATAGCCAGCAATGAACGTTTGCATTGCGCAAGATGTTACATTATCTTCTGAAACATATGCCGGATCTTGTCTAAACGGCTGTTCGGGCGGCGTGGCTGAAACACAGGCTCGCCGGAAGTTTCCTGATACCCTTTTAATTCTGTAATGCAGACACTTCTTCCATTTGTATAAAAATTCAAATCATTTCTATATTCACCAATACAACGGGCAGGGATTTCCCCCTTAAAAATAACTTCATCTTTTTCAAGTCTGGTTGATTCAATGATTGCGCAATACTTTGGTGCGTCATTATAAGCCCGTGAAAGATATTCCTGCGGTGCAAAAAGGGTAAAGGAAAGGTATGGTTCCAACAGTTGTGTTCCTGCTTTTTTCAATGCCTGCTCCAACACGACAGGCGCAAGAAAACGAAAATCAGCGGGGGTGCTGACCGGGCTGTAATAAACTCCATAATCAAAACAAATTTGGCAGTCTGTCACTCCCCAGCCATATAAGCCCTGCTCCATTCCATAACGCACACCCTCCATGACGGCATTTTGAAAACTTTGGTTTAAATAGCCGAGAGATACCTCGCTTTTATATTGTGTTCCGCTTCCAACAGGAAGCGGTGTTACAGTCAAACCAATAGATGCCCAAAACGGATTCGGCGGCACTTCAATATGAATCGTGTAGCTCGCTTTTTTTTGCGGTCTTTCCAGATAAATAACCGAAGGCTCTTTCATAGCCACGCCCACATGATATTTTTCTTCTAATAGCGAACAAATAACTTCTAACTGTACTTTTCCCAAAAAAGATAATATAATCTCATGTGTAACAGTATCAATGTCAAAATGCAAAAGAGGGTCTGTATCAGCAATCTCTGTGAGGGCATTTAACAGGGCTTCCCTTTGCTCCGGCTTTTGCGGCTCTACCGTTGTCCGAAGTAATGGCATGGGATTATCAATCCGTGTTTTGTGAGGCAGGAGTTTTTCATTTCCCAGAATGTCGTTCAGTTTCAAAGTATCATCAGCTAAAATAACAATTTCTCCCGGACAGGCATGGTCAACCGGGACGATTTCACCATTTGACGGAATACACATTTCTGTAATCTTTATTTTTTCCTTTTTTGACAGCAGCAGGGTATCCCGTAAATGGAGCGTCCCATGATACAGGCGTAAATAAGAAAGCCGTTTTTTCCGCTCTGTATACTCAACCTTAAAAACATATCCACATAATTCAGACTGAATATCGTCTGTTTCTGTAATGAAAGTTTCTGTAATCGCTTCAATCAGTTTTTCTGTTCCTAAATTGTCTTTTGCACTCCCATGATAAACAGGAAACAAAGAGCAGCATCTGGTTCTTTTGCACTTTTCATATTGTAATTCCTGTATATCCAAAGAATCCTCTGCAACATATCGTTCTAATAGTTCATCGCTTCCGGAAATAATCATATCCCATTTGTCCAAATCAGAAATATCGGTCATGGTTATCTTTGGCGACAGGGAAACCTCCTGCATGACAATCATATCACTGGTAAGTTTATCTTTAATGCTTTGGTAAACACGCCGCAGGTCGATCCCATTTTGGTCTATCTTATTTATAAAGATAATTGTCGGAATGTCCATTTTCTGAAGCGCATGGAATAATATACGGGTTTGTGCCTGTACGCCGTCTTTTGCCGAAATGACTAAAACAGCTCCGTCAAGGACAGATAAAGAGCGGTATGCTTCGGTTAAAAAATCCATATGACCGGGAGTGTCCACGATATTGATTTTATAATCATTCCAGCAAAAAGAAGTAACCGCTGTCTGAATGGTAATTCCGCGCTGCCGTTCCAAAATCATAGTGTCTGTTCTTGTAGTTCCTTTATCCACGTTTCCTTGTTCCGCAATCGCTCCACTGGTGTACAGCAGGCTTTCCGTCAATGTTGTTTTTCCTGCGTCTACATGGGCGAGAATTCCAATATTGATTATTTTCATGTGATTGTCCTCCTTTTACAGCCCCAAAAGGGCATAAAAATCCCCAGCAGTAAAATACTTTTACCACTGGGGATTATAATTTGCGGACATACACATATACAGCATACACCTGTTTGTGATTGCTGTTTTTCGGATATGTCAAAATTGATAAGGCAAAAGTATTCTTAAATTGGGTACAAAAAACCAAGCCCCCACAAAAGGGACTATCATAATCCTTTGTTCCCACTATTTGATTATAGTTTTATTTAAGAATACCTTGCCGCATATTTTTTACTCCTTTTTTGGAATGATGCTATTATATCACATTAGTTTTAGGAAAGAAAGTACCTAAAAGAAATTTTTCTTCCCCTTATATGTAACAATCATACCGACTTTCTGGCGTTCAGAATGGTTTCTGCTGTCTGCTGTGGTGTTTGGTTGGAATTGTCCAGCCAAAAGCCGATCCGTGGTGTTGTCTGCATAAATGTATCGTATAAGGTTTCAACCGTAAAGCCGGAATAGCCTGTTTTCTCCCTGTATCGTTCCCTTCCTTTTATTGTTTCCACATCTGGACAAAGAACGACAACCTCAACAGGGTATTTATGCGGCACAAAAAATATGTACATGTAACTAATTCAACACATTTATAATTTGAATAGGGACATTATAGCATTTACTAAATACAAATTCAATGTATACGGAAATAAAGATATAAGGAGTGGGAAGGATTCCGCCGTAGTCGGCATTGTAGGAAAATCCAAAAGTTTAGATTTTCCCACAATGCTTATCTTTTGGTCTTTGGTTCGGAATAGTGTAGTGCTGGCGGTCTATCTCTTGTTTTCGGTTGCTTGCTTCCTTACCGTACATGAGCATTCTAAAAGGGGATGTAAGACTTGTTTTCTGGGAATTATTCACTAAACTATATTGATGCTATCTTTCATCTTTCGCCGATAGCTATTTCATTAAAAATCTGCCACTTCCATTAATGGCAATACCCGTCCAATTCCTTTTTCCACCGCTTTTTCATATATGTATTGTCCTAAGGCAATATCCTCTGCCGCAAATCCAATGTTAAAAGCCAAGAAACTCTCTTTCTCATTTTCTCTACCAATCTTACCATTTACCAACTCACCTAACTGGCAATAAAATTCAGGTAAGCCACCCTGGAATGCGCCTGTGGTGCCATAAGACATCGTCTGTTCTAAATGGTCAGTAATGATTTTATCTACACCACCGTGAAGTAACTCTTTGGGCCATGCACGGCCTGCCTCTAACCCCGCTCCAACCATACCTGGTTTGATAGCCTCAGCAGGAATAATCGGTGCATGCAACTTCTGTGTACAGGTCACGATAATATCAACATCCTTTACCGCTTCCTCAACAGAAGTGAAAGGGAGTACCTCACACCCACTTTTTTCCGGCATTTTTTCACAGTAATCATTGAGCATGCTTTCCTTTACATCACAAATATGGCAAGTCTCAATGGACGGCAACACATTCTTAATTGCAAGCAGATGCATCCTACCCTGCACACCGGCACCGATAATTGCAATTTTCTTTGAATCCTTTCTTGCACAATATTTCATTGTAATGGCTGTTGCTGCTGCTGTACGTACGGCAGTAAGCCAACGGCAGTCCATAATGCATGTAGGCACCCCTGTTTCAGGGCAGTTCATAATTTGTACTCCCAAAATTTGAGGCAAATCATGCTTGTAATTGCTAGGATAACCACTCACCCACTTAATGCCACAAGCGTCCATCTCTTTTAGATAAACAGGCATTTCATGAATAAAGCAATCTTCTCTGGAATGAACACCTCTTTTAGGTGGACACTCAATGGTACCGTTTGCCTGCTCGCTACAAGCTTTCTCCACCGCCGCAATAATTTCTTCCCATCCAATATTCAAAGAAATTACATCCTCCTGAGACAAATACAAAAACTCAACTTTTTTCATAAATCCTTCCTCCTTAACATCTAATTTTCGTTGTGTTTGCACTTTTATAAAAATTAGTGTATAATGAGAAAACCCAGACCATGGGTATGAAAGGGCCTTTCTGTACCGTGCCGCCAAGCTGGAATACAGAAATGTCCTTTTTCTCTTTCACACTAAATCTTATCTTCATTTAGTTGATCTAGCGTACTTTGGTTATGTTCAATTGCCGCCTTATAACATTTTTCCGGATCTCTTTGACGCAACGCATCAATGATTACTTTGTGCTCTCTAATTGCAAAGGAATCTTCCAGTGGTGTAACCTGAAACTTATCATAAAACAGCAAAAACACGTTACAACGAACCGTCAATTCTTGTATATACTTTTGAAAAAAAGAATTCCTTGATGCCTTAGCAATAACAAGATGAAATTTTTCATTAATCTCTAAAAATGCATGCATATCATGCGCCTCATGAACTAATATTTGCTGTTTGAAAATCTTTTCTAATTCCTCCAATTCCTCTTCGGTAATGTGATAACAAGCACATCTCGTAGCTTCTGCCTCCAAAAGTTTTCTGCATTCATATGCATCCTGCATATCCTTTTTGGTTGGCATAGCAACAAAAGAACCTTTCATAGGATAAGATACCAATAATCCTTCATAGCTTAATCTTTTTAGAGCCGCTCGAATGGGCGTCCTACTAATTCCCGTTTCGGCTGCCAGTTGTTCTTCAACGATTTTGTTGCCCGGATACAACTCTCTTGCAATAATTTGTTGCCTAATATAATAATAAATATAATCTTCGGGTCTCTGTCCATTTAACTCCATCAGATCTTCCTTTCCGCTTTTCTAATTTCTGTAATCATATAATACATTATTGTATACAATTCTGTATACTGTTATTAGTTATAAACTTTCTCATCGTTTTTTGGAAAGAATAGCTAATCAACTTTTCTTTTTGCATCCTTTATGGCTATTTTGCTACTTAAATAATTAAGCAAAAAAACCTTTGAAATCCCTTCCCCTAAAAGCCATAATGGCAGCCATACTTACTCTTATCATGCAAATTTATAGTTGCAACCAAGGCATGAACCCATTATCTGGCTTCCCCTCAATGCAATTGATTACAAGGGACATTTAAAATGATACCTAATATTATATAAAATAAAATATTTAAATAATAAAGCCAGATTTTAATGCAAAAATGTAGATACCATGTGCATGGGTTTTGGTTGTAACGCTGCGGGCATCGTTGGTTGCCGTATAATCGACTCACCAAGGGAGCGCCTTTTAGCCATCCTCACCAATAACTTTGTTCCCTGTAACGGCAGATTCCCAACATTAATTGCAATCNNATTGCCGCAACCATACAAAGGGAAAGAAATTATATAAACCCAATCATAATTCTTCTTACTTTCATAGGTATCTCTCATTCAAAAATATAGGTACAAAAAACCTCTTTGCCAAATTTCTGCAAAGAGATCTTTTGTACTGTTTTTATGCATTTATACTTTCTTTCGCTGGTACCGTTTTGTGCCTTCTTTTAAATATTGTTGGTCCTAATGAACCAATCACAACGATTATTGCCCCTAAAACCTGCAATGCCGTCATATTCTCATTATATAAAAGCAACCCTACCGCCGCCCCAACGACAACCTCCAGGGCAGATAAAATACTGCAAGTCGTTGTATTGATATAGAGTGTCGCTTTTACAAAAGACACATTTGCTACCATAGTACACAGAATACCAATTCCTAACAAATTCATTATATTCGTAAGTGCTGCTTCACTAGAAAGACTTGTAGCAATCGTACTAAAATCAGTCAAGAATGCCAGCGCAACCGCAGCTCCTAGAAAACCATAAACTAGCATAGTATCCCTTTCATACTTTTTGGCAAAATACCTTGGAATCATAATTTGTAATGCTACACCAAAACCATTCAAAAGACCCATAAAAATGCCTAATGGGTCAAGATTTCCATTGGATGCAAATACATTCGCCACCAAAGATGCACCTACTATGCAAATAATAATAGTACCTATGGTTTCTTTCTTCAATCGTTCCTTAAAAACCAATACACCTAATAGTGCCACCCAAATTGGGCTCATAAACATAAGCACAGTTGCCACAGCCACAGGAATTCTTTCAACTGATATGCCATAGGCAACAAAACCAATTGCATAGGCAAATACACCATAAAAAAAACAAACAATAGCTCCCTTTAAATCAATTTTCAAGACCTTGGGATTTGTTGCCATTGTGAATAAAAAGAAGGCAACACCGGCTAAAGCACAGCGTAAAAAAGAAATATCATAGCTAGTATAACCTACCTCGCCAAGTCCACGGACAAATATACCCATGATTCCCCACATAATTGCAGCAGTAACCGCAAGAATAATCCCCTTAGCCTGACCTTTTCCAGAGCTATTTACTACGCTCATCTCTGTATCATTTAAATTCATTTTTGCACTCCTATCTAAGCCACTGTTGTTTCCACTTCCTCCAATTCAACCTGATAATCCTTTCTAGGTACTGCTATATTAAAAATCACGTAAATAATCTCGAATACAATAGCTAAACTACAAGGAATGGTCCATATCCAGTATTCGCCTGGATAAACCCCTAAGATTTCAATATAAAATAGCGCAGATGTCCCCCAAGGTACAAATGGTAAGAACATTGTACCTGATGTTTCTAATGTACGAGCAAGGTTTCTTGTGTCTATACCCATTTTTTTATAAGCATCTTTTAATAATAAACCTGTCATCAAAATAGAAATGGAAGCAACACCAGCTGTAAATACTAATATAGTGCTTATTATCATTGTTGTAAAAATTAATGTTCTAGGAGAATTTACCTTATGTGTAAATTTATCTAACATAACATCAAGGCAGCCAATTTCCTGAATGACTGCTGCAAATGAATATCCGCAAAAAATAGTAATTACAACAGTCATCATAGATGAAATGCCACCACGAGTTACCAATGTTGCAATTTCAGCAGATTGTGCCGCTGGAATACTAGGGTCTCTAAACATAGATGGATTAAAACCACTCATCATACTGTTAAAACCATCCGTAATGCTCATACCATTTGTTGTAACACCAACAATGATAGCCACAATTGCTGAAATAATCATTAAAGGTACTGTTGGTTTTTTCATAACAGAACCAACTAAAATTACAATTGCTGGTAAAAACATAGCAAAATTAAAATCGTAAAGAGCTTCCAAATTCCCAATCAATTCTTGAACACCTATCTGAGCTGATGTTGCATCTACAACGAAACCCTTACCCTGAATATAATAAATAATTAATGCAACTACTGTTGCAGGGATAACTGCTTTTGCAGTATGACCAATATGCTGGAATACCGTAATATCACAAACCAGAGGGCATAAATTTGTTGTGTCAGAAAGTGGAGATAATTTATCACCAACCACAGCACCAGCAATAACAGCCCCTGCTGCTATACCTGAAGGTATGCCCATACCGACAGCAACGCCCATTAACGCAACACCAGCTGTTGCAGCCGCACCCCATGTAGTACCCGTTGCAACAGCCACGGCACAAGTAAGTAAAAATGCAGTAATTAAAAACATGCTTGGGCTAATTAATTTTAAACCATAGTATAATACAATGGGTACGGTGCCTGAAAAAATCCATGTACCTACCAGAGCACCGACAACCATCAATATAAACATAACAGACATACTCATCTCTAATTTTTTTGCAATTGCTTTTTCAATATCTAACCATGAATAGCCAAGAGTTAAACCCATAATAGTTGCATACGCTGCAGCAATTAATAATAGCGGTTGAATTTTAATATTGAATAATGTCGTTCCAACTAAAATAACAGCAAATAAAAATATGATACATGAAATAGACTGTAAAAAACTCGGTTTTTTCTTCTCCATGTTCTCTCTCCTTTTTTAGATATAAGAATATAGTAACTTCAAAAATGGCTCTATCCAAGAAAAGGTATTTATTTTCATTTTTGGATAGAGCATATTTTCATCTTAAAGTCTTTGTGTATAAAAATCAGGCAATTTTCAATTGCAAAAATCAAAAGTATTTTGAATAAAGTTATTCTAAATGCAATTAAACTTTTTAATTTACATAGCATTAGTATCTTAATATTAAACTTCTGCAATGATTTGTTCTAATGATTTACCACCAAAACCTAATTTTTCTAAAGTTAAACCGATTTTTCTAAAATCCATTTGCAACAAGGATCCTCCTAATGTGATTACAGCATCAATATTGGGAGTAGGAACATTTGCCACTTTTCCTAGGTCAGACCAAAGAACCAAACCTGTTGAAATATCTTCTGTAAAGTATCTAGCTGTACAGCTTGTAGGTCCTTTAATTTGTGTAAACACCTCGCTTGTGTTAAATTGATATTGCANNATCATCTACTTCATTTGCAAGATACCCACGTCTCGCTCTACACTGTGTTGCATCTTCTATTTCAAAACCAAATGCAGCGCCAATGGCCATCTGTTCACTCTCAATAGCATGAAGAATATTGATCGTGTGCTCAGTAATGCCTTCTCTGTAAAGCCAAAATTCACCTTTAGAATAGTCAATTCTGCCGGCATTCATCAAACATGGTCCTGGATGAACTACGGGGTTTCCGTTTTCTAATGTTGTATGCCAAATATTTTTAGCCTCAACCATACCATCATAAATCTGAGAAACCAATTCAAGCGCCTCTCCTGTAACCTCTTTTGGGTAGCCGGCCAAAAATAATTTATGTACTCTAAGGGAAATTTCAACTCTTGCTTCTGTCGGAAAAGCTCTTGTGCCATATGTAAGTGAGTTAACCTCGCTCATTTTAAAATTTTTCTTAATTCCCATTTCTTTTGCTTTGTTTGCAAATCTTACACAAGAAACTGCCGCTGCACCATTAAAGAAAATAAGCTGGTCTTCATCCACAACAGGTGCTAAAACTTCTGTAAACGCCTCAACCGCAAATCCAGGAACAACAACCATAATGATTTGTGCATCTTTGATTGCCTCTTGAATATCATCCGTTACCAAATCAATAGGAACAAATCTGTCTTCTTTTTTACCATCGTGAAGCAATGCACCACCTTTTTCTTTAATTGCCGCAAGGTTAGAGAAATATGCTGGTAATTCATAAAGTGATGTAGAAAAACCTTTTTCTTTCAAATCAACTGCCGCAGAAATACCACCGTTACCTCCACCCAGAATCGCTACTTTTGTCACTCTTTTGCTCATGTTATTTTCCTCCATAATTCCGCCCATAATTTTATTTTTTTTGTTTGCTTTATTAGCATGATTGAATGATAGTGAAAATCAGTGAACAAAACAACGTCAATTTTTACATTTATTTCAATGCTGCAGCACAATGGTTGTTCAAGCTGTACATAGTAATAAAATAGAGGAATGCCAATTTCATTTCTCTAATAAGGATGTTCTCAAAATCGGCAACTATGATGATTTTCGCAGCTACCCCCTTTTATCCTTGAGGGATGGGGACACCTCCCGTCAGGATTGTCATGCGGTGATGTATCTAATTACTGCTAAGCTGTGGTTGTTGCAATTATTGTTCAGTGGTATAATTGAAGAAAGTAGATTATTTGTATAATAAGGGGGATTATATGAAAAAATTATGGTTGATTTTATTTGGATTTATTCCGTTGGGGATCGGACTCATTATGAATTGGCTTATTACTACCTTTCCTAACACCGGTCCTCCTTATCGTTTGATTTCTATTGCCTTTCTTTTATTTTGGGCTTGGCTCGGCTTTATAACTAGTAGATTTAAAGAACCTTTAAAAGTTTGTATTTGCCTTATAAATTTGCCTACATTTTTAGCACTTGCACTTAACTTATATCAAGAAATAGTATTGGGACATTATTTTAGCAGCATATTAGGCAAATGTACTCAATTTTTCTATTTGCCCATACTAAGTATATCCTTCACATTAACCCCTTGGTCAACACGTCTATGGACTGCATATATAGCAGGTTTTCTTCTCATGTGTTTAGTGTTTTTCGGTGGTTGTGCGGTAAAAAATCACCGAAAAAAATGAGCAGTTGACGCAGTTAGGGCATCATCGATATTTTGAACGATGATGCCCTAAAAACATCCTTACGAGGCTAGTTTTATTAACAAACCCCTTCCTTTAGCGAATATACTCCAACAAAAACGCCACATATAACTTTGTACGCATTTTCATAGATGACAAATCACAATTTAACAATTCCTCAATCTTTTTAATTTTATAATTGATGCTATTTCTATGTAAAAACAGGATTTCTGAAATAGCTTTTATGCTGCCATCATTCTCTAAATATAGCTTTAATACCTCATACAAATTAGATTTATTCTTCGTATCATAATCTATCACTGCCGCAAGCAACTCCCTTATATACTCATCAGCCACCTCGGTATTATCAATAGACATTAATATCTTATACATACCCAGTTTATCAAACTCATATATGGTATTTTTAATATTCTGATTTTTTAGGAAAGTATTGATTTTTTGAGCATACTTATGACTTTCGGAAATGCTGGTTATATTTTTTGTATTTCTGCCAACAGAAATATAAAATCCAAAGGGATAGATTTGGTTTAATACAGCTAGAATCTTTTCTAAAATATATACAATATTATCAGTAGTATAATTTGAAAATAGGAGTAAAAATATTCCTTCACTATTGATAATAAAGGATTTGTCTCCATAGGACATTTGTATTTTTTCTATGGATTTAATAAGTTTTACCATAGTCCTCTTATTCAAATTAGTTTCCCTGTTCCCAGCCTCTATCATTACCATACAGTATGTATTATCATCTTGAAATCCATAGCTTCGGAAAACAGGGACGTAAAGCTCTGTCTTGGTTGGAAAAGAAATCGCATCCTTTAATGCTGCTGAAAGCTCAAGGCTAGCTTTTTCGGAGCGCAAAATCTCGTAGCTCATAACACGCATTATATTAGATAATTCCTTTTCTTGATTAATGATAAACAAAGGATATTGATTATTATTACAATATTCAATAATTACTTGAGGTAGCGTTTTAATATATTCCCCTATGATTAAAACAGTTGCACAGGCTTTGCTTTGTGATTGTAGCCTTATTAAAGCTTCTAAGTCATCTTCTTTTGACAAACCTAAGCCCGATGTAAATAGAATAGAATTTTCTTCTATCAAATCAACCCCTTGGATGCTTTCAATCATTTGAAACCAAGCAGCAATATTTTTCATACCTTTTTTTCCGGCAACTAAATGTATGTCATATTCAGAAACTTTCTCATACAGCGTTTCTAGTTCTATTGCCATAAAACACACCCCTTTTGTTTATCAAAAACAGAATATTGTATACAGCTTTGTATATCAGCACAATTTGTTATATGCTAAAGTACGATAAAAACAATGCTATCAATCGAGTTGTATTACAGTATTTTTATTTCAAAAGTTATTATCATTCATTCGGGTCAAAATTTCATATCAAGAATAGGTAGTTATTTCGCAGTTTTAATACCTATAAATTCCATTTTTCTATAAGTTTATAAATAGTATACTATTAATTGTTTTTTACTACAATAATATTTTATGTTGCGAAGTAGCATCCCCATAGACTTTTTTACATTGTTCAGCTTACAATGTGAAAGCAAAAATCCAATAGTATGGTATAAAAATTTAGCAACTTCTCTTCCTACCTTTTGCAGTTGTCTATCCTATTTAATTTGAAATACCAAGGCTTCGTTATATTTGAATATATAAAAACAACAGCTAACAACACTTAAATTGTTGGCTAGCTGCTATTTATTCACCTTTTGATTTTTCAATGCCAAATAAAAAAACTCTTCTTTATGCCTGTCCTTTTAAAATATTATAATTCTGCCACAAAAATTCACTTGCATCACCATGCAGATCGCCATTACATAAACCACCTTAGGCCCCAAAGGCCCAAGCTCAATAAAATGAAATGGCAAGGGGGTACAAAGCCTACCAACAAAATCAGTCTGAGCATCCGAAAACACAAGCATTAGGAGACATCCGAAAAAATATTCCTATTATATTTCCTTCCATTGATGATTCATTTCATCCAGGCAATCCGTCTTTTAGACGATACAGTGTCCTAGGGATTTTGAAAATCTCTCCATTCATAGTTTTCAAATAGCCACTATTCTAATCACAATCGTGGCTAAGGCTATCATAACTCATATAGTCAGCCCTTTATAAAAATTGGATTCAAATTAGGTTGTTCCTGGTTCCCATCATACTATAAATTACTGGCTTTTAAGTTATCAATAATCTCATCAATCACCTCTATCTTCTCCTTTTTTGATAGTCCTGATTGATTTAGTTTTCTCTCAATAATATTAACATGAAGTTCACTAATTCCTTCGGAAAGGGCATGGATGTTAGGGCTCTTAATTTTATGTACAACAACCTTTTTCACCTTACTTCTTATCATTCATATCCTTCCTTCTAAAGCCATGTGTATTATAGGATATGAAAATATAAACTTGACCTATACATTTTGCCCTAAACAAAAATTTGAAATATAAACAAGCCTTCACCCTTAAAAGCCCAAAATTCATGGCATAACAGGGTGAAGGGTTGTTTATAAAATACTTGGTGGGAAAAAAATTATTTACTCCCCTTATATAAAGGGTAATGAACTCTTTTGGAATCCATCTGCCTATTTTGGAAAAATATCTCTAACCGAAAAAAAAATTGACTCCACTTTGGGAAAGCATTAGCAATAACAAGCTTTATTGCCTTTTTTCAGATTACACTGCTGGCCATTACTACTTTTTGGTGTAGTATACTTTCTAGTTGCACTAGCAAAGATAAAACAATTCATCCCAATATTATTCCGCCGGATGCATCTGTATGCGTGGAGTATTTGGAGGCATTTGAATATCGCTTGTGTATATAATTTTGTTACTTAAATATTGATAATCTCCATCCTCTAAGTTTCGAATCACAACCTCGTGGGTAAATAGTCGATTTGTTTTATAATCGTTACATCGTGCATTTACTGTTACTGTAATGCTCCCATCTTCATTCTCTTTCCAACCCACCACTTCTGGTTCAACATATGGATAATAGGTTAGGTTATCACAACTTACCTCTTGCCATGGATATGCATCCTTTTCACGATCATATAAGCTTCGTTTCCTAAACTCCTCCAAAGAGATTTGAAAGTATTCCAAAATAGTATCCTCAAATAGCGATGCAGGAATATTTATATGAAAATACGGTTCCCTTATGATTTCAAACTGATTTGCATAAAAATGATCATTATTTCTTACTTTATAAAAAAATTCAAACAAGTCATTAAAGGACAGCCCTCCATAATCCTCATAACTCCAATCACATACAAACATATTGTTGCTCAAATAGCCAATAGGCGAAAAATATTTCACCGTAAGGTCATATAATGTTTGATCCATTGGTTTCAGTCGAACACAAATATAATCATCATAAATTCTATCTGATGGATAAATTTGATAATAAAAATCGCCACTATCCATCAATTCCCAATCTATTACCTGCATATACTCAGTTAAAATAATAACTGGCTTGTTTTCCTCATTCCACTCAACAACCACCCCAGTCCTAAGCTTCTCTCCTCCGGAATATTGTAAAAAAGAATAAAATAGCCCTCCATTTTCCGAAACTGATATAAACTCTTGCTCTGCATCCTCATGATTAGAAATAGCCTCCCAAAAAGTATACACACTATCAGAATTTTCAAGGTAATCTGGGTATATGCTATCACTATTGATAACAGAAAATCCTTGCTGGATTAGGAGTATTTCAATTTGATCAATAACCTCTTGTGATATCAGAGTTTGATTTGGAGAATATGGGGAAGTGATTTTTTCCGCCTTTTCATAGATCTCTTCATACAGGGAAATGATTTCAAGGCACCTTTTTGTGGCTGTTTCTATCTCTTCTGTTTCTCGATTATCCTCTTTTTGTACCAATATTTCTGGGGGTGCTTCCCTCTTACAGCCTACCAATGGCATGGCGATAATAAGTGCCATAAGTATACCAAAAAACAGAGATTGTACAGTTTTATTCTTACATCTGTAATATTTAAAGACAAATTTTTTTGACCTACTTAATCTCAAAAATTTCAACTCCTTTGTTTTCAAAGTCTTTTATCGTTTCTTGGGTCACAGGTATAATACAAAGCCTAACACTTTCCCCAATGGCAAAGTAAGGATACACACCAATCCCCTCTCTGTAATACAATGCACATGGGATAGCAGTGCTACTATAACCTTGCTCATTTGGCATCATATTCTCATATGCCAGGCGATTCAGGGTTTCATATAATTCGGTAATCTGTTCCTTGTTTAAGTCCGGAAAAAACACCCTTAGGGCATAAAAGCATATCTCCTCATATAAATCATACATAGCTTGGGTATAGCTATGATCATCAAAATTCAGTGTGATTTCTTGTATATAATCATTATCTGGAGGAACATAAACAGTAATCGTTGGCAGAGACCACACTGTTTCATCCTCCGTAAAGGTATAATAAACAGTTTCATGGCTGGAATGAATTGCACTGGAATATATATCTGATTGCCAATTTGTGGATGGGAGCAAATAACGCTCATTCTTATCTGCCCAATAAAAACCATTATAGCTATCCACAAAGTCATCCATCGATATTGAAAAAACAAGTTCATCCTCTCGATTTTCTAATACCTTTATCTCTAACTTTTTCATTTCAGCCTTCTGATTTAAAGCCATCTCCCCTTGATTATCACCTATCATATCTGTCCCGCCAAATTCCCTTTCAATTACATTTCCATCTAAATCATCAAAACTCCAATTTGTAGGTTTAGGCTTTGGTAGCTGTGCCAAGGGGTTGTTACCGCCATCTTCATAATATTCATACCCTAATTCTTTCCCATGAAAAAACGGATTTTTATATTGATAATAATACACATAACCCTCCAAAAAGTTATTCCCCACGGCAACCATTTTAATATCATTTCGTGTTATAATGTATTCCCTTTGATAAGAATAGCCTATGAAAGCTTTGCCCAGAAGTATGGCGACGCCAAACAAAAATACGGATGCTACCCTCTTTTGGGTTGTCTTTGGTTTTTCTCCTCCAGACCTTGTATTCCACCATAAAAGTAACACGCCAAAGCTGACTACTCCCAAGCATATCAATAAACTATGAAAAAAACTCCTTACGGTATCGCCAGTTACTTTCTGCACCAAAGCTAACACCAAAAAGCAGATCACCATTATGACAAAAGGGGCAATGCCCCAAAATTCCTTAATCCTTTTTTTCATCATTCTAACTCCTGTTATTGCGGTTTATTTTTATTTATCACGTCGGTGACCATTTCAATCACCTTAGCACCAAAATTAATCATGCGTTCATTCAAAACCTCACCATCCATAGAAATCACTAAATTTGCAACCGAAAACTGATTTTTTTCCCCTTGGGTCTTTTCTCCCATGAGGGTCAACCATTCGATGCTGACATTTTCGGCAGAAATTTTTTCTAAACATTCAAGCTCATATTGGTCCCCATCAAAAAATGCAGAATTAGAGGCAGCAGAAACCATTATTCTATTATCTTGATTTTGAAAGACCTTTATCGTGTAATAAATCTTATCCTCTTCCCGTTGAACATATTCTTCGTTGGGACATATGGTCTCTGTATAAATTAATTCATACCCCACCATCTCTTTAGCTGTTTCATATGCTTCATTTTTTTGTTTCATAAAATAACTTCCAATTATCGTGAAACACATAATTAAAATGACAATACTAACTCCGAAATTTCTTTTCATTTTATCACCAACTCTTACTTTTGTAATATTTAGAGAGAAAGAATAGAGCTGTTAACGCCAACCGTTAGCCACCAACAGCTCACCATCGTTATTTGTTTAGATCAATTCCCATTTCGTCAAAAATTGAAAATGCAATTTCTGTGGCAGCATTTCCATTTGCATTTGCCTCGTCCTGTAAATTTACCGCAAAGAAATAGACATTTGCCTTAGATTCTACATAGCCAATAAACCAACCATTGACATCATTGCTCCCAATTTTTCCCGTGCCCGTTTTGCCATATAGCTTATTTCCGTTTATATCCGTAATAAACATAGCATCCTTTATGGTATCAACATTTTCTTTATGAAAACCAAACTCATTTAGATACAGCTTAATCAGCAATTCAACTTGCTCTAAAGGGGAAATTTTCAATTTACTTCCATTCCAATAGTAAGAAGTATCCCCACCGATATACTCATTGCCATATCCTATTCTAGCATAAAACTCCTCCAATTCTTCGGCACCGACAGACTTATCCAAAAGCTGAAAATACCAATTAACAGAATTGCTCATGGCCGAATAAAGATTTTGATCTCTATCCCAAGCTGAAATACCACGGGGCATATTATCCCATTTCATGGTATTTTCCGAAGGAGTAATAATACCTTTTTCCAAAGCATTTAGCCCACTAAATATTTTAACCGTGGAACACGGAGCAATCCGCTTTGTAATGACAGAAGAATTATACACTTGATATACATCAGAATTTAAATCATAAACGATTGCACTTCCCTTTGCATCACCAAAGTATTGGCTATAATCACATTCAACCGTAGTCATCCCACGTTTTGGCTGATATGACAAACCAAAATCAGATGCAACCATGGCAAAAGCAGGTACTTGCAACACCATAATCAGTGTCAATAAAAAAATAAAACTTCGCCCAATAAACCTTGAGGCCTTTGTTTCCTTCTGAAACTCAGCAATACGCTCAATCCGATACCGAATCTGCTTTTTGTCATCAAACAGACCATTTGCAGTATATGACATTGTATTATTTTTCTGGCTTGCAAAGCGTAACAGTGTATCCCCATAGGACAACCGCTCTTCTTTAGAATTATAACCGTTTAATACAGACCAGTCGCAGTACGCCTCCCGATCTTTTCTCATTTTGGCAAAAGCCCACCATAGAAAAGGATTAAACCAATAAATAGCCTGTTCTGCGCAAAGCCAGAAATTCGTCCAAATATCATTATGCTTAATATGAGTCAGCTCGTGCAACAAAATATGTTCAATTTCCTTTTCAGAAGAATGATTCACCACATGGCACGGCAGTATAATGTATGAAAGTCTGCATCCAAAGCTAATTGGCGATGTAATCAAATCTGACTGCATCAAACATATCTTACGCTTTGGGCAAATCCTCTTATAGCAATTATGATAGATGTTTACAATATTATCCTGCATCGGCTCTGCAAAACGTTTTATCATTCTAAGCCTTCGACTTCCCATATAATAAAAAATACCCACCACCAGAACCCCAATTACCCAAAGGGTTATGACTAAAAAATCCAATTCTCCATTATTCGTGGCCGATGTCATCTCAGTAAAATCATACCTCCAATCCTCAGGCATATCCGGAGGAACAAGTACACTGCCAGGTTTGTTATTGATAGGAGCTGTTATCTGTTGCGTTATATCCCCAAGGCCAACGGTTTCAAAAAGAGACATCGGCAAAAAGACAATCACAAGAGAAAACAAAAGGATAAACCATATATGATAATGGAACTTCAACGATACTTTATTTTTCAAAATCCTTTTTGCCAAAAGGATGGCTACCAAAAGGACCATGCCAAATAAATTACTTAATATAAAGCGTACAACAAACATGAGCACCGCCCCTTATTTTTTGCGTTTTTTATCCAAAATCGCCTGCATATCATCAATATCCTCGGTTGTCAACTCATGCTTACTCAAGTAATTTACAACCATTTGGCTTAAAGCCCCATCAAAAAAACGATTTACGAAGGCCTTACCTTCAGCTTCAAGGTATGCCTCCTTTTTGATTAAAGGCGAATAGACAAAAATACGACTTTCCTTTTCGTGCACAATAACCCCCTTTTTCTCAAGGCGGAAAAGCATGGTCTGAATTGTTTTAGGATTCCAGCTTTTATTTCGAGAAAGTTGATCAACAATATCATTGGTATTAATAGGTGCATATTTCCAAATTATATTCATCACTTCAAATTCTGCATCCGAAATTTGTGGTAAAGATTTCATGATTACCCTCCATAGTCTTACATTTGTAATATTTATTATAGTATTTGTAGGGGCAAATGTCAATCTCTTACATAAATAAGGCTCATCTAATGAAAATATGCTGAATCCCACCAAGATACCCCTTGCAACAATAAATTCAATGTGGCGCGAATATGTTCAGGTTTTTATATGCAGCCTTTGGAGTAGTTTGTATTATAATATCCACTGTTCTTATATAAACTTATATAGATATCCCAACCAAATTTGCACACTTAAATTTTTCATATTATCTTTGACATATCAAAGGCGGTGAAACCAATGAAATTTTTTATATACAGCCGAAAGTCCGTTTATACTGGTAAAGGCGAAAGCATTGATAACCAAATTGAAATGTGTAAACAGTATCTCTATACAAAATTTCCTGACGTTCCCGATAAAGAAATATCTGTTTATGAAGATGAGGGCTTTTCTGCAAAAAATACCGAACGTCCTCAGTTTCAGCAAATGCTTCGAGACATTAAGCTAAAAAAGCCGGACTTTGTTGTTTGTTACCGATTGGATCGTATTAGTCGAAACGTGAGCGACTTTTCTACCCTCATCGAAGAATTAAATAATCGTAACATCTCCTTTATTTGTATCAAAGAAGAATTTGATACATCAAAGCCTATGGGAAAAGCCATGATGTTTATTGCCTCTGTTTTCGCGCAGTTGGAACGAGAAACCATCGCAGAACGTGTTCGTGATAATATGGTGATGCTAGCACGTACTGGGCGTTGGCTAGGGGGAACCACCCCTACTGGCTATACTTCTGAAAAGCATCAAGAAATCATCATTGATGGTAAAATAAAAACCTCATGCAAATTAAAAGACAACCCAGAAGAACTTCGAGGAATTGACATAATATTTGATAAATACCTAGAGTTAAGAAGTGTTTCCGGTGTAAGCAAATATTTGATAAGCCAAAACATTAAATCTCGAAATGGCAAATTCTATTCCCTTCTTGGTATTAAAGAAATATTGCAAAATCCTGTTTATTGTATTGCCGATAAAGAGGCTTTTGACTATTTTGTAGAAAAAAATGCTGACGTGTGTTTTGAAGAAAAAGACTGCTCCAATAAATACGGCCTTATTTCATACAACAAGAGAGATTACAAGAAAAAACATGCCCCCAGGCAGTCCGTTGATAAATGGATCATCGCCATTGGTAAACATAAAGGACGAATTGAAGGCAGAAAATGGGTAGCAATCCAAAAAATTTTAGAGGAGAATATCCCTACCGGGAAGAAACCTGCAAAAATGCACAATCATTATTCCTTGCTCTCCGGCTTCATTTACTGTGAAAAATGTGGTAGCCGTATGTTTGCAAAACAACGCTCAGGGAAAACAGCAAATTCAGCATCATTTGACTATATGTGCAACAGCAAACTTCGTGGCGGAAAGACCTTATGTGATTGTCAAAATCTGAATGGTGGGCAAACAGATGATATTGTTTGTGATTACCTTATGGAATACATCAATGAAAACTCAGATATCTTTCAGTTATTAGAAAACCTAAAACGAGAGATACAAAAAGAAGAACTCGAAGATCCCTTAGAACGAATTGAAGCTCGGATAAAAAAATGTTGCGAAGAAATGGATAATTTAGTTGCTACAATTTCAGAAGGGAAACCTAACCCTGCTCTAATTGAACGAATCAATGTTAAAATTCAACAACTTGATCAGGAGCTAACTAAACTGAAAGAAAAGCAGGCTCACTTAGAACAAGTTAATTTAACCGATGATGAAAGGCAATTAAAAGGGATTTTGCTGGTCTCCTGCCTTTCAAGCCTAAAGAACAATTTTGATGAGTTAACAATCCAAGATAAGCGTGCACTCCTTAAACTTCTCATTGAAAAAATCACTTGGGATGGAGAAAATCTACATATTTTTATTTACGGCGAATAGCACCCTGACAGGATCCTATATTCGTAGATTGCCGCAAAGGGTACAAATCTCCGGAACTTTCCTTTTGGTTGGTGGCGCATTCCCAACATTAATTGCAATCTTAACCATGTTTTTTGTAGGCACAGCGGGCGGCGCATTCTCCTCCTTGCTTTCCTCCTTATTGCTGACCCTTGTCATTTTGTTAGGCATTCTAGTCACCTTTGCGGTAACAAGGCTCCTTTCCAAAACAATACTAAAGGGTGTTCCATCCTCCTTTACCTTGGAGCTTCCCCCATATCGCAAACCACAAATCGGCAAGGTAATTGTTCGCTCTATTTTTGACAGAACCTTATTTGTATTAGGTCGGGCAATCGTCGTGGCAGCACCTGCGGGTATGGTTATTTGGCTAATGGCAAATATCACCATCGGAGATACTAGCATTTTAAATCATTGTGCTTCATTTTTGAATCCTTTTGCAACTCTCATGGGGCTTGACGGTGTCATCCTCCTAGCTTTTATCTTAGGCTTTCCTGCCAACGAAATTGTAATTCCAATAATCATCATGACTTATATGGCACAGGGAAGCATTCTGGAGTTAGATAGCCTTGTGCAGATGAAAGAGTTATTTGTAGCCAATGGTTGGACCTGGATCACGGCAATTTGTACCATGCTTTTTTCTCTCATGCACTGGCCTTGTTCCACTGCACTCTTAACCATAAAAAAAGAAACAGGAAGCACGAAATGGACCTTCCTAGCCTTTGCTATTCCAACTGCAATTGGTGTGGTGACTTGCATCCTTTTTGCAACCATCGCAAGGTTATTTGTATAAAAATTTTTCTAAGTAAGTCTATATCTCCCCCAATTTTACTTTCACCAAAAAAGGCATATCGGCTAACCGATATGCCTTTTTCATAGTGATCATTCCTTACAACTTGTTAAAAACTCAGTTGTATATTAGGATTCATATTCAGAAATCAATCCTTCCAATCTTTCTATCAATCCTTTTGAGTAATCTCCGCTACGAATATCTACCCCAGCAATTTCCAATAAGGTAACAGCATCCGTAGAATCACCAGCTTTTAGGAAGTTGATATAATCTTCCAACGCATGGGGATCACCACTTTGAATTTTATCTGCAATCTCACACGCCGCACCAACACCTACGGCGTATTGATACACATAAAATCCATAATAAAAATGAGGGATTCGTGCCCATTCGCCACAATAGTTTTCAGAAGCTTTATAGGTATCACCATAGCATTCTTTCGTTGTGCTAATCCACAGCTCGTCCAGTTTATCTGCTGTTAGTGTTCCTCCAGCCTCAACAACATCTACCGTCTCATCCTGAAATCGGGCAAAAAATGCCTGTCCATAAAAAGCTGACATTAAAAATGCCATTTGCTCTGTGGAATAATACCGACGTTCTTCCTCTGTCTTGGCATTTTTAATCATATAGTCCGACACAAGGATTTGATTTAACAGACTAGTCACCTCACTAGTCAACCCCGTTGGATTTGCATCATAGTTGCTTTTCTGGTTTTGAGAATACTGCATGTGAACAGCATGTCCCAACTCATGAGCCAGAGTTGATACAGACTCGAAATTGTTGGTATAATTTAATAAAATATAGGGATGCAGGTTTGCGACATTCATGGTAAAAGCACCCCCCTCTTTTGCCACCTGAGGGTAAACATCTATACGCCCCTGGTCAAACATTTGGGATAATTTCTGGGCATAATCATCACCTAAAACAGACAGGGAATCTATCACTATTTCTTTCCCATCTTCATAGGAAAATTCCCTTTCAACTGACTTTACAAAAGGAACACCAGCATCAAATGAATAAAGTTGGTCAACCCCCAGTTCTTTTTTGCATAATGCTAAGTACCTCTCTAGCGTAGGCTGTGCCTGTTCTGCCGCCTCTAAAATACCGCTGTAAACAGCCAAAGGTGTTCCAGTTGTTGCTAATTCAGCCTCAAGTGCCGAGTTATAGCCACGCAACCTTGCATTTTCAACCACTGCAACACAGTAATTTTGATAATTCTGCGCTAGCGTACCACGATACTGCCGATAGGCCCCCATCATGGAATCATAAAAATCCAGTCGAAGCTTCTGGGAATATTGGCCTGTATGGATTGAAGAATAACCCATTTCATCTGCCTTTTGTGCTTCACCATCAGGAAGCTGAAGTTGAGGAAATTGAATTTCACTATTTACCAAGGTATCATATAAGCTATTCGCCCCATCCCGCAAGCGATATGTAGGCAACATTAATTGCTCTTCCCGCTCTGATAGTTGATGCTCCCGCTCAGCCCGTTCCCTCAAAAACCAATTCAGATATGGCTTCATTTCCTTAGCTTTTGCCACTGAATCCAGAAAAGCAGGCGTATTTGAAAATATTTCTGGTAAAGCAAAAGATATCTTCTCATTTGCAATCAAGCTTATCCCGTTCACTTTACCATAAAGTTCCTTTGCCTTACTATCACTTTGATCCTTTGTAACCTGAAGATAGGCATAGGCTGAAAGCCGATTAAACTCTGCATTAAGTTCATCCATAAGCTTATAACACGCTACCACATTGGCTATGGTATTCAACTTACCTTTTAAAACAGCAATCTTATCTATTTGTTCATGGGCATCTAATAATTTCTTCCCAAATTCTTTTTCATTTTCATAAAGATCCTTTAAGTCCCAGGCTGTTTCTGTGGTATTATTCCTTTGCTTATCCTTTTCCTGTGAAGTGATCTGCTGTTGAGGCTCTGTCCTCATGTATGAATACTCATATGCGTATACATTGTTTGTAAAAATTAGTATCAATACCAACAGCAGTGCAATCCTTTTTTTCATAGCTCACGTCTCCCCTTTATTCATGGTAAAACAAAGTGGTTACAATTCAAATATAAAACCTGAAAATCGCCACCTTCATTAGCCCCAAATTTCATTCAACCGAAATGTGCCTTGGAATTACATCTTGCTACAAAAGGGATAAAAACCTTTATCACAAAGATAAAACATTATCTCCTGCATTACATTAACCTAAGGGGAAATGTTCTAAGTCGACATCAAATACAAATTGACACAAAAAAGCGGTTTCCCAATATCAACTGGCAATAAAAACGGTTCGTTTCCGCATGATAGTAAAAATCATCATGATTTAGTGTGTATTTTTCCATGGGATGTATTACTTTAGATGGGTTATCCAAACAATCAGAAAAGTCCAAGCGAAGTAAAGAAGAAGAAAAATCTATTCCAGTTTGCTTTTTATAGCACTCCTTCAGGCATTTTATCCGTATAAAGTTCAATGAATCCCTTTGGGCTCTCATTTGCTCCCTCTGAGTAAAATCATTCATTAAAACCTCAGCATCAAATACATTCAATGCCTCAGCATTCACCCCCACTGGGACAGAACATACAGCCACAATACCTAACCCCTCCGTATGCGTTTGGCTTATATAGGACTCTGTAAAAAATGCAGATATTCTGGCCGCCATATAGCGGGCCTCATCTGATGCTTGTTTTTTTGTTTGGCACCAATCACTTGTCATCCACAAACGAACCTCAACCTTAGACATTTGCCCTCTGTTCGTGATTTGTATTAATCCCAAACACATTAAAAAACATCTTTTTCCTGCCAAAGGCTCCTTTTTTCATCTGCCCGTGTGAACCCTGCAACCCCGAATAAACCACCAATTCGCTCTCTGGAAATTGGCATCTGAGCCACAGAAAGTCTATTTCAAATTTTCTGTTGTGAACTAAGTTTTTTTTCAGTCCCTTTCTCCACTGATTTGCTGTGGTGGTGCATAATCGTCCAGCTAATGCATTATTTCTAACCGTGGGACTTTGTAATTTCTCTACGATCAATGTAATATCCTCCCTTTATCCTGAGTATATAAGTGCATATGCTACCGTTCCTTTAAACATTTGTTTCTACCCAAAAGCCAACTTGAACAAACCTAATATATCACCTTCCCTAACCCCATAATTTGACCATTTTAATGAAGGTTTTTTAAACTCCCCTTTCCTTATTTCTTTTTGAGAATTTCAATTCCCATAGAAACCTCCCGAACGCCCCTATAAATTTATATTTAACTTTATTTACATAAAAACAACTTCCACAATTATACCAATTTATTACAATATTTTCAATTTATTGTTGATCTATTTCCCATATAAAGTTTAAAAATAGTATATTTTTTTAACTGGTTCTTCACTTCAACATAGAAAAAGACCTCCTGATTGGCTTGCTTGCATAGCCAATCAGGAGGTCTTTATTTTAAAAATGAAATCAGACAAGGTTAAAAACCAAAACACTTCTTTTCCTTAAGGTTCTTCACTTGTAAAACAGAAGCTTGGATTAATACTTATAATCATCATCCACTTCGTCAAAATTATCCATATCCTCATAACTTTCAGTTTCCATGATGTTATGCAAAGTCTCCCTAGCGCCTACATCAGACTTTAGTGTAAACTTTGACAACAACTCCTGCAACAACTGTGCCTGCGCAGACAATTCTTCACTAGCTGCCGCTTCTTCTTCAGCAGTCGCACTGTTTGTTTGCACAACGGCAGAAATCTGTTCTACACCAAGGTTAACCTGAGTGATAGCCTGTGCCTGCTCGTTGCTTGCATTGGCAATATACTGAATGACTTCTGATGATTCTTCGGAACCATGAACAATCTCTTCCAAAGAATTGGCAGTACGATTTACAATCAATGTACCTTTTTCAATTGCATGCAGTGCGCTTTCAATCAAAGCAGAAGTATTTTTTGCACTCTCTGCGGATTTACTTGCAAGGTTACGAACTTCGTCAGCAACCACAGCAAAGCCTCTGCCTGCGCTTCCTGCTCTAGCCGCCTCAACAGCAGCATTCAAAGCAAGAATGTTTGTCTGGAATGCAATATCATCAATATTTTTAATAATCTTGCCAATTTCATTTGAAGTACGGCTAATTTCTTCCATAGCTTCAACCATGAGTTTCATCTGTTCCTGACCATGGGACGTTGCAGTAGATGCATGCTGCGCAATCGTCATTGCCTTTGTAGCATTCTCGGCTGTTTGTTTAATCTGAGAAGAAATATCATTCATGGTAGCAGATAATTCTTCGATAGAGCTTGCCTGTTCTGTTGCCCCCTGGGAAAGCGCCTGAGCACCACTAGAAACCTGATCAGAGCCAGAAGCAACCTGCTGCGAAGCCACATTGATTTGTGTAAGGGTATCGTTCAGCATTTCTGTTGTAGAAACCAGAGCATCTTTAATGATTGCAAACTCTCCATCATAGTTTTGTTTAAAATCAAGCTGTAAGTTTCCGTTACCAATCCGTTTTAATAATTCAGAAATTTCCTCAATATAGGCAATATAACCCTTTAGCCGCACCACCGTCTTATTAAAGGAGTTGGCCACCAGTGCCGTCTCGTCCTTCGTCTTAATATTGAGTTCAACATCCAAATCGCCCTCAGCAATTTTATCAGAAACATCGGCCAACTGGCGTAAAGGTCTTACAATATTTCTAGCTGCAATATAAATAATCGCACAGATTACCAGCATAATAACGCCAATAAAGAGGAACAAAATGTTTTGAGTTTCTTTGAAAGGCTTCTCAAATTCTTGACTAGGCAGTGCGGAAACTACTTTCCATCCGGTACTACCGATTGATGAGGTAAAGCCATATAATGTTTGTCCATCCACTTCATACTCCGTAACATCTGAGGAAACATTCATTAACATGCTCTTTGCTTCATCGCTAATTGGAAGGTCAGCAGCCGACTGCATAAGGTAATCATCCTTAGGATGATACAAAACAGTATTATTTCTTGTTACAAACATGTAATAACCCGTTTCACCTAACTTCAAACCACCAAAAAGTCCTGTCAACTGACTTAGGGACATATCAATACCATAAGCACCTACCATCTTACCATTATTGTAAACAGGGCAAGCAATGGTTACCGTCAATTGTTGGGTATTTACGTCAACATAAGGGTCAGATATGGCCACACCCAGTCTTTCCATCATAGAAACATACCAAGCACGCTCCGTAATAACCCAATCTCCACCCAAATCAGACACAAATCCGTCAGACATTATTAACTGGCTAGAGTCCAAGTCGCCAATCCATGCCGCCTGAATGTTTGTTGAATCGAGAGAAGCCAACTGCTTCAATTCGTTCATAACAGCTGCATACTCAGGTGCATCCTTTGCAGGTGTTTCTGGCCCAACATTTTCCATATAGCTTTTAAATGTATTATTTACAGCGGCAGCCTCAACCATAGACATATAATCCGTTAAGTATTGACTAATCTGCCATGATGCACTAATAGAACTTCTCTTAATTACTTCATTTGATTGCGCACTAATACTATCCTTCACATGACCAACGACAATAAAAATAAGAACTAAAAACATGATAACTGATGGTACTATCGTTGTTAATATCATTTTTCTTACAATGCTTTTCGAAAAATACTTCATGTTTACACCCCTTTTTTCCCCTTGTTTTCTACAATTCAATTTCAAACTTATCAATCCGCAAAATAATCCCTCCTAAATTCGTTAAAGGAGGTCTAATCAAAGGTTTTATTTATAATGGCGGATAATGTTTACATTTTGCTGTTCATGCCTAAGGCCTCTAGCCCTATAATTTTTTGCAGCGTTAATTTAATCTTGCAGAGAAACTTGATTTTTTTCTTATGTAATTCACTCGTAGTAGCGCACCCTCATTCTTCAGAGAGTTCACACACAATCAGACTTGTGTGTAAAGTTGTTTCATTCTTTGTGCTATATTTCTAGCAAAACGTATCATTTCTTAGCAAAAACTTTACACCCTGTTGCTAAATCCCTCCCTCTTACATTATTTGCTCTGTGCAACCTCATCTTCTCATGTATGTTCTCATATTGGCTTACCCCTAAATTTGGAAAGAAGAACCCTTCTTTTAGCTCAATACTTTGATCTGCACATAGCTTGTCAATAAAATTTAATGAAAAAACAACATTTTACACGGGTCAAACAAAGTTTTAAGTGATACCATAGTCATTTATTACAAAATATGTAAAACATTCATATAATCACTTTTGTACATAAATATCACCCAGTTATATTGTTAAAAAATGTATATTCTTAATTTAACATAATTTTACCTGATAATCAATCAAATTATACTAAAAAAATTTTATCTTCGACAAAATTTTGTTTATTTCTTGAAAAAATCAATAAATGATCATAAAAGATTTAATTATTTTTTTTAAAATCATAATGTAATTGTAGATAAACAATTTCTTGCATCTATATAAAAAATCATATACTTCTATAAAAAAGCCAAAATTTTTACTATTTTCAAACTGTATACTATGGTTTTCTACTAGTACATAGTTGCAAAAATAGTTTAAAACTTTTTTCACAAATTTTCACAAAACAGCTCTTTTCATTTTCTGAATCTTCATTTATAAACAAAAAAGGGCTACCTTTTGTTAATTCTGACCAATAAAAAAGTGCGGCTTAATTGCCGCACTCAATACTAATGGAAGTAAAGACATCTAAAATATCTTCCACTTTCATATTCTTCTTTTCTTCCTCGGACAAGTCCATAACAGTTCCGCCCTTATCCATCATGATCAGGCGGTTACCATATTCTACGGCGTAGCGTAAATTATGGGTTACCATCATTGCGGTCAGGTTCTTTTCTCTTACAACCTTACCTGTCAGCTCCATAATAATCTCCGCAGTTTTAGGATCCAAGGCCGCTGTATGTTCATCTAAAATCAAGAACTCAATAGGAGTCAAAGTGGACATAATCAGGGCTGCCGCCTGTCTCTGTCCGCCAGAAAGTGCCCCCAATTTTACGTCCATTTTATTCTCCAACCCCAACCCTAAAATAGAGAGTTGCTCCTTGTAGAAGGTTTCTCTGAATTTATTTACCCCAAAAGATAAACCAAAAGGTTTTCCCTTATTATCTGCCAAAGACATATTCTCAAGCATTGTTAGGTTAGGGCAAGTGCCCATTGAAGGATTTTGGTATACACGCCCAATAGAGCGGTATCTTTGATAATCCTTCATTTTGGCAATATCTTTGCCTCCAACCAGAACCTCTCCTCCCTCAATGGGAATGCTGCCACAAATAATATTGAGCATAGAAGTCTTGCCACTACCATTACTGCCAACGATGGATACAAACTGACCATCGCCAACGGTAAGGTTAAACTTATCAAACAAGCACATTTCTGTAACTTGCCCTGGATTATAGATTTTGGTTATATTCTTTAACTCAAGCATGTTCTGCACCGCCTTTCTTTCTGTCCCCCAAAACAAGGACTACCAAGAACAGCGCAGCCATTGCCAATTTCAACAGGTTTGCGGGAAGCCCCATACTGATTGCAATTTGGATACAGATTTTATAGAACACACTGCCCACCAAAACAGCAGTAGTTCCTTTTACAAAGCCAAAACGTCTAAACAAGGTGGTACCAATAATAACCGTTGCTAAGCCAAACACAACCTGACCCGTACCCATAGTGCTAGAGAAGGCTCTTTGTTCCTGACAAACCACGCTACCGCAAAGGGCAACCAATGCATTGGCAATCACAAGGCCCAATATCTTCATGGATCCCTTATCCTTCGCCAAAGTTGTAACCAGTGTGCTGTTATCCCCAACTGCTCGCAGTAGCAATCCGTTTTTTGTCTTTAGATACAAATCCAGCAGAAGCTTTACAATCAAAGCCAGTACCAATGCAACGATAAATTTACGATACATCAAAGACATAGATCCCAAAACTGTCATTGTAGGGCCAGCCGTAAAAATGGTATCAATGGCACGTTCTACTGCAAGGTTTGAGCCAGCAATTTGCAAGTTAATAGAGAACAATGCAGTCATCGTAATAATACCTGCCAATAAATCTCTTACGCCCAACCTTACATGAATAAATCCTGTTACAAAGCCTGCCAATGCACCAAAAGCGGCAGAAACCAAAAGCACCAAATATGGATCCACCCCGTTTACCAAAAGTACGGCTGTGATGGCAGCCCCCAACGGAAAGCTACCATCAACGGTTAAATCGGGAAAATCCAATATTTTGTAGGTGATAAAAACACCATAGGATAGCAAAGCATAAATAAAACCCTGCGTTAATGTACTAATCATTAAATCAACAAAAACCATACTCCAGACCTCTTTCTATTTTCTCTCCCCCAAGTTGGGAAAAGCTTTAATTTGTAGCTTCGATTGCCTTTTCTGCAATATCAGCGGGAATTGTGATTCCCATTTCTTCAACAGCACCGGAATTGATATATGTGTCAAAACTTGTGATTTTTTCATAAGGCATTTCTTCCGCTGTCGCTTCGCCCTTCAATATTTTTGCTGCCATTGCGCCTGTCTGCTTACCCAATGCAATGTAATCAATGCCTGCGGAAGCCACACATCCCAACTTTACCTGTTCAATTTCACTACCATAAACGGGAATTCCAGCATCATTTGTCTTTTCTAAAATAGATGGTAAAACTCCAACAACATTATTATCTGTCAAGTTTGAAATACAATCCACACCTTTTGCAATGATGCTGTCCGCAGCCTGCAAAACTTCAGCCTGCTGAGTTACGCCAATGGTTTCAACTGTAAAACCATATGCAGGGCCTTTTTCTTTATATTCAGCAATTGCAGAAACGGAGTTTGGCTCGCTTGTTGTGTAAAGAATACCAATTGTTTTTGCATCAGGCTGCAACGCACGGATCAATTCAAGCTGTGCCTCCACAGGAAGCTTATCGCTAGTGCCTGTGATATTACCTGTGTCCAACTTTGCCTGAACAGGGTCGGTAATCGCTGTAAAAATAACAGGAATGTTTTTATCTTCTGCTGCTGCGTAGCAAGCTGTCGCTGAAGGTGTTGCAACTGCACACATCAATGCCACGTTATTTGCAGAAAAATTCTGAGCAATCTGCATTGCAATAGTATCGTCAAACCCAGCATTCTGGTAATCAATGGCGTAATCAGTTCCTTCAACCAATCCGCTTTCCTCTAAACCCAGCAGAAATCCTTCACGGCAGTTATCCAAAGAAGCGTGCTGTCCATACTGAGAAATACCAATTACAGGTACATCTGCATTTGCACTGCCACCTTCTGCTTTATCGTTGCCATTACTTCCACACCCTGTCAAAGCCGCCATACCTAATACCACTGCCATTGTCATTGCTAAAAATTTTTTCATATGAACCTCTCCTTTTTCTCATCTAAATTTCTTTTCTACTCTCATCTCATCTAAACCTATGTAACCGTCTAAGTAGGTACCCAACCTCTCTTTTACACTTTTACGGGCAAAAGAAAAAGCCTTATCCCCTATATTATGGGACAAGACTTGAAAATCCTGCGATACCACCCAAATTGACGATAAAATCGTCCACTCGCTCACTGTACGATTATACAGTCCGTCTGGATAACGGGTACGGTTCCCGTCGGGTACTACTTGCCGAAGCTTTCGCCCGCCCTCATAAGTCCATTCACCTAGCGCCCTACTGTTGCAATCCCACCACCTGCAACTCTCTGAAAGGGGAACAAAAAGGTTACTCCTCTTAATCATCGGTTTTTTTAGATAAAATAATTATAGCACCCTAACGAAAAAAGTCAAGAAGATTCCCTATGAATTTGAATGAAAAAATAAAAATATCCAATTTTCACTTTTTTATCTATGTAGACATATTGATTTCTAAATGGCAGAACAAGGACAATTTTAACGTAATTACTTTTAAAACCTTATGACCTTCACCAACATGGTAATGTCGCGTAGCATATTTACCATAGGCCAGCCTGAAGTTGATATAGCCAATAATAACTGCTATAATTTTGATAAAAAATGAAAATTTAAAAAAGAGAGGAAGATATGAAATGGATAAAATTATATCATATATAATAATATTGTGCTTAACTCTCCCCCTTTATGGGTGTAATAGCAAGCCCAGTGAAGTGCAACAAGAATCTGCTGAAGGCAAAAAAATCCACTCACAAACAGATGACTCACTAAATGGTTCAACACAAAATGACCCTTTAATTCAAAATATGGATTTTAGTGATTGCTTCAATAATTTACAAGGTTCCTGTGTGTTTTACAATAGCGAACTCAATGAATACAGAATATACAATCAAGCCGAAAGTGAAAATCAATATTCTCCGTGCTCAACATTCAAAATAATCGCCTCTATGCTAGGCGTAGAAGCAGGTGTGCTTGTCAATGAGAACAGTAAAATGAAATACAACGGAAGCACCTATCCCATAGATTCATGGAACAAAGATTTGACGCTTAAAGAGGCATTTCAGTCCTCCTGCGTTTGGTATTTTAAGCAAGTAATTGATAAGGTTGGTGAAAATGAAGTCAAAAAAAAATTGACAGAGCTGGACTATGGCAATTGTGATGTAAGTGAATGGGATGGCAGTGCGTTAAACCCCACTCCAGATACAAATGGTTTTTGGTTGGAATCATCATTGAAAATTTCTCCTAAAGAACAAGTTGATGTCTTGTCTAAAATTTTTGATGGTCACATTACTGTTTCTGAAAGCACACTCTCTTTATTAAAACAACTTATGCTTGTTGACAATGATGAGAGTATCTCTTTATACGGAAAAACCGGAACTGGAAAAAATAATGCATGGTTTGTTGGATTTTTTGAAGACCAGAAACAGCGGTGGTATTTTACTGTTAACCTACAAGATGAAAACAATGTATCTGGTAATAATGCAAAGGAAATAGTAACCGATATAATAGAAGAGCATTTCTAGAAAACTAAAAAAGTTCATAATATAAAATTAGGACGCTACCTTTTCAAAATGGTGGCGTCCTCTTTTCTCTTTTGTATTTCTCTTTTGTATTTCTCTTCTGTATTTCTTTTCCCCAAATTATTTATTGGGGATATGAATTGCTCTTTTTTCCGCCGCCAAAGCTGCCTCACGCACAGCCTCCGTTACCGTTGGATGGGCATGAATTGTATTAATAACCTCTTCCACAGTTGCTTCCAAGCCAATGGCAAGAGCCGCTTCACCAATCATATCTGTTGCTCTTGGTCCAAGGATATGTACCCCTAACACTTCGTTATACTTCTTGCCATATAATATTTTGATAGCACCCACACCGCCGTTGGCAATGAGGGCTTTACCATTGGCAAACAGAGGGAAGTTACCCACTCCATAATCAATACCCTTTTCTTTTGCACTTTCTTCTGTCAAGCCAACTCCTGCAAATTCGGGCATTGTATAAACACAAGAAGGATTTGTTTTACTATCAAAGCTAGCCTTATGACCCAATGCATTTTCCGCCGCCAACTCTCCTTGGGCAGAAGCAATGTGTGCCAGCATAATCTGCCCTAAGCAGTCACCAATGGCATAAACATCTTTTACATTGGTTTCCATAAATTCATTCACCTGAATTTTGCCCCTATCATGGCGAATGCCAACCTTATCAAGCTGTAATGCAGCAGTGTCTGTTCTTCTGCCAACGGCAACCAAAACCTTTTCTGCATGAAACGCCTTCTTCGTACCCTTCACATCAACCTGAACTTCAGCCTCAGAACCATTTTTGCCAACAGAAAGAACCTTTGCTTCTGTTAAAATTTCAATGCCTTTTTTCTCCATCAGCCCACGCAGCATTGCTGTCAGCTCGCCATCCATCATCGGTAATAACTTAGGTAATGCTTCGATAATTGTTACCTTTGTGCCAAAAGCATGATACGCCGTTGCCAACTCCATACCAATTACACCGCCACCGATAACCAGCATGCTTTTTGGTGGATTGTCTAAAGAAAGTGCTCCGGTGGAATCGATACAAGCAGGGTTCCCCTCAACACCAGGAATAGGGGGAATGGCGGGAACAGAACCTGCGGCTATGATAATCTTATCAGCAGTAATGGTTTCTGCCTTCCCATCTTTCTTTTTTACAGAAAGGGTTTTTGCCCCTGTAAAAGATGCTTCCCCTTCCATTACTTTTACTTTATTTGCCTTCAATAAGCCCGTTACACCACCAACCAACTGGTTTACAACAGCACCCTTTTTAGCCAAAACCTGTTTCCAGTCATAGCCCTCAGCTTTTACCTTAATGCCATATTCAGAGGCATGGTTCATTTCTTCCATAATTTCAGCGGCATGAAGCAACGCCTTTGTGGGGATACAACCAACATTTAAGCAAGTACCACCCAGTTTGTTTTTTTCTACCAATGTAACCTCAGCCCCAAGTTGTGCGGCACGAATCGCCGCAACATAACCACCGGGGCCACCGCCGATTACAATTACACTTGTTTTATTCGCCATAATGATTTATCGGCTGGCTCTACCAATTTGATAGAACCACGCCGTTTCCTCCTTTATCTTATACAAAAATTAACTCAGGGTTTTCTAAAAGCTGTTTCATATCACCCAATACTTCGCCGGCTTCTCTGCCATCAAATACTCTGTGGTCAAAGGTCAACATCATATGCATCATTGTTCTAGGGCAGAACTCTCCTTTGTATTCCACAAATTTTTTCTTTGCAGTTCCAAATCCAAGGATTCCCACCTGGGGAGGAGAAATAACAGGAGTGCCAAAGTCGATATGATACATACCCACGTTTGTAACTGTAAAAGTTGCTCCCGATTGCTCTCCTCCCACAAGTGTGTCATCTTTTGCTCTTAGTGCAAGGTCACGCAAAGCCTTACTCATTTCCAGCAAGGAATACTGATCTGCATTCTTCAGTACAGGAACTACCAAGCCTTCTGCAAGGCCAACTGCCATACCCAAATTTACATAAGGGTAAGAACTTATGGTTTCACCATCAAAGGTGGAGTTCAACATAGGGTGCTTTTTCAACATTTTCACTGTTGCCAACATCAGCATATCGTTCATGGAAATTTTGCAACCCAAAACCTCTGCTTTGTCCACATATTTCTGGCGCATAGCCATCAAATCTGTAACGTCAACCTCTGCAAATACAGTCAAAGGTGCCATTGTTTCGAAGCACTTTCTCATGTTTTTTGCAATGGATTTTCTACGACCGCTTAAAGAAATCTTTACTACTTCCCCACTAGGTTGTACATTCTTCACTTCGGGGGCTGGGATAGGTGCCTCCTTTGCCGCCTCTAAGTATGCATACACATCCTTTGCAACAATTCTTCCGTTGGGGCCTGTGCCACCAACCAAAGTCAAGCTGATGCCTGCACTCTTTGCAATATTTCTTGCCAAACCTGTTGCTCTCACATGACCATCAGTTGCAACGGCATTGCCACCCTGGGGAGCACCCTCAGCCATAGCCAATGCGACTGATTTATGGCATACTTCGCACTCATTTGCACACATTGCCTGACTACCTGGAGTTGCCCCCTTGATCAATGCATCATAAGCCTCTTTTGTAGCCGCCACATAAGCAACAGTATGGCCCACCTTTACGGTTTCTCCTGTTTTTGCAACCTGATGTAAAATACCATCTGCTGTTGCTTCACATTCCATTGTGGTTTTTTCATTTTCAAATTCAAAGATAGCCTGACCTTTTTTAACTGTTTCGCCTTCTGCTACCTTCCATTCCCCAACCACACCTTCAATCATGGTTAAGCCCGCTTTTGGCATAACAACCTCGGAGGCATCAACGGATGCAGATGGGACTTGTGCCTCCTGAGGAGCCTCAGCCTTTGTAGCGTTGGCCTCATCCTTGCTTTCAGCAATGATTGCTACTGCTTCACCAACCTTAACAACATCACCAACCTGTGCAAGGATTTTAATAAATCCGTCTGCATTTGCTTCGCATTCCATCGTGGTTTTTTCGTTTTCAAACTCCATTACCACATCGCCTTTTTTTACTGCTGCCCCATCTTCCACTTTCCAAGTAGCGATAGTGCCTTCAATCATGGTTAACCCAGCCTTGGGCATTACTAATTCAACACTCATATATTTTACCTGTAACCCCTAAGGGTTACAGTTTCCTCCTATTCTTTGGATTTTTTTCACCGTAACCTAAAGTCAAGACAATTCATGCTTTTGCCACACATAATTATTAGAAATGGATATCCTCTATCAACACAGCATTTCTAATCCATTAGAATAAAGCCTTTACCGCATCTACAATCTTATCTGCATTAGGAACGCAAACCAATTCCAACGCTACGTCGTATGGCAAAGGTACATCCAACGCCGCAACTCTCAAAACAGGGCCATCTAATTCATCATACATTTCTTCCTGCATCATTGCGGCAATTTCTGCACCAATACCGCCAGTTTTGTTACCTTCTTCAACAACAATTGCTCTGTGAGTCTTTTCAACAGATTTACGAATTGTATCTTTATCTAAAGGAGCAATGGTTCTAGGATCTAAAACTTCTGCGCTAATGCCTTCTGCCGCCAACTTTTCTGCCGCATCCAAAGCTTTTTTCACCATCAAGCCCATAGCAATAATGGTTACATCTGTACCCTCTCTTTTGATGTCTGCAACGCCGATGGGAATTGTGTAATCACCTTCAGGGATTTCTTCCTTCACCTGATATAACTGCTTATGCTCAAAGAACAAAACAGGGTTGTCAGAACGAATTGCACTCTTCAAAAGGCCTTTTGCATCTGCCGCAGTGGAAGGGCTGATGATAATTAGACCTGGGGTATGCATAAATAAACTTTCCACACAATTGGAGTGCTCTGCTCCTGCACCAAAAGCAGAACCTGCCGCCGCACGAATAACCATAGGAATTTTGTACTGATCACCATGCATAAATCTCCACTTAGCTACGCAGTGATAAATTTCGCTGAACGCTACCAATAAAAAGTCAGAATACATCAACTCGATACAAGGTCTTAATCCTGTCAGAGCCGCACCAGCACCAACACCAATGATAGATGTTTCGGAAATAGGCGTATTTTTTACTCTGTCTTCACCAAAAATTTCATATAAACCTCTTGTAATACCAAAGATACCGCCGTGCTGTGCAACGTCCTCGCCAAACACAACAACCTTGTCATCTCTTTCCATTTCTTCTCTTAAGGCATCTGCAACTGCCTGACCATATGTAACCTGCATAAACGAAAACCTCCTTCGATTTTATCCACTAAAATTAAGCAAAAATGTTGTTAAACAGATCTTCTGCTGTTGCTTTGGGAGATGCTTCTGCAAAATCTACCGCTGCATTTAACTCAGCATCAATCTCTTCATACATTGTTTTGATTTCATCCTCTGTGATAAAATCGTTTTCCAGCATATAATTTTCCATTCTTTTCACGCAGTTTCTCTTTTTCTGCCACTTTTCTGTAATGGCAGGATCACGATATTTGCATTGATCCCCCTCAAAGTGACCTCTCCAACGGTAGTTCTTCGCCTCCAAAATAGCAGGACCATTGCCAGCACGAACATATTCAGATAATTCTTTTGCTGCCTCATATACTGCCATAACATCTGTGCCATCAACAACCTTAGATGCCATGCCATAAGCCGCAGCACGGTCAGCACCGGGGTTTTCAATTGCTGTGGATTCGTAAATGCAAGTGGAAATTGCCCACTGATTGTTATCCATAACAAAAAGGATTGGTAATTTCCAAGCGGCTGCCCAGTTCATTGCCTCGTGAACAGGTCCACGGTTGGAAGTACCATCACCGTAATAACAATAAACAATATTGTCCTTCTTCTCTAATTTCAGTTTATACGCCGCACCAACGGCAAAAGGCATATCGCAACCCAAGGTACCACTCATACCCAAAATGCCTTTGCTAAAATCAGCAATGTGGTTAACACCGCCACCACCACGGGAGTTACCATCTTGTCTGCCTAAAATTTCAGCATAAATTTTGCTAAAAGGCACACCCAACACACTGGAAATACTCACTACACGATGAGCAAGCTTGAAATAATCCCCCTCTTTGCTTGTAACAAGGGTTCCAACGTGAGTTGCTTCCTGACCAACACCGCTGTGAATATGTCCAGGCACTCTGCCTTCTTTGTAGATTGCTACCAGTTTTTCTTCTGACAGTCGAGTGCCCAATAATTTTCTGTATAAATCTGTTATGAATTCCTTTGAATAAGCCATATGTAGGACCTCCTAATTTATTTAGTGAAATAGAATTCTTACTGATGCCTATAATTAAAAGCAACTATCGTGCCAAGAGAAGAAAAAGAGTTCAATAATATTATTTTTACATGCCGCAAAGCCTGTCAGATCGTAGTTTATTGCAGAAAAAAAATTATTTTCCTCCTAGTCACATTCTCGAAAAAAGAAAATTTCCAACAAAAAAAGTGTAGTGGTTTTACAACATATGTTGTGATTCACCTACACTTTTATATAGCTTGTAATTCTTGTATTATAAATTCGTCTGTTTTACCTTGTTTTTCAATCAATACATAATCGTTTTTTGTCTACTTTTTTAAAACCTATGAAAAAAGTGTAGTTTTTTTACAACACTCAATTTTTTTCTCTACTTCACATTGTATCTTTTCATTTTATCATACAAAATACTTCTGTCTATATCCAACAAATCCGCAGCCTTCTTTTTATTCCCCTTGGTTTGCTTCAAAGCCCGCAATATGGCCAGCTTTTCTGCTTCCTCTCGGGCACCCCGAAGGGTAAAATTGTTTTCTAGCTTTTTCTCAGCAATGCTGATTTTTAACCGTAAGCGTTCAAAATCCTCCAACGATAGCTCTCCTGAGTTGGAATAGTTAAAAGCCCTCTCAATCATATTCTCCAGCTCACGAATGTTTCCGGGCCACTGATAGCTCTCCAACAAATCCAACGCTTTTTGATCAACACCCGTAATACGAGAACCCAGCTCTTCATTTAACTTCTCAATAAAATGATTTACCAAGAGAGGAATATCCCCTTTTCTTTGGCGCAAAGGGGGAATTCGAAGTTCTACAACGTTTATGCGGTAATATAAATCCTCACGGAATTTACCTTCTTTCACCATCTCCACCAAATCCTGATTTGTGGTAAAAACAAACCGTACATCAACCTCTTTTGTTTTGCCGCCAACCACCTGTATTTCTTTTTCCTGCACAACACGCAGAAGTTTCGCTTGTAGTTGCAAGGGCATAGAGTTTACCTCATCCAAAAGCAGGGTTCCACCATCGGCTTGCTCAATTTTGCCTTTCTTGCCACCTTTCAGTGCCCCTGTAAATGCTCCCTCGGCATAACCAAAAAGCTCAGATTCCAGCAAATTTTCAGGAATTGCCGCACAATTTAAAATAACAAAAGGCATCTTTGACCTTTGACTCAAATTATGAATGGAGTGGGCAAAAAGCTCTTTCCCTGTTCCGCTCTCCCCATGAATTAACACAGCAGAACGTGTCCTTGCCGCCCTTTTGGTAAATTCGATTAGGCCTTTCAATTCCTGATCTTGGGTGATAATTTGGTCTATATTATATTTTGTTCCCGTATTTTCAAAATAATTGTCCCGGTAAAACTGTACCTGCTTGTTCAAAAAGCTCATTTTGCTTTCTAACTGCTTTAGAGTTAATCGACTTCCCGTTGAAGTAAAAGCAACACCACCTAATACTTCCTCCCCTCGGCGTATCAGCAACCGGTTAATGACCATTGTTCTTCCGTCATGTTCAAAAAATTCCTCCACGCATTCCTTCCCTGTGCGTACCACTGCACTTAAGCCCTCATTAGGAACAAACTCCTGTAGCTTCCTTCCGATTGGGTAGGGCTTAGAAATGTGATATAGTTCCGCGTATTTTTCTGTCATATAAATAATGCGGCTTTGGGTATCAATGATTACAACAACCCCTAAGGACTCCATAAACTCCTTAGCTATGTCCTCAAAATTAATGCTTTGCTTCATAATAAAACCGCCTTTCTTACCCGTATGACATAAATAAAAAAATTAAATAATGATACAAAAAAGCAAACCCGTTTTAAAGCTCCTATTTTTCAAACAACATAAATTAACAACAAACAAAATAAAAATAATTTATCTTTCTCAAAGAATATTTTTTTATAAATGCTTTAAAATAATATTAAATTATTATATCACAAAAACTATGAAAAAGTATGCTTTACCAAAGAAAGCAAAGATATTTGTACCTTTGACCCAAGGAAGATGGCAATTTAAGTTTTATTTTTCTGTTTAATCAACCCTTTGTTGGGCATATTATGAATCATATGAAAGGAGGGGGAAAATTTGCGTGCATTAGAATTTACAGAAGGCACATCTCAATTGCAAGAAGTACGTTATAGTACCCATTCAATCAAGCGACAGCAGCAGGGCAGAGAGCAGCAGTTTTTTGATAATGGTCGTGGTAAAACCCAGAATTCTGATTATGAACCATTGCACTACCAAGATGTATAATAGGAAACCTCCCCTCTTACACCAACGAAGGGGGGATTTTTTTACCACTTTCTACTATATTAAATAATATTTACTTTTTGAACTAAAAAGGCACCCTCCACATTTATCAGGAAGGGTGCCTCGTTATGTTTCCAAAGGCATCTAAGCTTTTATGATTATTATTCAATAAAATAACCTCACATCATTTTATTAATCTCTTTTTTCAACCTACCAATGATTTTTTTCTCCAACCTTGAGATGTAGGATTGGGAAATACCCAAAATGTCTGCTACTTCCTTCTGTGTTTTCTCCGACGTTTCAGGTAAAATGCCAAAGCGCATTTCCACAATCTTTCTCTCTCTGCCAGAAAGTTTATCCATTGCATTATTCAAAAGCTCTCGATCCACCTCTTCTTCGATGTTTTTATAAATCACATCACCCTCGGTACCAAGAATATCGGATAGCAGCAACTCATTCCCTTCCCAATCCACATTTAAAGGCTCGTCGATGGAAACTTCGGACTTTGTTTTGCTATTTCGACGTAAGTACATCAATATTTCATTTTCAATACACCTAGATGCATACGTTGCCAGCTTAATTTTTTTTTCTGGATTAAAGGTATTGATTGCTTTGATTAATCCGATGGTGCCTATGGAAATCAAATCCTCCACATTAACACCAGTATTTTCAAACTTTCTGGCAATATAAACCACAAGGCGCAAATTACGTTCAATCAAAACAGACTTTACCCGAACCTCGTCCTCGCCACCAAGTTGCTCAAGCAGGATTGCCTCTTCATCCGGTTTTAATGGTGGTGGAAAAACATCGCTACCGCCTATGTAAAAAACATCCTCGCCTTTTCTTTGTAATCTACGTAAAAACAAACCAACACGGTATTTTAATAAAAACAGGAAATATTTCCAGTGCTTCATAATTCGTCCTCCTCTAACAAACAAGGGGGCATCAATCCCTCATATGCCCCTGTAAAAAGATCAAAGGAAATGCCTATGTATAATTCTTTGTAACCTATGGCCTTTTCACCAAAACAAATCCGACATTCATCTGCAATAAAACCCCATAACGCCCCTTCCGGATTTCCTAAGCTAGTATAGTGCATCGGCACAAGGCAATCCCTGACCCCGCACATAATTTTTTCACCTTCCTCAACAGAAAACAAAGGTAACACCGTTCCAATTTCCATTACAATTACCCCTCTGCCCTCTCTTTTTAATCCATTGCCCGTGTCAATCAACACGCGGCCTTCCGCCCACCTTCCATTCTTTCGAATGTAAACAGTGCAGAAATCACGTCGTCGTCTGATATGAGCTTCGATCCATTTACCACCTAATTTCAGCAATATATAGCTAACAGCAATCCCCCAAACCAAGTATTGCCATGGGAAGAATCTCTGTTTGAGAATTAGCCCATCACCCAAAAATCTTTGTGCCTGGGTGGACATGAACAATACGTTTAATCCCCCTCCAAGCAAAAAAGAAGCAAATAAGGCAGTAAAAAAAAGACGTACAAAATTTTTTAAACTCTTGGGTAAATATGCAACCGAAAGCCCCAGTATCATTAACCCAAAAGATAGAAAAATGCCCCCATTATTCGGAAAAAATAAGAGCAAAAACAAGCAGTGACACAAAGCAGATAAAAAAGAGCCTAAAATAAGTCTCCATCTCTTGGTACGAAACCCACTGATCCGCCCTGCTGCCCACAATAGGAACAGATCCATAACCCATTCCCAAAAAAACAACACATCTATGTAAATTGAAGCCTCCATTCTTTCCCTCCTGAAACAAATTATAGGCACGTTTCAGTGCGAAATCTGTCACAATCACTGAAAAAGAACAAAAAAAGAATGGCAGAGTTCGACTTCCTTCGACCTACCATTCTCTTTATTTTGATGCACAGCCAAATCAACTGGGCACTGTTTTCAATTTTAATTGATTGACAAAAGGTTCTGATGAAACTCCATTGGTTTAAGAAAATTACTATTATAAATGCTTATCGTATAAAAAACGAATATCATTCTTTTTCAATTCTTGCAACCACTCGACAGGGATTTCCAGTAAAACCTTCGTAGTACATTGGGAAAGTACATGCTTTGAAAAAAGCAACCTTCTTTCCGTTTAAAATAGTCTTTAAGTTACATAAGTTTTCGATTACATAGGGTTCTTGCTCTAAGGAAAATTTTTTTACCAGTCTTCTTAATCTGCATTTGCTGGATCTGACAAAGTCTAAGCCTACAATACAAACATTCCTCTTTAGTAATTCATTCAAAATGTCAAAGGATATCTTCGGAGACTTGTTGAAATACTCATGACTTCCATATCCAACGGTCTCGCTGTAATTACTACAAAAAGCAACAAACATCCCCTCCTCAACCAATGATAAATCAATATCTGAAGCTATGACTTCCCGCCCCTCAATATTTGAAATATCAAATACAATTCCTTGCCGCTCCATATATTCCAAAGGAAACTCTTGATTTGTGGAATCAAAATGAGTTCCAATATGTCCCGGAAAAAATTGGGTTGCACTACTTATGACTTCGACGAACATTTTGGATGTCATTTTTAATGTGACATCAATTAACATGATTTTATCTCCTCCCTCTATTCAACAAATTGAATTATATCATCATATTTTCTTATGTGATAGCGTTTTCTTTCGGCAAAAATCCTCTTTTTCGGCCTAGTTTAACATAAGAAGTTGCCGTCGAATTTTAATGAACTGAGGATTTTTCGCTACAATACATGGTTTTGATGACAAATTCTTTTGGTGAACCACTGGTTTACTTAAACTTGCTAATTTGGTTAACCCGGCTTCGTTTTTGTCAAAACAAAAAAAGTCTATTACCTTATGGAAATAATTCTCCATAAAATAGCAGACTTTTTTCTGTTAATTAAATGTCAAAATTTTACTTTTTTTGCAGCCTAATAACCCTTGGTAGACCTAAAGTTTTAATTTTCCTTCAATGGTATACACGAATAATAGAAGAAACCTCTTTCACCATAGACATATTTGAAATCACAGTCATGGAATCCATAAACTGTTTTTCCAAAACATCATAGGTTACAATGACTACCTCAGCAGTATTGCCTTGCTTTGTTTTTTGCAACAGCATAGAAATACTTACATCATTACTGCCAAACAAACCTGCCAATGCTGCCAATGTTCCGGCACGGTCCTCTAACTTCATGCGCACATAGTAACTGCTTTTGGTTTCACCTATATCCTTAACAGGAATGTTGTTATAACAACTGCAACCAATTCTTCCGTTGCAGTTAAACTGCATATTTCTTGCAACATCAATGATATCACCAACCACTGCACTGCCTGTGGGTAGCTCTCCAGCACCACGGCCATAGAACATAGCATCATCTACTGCATCCCCATGAACAAACACTGCATTAAAAGAATCTTTAACCGATGCCAAAGGATGGCTTGATGGGATCATTGTAGGATGAACCTTAACTTCGATGCCATTTTCTATGTTCTTCGCAATACCCAATAATTTGATTTCACAGCCAAGCTCATGAGCATAACGAATATCCTTCGCTGTTATCTTTGAAATACCTTCTGTGTAAACATCATGGAAAGTAACAGGGGAATGGAAGGCAATAGAGGCCAAAATAGCCAGTTTTCTACCTGCGTCATATCCCTCAATATCTGCAGTGGGGTCTGCTTCTGCATAGCCCAAATCCGTAGCTAATTGCAGTGCATCAGCAAATTCCATACCATCTTCTGTCATTTTAGTCAAAATAAAGTTGGTAGTACCATTGATGATACCCATCACTTCTGTAATTTCATTTCCTCCCAAACATTGTTTCAATGGGCGAATGATGGGAATTCCTCCTGCAACCGCAGCCTCAAATAATAAGTCGCAGTTGTTTGCCTTTGCAATATCCAAAAGTTCATGACCCTGCACAGCCATCAAATCCTTGTTGGCAGTCACAACGTGCTTGCCCTTTAACAAAGCTTCTTTTATGTAAGTCCCGGCAGGCTCAATTCCACCCATAACCTCAACAATGATATCAATGTTGTCATCATTAATAATTTCACTCCACTGATCTGTCAGCTTCTCAGGTGCAACCTTATCTGCATATTTTGCCTTGTTGCGCACCAATATTTTTGAAATTTCCAACTCGCTGCCGATTTTGCAGACCATTTGATCTTTTTGCTTTTCAATAATTTTATATACACCGCCGCCAACGGTTCCCATCCCCAAAAGGGCAACTTTACGAATATTCTGCTCCATTGTATTTTCCTCCATCTTACATATCTCATTTTTGATCCTGATCACCAAAATATGACCGATATTAAGATTGTACGCATGATATAAGCATATGTCAATATAAAAATGTCTTTTTTTGAAAAACATTTTTCCTCGACTCGAATACACATATGTCTATTTTGACTCCAATCCATGTTTAATCTTAAAAAAAAGACTGTTTATATGGTCATCCTTTCTAAAAAAGCCCCCTTGCCACACCATACACCCATGACGCATCTAAAAGCCTAACTCTCCATAAAAAAGAACGCACATCTTTCATCTGATATGCGTTCAAAATTTTTGTATATTTATTTTTTTGTCATTTGGATAATATGTTCTTTAAATTTTTCAACAGCTGGTGGTAAATATCGATTCACCACATAGGCAAGGTAAACCATACGCTTGGAATAAGCCGTATCAAAATCCAATTTAACTACATTATAGTTTTGAATGGAGGGGTTGTCCGTAATGATAGCAATACCTTGGTTTGCAGCAACCAACCCCGCCATAGAATTGACATCCTCAAACTGGCATAAGATGTTGGGCATAATTTGCGCCTTGGTAAATAAATCATCAATAATGCGGCGCATACCGCTCTCCTTTGTGTAACAAATCAAAGGATAAGGACAAATATCTTGAATAGAAACCTTCTTTTTTGCTACCAATGGGTGATTTTCAGGCACGATAACAACCAATCCCTGCTCATACACGGGAATAAATTCTACGTCGCTTTCGTTTTCCACCATAGAGCAGAAAATCAAATCATATTTTTCTCTTTTCAAATTATAAATTAATGTTTTTGTGTTTCCTTCATAGCATGAAAAAGAAATGTTTTTGTTCTGTGGATCATCCAAAAAGCCGGCAATGATTTCAGGTACAAAATTAGTTCCCACCGATGTCATGTATGCCAAACCAACGTGACCGCCGCCCACAGAAATCAGTCTTTCGATTTGGTTCTTGCCCAGTTCCAGCTGAGTCAAGGCATTCTCCACATAAAACATATAAATTCTGCCGTACTTTGTCAAAACTACATTTCTTCCCTGCTTTTCAAAAAGATTTGCCCCCAACTCTTTTTCCATTGCAGCAATAGAATGGCTTAGCGTAGGCTGAGAAATATTTAATCTCTCTGCCGCTTTTGTATAATGCTCAAGTTCAGCCAGCGTTTTGAAATAATATAATTGGTTTAAATTCATCTCCTACCTCCTTTTTTCAATCATCTTCAACTTAATTATAGCAAAAACATAGAAATAAGCCATATTTTTTTATTATTTCGTCATAATCAATAAAAAATTATAATGAATTTTACATTTCTGCGATATTGTCCATCTTAAGTTTGTTATTTTTACTATATTTTCCAACTATTTTTATTGCGGAATATGAAAAAAGTTTCACTCCAGAAAAGTAGAGCCCTTTTCATTCCCTCTTCATTTTTTTAAAATACGTCATAAAAAATCCTAATTTTATATATTCTAAGGAAAACCGCCCCCATGATTTAAAAGATTTCATCATATAAAACCACCAAAAGATTTTCCCGTTTAAAAAAGCAGGTATCAAATCGATACCTGCCTTCTCCATTTAAAAGCCTATGATACCCTCATTCAGTAGGTGTAACCTGAAACTTCAAAATAAAATCTTCTTCACTGAGAATAGGAATCCCAAGCTCTTTTGCCTTTGCATTCTTGGAAGATGAAGAATAAACATCATTATTAATCAAATAATCGGTCTTCTTCGTCACACTACCTGTCACCTTTCCTCCCTTGGTTTCAATGGCCTCAGCCAGAGCCTTTCGGTTGGAAAACTTAGTCAAATCCCCAGTGACAACAAAAGTCAAATCTTTTACTAGGGAATCTTTAGCCTCTGCAATAGTTGGCATTTTAATCCTTAGATATGCTAAGGCATCCGCTAGCAACGTCCTATGTGAATGAGTAGCAAAGTAGCGGCTTATGCTATGAGCAATCACAGCTCCAAAACCATCAATAGCCTGTAACTCATCTTCCGTTGCCTCTTTGATTTTTTCCAAATCATAGTCAAACTTAGCACAAAGAAGTTTTGCATTTCGTAACCCAACCTGATCAATACCTAGGGCATAAATAAAATTAGGCAACTCAACATCCTTCGCTTTTTCCACAGATTTTATTAGGTTTTGATAGGACTTCTCACCAAAGCCCTCCATATTTTTAATCTCGTTTTCAAATTTTTGCAGCCTGAAAATATCGGGATACTGCTCAATATATCCTCTTTCGAGAAATTTTTTTAGGGTTTCTTCCGAAAGCCCCTCCATATTCATAGCATCTCTGGAAACAAAATGGGTCAGCCTTTGAATGCGCTGGGCTGAACATTCTGGGTTAGTACAGTATAACGCCTCGCCGTCCTTCTGTTTTTTCAGCTGGGTTTCTCCACCACAAACAAAACAGCTTTCAGGTATCTCTGCCGTTGCAGAGCCTGTTAGATTCTCTGCTATTTGAGGAATAATCATATTTGCTTTATAAACCTTGATTATGTCACCAATGCCTAATTTCAGTTCCCGCAAAATGCTCACATTATGCACACTGGCACGACTGACCGTTGAACCTTCCAGTTCCACAGGGTCAAAAATTGCAATGGGATTCATTAATCCTGTTCTGGAGGTATTCCACTCAATTTCCCTTAGGATAGTCTCAGCCATTTCATCAGCCCATTTAAAGGCAATGGAATCCTTAGGGAACTTTGCAGTTCTTCCAAGGCTCTCGCTATACGAAATACTATCAAAGGTCAACACAAGGCCATCGGAAGCAATATCATTTTCCTTTACATGGCTACGAAACCATTCCACTTCTTCAGCCACAGTCTTTGCTATAACCAGTCTGTGTTCCACAACATCAAAGCCAAGTTTCTTGAGCCACAGTAGGTTTTCAGCCTTGCTATCGGAGAGTTCCCTACCTTCGGCTTTTACCAAAGTAAAGGCATAAAACTGCACTCGCCTTTTTGCCGCAATTTCGCTATTTAACTGCCGCACGGTGCCACTACAAAGGTTTCTAGGATTTTTATAGGCATCCTCATCAGTCAATTCCTCATTAATACGTTTGAACTCTGAATAGGAAATAACCCCTTCCCCTCGAAGTACCAAACTGCCTTTAAAGCCAATTTGTAAAGGCAGGTTTGCAAACACTTTGGCATTGTGGGTTACATCTTCCCCAATTTCCCCATTCCCACGGGTAATGGCTTGCACCAGCTCCCCGTTTTCATAGGTTAGCACAATGGTTAAGCCATCTAACTTCCAGGATAGAATCCCTGCTTTATCACCTAAAAAGCTCTCTAACTTTGCTGTGTCTTTTGTTTTATCCAAGGATAGTATGGGGCTGTCATGCTTAATTTTTTTCAAATTACTCAAAACGGTATAGCCAACCCTTTGGGTGGGGCTATTTGCCAAAACGATGCCGCTCTCTTTTTCCAACTCTACCAGTTCGTCATACAAGCGGTCATATTCCTGGTTAGGCATAATTTCCATATCTTTTTGATAATAAGCCTTGCTGGCTTCATTCAAAAGTGAAATTAGTTCCTTTATTCGATTCACCATTCAGCCTCAACTCCTAATCCTTTATTCGCTTACTTTGATGAGTTTTGATAACTTCGCCATAAATTTCTTTGTACCTTTTTCACCAAAGGAAACTTCGACCTCAAAGTCCGCACCACCATTTTGAATGGACTTAACAACACCAATGCCATACTTTGGCGCACGAACCTTATCCCCTTCTTTATAGTCCAACACAAAATCCTTGGGAGCAGGCATAGGCCTACGACCTAAAGGGGATGTGATGGATGATGCAGGTCTTCCTGTTCCACGTCCGCCCACCTGCTGCTGCTTCAAAGATGTAATAGGTGAAAGCTTCATACTTTCTTTCATTGCATATTTTTTTGCCATGTCTGAAACCTGGCGAGTAGGCATATCAACCAAGTCCTGAGGAATTTCCTTCAAGAAGCGAGAAGGAGGATTATACTGGGTAATGCCATGCTGCATACGGCTTTTCGCATGGGTCATAAATAGTTCCTCCCTTGCACGGGTAATACCCACGTAGCAAAGGCGGCGTTCCTCTTCAATATCTTTTTCCCCACCATACATAACTGCACGGAAAGTAGGGAACATTCCCTCTTCCATACCAATCATATAAACATAGGGGAACTCCAAGCCTTTGGCACTATGCAATGTCATTAATACAACGGCGTCATCTCCTGCTTCATAGCTATCAATGTCTGCAACCAATGCCACTTCTTCCAAAAAGCCCGCTAAGCCACCCTCGGGGTTAGTTTTGTCGTATTCAACAGCTTTATTCACAAATTCATCAATATTCTGCAAACGAGAAAGGGCCTCTTCAGTCCCTTCTGTCATCAAGAATTGGAAATAGCCGGAGCGTTTTACCACAGTGTCAATCAACTCAGCCGCAGAAAGATTTCCTGTGTCTGCTTGTAAGCTTGTGATAATTTGATAGAAATCACGGAACTTGGATGCTCTGGTTTTTAACTCTGTAATTTCATCCAATCTGCCTAAAGCTTCAAACAAGGAAAGATTGTTTTCTTCTGCAAAAAATACAACTTTATCAATGGATGCTTCGCCAATCCCCCTTTTGGGTACATTGATGATGCGACGCAATGCAATGGTATCCGCGGGATTTGCTAAAACCTTTAAATAAGAAAGAATATCTCTAATTTCCTTACGCTCATAGAACCTAACACCCCCAAACAATCGATAGGGAATGCCTTTTCTTACAAACTGATCTTCCACCGCTCGTGATTGAGCATTGGTACGATAAAGCACTGCCATATCCTTATGGGCCTTGCCTTCGTTTACAATCTCCTGAATTCTTTCTGCAACAAAGCGAGCTTCGTCATATTCATTTTCTGCTTTATAGATATGCAGGATACTTCCCCCATCGTTTTCTGTCCAGAGAGACTTGTCCTTTCTGGTTTGGTTGTTATGAATAACCGCGTTTGCTGCTTCCAAAATCTTCTTAGTAGAGCGGTAGTTTTGTTCCAATTTAATGACTACGGTTTCAGGGAAATCCTTTTCAAACTCTAAAATATTACGGATGTTTGCCCCTCTCCAGCCATAAATGCTCTGGTCATCGTCACCTACAACACAAAGGTTTTTATACTTGGCCGCCAACATGTAAACCAGCTCATATTGAGAGGTATTGGTATCCTGATATTCATCCACCATGATATATCTAAATCTTTCCTGATATTTATCCAAAACATCAGGGTGATTACGAAATAGCATAACAGTCTTATAAATCAAATCATCAAAATCCAGAGCATTGTTTTCTTTCAATCTCTTTTGATATAAACGGTAAACCTTTGCAACACGGCTTGCCTTTAAATCACTGGGATCCGCTGTTTTTAAGTAGTCCTCCCAAGGAATCATTTCTTCCTTTAGGCTACTGATGATAGACATCGCACCCTTTACAGAAAAAGATTTGTCCGTTGTAGCAAAATCCAACTGCTTAAAAACCTCACGCATGAGCTTTTCTTGGTCATCTGCATCATAAATGGAGAACTGACCATCATAATCCAAGTGATGAATTTCACGGCGCAAAATGCGAACACAGGTGGCATGGAATGTACTAATCCAGATTTCCTCTGCCCCATCCTTCACAAGCTTATGCACTCTTTCCTTCATTTCCTTTGCTGCTTTGTTGGTAAAGGTAATCGCAAGGATATTCCATGGTTTCACCCCTGTTTCCAATAAATGGGCAATACGCACAGTCAATGCCCCAGTCTTACCACTACCTGCCCCTGCCAAAACCAAAACAGGACCATCCTTTTGCAAAACAGCCTTTTGCTGCATTTCATTTAGCTGTTCAAACCCTATCATACTACAATTCTCCTCTTCCCTTTTTTGATTCTCAAAATTCCTGAGTTCTTACCCAAATTTATAAACAAAATAATTATTTTTATTTTTCGTATTAGAATTACTATTTTCTCAGTTTGCAAAAACAAACCAGAAATAGCCTTATAACTTTTGAATTTTTTAACTGCCAATTATATAAGTAAACACTCTCCCTAAAAGGTAGAATGCCCTGTTAAAATAAAACCGATATTCTTAGATATAAGACACTCTAAATAATTAGCCTTAAAATCCTATTATATTACTATTTTACAAACTACTACCTCCAAGCACAACCCTTTCCTTCACTTCCATAAAAACAGCTTTTGATAGACTATTTGGGTTCACCTTTTCAATGATCCATCTTTTTTTGATGCCGTTAAAAGCGGCAAGAAAGGCTGACATCAACAAAAGCTAGAACAAAGTTCCTATGCCTCGTCGATCATCAGCCCTTACATTTTTTTGATTCTTGGTCACTTATTTTTCTTCTGCTTCTTGTAATGTCTTTACGCGATCTATTGCCATTTTATAACCGTCTGTCCCATAATGAAGACACCGATTTACTCTACTAATTGTTGCTGTTGAAGCGCCGGTTTTTTCGGCAATTTCCACATAAGTACATTTTGCATCCAGCATAGCTGCAACTTCCATTCGCTGGGCAATGGCCTGAATCTCATTCACTGTACAAAGATCCTCGAAAAGTTGGTAACATTCTTCGATTGTATTCAAACTTAAAATACATTGGAAAAGCTTGTCTGTAAGTTCTGTTTTAATTTTTTTATTCATTTCCAAAGGCCACCTCTTTTGCACTAAAATTCACCTATATATTAACATACTAAAGTGTTAAAGTAAAGGTTTTTCATCCTCTTTTTTTAGCCTTTATTGCGTTTTATAGAGTACAATAATTTCTGAGGATCTGTGTTTAAAACCAACTCCTTCGGAAAATCAACTTTGGCAAGCAATCTTTCTACATACATAATATCACCAATTCCTGTGTAAAAATGAGCATCGCTACTAACCACCACAGGTACATCTTCCTTCATCGCCATTCGCAGCAAAAACTCTATATTATCGTCGCTTCCAGCACGAAAGCCACCAGGCACCAAAGAGGCATTATTGATTTCCAATAATGTTCCTGTCTGTTTTGCCACTTTAAATATTTCCTCATAGTCCATAGGGTATCTTGGATCCCCAGGGTGTCCTAAAATATCAACCAAGGGGTTTTCCATGGCACGAATACAAGCCCTTGTGTTTTCTTCCTTTGTCCCTGCCACAATGCAAGGTGTGTGTAAGCTTGCAATAGAAATATCCAGCCTAGACAGCGTGCGTTCATCCAGGTCTATGGTTCCCGCAAAGTCAATGATATTGAGTTCCACACCTTTTAAAATACGAACACCAAACAACTCATCGGGGATTACATGGAGGTTTGCAAAATAAGCATGCGATGTTGTATTTTGCATTGCCGGCGCATGATCCGTAAGAGCAATCAATTCCAACCCTTTTTCTGCCGCTGCTTTGATGTTTTCTTGAATGGTGCTGTATGCATGACCACTGGCCATACAATGGGTATGGGTATCTGCTAAGATTTTCATAATCTTCCCTTTCTATTTATACCAATTGACAAACCGAAGCCTTTGCTCACACAAAGGCCTTGATGCAAGAATATATAAATAGTCTGATAAAAATTACCGGTCTGTCAAACATTTATTGTGTGTTTCACTTGTGGATCACAAGTATCCTTTACATTTTTTAAAAAACACTGTGTTCCTTTTTTCAGCCTAATCCAAATTATTATAGCACATTTAGGGTGCAAAAGCAAAAAAGGTCTCTACAAAATTTGCAGAACCCTCTTTTTTTTGCTGTTTGTGGTAACCCTTAGTATTCCAACGAAAAATAGCCAATGGCCTAGAACTCCATTGGTTATTTTAAAAATTCCCATTCATTCTCATCACTGTGCAAAAAAGTTATTGAAATTTTACCGTAGCCCAGTTTTGGAACCATTAGTATAATTACCAGTTATGATCTATTCAGCCCTGCCAAATAAATCAGATTGCTTTGCCTGCTAAAATCTCCTGATAATCCTTCAAATTGCTTTCTAACAGCTTTGGTGTATCCAACCCATATGGACACTTCGATTTGCAATGTCCACAGTGTAAGCAATCTTCAATTTTTTTCATTTTTTCTTGCCACTCAGGGGTTAAATAATCAGCGGCTGGTGCACGACGTAATAATAAAGACATTCTGGCACACATACTAATGGCGATGCCTGCGGGGCAAGGCATGCAATATCCGCAGCCTCTGCAAAAATCAGACATTAATTCTTCACGATCTTTCCCGATCACAGCCTTAATTTTTTCAGTCATTTCTGGCGGTGTCAATTGAAAACTAAGAAAATCATTCAACTCTTTTTCCTTTTGGATGCCCCAAATTGGCAAAACATCAAATTGATCCTGGAATGCATATGCCGCAGCAGCATCATGTATCAATCCACCAGATAGAGCCTTCATAGAAATAAATCCCATATCCGCCTTCAAGCAACTCTCCACTAAATCAATATCTTGCTCTGTGGCTAAATAACTAAAGGGAAACTGAAGTGTTTCATATAAGCCGCTTTCAATAATCTCTTGGGCTACTGCCAAGCGGTGGTTTGTAATACCAATATGACGAATCAGTCCTTTTTCCTTCGCCTCAAGCATAGCCTCATAAATGCCGGTGCCATCTCCAGGTTTTGGACAGAACGGTGGGTTATGAAATTGATATATGTCAATGTAGTCAGTCTGCAATTTTTCCAAGCTAGTATGCAAATCGTCCCAAAATTTTTGGACAGTGACCGCTTCTGTTTTAGTAGCAATATAAATACTTTGTCTTACGTCATTCAAAGCATACCCAATTTTTTCTTCACTATCGCTATACATCCTGGCAGTATCAAAATAGTTAATGCCATTTTTGTAGGCCTTTTGTAGCAAAAGGGCAGCTTCATCCATACCAATTCGCTGAATCGGCAAGGCACCAAATCCATTTTTACTTACCACAATGCCAGTTTTGCCTAACTTTATCTTTTTCATCCAATTCCCCCTTGTATTCAAAATCCTTCTGTTCCTTTTAATTTAATGCAACAAAACTTTTGATACTCATTAGAATCTCTTCAGTATTTCAGGAAATATATTAGAAGTCTCCTCCACCAATAAAACTGGTGAGGAGACTTCTTTTCATTCACATTGCGATTAGTCTTCGTAAATTGGATATTTATCTGTCAACGCTCTAACACGCTTTGCAGCCTCTTCCTTTGTTCCTTCAAAATCTTTTAAAACCAAAGCAATCACTGCTGCAATTTCTTTCATATCTTCCTCTACCATCCCTCTAGAGGTAATAGCAGGAGTACCAATACGAATACCACTGGTTACAAATGGAGACTGTGGATCGTTGGGAATGGTATTTTTATTTACTGTGATTCCCACTTCATCCAACATCTTTTCCGCTTCCTTACCAGTAACATTCAGTGCACGCAAATCAACCAGCATTAAGTGGTTATCTGTGCCACCAGAAACAATGTCAACTCCATTTGCCTTCAGGCTTTCAGCCAAAACCTTAGCGTTTTTAACTACCTGTGCCATGTATTCCTTATAAGAAGGATCTAATGCCTCCTTAAAGCATACTGCTTTAGAAGCAATTGTATGCATTAAAGGTCCACCCTGAATGCCAGGGAAAATTGCTTTGTCAATCTTTTGGGCATATTCTTCCTTACACATAATCATACCGCCACGAGGTCCACGCAAAGTTTTGTGGGTTGTGGTTGTAACAAAATCAGCATGAGGCACTGGAGATGGATGCAAGCCTGCTGCTACCAACCCTGCAATATGAGCAATATCTACCATGAAATATGCTCCAACCTCTTTTGCTACGTTGCCCATAAATTCAAAGTCAATTGTTCTTGCATATGCACTGGCACCGGCAACAATCATTTTAGGCTTAACTTCCAAAGCCTTGTTACGAAATGCTTCATAGTCAATAAAACCATTATCATCAACACCATAGGCAACAAAATTAAAGTATTTACCAGAAAGGTTTACGGGGCTACCGTGGGTTAAATGACCGCCGTGGTCTAAGTTCATCCCCATAACAGTGTCACCATACTGCAGCATTGCGAAATAAACAGCTTGGTTTGCCTGAGAGCCGCTGTGTGGCTGCACATTCACATGGTCACAACCAAACAATTCTTTTGCTCTATCTCTGGCTAAGTTTTCAACAATATCAACCTTTTCGCAGCCACCATAATAACGTTTTGCAGGGTAGCCTTCCGCATATTTGTTAGTCAAGGGAGTACCCATTGCCAACATAACTGCCTTAGAAACAATATTTTCTGATGCAATTAATTCGATATTATGTTTTTGGCGTTCTAATTCCGCCTCAATCGCCTGTGCCACCTGCACATCAACGCTTTTGATTTCTTCAAATTCTAATCCCATTGGTTCTCCTCCTATTCGCTTCACACATGTTTCTTCATATAACTCCACCTACATTGTACCCTCATCCAACGCTACTTTCAACACCCTAAACCAATACAACGATTTTGGTGAGGATAATAATCGTTCATTTATGGGCAATTGGACTGTTCGTTTTACAAAGTGAGTATAACCAGAGTATACCATTATAATTGAAAAAAGCATATTTGGAAAAATAGATAAAAAAACAAATGTGCTTGTACAAAATACAGTTAAAACTTCTAACCCCTTTTCTAAAAACCCAAAATATCTACCAACAAAATTTATTCTATCCCTATCACCCATTTTCACCCTCTACATACTATATAGAAGAACAACAAACAACTCAAAGGAGGCAATCTTATGGGAGCTTTTGAATTTGATTACAATACTGAACTCAGTGCAAGAAACTGTGGCTGTGGCTGCGGATGTAGCTCCAATTCCGAAAAAGGCGAGGTTTGCATCATCGCGCAAAAAATCTTCGACCAGTGCCGTATTCAGAAATGTTTAACTTCTGATATTTTAGGACCTGCAAGGGCTGCAAAAAATCCTGTTCCCAGCTGTAACGAAATGCTTTGCGAGGGCGACATCATCGTTCCTCCTTGCAACGCTGCTGATGTATCCATTAAAGATTTGGAACTTAAGAAAATCGAAATTCTCCGCAAAAGACCCAATCCATTACAGAAAGGGTGCTGGGATATCGAATTGAAGTATGTTTTCGAATATACTTTGGAATTCCGTCGTGCTGACGGTTGTATCATCGGTTGCATCGATGCTACAAACAGCTACAACTTGAGAGTAACTCTGTTTGGTTCTACTGAAGCAGACGTTACAACTGCAACAGATTTGTTTGACTGCTGTGGTAACTCCAAGGGTGGTCCTTTCGTTATCGCTGAAGGCAAAGCATTGGCATTGGCTGCAGACCTGAAATACCCTGGTTGCGGCGGCGGCTGTGGCTGCGGTTGTGGCTGTGGCGGTTGCGGTGGCGGCTGTGGCTGTGGCGGCTGCGGTGGCGGTTGTGGCTGCAACGAAGGTTGCTGCGGTGACATGACAATGGGCGCTCCTGTTGCTGTTAATGTTACTATTGGTTTGTTCACAATCGTAAAATTGTTCCGTACAGTTAATATGATGGTAGAATCTTTGGGTAGATGCTTACCTGAATCCTGCACATCTACTGCTTCCTCCGGAGATCCTTGTGGCGATTTCGAAGCTATGCGTTTCCCTCTGGATATGTTCTCTCCTTCTGCAGAACCTAAGTCCTGCTGTGGTTTCGGCCCTACTTTCGGTTCTCCTAATTGCGAAGTTGATAGCGCTTGCGGATGCAACAACACCTGCAATAACACATGCAATAATACCTGCAACAACAACAGCTGCGGTTGCAACAACAACTGTGGTTGCAACAATAACAGCGGTTGCAATAACAACTGCGGTTGCAGATAATCACTTTGGCCTCACCAAACCACTCTATATCTTCCCCGACCCTAGGTCGGGGATTTTTTTATTCTAGATAAAAATTATTCATTTTAGGCAATAAAAAAACCCCTGGGGGGGCTAGGGGCCATGCTATGTAAGGGGATGTTGCTCCCCCTTTAATGCAACCTCACTTTAAAACTACCTGTTATTTTTTGATAGCAATCTTGGCATAAATCAAAAGAATCATTTTGGCCATCCTGTTTAGAAAAATAACCCCAAGATTTTTCGCCATGAAAATACTCTTCCCAAACGCCTTCACTAACCAGGGGTATCTCCTTACCACAACAATTGCAAACCACTTTTGTTACCACATGGTTTTCTTGCACTGCCACTTTGAATTCTCTCATCATCTCGCCCCCCAATTTTTCTTTTTATTTCGACTTACAAATGCATTTTATCACAAGAGTCTGCAATTTTCTATATGAAACTGTTTCTAATCGTGGTATCATATAGAAAATAAAAAAAACCTCTATGGGGTAATCACCCAATTTAATCAATAGGGGTAGCCAGAAAGCAGGTTTTACATATGGCTCGATATAAAAAGGCTTTGTCCCTTTGTAACGTCTGCCCAAGACATTGTAACATAAACCGAATCATTGGCCAAAGAGGCTTTTGCCAAAGCGGGGAGCTTCCAAAGGTTGCATTGGTCAGCACTCATTTGTGGGAAGAACCGCCCATTAGTGGTACAAAAGGCTCTGGTACGGTTTTCTTTTCCCACTGCAATTTACATTGTGCTTTTTGTCAAAATCACAAAATTAGTGAAGAAGGTTTTGGAAAAGAAATATCTATCCAACGTTTAGCTGAAATTTTCTTAGAGCAACAGGAAAAAGGCCTGCATAACATCAATTTGGTTTCGCCAACCCATTATATTCCTCAAGTCGCCATGGCAATTCGCATTGCAAAAAACGCCGGGCTTCACATACCCGTTGTTTATAACTCCAATGGATATGAATCCTTGGAGGGACTCCGCCTTTTAGAGGGACTTGTTGATGTATATCTGCCCGATTTTAAGTATTGGGATGAAGCACTTGCAACAAAATACTCGTCTGCCCCAAACTACCCTAAAATTGCTGCTAAAGCCATCTTGGAAATGAGAAGGCAGGTTCCCAAAGATCTTTTTGATGAGAATGGAATAATGCAAAAAGGGCTGATTCTTCGCCATTTGGTTCTTCCATCCCACCATAGAGATAGTTGCCATGTGCTAGACTGGGTGAAAAATAACCTAGGGGATAGTACCTATATTTCCCTACTGAACCAGTACACACCTATGCATCGTGCAAAAACAATAAAGCCTTTATCCCGTAAGCTAACAACATTCGAATATGAAAAGGTTACGGAATATTTTCTAAACATTGGTCTGCAAAATGGTTTTACACAAAAAAGGAGTTCTGCAACTTCTGATTACACCCCTATTTTTGATTTAAAGGGTGTTTAAAAAAGAACTTTTTTATAAAAGAGAGGAGTACAATTATTATGGTAAGAAAAGAAAGAGTTGTAACAGTAGAAGGTTTAAGAGATGGCAAAGGAACTGTTGAAATTCATCACTTTTTAGAAAAAGAAGAATTAATGGGTCATGGTGGCATGTATGCCCGTGTTATTTTAAAGCCCCACAGCAGTATCGGTTGGCATCAACACGTTGGCAATACAGAGCCCTACGCAATTATCAAAGGTGAAGGAACGTTTGTGGACAATGATGGTTCCAAAACAACTGTATACCCTGGCGATGTTTGTCTGATTGAAGTTGGTCAGTGGCACTCGATTGAAAATAATACCGATGAAGATATGGAAATGATTGCACTCATTATCAATGAAGAGGCAAAATAATCCGCACTCATAAATAGCATAAAATCATGCACTCCCTTTAAAAGAAGGATTGTTTCAATCAATTCATAATTTCAGAATGTACCTTAATAAAAAGGAAAGCATCTTATGAAAGTTTGAGTGGGTGGCTACGGCTATCCGCTCTTTCTTAATTAAAAAAATTACAAATCACCTCTAACTCAACCCTTTCCACCGCCAAAGGGTACTAAATTTTAATTTCCTCCTTGCAGGAGGTTATGTATAAACTATTCTATGATAATTTTAAATTTTCAGTAGGTTTTAGGCTTTGGGGAGATAAAGTATGAACAAATTTAAAAGTCAAATTCAGAAATTTATTCTGTTAGAAAATAAAGTCTTAAAAAACAATGGTGAAATGGTTGCGCAACAAAATAAGTTTACTTTGCAGGCCATATTANNCTCTGGGGCTATAATTTTCATTTCTGCCTTTTTAGGGTCAATTTTATCCACATCAGCCGTCAGCGCTGGATATGGAAAATTATCCATCTTTTATCTGATTATTTCTGCTGTTGCGGCTATTATTTTCTTCATCATAAGCGTTTTTCCAAATATAAACCAATATTTTATTATTTATCTAACTTATACCATTGTATTTTGCTATTGTACATTCACCAGTGCATTGGTTTCATCAAACTACGTCAGCGTTGCAATTCTTTCCATCATATTTCAAATTCCCATACTTTTTTTAGACAAAAGCATACGCATTAATTTGTTTGTCATTTTAGGGACCTCTCTATATTTAACTTTTATTTTCTTTTTCAAAAAAAGGGATTTGCTGGTTGATGAAATTTTCAATTGTATCATCTTTGCTTTCACCGGCATTATAATGGGCACTTTCACACGCTATGCAAAAATGGAGAATATCTCTGTGAAGGCAGAACTAAATCATTTAGTTTATTTTGATGGACTAACAGAAATTTATAATCGTAGAAAACTATTTGACGATCTACAAAACGATCAATTTAAAAAAGAAATTACCGGCATTGGGATTCTAGATGTGGACTTTTTTAAAAAATATAATGACACTTATGGCCATCAGCAAGGTGATAAATGCTTAAAATCAATTATAAATTGCATTGCAACCTTTAATTTTGAAAGCAACTTTAGTATTTATCGGTATGGTGGCGAAGAATTCGTAATCCTTTTTAAGAATACTTCAAAAGAACGGATTACTACCATTGCTGATACTATACGCTTAGGTGTAGAATCAATGAACATAGACCATAAATCTTCCGATTTAAAAAAGGTAACAATTAGTATGGGAATTGCTTTAGTTTCCGCCGAAAATTTTGAGGGCTATGAGCAAACTATCTCCAATGCTGATTTGGCCCTTTATACTTCAAAGTCAAAGGGCAGAAATTGTGTAACATTCTACGCAATTTGATAAGTTTAAGTTTTTATAAAGCGGTTTTTTCATTCAAACAGATTTAGTAAAAATTAAATTTATAGCAAAGGAATGTTCTTGGGGGAGGTGAATTGCGATGAAAAAACTTAAAAAAATTAGAATCATGGTATGGTCAGGTATTATTTTAGGTTCTATAATCTTTCTGTGTTTTAAAACTACGCTAGTCCTTATTTCCTTTTTCGGCTTGCTATTAGTAGTGGCAACCCTAATTTATGACGGGATGTATTTTAAATGCCCATATTGCAACAAGCATCTTGACTTAAGAACACCTATAACAGAGTTTTGTTCAAAATGTGGCAAGCACATTGATGATTAAAATATTTTTCACCATTAAAAAAGGCCCCAAAGTCATAATGCTTTGGAGCCTTCTTCTGCTTTTCATAATTTCAAACTTTTATAAATTGGTTTCATTGCCATCACCCATTCCCACATTGGGTCTATCAGGAAAAACAATCATGCCAAAACCGGTTAAGCCCGATAACTTTGCCACCAATGCCTCTGTTCCTTGGTTTTGCTTCAAATCAATTTCCTCTTTATATAGAGGGATTAAGGTGTAAAAATTCACCCGTGCCCCATCTTTGCCTTTTAAAAGGCTGATTTCCTCTTGCAAAGCACCTAACATTACGCCACAAAGTTGGGTACTTTCATCATATGGCACATATGACTCTGAATTGGGGATGGTATGTCCCCAGCCCAACCAAGTTTTAAACTCATGAGGAAATCTTGACAAATACTTCATCAAATTCACTGGCCACCATAGGCGGTTATCCACCTTGCCATCCTCGGGAATGACAAGATTCCACTCTGCGGGAAGCAAAAGCATCAGCTCTGCTCGCTCCAAATCTTGATACTGAGGTAATAAATCTTCTGGCAAAGTCATTGGCAATGCACTCATCCCCACGGTATAAAGCACATGAAAATCCTTCTTTGTTGGTGCTTCTAACAAATGAACATCAATTTGTAAAAACTCCGAACTCTGCTCATAAAAAACCCTTTCCTTTCGATCAGGAAATATCGTTTTCATATGTTTGTCAATATCCTTATCGTAAGGAGTGGTATGCACCGGTCTTTTTTTCGTTGGTGCCTTTGGCTCTTTATAGTGAAACTCTGAAACATTCTTCTGATTTTCCATGATAAAACTTCTCCTTATTCCCCAAATAATGCCCGTGCAAATTCTCTGGCGTCAAATTTTTGTAAATCCTGAATACCTTCACCAACGCCAATATAACGTACAGGAATTTGCAATTCACTCTTAATTGCCACTACAATACCGCCCTTTGCGGTTCCATCCAACTTCGTTAGGATAATACCTGTAATATCCGCAACTTCTTGGAACACTTTCGCCTGCTGTAATGCATTTTGTCCTGTTGTGGCATCCAACACCAAGTAAACCTCTTTGTGGGCATTGGGATGCTCCCTTTCAATAACCTTAGCAATCTTGCGCAACTCTTCCATTAAATTTTTCTTATTATGCAAACGCCCCGCAGTATCACAAATCAAAAGGTCACAATTTTTATTTCTTGCCGCATGAACAGCATCATAAACAACTGCCGCGGGGTCAGAATTTTCTTCCTGTTTAATTACTTCAATATCAGAACGCTGACCCCAAACTTCAAGCTGGTCAATGGCTGCTGCTCGGAAAGTATCAGCCGCCGCCAACAAAACAGAGCGTCCTTCACTTTTATAGCGACTTGCCAACTTACCAATAGTTGTGGTTTTACCAACGCCGTTAACACCAATCACCAATATAACAGAAGGGTCTGGCAATGTTTCTTCTTCCTGAACACCTTCGGATAATATGGCTGTAATTTCATCTGCCAACATACCTTTGATTAATGCAGGGTCTGTCGCATGCTCTTTTTTCACTCGCTTTCGCAAGTTCTCAACGATATTCATGGTGGTTTGTACGCCCATGTCCGCCATGATTAAGGCTTCTTCTAACTCTTCAAATAGATCCTCATCAATTTTTGTAAATCCCCCTAAAACGGCATCAACACCGCCCATAATATTCTTACGGGTTTTATCTAAACCAGCCTTCAGCTTTGCAAAAAATCCTATCTTCTTTTCTTCTTGAGCAGGCTCGTCAATAGAAGTCGCTTCTTCTAGCTCTTCCTCCAGTGGTGCCACCTGAAGTGCTTCTTCTTGCACTTCCTCTGCTTTTGGCATTTCTTCCTCATCCTGCACTTCTTCTATGCTTTCATTCTCTTCCTGCACAGCTTCTTCAACAAAATCAGTTACAGCCTCTGTCAATTCATTCAGAAAAGCCTCTGTATCGTCCGTATCTGCTTCTACAAAACAATCGCCCTCTGCCGTTGTAATAAGAATTTCTTCCTCACCACTGGGCTTATCTGCCATTTCTGCAGCCAATTCGGAAAGCTCCTCAACAAAAGCAATACCCTCTGCTTCGTCTTCCACTTCAAAGGTTTCGCCATCCTCTAAGGTAATTTCTATTTCTATCTCATCTTCAGCATCTGCTCTGTTTTTTCCTTCTTGATACAATGTGTCATCGCTTGCTCTGTAAATTTGGATTTCCTCAGCACCCATAGCCTTACCTACTGCCTGATCCACCGCTGCTGATTTGTCCTCACCATCTTCTACTTCTAAGAGAAAATCATCCGTATCCTGTTGAGGTGTTTCAACCTCAATCCCGTCCAGCTCAATTAATCCCTCTTTGTTTTCTTCTGCCAAAGGCTCATCCTTTGTTTTTTTCTTGAAAAAATCAAACAATCCCATTTGTTTTCACCTCTATACCATTTTTCCAATTTTTCTGCGATCTTATGAAAGTATTTTTCTTTCTCCATCCAGCTCTTACTCTAAAATTTAAGTTCTACATTAAAACATTTGATTTCCTACATTGCATCCTTTTGTTGCTCAGAAAAGTCAACAGAAATCAATTTGGATATTCCTTTTTCCTGCATGGTTACACCATACATTACATCGGCATATTCCATAGTTCCCTTTCTGTGGGTAATGACAATAAACTGTGTATCCTTTGCAAACTTCTTTAAATATTGAGCGTATCTGCTTACGTTTGCATCATCCAGCGCAGCCTCAATTTCATCCAAAATGCAGAAAGGAGATGGCTTCATTTGCAAAATAGAAAATAAAATTGCAATTGCTGTCAACGCTCTTTCCCCACCAGATAATAACTGCATATTTTGTAGGTTTTTGCCCGGGGGCTGTGCCACAATCTCAATAGGAGATTCCAACACCCGTTCCGTATCCACCAGTTTCAAATAAGCCTTACCGCCGCCAAACATCTCTTGGAACACACGACTAAAGTTTTCAGAAATCACTGCAAATTGCTCTTTAAACTGCTTTTCCATTAAAATAGAAAGCTCATCAATAATCCCTCGCAGTTTTTCCTCAGCCTCCAATATATCAGCCCGTTGCTGCGTTAAAAAGGCGTATCTCTCTTTTACTTCTTTATACTGTTCAATAGCACCCACGTTTACATCACCTAGCCCACGAATTTGCGCTCTTATCTCTTTCACAGGACGACCTTCTTCCTGATTCTGCCTACTTTGGGCGTACTCGTTGGCCATACGATGAGTCATTTCGTATTCTTCCCACAATTGGGTTGTAATGCGAATTTTTCCTTCTTCAATCTTTTCTCGTTTTGTTTCCATACGGAATAATTCGTTTTCCATCTGCCTTGCAGATTCTCTTTGTTCCACAGCCTTTTGTTCTAGCGTTTCGACTTCTTGGTTAACTTGGGTTCTTTTCTCAGCAGTCTTGCCTAACATTTCTTGCAAAGCTGTGGTTTTTTGCCCTAACACATCTGCATCTTCCCGAAGCTTCTGTTTCAAACCTTCTTTTGCATCAATGCTTTTCATGAAAGATAGAATTTTTTCTTCATCCTCATTGATTTGTTGCAAAAGCGTTTGATTCTCTGCTTTCAAGCGCAAGTTTGTTTCTTCGATATTTCCAATACTCTGACTGTTTTTGGATATCCCGATTCTAAGCCCTGTGATTTCCTCCATCAGCGCGTCACGCTTGCCCTTATCATCCGTTAAAGTATCCTGGAATTTACCAAGTTCTTCACTAACTTCTGCCATTCTTTTTTCGCAGAGGGAAAGAGCCTGTCGGTTATCTTGAATATCTTTTTCAGCCCGTTGTAGCTGTTCATCCAACTGACTTTCTTCCAAAAGAACCAAATTCAAACGTTCTTGGCTTTCTTTTGCATCACGTTCCGTTTTTTCCTTATCACCGTGGCTACCACTCAGGGTTACTGTCAGCTTTTGCAATCCCAACCTTTTTTCCACAATTTGCTCTTCGATATCCTCCATGTCCTCCTGGAGTAGAGCCAGCTTGTCTTGCAATTCTTTAACAACTTTGCCCGCCTGTTCCATTTTTTCCTGCAACGTGTGTATTTCTCTGCTCCGGCTGAAAATATGGGCAGCCTTTTTTTGCTTGGAACCACCGGTCATAGCACCACCAGGGTTCAAAATATCTCCATCTAAGGTTACCATTTTGTATTGATGCTTATATTTCTTCGCCAACACCACTGCCTGCTCCAAGTTGCTTACAATGACAGTTCTGCCTAACAGGTTTTCAACCACCTGACGGTAAATTTCATCAAAGCCAACCAACTCGTGGGCAGTGCCAATTACGCCTATTTCATCCAAAATGGCTGGTCTGCCCTCAAAGGTACGGCCTTTGATTGCAGAAATGGGTAAAAATGTAGCCCTACCAAGGTTTTTGTTTTTTAAATAGCCAATAGCCTCTCTGGCATCTTCCTCGGTTTTGGTTACAACATTTTGCAAAGCTCCACCCAAAGCCGCCTCAATGGCAACCTCATAAGCTTCATCCACTTTTAGCAATTGGCCGACAGCACCACAAATCCCCCGTTTTTCTTTATCAGACAGGTTCAACAGACTCTTTACACTATGGAAAAAACCTTCATTTTCTTTCTCCATCTCTTTTAAAACCGATAATCGAGATTGAATTTCAGAAAGATTCTTTTCTCCTTTGGATAAATGCACCTGTGCGTCATCTTTCTCTCTTTGCGCTTCTAACCTATCCTGTTCCAAAGTAAGGAGTTCTTGTTCCATGAAAGTGATATTTTCTCTCATCTCATTTTCTTGCTTTTCCAAAACCTGTATATGTACCTCAAGCTGATGCAAACGGCTTTCCAAATGACCTTTTTCTGTATGCAATTGTTCCATTCGGCCTAAAAATTGTTCTTTTAAAGCTTCACGTTTTGCAATTTCACCTTTCGCCTCAGTGCTCATTTTAATCTGTTCAAAAATTTCATCTTTGAAGCTTTCCGCCTGAGATTCATCACGGTGTAATGCTGAATTCAAGGATGCATATTCTGTCTCCAACTGAGAAAGCTTTTCCTGTTGGTGACCCTTCTCAATGGACAGCGCTGTAATGCGGCTATTGCAGAGTTCCAACTGGTTTTCATTTTCCACTTTTTGCTCTTTCTTGAGCAAAATTTCCCGTTTGATTCTTTCAAGGTTTGCTACATCATTTTGACGTTGCTCCTCCGTCAGGCGTATTTCTCCTTCTTTCCGCTCTTTTTCTGCCCTTAGCTCACCAATTTCTTGGTTTTGCTGTTGCAGCAACATGTCTAATTCTTCTGACTTTATTTTCAGGGCTTGAGCAGCGTTTTTACTGGTTTCTTCCTGCAACAAATGAGCCTGCAACTGCTCCTCAGCAATCGCCTTGTTTCCAACCAGCTTTAGTAGATCTTGCTCCATCTGGTCTAAATCCTTACAAAAAGCCACAACCTCAGCCTGTTTCAACTCTTCTTTAAATGTCAAATAGCGCTTCGCCTTTTCGCTTTGTTTCTCCAAGGGTTCCAACTGAACTTCCAGCTCCCCAATAATGTCATCTACACGCAGTAAATTTTGCTGTTCTTTTTCCAGCTTGTTTGCCGCCTCATTTCGGCGAGTTTTATATTTTACAATTCCTGCCGCCTCTTCAAAAATTCGACGACGCTCATCACCTTTTGAGCTTAAAATTTCATCAATTCTACCCTGCCCGATGATAGAATACCCTTCTCGGCCAACGCCTGTATCCATAAAGAGTTCCTGTATATCTTTCAAGCGACACGCTGTCCCGTTTATGCGATACTCGCTCTCTCCTGAACGAAACACTCTTCGGGTTACTTGGACCTCAGTATATTCCAAGGGCAGTTTTTCATCTTGATTATCAATAGTAATAGAAACCTCAGCAAAGCCAAGTGGCTTCCGGTTTTCCGTTCCCGCAAAAATAACATCCTCCATTTTATCCCCACGGAGGCTTTTTGCCCTTTGTTCACCCAAAACCCAACGAACCGCATCGGAAACGTTGCTTTTCCCACTACCATTGGGACCAACGACGGCAGTCACTCCTTGGTTAAACTCTAATTTCACTTTTTCAGGAAAGGACTTAAAGCCCTGCAAATCCAATCGTTTTAAATACATCCCTGCACCTCGTTTACATCTATCACATGAGAAGTTTGCCGCCAACCATGGTATAAATCACTCTTCCCCTTACTTCCCAATCGGCAAAGGGTGAAAATTTTGCTTTTGAGGCAAAATGCTTTGGATCAATATGGTACCCTTGACGCAAATCCACTACAATCAAATCCGCATCTTTCCCTTTGGCAATACTTCCCTTATTTTCTAACTTTAGTATTTCTGCCGGCTTCGAACTCATTAATTCCACTAACTTAGAAAGGGAAATAATTCCTGTTTTCACCAAACCCGTATAACTTAATGAAAAAGCGGTTTCCAAAGCGGAAATGCCATAAACAGCACTGGAAAACACTTTATTTTTGTCCCCTTCGTTAGATGGGCTATGGCCTGAAGCAATTACGTCAATGCTACCGTCAGAAATGGCTTTTATAATAGCCTCCACATCCTCTTTGGTTCGCAAAGGTGGATTTACCTTGGCCAATGTGTTATAGTCCTCTACTGCTTCTTCTGTCAAAAGGAAATAATGAGGACAAGTTTCTCCTGTCACTCGAGCACCCCTTTTTTTTGCTTCACGAATCAATTGGGCAGAACCCCTGGTGCTCACATGGGCAACATGGAGCCTAGCCCTTGTGTTTTCCGCCAAAATAATGTTTCGGGCAACCATAACTTCTTCGGCTTCCCGAGGCATCCCTGCCAAGCCTAAACAAGATGATGTGAACCCCGCATTCATTACCCCGTTGCCCGATAATCCCCTATCTTCACAATGGGTGATGACAGGCATATCAAACATTTTTACATATAACATTACATTACGCAAAAAAGATGCTTCGTCCGTAAATTCATCACCATCAGAAACTCCTACAATGCCCGCGTCATACATTTCCCCAATTTCCGCCATTTCTTGGCCTTTGCACCCCATAGACATACTGCCGTAAGGATAAATATTCACCAATGCATGGTTCTTTGACTTAGAAACGATATATTCCACAACCGTTTTGTTGTCAATCACAGGGTCTGTATTTGGTTCGCAAGTAATGGTGGTAAACCCGCCCCTCGCGGCACTGCGTGAAGCAGTTTCAATATTTTCTAAGTATTCAAATCCAGGGTCACAGATATTGCAGTGCATATCAATCAGCCCGGGTAAAACAGTATTTCCACCAATGTCCATTATTTTGACATCTTTCATTTCCAAGTTCTTTCCGATTTCTTCAATGATACCGTTTTCCACATAAATATCGTATACTTCATCTTCTTTCAAACCAGGAGATACAACATGACAGTTTTTCAGCAATGTTTTCATCGAAAAGCACCTCCCATTTGGGTCAATATATAGTAAATTGCCATTCGAACAGCAACACTGTTTGCAATCTGATCATTCACAATGCATTGAGGGCTATTAATCACGCCTGCGGAAATCTCAATTCCACGGCGAATAGGCCCAGGGTGCATAACAATGGCATCTTTTTTAGCATAGCGCAACAATGCCTCATCAATGCGGAAAAACCGCTTATATTCATCCAAAGAGGGTAAAACCATAGTATTTCGGCTATCTTTATGCATCCGGGTAGTTAAAATAACATCCGCATTATTTACCGCCTCTCTGGCATCATAATATACATCCACCCCAAACTTTTCAATTTCCGGTGAAATCAAAGTGGGTGGGCCAGAAACACGAACCTCTGCCCCCAGTTTGGTCAATGCCCAAATGTTACTTTTGGACACACGGCTATGAATCAAATCGCCTACAATGGCAACCTTCAACCCTTCAAAACCGCCCTTTTGCTCTTTGATTGTCATCAAATCCAACAAAGCCTGACCTGGGTTTTCATTAAATCCATCCCCCGCATTGATAACCGATGCGTCAACTGTGCTTGCCAACAACTGAGATGCCCCCGCCATGGGATGACGCAGAATAATAAAATCTGCCCCCATCTGATCAACCAACTGCCCCATATCCACCAAGCTATCGAACTCCTTGTTTTGAATAGAACTGGTCATATCTACCACGCTGGCACTTAAGTGCCGTGCTGCAAGTTCATAGGAAAGCTTTGCCCTTGCACTGGCCTCATAGAACAAAATAATAACGGACTTCCCTCTTAAGTGGGGTGATGTTTTATTTTTCTGACTTAATATATATTTCATAGTCTCTGCAGTACCAAGAATATATCGAATGTCCTCCGCAGACAGGTCCTTCAGACCAAAAAAATCTTTTTTTATCAGCGGCATTTTCTGTTCCTCCTAAACTTTAAGCCTTTAGGCGCATTAATAGTTTTTCAAAACTTTCGGGTAGTGGTGCCTCAAACTCCATGTACTCTCCTGTTGAGGGATGAATAAATCCCAAAACTCTGGCATGCAAAGCTTGTCCTTCTAACTTAAATGGCTGTTTTTTAGGGCCATATACCAAGTCCCCCAGAAGGGGGTGGCCAATAAAAGTCATATGCACACGAATTTGATGGGTTCTGCCAGTCTCTAGTTGCGCTTCAATCAACGTAAAATTCCCCATCTTTTCAATTACCCTATAATGGGTTACTGCCCTACGGCTATACTTATGGGTCACTGCCATTTTCTTTCTATCCAATGGGTTTCGGCCAATTGGTTGATCCACAGTGCCATCTTCTTCTTGGAAACCATTAAACACAATGGCATTATATTTTCTGGTGATACTATGTTCTGCCAACTGCTCAGCAAGGGACTGATGGGCAGCATCATTCTTTGCAACCATCAACACCCCAGACGTATCCTTATCGATACGATGGACAATGCCTGGACGCTTTTCTCCATTGATCCCCGAAAGTTCGTCACCACAGTGGAACAAAAGAGCATTAACCAAAGTTCCTGATGTATGCCCCGGAGCTGGATGCACAACCATGCCCTGTGGCTTATTCACAACGATCAAGTCCTTATCTTCATACAAAATATCAAGAGGAATATCTTCGGGTAAAATTTCAACTGCCTTTGCCTCAGGGATTTCAACGTCAATAACATCTTTTTCCCTTAATTTATAATTTGCCTTTACCGCCCCACCGTTCAAGCGAATATGACCCTCTTCAATGAGCCTTTGTACCCCACTTCGAGAGAGGCTTTCCATATTTTCAGCAATGAAGACATCAATACGACAGCCAACATCCTCCTGCTCTGCACCTAAAGTAAAATATTCCATATTATTCATCCTTCTTTTTTTCTTCTTCTGGATCCTTGATTACAAATAGAATCAAGAATGACAATACCAAAACACCAATCACTACATAAATATCAGCCACATTAAACACTGGCCAGTTGAAAAATGTAAATTCAAAGAAATCCACCACATAACCACGGAAAATACGATCAATCATATTCCCAATTGCGCCGGCAAAAATAAGTACCATTGCCATCCGCACATACTTATATTCCTTTGTTTTAGGCAGTTTTAAATAAAAATAAACTAATGCGGCAGTAATTGCCCCTGTAAGCAAGAGAATAAACCACCGTTGACCGGAAAACATTCCAAAAGCCACACCCGGATTCTCCACAAAAGTTAAGTCCATAAATCCGTCAATCAAAACCATAGAACCTATGGGTTTAAGATTTGCCAATGCCAAAAGTTTTGTAGCTTGATCCAATCCAATTAAAATTACTGCTGCAATTGCAGGTATTAACCACATAATTACTTCATCCTTTTTGTTTTAAATTTAAATTATCCTAAATTTTTTTTGAAAAAGCCCTCACGATTTCCTCCAAAAACAAAATTTCAGATAAAACAATGCCCGAAAAGCCTTTTTCAATAAAATGCAAAATAGCCGTGGCAGCAAAAATGCTTTGTCACAGCTTATTTTAGTCGCCATGTGGTTCGCAGAATTAGTATTCCCCAAACCGCACAAAAAGCGGCTTCTCGGGAAAATAATCTCTGTCCACCGCTTCTCTAGGCTTAATATTCGGTTGCTTTTCTTTCTTCATCCTTTTCAGCAAGGATTTCATTTTTGTCCAACAATTCAATTTCAGCATATAATAAAAGTTTCACTCTTGTACGCATCAATTCGTAACGATTTTGCAACGCAGCCAATTCCTGCTCTAATTCGTAGGTTTTTGTTCTTGCGCTTTGAATGATTTCTTCTGCTTCAAGTTTTGCGTTTTTTACAATTAATTCCCCTTCTGCCTTTGCAGCTGCCTTTGTTTCTTCTGCTGCGGCCTCTGCCAAAGTTAAAGTTCGCTCTAAGGTTTTTTGTAAATTGGAAAATTGCTCTGTTTGTGTAGCTGTCTCTTCAACCTTAGCTTTTCCTTTCAAGCTTTCGTTATAGATCTTCTCATAATCTTCATAAAGATCGTCCAAAAAAGTATCCACCTCTTCAGGCGAGTACCCCACAGCAACCTTCTTAAAATCCTTAGTAGCAATGTCGTTCGGTGTAATCACGCAAAATCCTCCTTATCTAAATGTACACTTCAAGTTCTAGTCCGATTCTTTCTTTTCTGGTTTTTCCGCCTATTTCGCCCACGCGGAATCGCCCAAAGCCTCGAGCAGAAACCATATCACCTGTTTTCAATATGTATGATGAATTGGCAACAATTGACCAATTGACGTTTACCTTTTCACCTGATATTAATGTTTGTGCCTTTCCCCGAGAAAGATGTAAAGCTTCGCCCAAAATTGCGTCAAGGCGCATTGAGGCTACGGTAACACGGCGAATTTCTGTGCGCTTTGGTGCCAAAACCCGAGCTTTATCCACCATTTTCACTGTGACCACAGTCCTAGAAACTTTGTCCAGATTGGCTTGAATATAACTGGCCATTTCTTCATCAACAAAGCAAACCGCCCCGTCCTCAGAAACCAGAATATCCCCAATCTTTCCACGTTCTATTCCTAACCCCAGAATAGAGCCTAGATAATCCCTGTGGCTTAAATCCGTCTGTCCAAATTTTTTACTCTTTGGTGCTATTTGCAAGGCTGATATAGGGAATTGTTCCTCAGAAATCAATGTTTCTCTTGGTGCTAAGCCAAGCTTCATTCTTTCCGCATCCTCTACACCACCAAAAGCCAGAATGTCTACATCAACAGCGTGTTTTAACCGCTCCATAAATCGAGCGCACTTTGCCTCATCCATAAAATCACTAAACTGTATTTCATAGCGTTTTAATGCAAACGTAACTTGATCCAACACCTTAGCAAAAAGCAATCGTTCCTCTCCATCTTGAATACCCTTCAGCATCTGTTGCTTATTCACAGAACCACCCGCTTCTTACACCAACATAATTGCCCCTTTAATCAGCTGCTCTGCAAGCATCATTAAAATCAAAGCAATTACTGGGGAAAAATCTAACATCATCCCACCACCCAGGGGGGATTTGTCCAACATTCTGCGGCAAGGGCCCAAAATAGGCTCTGTCATTGTGTAAAGAAACTGTCCAATGGGGTTATTGTACCCCAGGGGCAACCATGAAAGTAGGATTCGCCCAAAAATCAGAATCTCCATCACGTAAAAAAACATGTCTACCGCTTTCATCAGTAAAAATTGTAAATTTTCCAATATGCATTACCATCCTTATCTACTACTACTTACCCAAGGCAGGATAACTCCCTTGGTTTTTAATTCCTCTTTAAAATCACCTGAGATGTCAACATTTTCTGGTGCAATAATAAATATATTATTAGCAACTCTTTGAATGGAACCTTCTAAAGAATAACAAGTGCCACTCAAAAAGTCCATAATACGCTGAGCAACAGGGTATTCTACCTTTTCAAGGTTTACCACGACAGGCCGTTTTGTCTTAATCTGATCGCAAATTTCCTGCGCATCTTCATAACAGGCAGGTTTGATAATCACTACCTGCATCTGAACATTTGTATTAATACTATATACCTGAGGATTGGCTTTGGATGTTGTCGTTTTACGAGGTGCCGGTGCAGAATACTCTGTCTCTCTAGAAACCTCGCGCAATCCGTAAGAACTGGGTGCTGCTTCCCTTACAGGAACATCATATTCTTCATCTTCATAATAATCATCATCTTCATATTCGCCAAACATTAAGTCCTTCATTCTATCTAATATTTTAGCCACTTGTCTGCTTCCTCCTAGTCGTTACATTCTTTATTTTCCTCGGTTAGAGTAATCTCTTTCGCCAAAAATTCCCGTGCCTACCCTAACGACGGTCGCCCCTTCTTCGATGGCAACTTCATAATCTCCCGTCATCCCCATGGATAGCACGTCCATTACTACATTATCAATTTTTTTTGCATTGATGTCAACCTGTAATTGTTTCATTTGACGGAAATATTCCCTATTTTCCTCCGAATTTTCAACAAAAGGCGCCACCGTCATCAACCCTCTGACACGCAAATGCTCCTTCTTCGCAATCTCTCGAATGAACTCCTCTGCATTTTTCGGTGTAATACCAAACTTACTTTCCTCGTCAGCCATGTTTACTTCCACCAAAATGTCCATAACCAAATCCTTAGCAGCAGCTCTTTTTTCAATTTCTTCTGCCAGTTTCAAGCTTTCCACAGAATGAATCATATCCACCTTATCGATAATATATTTTACCTTATTGGTCTGTAAGTGGCCAATGAGGTGCCAGTGTACCCCCTCTCCCATAGGTTCGTATTTATCCATAATTTCCTGAACTTTATTTTCACCAAGGGAGGTAAGGCCACACGCAACTGCCTGTTGTATCGTTTCCACGGGTTGGGTTTTACTCACTGCCAAAAGAAGAATATCTTCTCTTTTTCTTCCGCTTCTTTGTGCTGCAGCTGCAACCTTAGCCTCTACTGCCTTGATATTTTCTGCAATGTAGCTCATGTTCCGTCTTTCCTTTCTTAATAAAGGTTTTGACCTTCTTTAATATTCTTCGCATCAGATACGATTAAATCGTATGCTTGTAGCCCATAGGTTGTGCCTGAGCGTATAATTGCATACTCCTGGTTTTGATCTAAAATATCAATGGTTACGAATTTTGCCATGGAGCTATTTGCAACATATACCCCCGTTCTAGGAGATAGACTGGCAACCGTGTATTGCTTTGCGGTTTCCCCACTACCTTGCAAAATAACATCGCCCAGCTTTAATTCACCATTTTGATCAATATAATAGTTTTCATCATCGTATGAAACAATGGAAACTGCCAAAAATTTTGTATTGCTTCCATTTACCAAAAGAACGCCACTGTTGCCCAAGCTTTCCGTAATACAGTCTTTGGGCAAGCTAATCAGAGATTTTTCTACAATGGCATCATTAGGCACCTTTAGACCCTCGATGGTTGTTCCATCTAAATAAAACTCCAAAACTCTCCTGTGAATAAAGGATTCCATCTGCTCGTAGGTAGAGAATACAACTTTAGATTCCTTTTCTCCAACCTCCACAGATTCCACCTTTGCATTTATCTTTAGAACTTCTTCTTCAAGCTGCAAATTCAGTATTTTGTTTTCGCCCTTCCCCCAATTAACTGTGGCGGAGTTTGGCAAATAAGCAACCAAATACCATTTGTTGCTGGCAGTGATTTTAAACAAAGGATCCCCCTCCGAGGTTGCCTTTGCCTTTGAAATATAACTTACCTTGCTATCACCAATTTGCCCTTTTGTAACGCTGTCTAGGGTTTCAGGTGTCAAGGTCTCCTCTAAACCATCATAACTCAGGCTTAGCACGCCGCTTCTTTCCGCCCGAATTGTGCTTTGGTTTTGGGCTAATTTCTGCTCATACTGAGATTTTTCTTCCGTAAGTTGAGCCAAGCTATCAACATTTTCTGTTAGCCATATCTCATTTCTTTGCATCATAAAGCCTTGTACTTGTTCCTTCATATCATAAAGAAAACTTGCATCGTTTTTCATCGTTCTACCTGCATAAGAATCCACGACTCTCTGAATATTTTCTTCGATTCTAGTGATATCCTCAGAAAATGCAGATAAATCTGATCGGCTTTTTTGGGTTTTTAGTATGTCTTTATCCAGCTTGTCCAACATGTTTTCAATGTCATTTGTAGAATTCGTATCTTTCACTGTGCAAACCACAGCATCCTTGGAAACATAATCCCCCTCGGAATACTGATAAAACGGTTGGCCAGTTCGGTTACTCTTAACCAAATATTCGTCTCTTACAATGAGCCCTGTATATCTTTCTGGGGTGTCAATACCACCATACTCAACTGTTTCCACGTTGACATCCGAACTCTTTGCAGTCATGGTAATAATTTGCCCAAACAGATAGACAGCAATTATCATAAAAACAAACATGGGTAAAACGCGACTCACACGGATACGTCTTGTTCTTCTTCTTGGTCTTTCTTCTGCCCTTTGAGGTTGCATTTCCCTGTTATGTACTCCGCCTCTACCTTGGGCAGAATTTTGCTCCAACTTATAAAGGTTTCCCTTCGTTGGGTATGTACGCTTCGGCTGAGGTGGATGTTTTTGGGGTTGTCTCTGGGGCTGCCTTTGGGGCTGTTGGTCCGCCCTTTGAGGTCGTTTCTTTTTTCTATTCTTTGAGGAATCTTTTTTCATTGAAATCCTCCTTATCATCTTCTTCAATCAAATTTTATCATATCATTATATAATATTTTTCCTATAAGGTAAACAAAAAATAATCCAATATGTTCCATGCTTCTCTATTCTTTGCGTTTTATGGTCTCCAATTGCCCTTCTTCGCAACATTATCTATGTTTCTACTGACATTTCTGAATCACACCATCTATTTTCATCACCCCCACAACATCAACTCATCCCCTGTGGAATACACCAATTTTCATTTTTCCCTTCACCCGAAGCAAACTCATCAGTCAAATATACAACATAAAACTGGCCAAATCCTTTGCCGAATTTGTTTTATCATAAAAAATCCCCCACCGAATTTAATATTCAGTAGGAGATTCTAGTTTTTCTCTCTTGACCCGTTCGTCATATTTTAATGAAATGAAGGAAATCGCTGAAAGCAAACAATATGGAAAATGGTTTTGTGAAGAAAACAAGCCCCAAAAACACAATATCAGTAGCACATTGCTAGGGGCTTCCACCGTTTTTTCAATTCCTATTTCTGTTCATTATTTTCTTTACCGCAAAATAAGCAAATGTCTGGGAGGCCGCCCATACAACAATAAACTGAACCCCTCCATGTTCTAGCAAGGGTACTTGAAACACCGTTACCAACGCAAGAATTAAACCATAGAAAAACATATGTGATTCATATATCTTAGTACTATAAAGCCTTAAAAAATCATTTTTCTTCTTTGAGTGATAGGGCAAATTCAGTAGAACCAAAAACAGGAGCATTGTACCTGGCGCCAAGAATACGGTCATATTATAATCAACAGCCAACTGAAAATGACGTAGGAAATATATTTCAACACCCCCGAGCAAAAGCGTAGCCAAAAGCCAAGGTAAAGCCCGGCTGTTGCCCTGAAGTCGGTAGTTTTTTGCAATGGTCACACCCATCAGCACAAATGGAATACCAAAGAACACTCCATTTCTCGTCGTTAGAAAAATTTCCTGATAAACCTTCATAGATGAAGATATCCATTGAGGCAAAAAATTCAGAATTCCATTATAACCATCACCTAGCAAACCAATCAAATAAAGGCAAGTTGCCAAAAAAACCACAAGTTGCATTGGCATGCCTTTTATCAAAAAATGCAGACTCAATGTAGCAATGATAACAGCAGGAAAATACCATAAGTGAACAAAGGTGCCCTGCACCAGTATGCTCTGCAGATACCCCAGCAAGCCCGCCTTATGGAATGTACCCAAAGCCATCATCTTGATTAGCTCAATGGGGATATATATAAGGGATAAGATAAGATATAGCTTCAATATTTTTTTGTTGAAATCAAGCACTACCTGCCAATTCTCAATCCCTTTTAGCCCAATAAAATACCCCGTACAGCAAAAGAAAAAAGGCACCGCCAGCCTCGCAATGCCTTGCACAAAGAAAAATACCAGAAAATTGTTTATTTCTGTACCACTTAATACATGAATCACAATAACAAAAACGGAAGCAATATATTTTGCTAAGTCAATACTTTGATATTTAGTGTTGATAGCGTTTCACATCCTTTACATGTCTTCTGTTTTTCAAAGTCCTCACGATCCATATCAAAAGCAGTAAAAACCCACACAGCGAAATAATGGTATAAAAACCAATCCCTCTGCTGAGCACCATTGCCGAGTTGATGATTTCCGCCGGAAAAATCTCTTTAAAATATAATAGAAAAGCACTTTCCCCAACCCCAGTTCCACCTGGAGATGGAATTGCAGCACAAGAAACATAAAGCGTAGACTGTAAAGCAAGCATCTTAAAATAGGATGCTTGGGTCAACCCAAAAGCCTTATAAATCCAATATGGGGCTGAATGCATCGCAATAATACGCAGCACCATAATCAACGAATTCAATAAATAAGTTCCCTTATTATCCTTTAAAATTTTAGCGCCTGCTTGATATTGTTTTACCCCATCTAAAGCCTTATTTCGAAAGTTTGCACCCTTATCTTTCTGAAAAACACCCACAACCTTTGCTGCGAAGGCAACCAAAACCCTACTAAATCTTTTTGAAAACATCGCCGTAAAAGTCAATGTCATCAAAAAAAAGTTCAGCACCAGACCAACCCAAAGCACAGGGATAAATCCTCCCAAAGAGCGGTGTATTAGACTAAAATACATTGTATAACCTAAAACAGCCAAACTTGTAATAACAGCTTGATATGCCCCCAAATCCATAAGCAAAGCCAAAGTCCCTTTTGATGCAGGAATACGATCTTTACACATTAAATAAAGCTGCATGGGCTGTCCGCCAGTTGCAGCAGGGGTTATCCCGCTAAAAAAATTCCCTGCAAAAGCATAGGTTAAACAATGGAAATAACCTTTCTTTTCACCTAGTAGGCGTAAGTTTCGCTTGATACTTAGGGCTTCCGCACAAACCATAAAAACCCCAGTTAAAAGCCCAAAAAGCAGGTATTTCTTATCTATATTGGAAAGTACCACCCTTATTTGTTCCATCGAAACTTTAGAAAAAATCATACGATAAGTAAACAGTACAACAAGGACGAAGATACCTCCGTTACTTAATATTCTTTTTATATAGGTTGTCCACTGTTTCAAAGGCATAGCCCTCCTCTTTCCATTTCGGAATCATGATGGAAAGTGCTTCGATGGTTTTCAGTGGCGCTTTGTTTTTACCCCTGCCATCATGTAAACATATCACCGAATTTCCACGCACCTTTTTTCTTAACTTATCACACAAAATTTTTGCTGTTGTCCTTCCTTCCCAATCCTGAACGATTACATTCCACAACACAATCCTCAACCCATAGGCTTTGCACAAACATAACCCCAAAGGTCGAACATGCCCCCATGGAGGTCTAAAATATTTAATCTCAATTTTTCTTTCATCAAAAATCCGCATACTTTTTTCAAAATCCAACTTTAACTGATGAGGAAACTGCAAAATCTGATTGTTATGTTTAAAGGAATGTAGCCCCACCTGATGACCTTCTTCTATCATGCGCTGCAACAGCTTAGGGTTGCTTTTAGCTGTTGATGCCAATATGAAAAAGGAGGCCTTTACGTCAGTTTTCTTCAATAAATCCAACAGCATTGGCGTATACACAGGATTCATCCCATCGTCAAAAGTCAGGTACAATTTTTTTGAATCCTGAGTTAATCGTTTCAACGGGTTCATCGCCCTATACCACAAAGTTGTAACCACACCAACCAAAAAGTAAAGAAGGGCTGCAAATAATGATATAGACAAACATTTTTTAATGATTCTTTTTAATGACAAATGAGCCCTCTCCTTTCATTGTATCCAGATGCTGTATCATTTTTTTCATATTTAGCTGATATTTAAGACGAGCATCCTCGTTTTTCATCAAATCCAAAACACATTCACCGGCGGATTCACCCTGTCGAACAACTGCACCAATCTCATTTTTTTGAATAAATGCTGCATTGTCCAATTCATGCTTATATGCAGGAAAAACTGCAACACAAGGTGTTTGCATGTATATACTTTCAAAAAGTGACACGCCACCGGGCTTTAAAATCAATAAATCCGTTTCCAAAAGATAGCGAGGCACCTCCTTGGTAAATCCAAGCACCGTAACAGATGGATATTTTTGTTTTAATTTTTTGCAAAGCTTTTGGTTTTTGCCCGCGATGACAGTAATGTCTATTTCTGGGTGTGCTTGCAGCTCAGTTAATAGTTCATCCACCCATGGCAAAATACCAAGTCCTCCCCCCATAATGAGTATTTTATTTGAAGATTTTTGCTTTTTGATTTTCCCATGAAAAGCTTTTTTCACTGGTATCCCTTGAATTTGTATTTTTTCTTTTGGAACGCCCATCTGATTTAGTCTTTTTGCTACATCATGTGTTGCTGCAAAATAGCCCTGCACATGGGGGGAAACCCACCCTTCATGGACCCCTAAATCGGTAATACAGACATACATGGGTACGGGCAAGGGGCCTAACATTCGGGCACAGGCCGACCATGTAGTGACGATTACATCTGGCTGTATCTGCGTAAAAACTTCTTTTATCCGTTGCTTTTGGTTATCATTTTTCCTTGGCTTACGGCCGAAGTCGTTTAAAAAATTGTAGATTACGGCATTTCTGCAAATAACGTGGTTAAACACGCCATAAATCCACCTTGCCAATATAGGGTATAGCACTTCTATAATATCGCTTACAATTACTTCATAACCTTTTGATTTATATTCTTCTTCTAGCGCCTTCGCTGCCGAAAAATGACCTTGACCAAAGCGCGCCGTTACAATCCAAACTTTCATTTTTTTAACTCCTATGCAACACAATAATTTCCGATTTCCCCCGCATAAACAACCTGTCCTGTTCCTACGGATAAAAAATCGTGGGGGCGAACCAAGCTTTCTTCCTTATCAAAAAGCTCAATACCCGCTTCCTTCAGCAACTCAGCTACAAACTGAGAGCAAAAATATTTATTCTTACGCTTAACAGGGATACCTAGATAGCAATATGCCAAACCAAGCAGGCTATATTTATACTGATTTCGTTGCAGTTTAAATTGTGCAATACCCTCACTAGCCTGGTCCCACTGTTCTTCTGTCACCGGTATTTGCAACACTGCTACATCTGAATATTTATGAACGGCAAAAAAGCCGTCGCTTATGCTCTCTCTAACAAATCCAGCACGAAAGACATTATGTATTTCTTTGCGTCCGAAAGAAAAAATGTCCTCAAGGCTATCATCTAACGAAACCGAACAATGATTATATCTAACTCCCAACTGTTTTTGAATAAACTTTCCTAGAGTAGTATTTGTTTTTGACACAACAATATAAATATATTTTTTATCACATTTTGACATATTCATTTCTCCTTAATTTGCAATATAAAATATATAACCATAAATTTTATGTTTTAAGATTATAACTTTAGTCTTAAGGCAATGTTTTTTAAAACTTAAGATTTCTTAAGTTAAGAAAAAGACTAACAAAAGAATGTACCTATAATATAAAGATAGTTATTATAAAATCTATATGTTAAAATAAAAAAAAGTGAGGTGGAATGCTTAATGGAATATACTATTTTGGTGGCAGAAGATAACAAAGACATCCTAAACTTATTGAAATTATACCTAGAAAGTAACGGCTATCAAGTGCTTATTGCACAAGATGGTGAGCAGGCGTGGGAGCTGATGCAATCCCACAAAGTGGACCTTGCCGTTTTGGATGTAATGATGCCAAAAATGGATGGCTTTGCTCTGACACAGAAAATACGAGAAATAAATAACATTCCAATTTTGTTATTAACAGCAAAAATTGAGGATACCAACAAAATTTTGGGCCTAAATTTGGGTGCTGACGACTATATGACGAAACCCTTTAACCCCCTAGAGGTTGTGGCCAGGGTGGGTGCAAACCTTCGTCGATTCTATCAACTAAACAATACACAGCCTTTGAGTAAAGAACCAACCCTTTTAACCCTCGGGGAATTGGAGCTGGATACCGAAAAACTACTTCTGCGAAAAAATGGTGTTCAAATCGATATCACCCCTAACGAGTACAAGCTTCTGGCTTTTATGATGAAATCCCCAGGACGGGTCTATACCAAATCCCAGCTTTGCGAAGCCGTCAATGGCGAATTTTATGATAATTATGAAAACGCAATTATGGTTCACATCTCCCATCTGAGGGAAAAAATTGAGGATGACCAAAGAAATCCGTCTTATATAAAAAATGTGAGGGGGTTAGGCTACAAAATTGAAGAAATCAAATAAACGAGGTAGTATCTTCACAATGCTTTTGGGAAATTACATCCTATTTACCCTCATTTTAGTAACAATATTAACATCTTTACTGATTATCTATTTTTTGCGACTCGTTGGGATAATGGAAAATATTGATACAACCCAAATCTACTCCTTAGACACTATGCTTAAGGAAAAACGATACACAGAGTTTCCATCAGAACGCTTATTAGGCTCAAAGGGTTTTATTTGGGTGCTGGATGAGCAGCAAAATATAGTATACCAAAGTAATGATGAACACGAAACTTTTAACCTCACTGCCGACGATATCGCTTGTATCCCTCAGTACAGTGTAACACCCGATATCACAGTAAAAGAAATCACCACGGCGCAGGGACAACACCAAACCTCTGTAACCATACATGAATTCTACAATGACATTGAGTCCTACCGGGAGTATATTTTGGATGAAAACAAAGGGCTAATATATCAATATGGCGATTTGCCAATGGATTCATTAACTGATTTTCAGTTTAAGCTACTGACAGATCAATTTTCTTCAGATTTTAGCTTGCAAAAACACCAGTTTACATCGGACAATGGCCAGAATTACACCATCCTCCTCTTTGGTGATCGAGATATTATTATGAGTGCCGTAGAGCGTTCTTGGAGGTCATTCTTGACCCTTTTGACCCTCGCATATGGAACCATGGTGCTTTTCTTCATCTTCTGGCTCAACCGCAGAATCAAAAAACCCCTTCAACTGCTTTGCCAAGAGCTGAATAGCTTTGAAAAGGGTAAATTTCAACTTGCAACCTATCATGGTCCACGAGAATTTGTAGAAATCTTTGATAGCTTTAATGATATGTCCCACCGACTGCAACGCAGTGAGGAGGAACGACAGCATCTTGAGGCAGCCAAGCAAAAAATGTTGGCAGACATCTCCCACGACTTAAAAACACCCATTACTGTCGTTCAAGGGTATGCCAAGGCGTTGCGTGATGGCGTCGTGCCACCGGATGAGAGAACTCAGTATTTACAAATTATCGAGCAAAAAGCAACAGGGCTAAATGAGCTGATTAATACCTTCTACGAATACAGCAAAATGGAACACCCTGATTATTCGCTAACCCTTGGCCCCCATGATATTTGCAATTATCTTAGGGACTTTGTAGCCGAAAGATATGCAGGGTTGGAGTTGGACGGGTTTCAGCTTGAGGTAGATATCCCCGAGCAACATATTTTTTGCGACATAGACACCGTGCAGCTTAGTCGTGCCTTTGACAACATTGTGAATAACTCAGCTAAGCACAACCCCAAAGGGACAACTCTATATTTTAGCCTTCAAACATGGGAAAACCAGGTGAAAATCATATTGGCTGATAATGGCGTAGGAATCCCCAAGGAAATACAACAGGCAATTTTTGAGCCTTTTGTAGTCGGCGAAACTTCCCGAAGCAATTATGGTTCCGGTTTAGGGCTTTCTGTAACAAAAAAAATTGTACAGGCGCATAATGGTACAATACAGCTTTTAAATCCACATCCACCATATAACACCGCCTACGAAATTCTTTTACCCACAAAATAAATTTAAAAATCCGTCGAGTATCTCGGCGGTTTTTTTTATGTCTTAAGACATCTTAAGATTATATACATTCTGACTTAAGAATGCCACTGTAAACTACACACATAAAAAGAAACAGGAGGCACAAACAAATGTTAACAAGGAATCCATTTTATGAAAAAATCGAAAGGGCTCGATTTGGTGAAGCCTCTGCCAGCTACGGTGGAATTGCCTTTCGCTGCCTGTGGTTTTGGTTTCTGTGTGCAGCAGGATTAGCGGCTTACTTTAACGTGCCTGTCCAAGCAGTTTCTCCTACATTTTTTATTGGCGGGGCGTGTATTGCCTTTGTTTGCCCGTTTTTAACATACTTGTTTCCCTCTACTACTTTTTTAGCAGGTTCCGCTTACAGTTTTGTGTTAGGTTTTTTACTAGCTTCAATTTGCAGTAATTATGTAGCACAATACAACAGCATTGTTTATTTGGCTGTGTCCATAACTGCCTTAGCGTTTTTTGTAACACTCTTACTTTACCGTAGTGGCATAGTAAAAGTAAATAACAAATTTCGAGGAATTTTGCTAACTTTGGTTTTGACTTCTATTTTCGGCTCTACCATTATGTATATTAGTTCCTTTTTTTCACCCTTTTTGGTAAACTTTTTTTATGGCAATAGCGCCTTAACCATCGCTGTTTCCGTCGCTTCCCTACTCATTGCAACCATCAATTTGGTGTTTGAGTTTGATTTTGCGACAAGTCTTGTCAAGGGCAAAATTCATAAAAAATATGAATGGCTTGCCGCTTACGGCCTGTTTATGACTGTAATCTTAATGTTTATTCGAATCTTAAATCTACTCGCTAAGTTTATACCGAAAAGAGGAAACGAATCATGATGGAAATTTTGGTTTATTTATTTTTTAGTCCTGCTTTTGGTGCTGTGGCATGTTTCTGGGGGAAAAAATTATATTTTCCCATTGTAATGCTAGGGGCATTCTCAGGTACCATCGTGTTTTTCCTTGAAAGATTCGGCCTGGATTGGAAAGTGGCACTTTGGGGTGCCATTTGTGGGGTTATTCTTGCATTATTTGTTCGATTTGTTTATAAGGCAGGTCTATTTTTCCTTGGTGCCTTCGCCGGTATAATCCTTGGTATGTTTTTGATGAACTTTATCCCCGAGTCAATCGGTACAATCAAATGGCTAGCACCTCCGCTCCTTGCCCTAGTTTTGGGTATTTGTGCTGTAAATTGGTGCGATGTTTTTATCATGCTGGGAACTTCCTTGCAAGGTGCATCCATCATTGCCAGAATCCTTTGTTTCCTGCTCCTAAATTATACTCAAATACGCCAATATGTTTATGCCGATGGAATGTTCTCCAGCATTGCTCATTTGCAAAGCTATTTAAATCACGAATTAATCTCCCAAAACCCTACTTTGTTAAGTACAACACTATTAATTATGACTGGGTTAGGGTTTCTATTTCAATTATCACAGGCACGCAAGGAAGGATAAGCATCCCAAACAAGCCCTATAAGGGTTCCGCTTGCAAAGGATGCTATTTCCTTACAAGCTTAAGATTTATCTCACGAAAACACTCTAATGATTCAAATATGAATTTCAACTCTCATTATATTTCTGTTTGCTATCATGAAAACCCGAGATTTAAAAACCTTTCCTCTATTCCTGATGTCATTTTCACATAATGCAGCAGCATACCCCTTTTTTTGTGGCAATTCCTACGTTTTTAATATTATATTTAGATTAGATACTTGCTTAATTTATATCTGATAATTATAATTATTAGATACAATTTAAGGCACCTCATAACTCATCTCCATACCCAGCTCTTATACTTGTTTTTAGGAGGAACAGATGGATAAAAACACCGAAATAAAACTTCTAAATTTTATCATTGAAAACTCAACCACAGGAATCTTAATTACTGATAATAAAGGGAATGTCCTTATCGTTAACAAACGACATGCTGAAATAACAAATTGTCCTAGCGAAATTTTACTTGGAAAAAATATGCAAGACCTAGTTCTTGTAGGCCTTTTACATAAATCCTCAAGCATTGGAGTTTTAAAAACAGGTATGCCCCTAGTGGTAGAACAAACCATCCAAAAAGGCACACGTTTTGAGAAAGAGATTATGGTAAAGTGCATGCCCATTAAGGATGAAAATAACAACATAACCCATGTTGTTAATTACCTCTTCGATATCAGCGAGAAGACAAGCCTGCTAAATGAGCTAAAGCAAGAAAAGGCGAATAACCTGAAATTTCGCTTAGAACTTGAAAAATATCGAGATATGAGCAAAGAAAGCGAACTGCCAAAACTCATTTACAAAAGTGAGGTGGTCACTAATCTGTTGGAGAAAGCAAAAAAAGTTGCCCCTACGGATTTGACTGTACTCATCACTGGTGAGTCAGGAACAGGAAAAAGTTTAATCTCCAAATATATTCACGCTTGCAGCAATAGGCGTTCAAATGGATTTGTCGCCATTAACTGTGGCGCAATCCCTTCCAACCTTGTGGAGTCCGAATTATTTGGATACGAAAAAGGGGCCTTTACCGGCGCAAAAAGCACAGGAAAAAAAGGACTATTTGAATATGCTGATGGCAAAACTTTGTTTTTGGATGAAGTTGGCGAACTACCCTTTGAATCCCAGGTGAAGCTTCTGACAGTTTTGCAGGATGGGGAATTTTATAGAATTGGTGGTACCTCCCCCATTAAAGTTGATGTCAGAATCATTGCGGCAACAAATTCAAACCTGGTAGAAAAAATCCAAAACAAACAATTCCGACTGGATTTATTCTATCGTCTTAACATGATCTCCTTTGCAATCCCCCCTTTAAGAGAACGCCCAGAGGACATCGCTCCTTTGGTACATCATATTTGCTCCAACCTAAATACTAAGCTTAACCTTACAAAACAATTTTCAGAAACAGCAATCAAACAACTGCAAAACTGCAATTTATATGGAAATGTTCGTGAACTAACAAACATCATTCAAAGCAATATGGTTTTTAGCACTGATGACATTATCCACCATCTAGAGATCACAAATGAGTTTATTACCTTTTATCCACCTAAACCAAAGAAAACAGCCATACCAACAAATAAAGAGGTCCCTTCTATTTCTAAAGAATCACAAGAAAAAGAAGATTTAATAAATGCCATAAAATATTGCAATACAACGACCGAGCTTGCACAATTTCTGAATATCAGCCAGCCCACTGTTTCCAGAAGGCTGAAAAAATATAATATTAACCTGAAGCATCTAAAAAACAAAAAATAATTGCCCTACAAATCAATTTTCCAAGCTGGTTTAAAAACCAGCTTTTTTATGTCCTTTTTATTATTTTAATACTCTGTAACCCAATCTAAATTTCTACAAAAAAAGCTTTCTATAATAGTTCTTCTATCATAGAAAGCTTTTTAAAAAATAATTGATTGAAATTAGGGGTTACGCCTGATAAACAACTTCACCATCAACCATTGTGAGCACACATTTGATTTCTTCAAGTTCGGCAGATGTTGCAGCCAAAAGATCACCGTCAAATACAGCAATATCTGCTAATTTGCCAACCTCTAAGCTACCCTTGATATTGTCATCGAAAGTCGCATAAGCACCATTATATGTATACATACGAATTGCCTCTAGGATAGAGATATTCTGTTCCGCACCAATAGGGTTGCCCGCACTTGTTCTTCTATCAATGGTTGAAGATAATCCAAGCAAGGGATTCACGCCAACAATAGGACCATCTGTACCAATTGCAGCCTTAACTCCTGCTTCTGCCCAACTTTTACAAGGGAACATACTGTTCGCCCTTTCACCAAAGAATTTGAAATATCTTTCACCATTCAAATATAAGAATCTAGGGTTTGGTGTAGGGATCATACCTAACTCTTTAATTCTTCTTACATGGTCTGGCGAAACCATGCCACCATGTTCAATTCTGTGTCTTGTATCTTCTCTAGGGTATTGTTTTTGTGCCTTTTCAATTGCTGTAATCCAAATTTCCGCTGCTCTGTCGCCAATACAATGGGCCGCTGCCTGCAATCCAGCTTTGTGGATTTCCAATGCAATTTTTTCTACCTCTTCAGGTACCATAGATAAAATGCCTGTTCCATTATTATGACAGTAGGGAACGCTTACTGCGCAGCTGGGAGAGCTACTGGAGCCATCTATCATAATTTTCATAATTCCATACTTCAATCTTTCGTTTCCGAAAATTCCCATCCCAAGGTCAATGTATTTTTTAATATCTTTAATTACATTGTCCTTTCCAAGTATATTAAAGAACATGGGTACTACTCTAGCCTTATAGGCTTTCTTGCCTATTGCTTGATTGTATGCAAAGTAACTTACAGGGCCATAAGATCCTGCATCATGGGTTGTTGTAACACCATAACTCAAAATTTCGCTGCTTTCCAATCCTAGGGCATAAATCAACTTCTCCAGATCAATATCGGCAAAATTCCACATATGGTAATATGCCGTTTCATAAAGCTGACCAACAAGCTGACCATCGCTGATTGCAACCTGTCCCTCCACAAAGTTCTTTGCCGTGTCCATATTAATGTTACCAATTTCAAACGCCTTTGAGTTAAAACTACCAACATGGCCACAGAATCTGCCCACTAACAAAGGATTCTCTGGTGCAATCATGTCAAGCTCCTGAACGGTTGGGGCAACCCCTTCTTCCATTCTCATTTCATCATAGCCCCAAAACATAATCCATTTGCCAGAAGGAGTTTCTGCGACTGCCTTCTTGATGATTTCGAACATTTTTTCTTTGTTTGGTGCAAGGGATGGATCCAGGTTGTAAAACATATTTTTCCATGCCGCAGTATGCACACTGTGGTGATGGGAATCAATAAAACCAGGTGTTAGTGTTTTTCCGTTCAGATCATAAACCTTTGTGTCTTCGTCAATATACGCCTCAGCACCTTCATCATTTCCAACAAAAATGATTTTGTTTTCCAAAACCGCCATGGCACTTACCACATCATCATTATTGTTAACCGTAATTACTTTACCATTTTTAAAAACATAATCCGCTTTCAAATTTTTACTCATTCCTATCGCTCCTTTTCGTAAATGAATTTGTCAAACCAACTTTTAAAAATTAATAATCATACTTAGCTCTTAACTTAAAGCTTGCTAAGCACAAAATAACCGCCAACGCAATACAAACACCGGAGAACAGCCAGAAAGATGTGTAGCTACCTGTCATATCGAAAATTTTAGCTGCAACAGTTCCACCAAAAGCACCACCAATATTGGTTGCCATGGTAAAAATACCAATGATTGTGCCATAATCTTTTTCACCGAAAAGGTAGGATGTTAATAAGGGAGGACAGATTGTTACTGCTGCGCAACCGAAAGCATAGAATAGAATAACTAAAACAATTAACATTTTAGCCTGAGGCATTAAGAATAAAGAGAAGAAGCATAATGAGAAAGTTGAGAAACTTAAGATACTTCCCTTCTTAACACCAAATTTATCACATACCATACCAACCACAGGTTTACCAATTGTCAATGATCCAAGCATTAAACCTGCCACAGAGGCCGCAACTGTTGCAGAATAATCACATTCAACGAAGAACGCTACGGAGTTTGCCAAAATACCACTGGAGCCTACTACCGCAATAAAGATTGCTAAGGAAGTTAACCAAAGCATAGGGCTTTTCTTTGCCTCAGCCATTGTCATACCCCTAAGTTCAGCACCGCTTGCCTCAGCCGCTGTTTCTCCAAGTCGTGTTTGTCCCTTATCTGCTGGTGATTTTACAACCAGGAATAAGATAAGAGGTGCTAAGAAGAAAATAAAAATTGCTGCAAGAACAAGGTAACCTGTCCTCCAACCGAATTCTGTATTTACATAATTAATTACCGGAGTTAAGACCATACCGCCAACACCACTACCTAAAAAGGCTAAGCCCATAGCAGTACCCTTAATCTTACCGCCGAACCAATTGTTCAGCAAAATTGAAATAGGCATTGTTGTTAAGCATGTAAAAGGAACACCCAACACAGCCGCAAAAGCATAAAATTGACCTAGGGATGTTGCTCTCGAGAAACCAAAATATCCGACACCAGCAATTAAGGCATTTATTAACATAATTAATTTAATATTCCCTTTTGCCATTTTCTTGCCCATGAATGCTGCCGCAAATACACTTACCAGACATAAGATTGTTGAGGTTAACATAAACTCGGAACGATCACAAACGAACTCCGTTGTAACAGGTAATACGAAAACGCTAATAACCGAAACAAACCCTACATAAGCAAACGTCATTAATAAGAACCCTACTAAAACTTGCCACCACCCATAATAAAATTTTCCATCTTGCTTGAACGAGATTTTTGCCATAATAATTCTCCTTTGCTAAATTAATTTTTTGACACTTATATTTAAAGCAACTTCTATGCCAAACAGTTATAATGGCAAAATTTAATTGAGAATTATATATTTTGTATAATTTAATATGCAAGTAAATTATTAAGGCCCTAAAACATATGTGAAATATACCAAGTTCCAATTTTTTAACTATTCAAGGGTCTTACGAATATTTTTGAATATTTCTCTAAATATTTTCAAAATTTTCCTGAGTTTTAGACGTTTATTCATGTTTTATTCAAGTGCATAATTTGTGCTGAATAGTAAAAGTATTTTCCTAAAAAAACAAAATCAACAAAAAACCCTCCTCATTACATATCAAAACTCAGTCTTTCTATTCTCTAGTTTTTCTTTATCTATTCTAACTTTAGATATCCAACTCGCCTTTGTCCCACCCCCTAAAAACTCAGGCTACATTTATGCCCTACTAGAAATACCTTTTATTTTGGAACGAGATATTAATAATTTGAAAATGTTTTGTGCATAAAAAAAGAACAACGCCTTATGGCTCTGTTCCAGCTTTGTCTCCCTAATTCATGGGCAAAAATGAGAAAAAACATAAAATGACAAAAAGATTAGTATTAAAGAACACTTATTAACAGAAACTTGACTAAAAAACTATCTCCATCGTCTTTAGCGGAAATAATCGGTATTTCTCCCAATACCATTCATTTTATTGAAATCGGATAACTTAAGTCTGCTTTCAAATTAGCCCTAGTGCTGTATTGTTTTGGATAAAAAGTCTGAAGTTTTACCGTATTTCTAAGGAAAAAATTTTTATCTTTCTCAGCAGCATTCTCCCTTACTATGAACCAACAAAAATAAATTTACATAAAATATCAAACCACTACGCCTTATGCCTTGTGTAGTGGTTTTTACCTGCCTCTTGTATTTTCATTGTAAAGATACCTCAGGCGAATAGTTTCACCCTTCAATATTCCCATTCACCTTCTTTTAAGGTATGCCCCAGCAGCCAAAAGCAACCCTATCGCCAAACATGTAATCGCCAATTTATTAGGTGATTTTCTAAGCAACTTTTCATTCTCCTTCCTTTAATGTTTCCACCAAATTTTGAATTCTCTTTTTATATTCCAGCTTGCTTTGGGCACCCACTATCATTTCACCCACTATATTGCCCTCATTATCCACAAAAAAAGTAACTGGGACTGCCGGCATCCTATTAAGTAATTTTGTTTGCAGAGATTTATCTGGCAGCACATTCTGAAAACTAACGCCTGCATCCTCTGCCATTTTCACTGCCGCTTCATAAACCTCCATACTCCGAACAGGGTAACACACATCGCTGACAATTCCGATAACATTAACCCCCTGTTCCTGCATCTCACCATAGAGCCTTTCCATTTCTGACATTGACTTCCCACAGTGGATACAGTAGGTTGCCCAAATATTAACCATGGTCAAATCATAGTCTTGAAAAATTTCATTTTCCACAGGCTTTCCTTCTAAATTTATGGACTGAAAGGTTATGGGCCCAATGGCAGTGCCCTCGTCCCGCCCTAAATAGTTATAAAGTGTGGCAAAAAAAAGTAATACCAAAATAATCCCCAAAAACAAGTACCCTTTTTTCTTCATATTTCTACACCCCTTCTTACTTAAATTCATACTTCTGAAAAATCGAAACCCCAACTAGTGTAGAGATCAGAAAAAAGCCTAAAGAAACTAAAACCCCTCGCGATCCATCCTACTGCCGAGGGCATAGGATGGATCAGGAACATCATATTGTTCAAAACCCAATAAATAGCAAGGTTATCAGCCTACTGAAATATATATCCATGCGGCTATACCCTTTGTGATAGGAAACCTTTGAGTTTTATCTGCAACCCCCGATGCAATATACAACACAATTGCTATGGTTGTGAAAACGGAAATAACCGTAGACCATTCAAGGCTTTGGGTTAAGGCTGAAATGCCGCTCATCCCCCTCAAAAATCCCCCCGCAGCCATAAAATTTTTGCCCTCAACGACGTTCCCAAAACAGTAAATAGCAACCATAGTGTTAAGCATCATGCAAACTCTAATGCACCTAACTTTCCAAAAGCGGCATAAATCCGCATTAAGTAGCTGTATCAAAATTTGCCCTCCATTCTTTTTTATATAATAACTTTCTAAGACTTCCCGAATGAAGCAAAGGGAATGGACCTCAACTCCCTCTTCTACCAATTGCCGATAAATACTACTAGCCATGGGCACTCCACCATAAGCACGAAGGATATTGCCCACCTGAATGCTCCAGATTTGTAATCCTCTGTAATTGCAGCAACACTTTCATTGTCATTCCATGATTTGGCGTTTGCTTGGTTGCCATAAATTTTGATTTCTGATTATCCAAAAAACACTTAGTATACTTCCAACTTCTAAAAAATTGCTATTAATAAGCATGGCACTACAAAAAAGGCCATAACCTCAAATGCAAAAAAGAACTTTGTTTTGAATCTCCCAATCACCTTCTTTTTCAACCAATCACACTCTGCTATTTTTATAAAAAGTTGCCTGAGGCTGTGCCAGCTTAACGACCAGTACAATCTGACCAATCAGTGGCAAAAGACACCAAAAAAGATTTGCAGTACTCTTTCTTGCATCACGCAAGCGGCGAACGATCATAGCAAAAAAAGGTATTGATGAAACTAAGGAATACACCCCTAAAATAAAGTTGAATTGATCTTGAGGCTGCCCTAATTCCATGGAAACAAGCCCTAAAATCGAATAAATTACGGTATGCATTAAGAAAGCCTTCCAAAAATCACCCCTAGCAGTATAGCCTCTAAAATCGAAATAATTTTGAAACATCCGTATATACGCTTTCATAAATTTTTCCTCCTAAACATTTTGTAACCTTAGCATAGCAAAGTAACCTTAAGCAGGAATTTTGATAACCTTAAGAAGTCTTAAGGGATACTTCAATCATGAAAAAGACTTTGCACAAAAAAATATAAATATTCCTTTGTTTGGTTGACAAATCAAATTAAGATGCATATACTGTTCATATCAAAATAATTTGATTTGAGGTGATATGGTTTGGATACAGCCCACAAAAAAAATGCTACAATTTTCAAGGCGTTTTGTGACGAAAAACGGCTTGCTATTTTGGATTTACTGCGTAGCGGTGAAAAATGTGCTTGCGTACTCATTGATGAAATGGAAATTGGGCAATCCTCCTTGTCCTATCACATGAAAATCTTATGTGAATCTGGCGTAGTTGATAGTCGGCAAGAAGGCAAATGGACACATTATCGCCTGAGTGAATCAGGCAGCAAATATGCGGCAGAGCTTTTGGTTCAATTAACAACGCCCTACGCCGAACAAATACCGGATAAATGTTTAAACTAAAAAACCATCCTACGATGGTTTTTCTTCAGGACAACATATCAATTTTTTTTGATATGAAATCATATGAGTGGAGGGATTTTCTTGCAAACTTTACAATCAGTATGGCTATTTTTTCAGGATCAAATTTTAGGCATGAAGTGGCTCAATAATTTGATTGGTAACCTACTCTCTGCCTTAGGCATAGACTTAACTACTCGCCTAGGGGGAAGTGTTCAGTTCTTTCTTTATGACGTGCTTAAAATAACAGTACTCTTATGTGTTCTAATTTTTATTATTTCCTACATCCAAAGCTACTTCCCACCAGAAAGAAGCAAAAAAATATTAGGCCGTTTTCGGGGTATCTGGGCAAACATAGTTGCCGCTTTATTAGGAACAGTCACGCCCTTTTGCTCCTGTTCCTCTATCCCCCTGTTTATAGGGTTTACCAGTGCGGGATTGCCATTGGGTGTAACATTCTCTTTCCTAATTTCCTCACCTATGGTGGATTTAGGCAGCCTTGTTCTATTGATGAGCATATTCGGTGCAAAGGTAGCTATTGTATATGTGCTAATTGGCCTAGTAATTGCCGTAATTGGTGGTACTGTCATCGAAAAAATGGGCATGGAGAACCATGTAGAAGAATTTATACGAAATGCCAGTAGCGTGGACATTGATTCACCCACCCTTTCCAAAAAAGAACGTACCATTTATGCCAAAGATCAAGTTGTTTCCACCTTTAAAAAGGTGCTCCCATATATTCTGGTTGGAGTTGGTATCGGAGCCATTATTCACAACTGGATTCCCGAATACTGGATTGAGGCAGTATTGGGTAGCAACAATCCCTTTGGCGTAATTTTGGCCACACTCATCGGTGTGCCTATGTATGCAGATATTTTTGGCACAATCCCCGTAGCAGAAGCCCTACTTTATAAGGGAGCACAGCTCGGTACCATTCTTAGCTTTATGATGGCGGTTACTACCCTTAGTTTGCCATCCATGATTATGCTCCGTAAGGCAGTAAAGCCCAAACTTTTAGGTGTTTTCATTGCCATCTGCACCATCGGTATAATTATAGTGGGTTACCTTTTTAATGCTTTTCAATTTTTGTTAATTTAATTTTCTAATTATATAAGGAGGAACAGATTATGGCATTATTTGGTTTTGGTAAAAAGAAGGTAGAAGAGAAAAAGGTACAGTGTGATTGCAACGGTCAATGTAGCCCTGCTGATATCTCTGCTGAAAAGGCAGTTCAATCAAAACAGGCACCCTCTGGCTGTTGCTGTGGTGGTAATTGCACTGAGGAAACCATGGCACAAGCAGAGGCCGCAAAAGTATCTGGTGCATCTATCAAAGTTTTAGGTTCCGGCTGTGCAAAGTGCAATCAACTGGAGGTTGCTACTATGGAGGCACTGGCAGAGCTGGGCATGGACACTACCATCGACCATGTGACAGATTTTGCACAAATTGCAGCTTATGGCGTCATGACAACTCCCGCTCTCATTGTGGATGGCAAGGTAGTTTCCTATGGTAAGGTTTTGAAAAAAGAAGAAGTAATCTCAATCCTGAAGAAAAGCAGAGGGTAAGCCTATGGCGGAAAAGAAATACAATGACATGAGCTTTTTTGAACGCTATTTAAGCCTATGGGTAATGCTATGCATGGTAGTTGGTGTTTTGATTGGTAAATTTATACCTATCATTCCCACTACCCTTGGCAAACTGGAGTATGCAAATGTTTCTATCCCCATTGCTATTTTAATTTGGCTAATGATTTATCCCATGATGTTAAAGGTAGATTTTCATAGCATTAAAAATGTAGGCAAAAACCCCAAAGGTTTATTTGTCACCTGGGTAACCAATTGGCTTATCAAGCCCTTCACGATGTTTGGCATTGCATGGGTATTTTTCTTTGTTTTGTTTCAAGGATTCATCCCCAAAGACCTTGCCCATGACTATTTAGCAGGTGCAGTTCTTTTAGGGGCTGCCCCATGCACTGCAATGGTTTTTGTATGGAGTCACCTTACAAAAGGTGATGCCTCTTATACAGTGGTGCAGGTTGCCACCAATGACCTCATCATTTTAGTAGCCTTTACGCCAATTGTTGCGTTTCTTTTGGGTGTAAGCGGCGTGCAAATACCCTGGGATACCCTGCTGCTTTCTATGGTTTTGTTTGTTGTTATTCCCCTTAGCGGCGGTGTAATCACTCGCCACCTTGTAACCAAGAAATATGGAGTTGACTTTTTTCTGAATAATTTTATTCCCAGATTCAATCATATTACTGTCGTGGGACTACTGCTTACACTAATCATTATCTTCTCTTTTCAAGGAGAGGTCATTCTAGATAACCCACTACATATTGGCCTAATTACAGTTCCCCTTATTTTGCAGACAGTCCTTATCTTTACCATTGCCTATACTGCCTGCAAACAGCTTAAGCTTCCCCATAGCATTGCCGCCCCTGCCGGTATGATTGGTGCATCCAACTTTTTCGAGCTGGCCGTTGCAGTTGCCATTGCCCTTTTTGGGGCAGAAAGTCCAGTGGCTCTCGCTACCATAGTGGGGGTTTTAGTCGAAGTACCGGTAATGCTCATGCTCGTACACTTTGCAAACAAAACGAAAGGATGGTTCTTAAATGAATAAACCAAAAGTAGCCTTTATATGTGTCCATAATTCTTGTCGAAGCCAAATTGCTGAGGCACTGGGTAAGCATCTGGCTTCCCATGTGTTTGATAGCTACTCTGCTGGCACAGAAACGAAACCTCAAATAAATCAGGATGCTGTTCGTCTAATGAAACAAACTTACTCTATTGATATGGAACAAACACAGCGGAGCAAACTGCTGGCAGACATCCCTCCTGCTGATATCGTTATCACAATGGGTTGTAACGTGCAATGCCCTACCCTACCTTGCAAACATAGGGAGGACTGGGGACTTGATGACCCTACGGGTAAGCCAGATGCAGATTTTATAAAAACCATTCATGTCATTGAACAAAAAGTCAATGATTTGTGTAACAGAATTGAAAAAGGATCTTTATAAAAAAAACTGGTAAGTGAAAATTCACTTACCAGTTTTTCCATTGATTTCTAATACATTTATATTATTTGTTCTATTATATCTTTATCTTATGCGAACTACCTATTGGAGCATAATTTTCAACAATTCTATCTCTGGTTTCATCTGGCTAAATTCATTTGAAAATAACCTAATATACCACAATCTGATTCCTACCGTTCTCCTTTGCTTGATATAACGCTGAATCCACTCGATACAAGCAACTGTCAACCCCTTCTGCCGTCTTATATTCGGTGACACCAATACTGACAGTAATGCTGCAATTATTGGGTAAAAGCAATTTTTTTTCGGCACAACAGCGAATCCTTTCGGCAACTTTCATCGCTGAAAGCCTATCCGCATCAAGTAGTATAATTAGAAATTCCTCTCCACCATAGCGAATAATTATGTCCTTTTCACGACAAGACTCTTTCAGCAGCGAAGAAAAGTTCACCAGAATTTTATCCCCCATCGAATGCCCGTAATTATCGTTTACCAACTTAAAATGGTCTAAATCGGCTAATAAAAAGTATACCGATAGGGATTTTTTTTCATCTTTTTCAATTACTTTTTGCACAAGCTCCCCTAATACCCGACGATTATAAATATTGGTCAAATAATCAAGCTTGGCCATCTCTTGAATTTGTTGGTTCGCCAACTCCAATTTATCAATATTCTTCTTAAGTTCATTTTTCAAACTAGTTTGAATGGATATATCAACAATTTCCCCTATCAAGCCATGGGTTTTAGTTTGTTCCGTCATAAACCCCTTGCTCCAATAGAGTGCATTGCCATGGTTTTTGTCCGCCAGCTGAAAAAACTTCTCATGATATTTCACGCGGCCTGACTGTATCAACTCTATATCCTCTCTGTGGTATTTCTCTCGTTCATTAATTGGTAGATACTCCAAAGAATAAACTGTACGATTTAAATAGTCATCAGGGTTCATATTAAAATATTCTTGGTATGCCTCATTAAAAAATATGAATTCCGCACGGCTATTTTTCATAAAAATTGGGTTCGGCAAAGAGTTTAGCGCTGTCAAATAAAATTCCTTATCCTTACGGGCATTTTTTAATTGATCTTTAAGCTCAACAAGTTCTTCCTCTTTCTTGCCGATTTCCTTTTTGCAATCTTCTATTAGTTCTAATATATGATAGTTGGCATCTAAATTCCTGTCTAGTTTTCCAATCAAATTTTCTAATTGTTTGATAGATCTCTTTAAATTATCCATATTTAAGCGAGCATCCCCTTACAAATAAATTTTCTGCAAATTTATTGATATTAAAATTATAACATACCTTTCCATAAGATTGAAAGGTATTTATGTCTCCTAATGATTTCAAACTAGATATTTAATCTTGAAACACGTTGATTTCTATCCCTGTTCTTATAATCGAAAGATGGATTTAACCATCCGCATTTTTTACAATTTTGCCCTTTTCACAGAAAATAAAAACCTAGCAACTTCCCTAAGGGCAAAATTATACCTGCCTTCCCTAGGGTTATGCCGTTTTCAGACATTTTCTAAAGTTTATGTCAATATAATGTATGTATATTATTATGTCAGTGATAAATATAGCTTGATAATTATGTCTCCTGCCTAAGGAAAGAACATAAATAAGCATCACAAGCAAAATGATCACCCGTATCATCGCATTAAAAATTTCTTTCGCTTTGCACAGTTACCTAAAATGGGGTGAAAATTATGCAGAAAAAACATAGATATACTGTCAATCCACCTAGGTTCAAATTTCCTGCACGCAAATACACAATGGATTTTAGGTTAGAAGAACACAAAAACCCATTTATAAATGACATAGAGGTTATCGCTAAGTTTAATGGAGATATCCATAATATTGCTAAAAACTTAGATGCTGAGGCAGAAATTATATATAACGATTATGCAATAATTAGGATTGAAAAAACAAAACTTCCCCTGCTAAATGCAAACCCACAAATTGAGCATTTGGAATTACCAAAAAAGCTCTATTTAGAAGGGCCAAATAGCCTAATTAGCTCCTGCATACCCAGTGTGCAAAGAAGCTCCGGGTTTGATTTAAGAGGCAATGGTGTCATCGTTGCAATCATTGACTCCGGGATAGATTATACCCATCCTGATTTTCGAAATAAAGATGGAAGCAGCAGAATTCTTTTTATATGGGATCAAACCCAAATTGGTACTCCGCCCAGTGGCTTTTTTAGCGGTAGCGAATATAATACGCAACAAATCAACAATGCTCTTCAAAGCCCGACCCCCTTTCTAGTGGTACCAAGCGAGGATACCAATGGTCATGGAACTGCTGTTTCAGGCATCGCTGCTGGAAATGGCAACGCCAGTAACGGCATAAACATCGGCGTAGCCCCTGAAGCAGATATCATTGTCGTGAAGGTGGGCTATAAAGGTTTTCAATCCTTCGCTAGGTCAACAGAGCTTATGAGAGCCTTAAAATATGTCATCGACAAAGCAAAAGCATTATATAAACCCATTTGTATTAATATGAGCTTCGGTATGAACAACGGCTCTCATCAGGGTAACTCCCTGTTTGAGACATTTATTTCAGATATTTCCAACGAATGGAAAACCTCAATTGTTATTCCAACAGGTAACGAAGGCGCCGCCGGCCATCATTATAGTGGTAAAATCAAAACCAACGAAGTAAAAGAGATTGAATTTTTCACCGCACCGGGTCTAGAAAGTTTATATATATCCCTGTGGAAAAATTTTGCAGACGACTTCGATTTTGAATTGATCTTCCCCGATGGTAGCTCCTCCGGAGTTGTCAGCGTTGAAAACCAGACAAAGACAATTCGTAGGCCAAATTATGACGTTAATATTTTTTATGGTCAACCTAGTCACTATTCTGATCTACAAGAAATCTTTGTTGTTTATAAAGGAACCAACGGCCCAATAAGCGCTGGCATAAACAGAATCAGGCTCATTGCGCATACAATCGTAGATGGTAATTTTGATATTTGGCTACCGACTTTGGAAGAGGTAACTGCTCAAACTTTTTTTTCTGATTCATCCATATATAACACCTTAACCATTCCCAGTACGGCCGATAAAGTCATAAAGGTTGCCGGCTACAACGACCGTGTGGGAAATATTGCAGCGTTTTCCGGAAGAGGCGGTGTACAGCCAAATTCCATCATTCCCGACCTTGCCGCCCCTGCCGTAAATATATTGTCCACCAAAACTGGTGGTGGTTATGATACTTTTACCGGTACCAGCTTCGCTGCACCTTTCGTGACAGGTTCAGCAGCCTTAATGATGGAATGGGGTATCGTTAAAAATAATGACCCCTTTCTTTACGGAGAGCGAATTACGGCATTTTTACGAAAAGGGGCAACAAGAAGAGAAGATGTCGTTTACCCCAATGCAACCTTTGGTTACGGTACACTTTGTTTACAAAACACAATGAACTACTTAGTAGAATATAGGTTAGGAGCGGATTATTTTTGGCTAGCGATGTGAATATGAATGAAAACGACCTACCTTTAGAAGAATTTATAAAGCTACCAACCACCATAGATTTCAATGTCATTAATACTGACCGATTCAAACAATTTGTAAAAGATAAACCTTATCTAAGGTTAGGGACAGAATTTGCCAACGAAATGGTTATCGTTTATACAAATCAGGAAAATATTCCAAAACTGTTTGACGACCTGGGAAATGACTTTGATAGTTTTTTCCCTAAAATCATGTCCCCCTTAGATAGCCAAAGTAATGAAGATAGCGGCATTACACAAATACAAAATCAACCTTTTTTAAACCTATCTGGCCGAGGTGTTATCATCGGCTTTATAGACACCGGCATCGACTACACAAAAGAGGCCTTTCAATTTGAAGATGGCTCTTCAAAAATCCTAAACATTTGGGATCAAACCATCGATGGAACTAGGTCGGAAGATGTTCACTTTGGCTCTGTTTATACTCAAGAAGATATCAATGCCGCTTTGAAAACAGAGAATCCCTTTTCTATCGTTCCCTCCATTGATGAGGATGGTCATGGAACCTTTCTGGCCTCCGTTGCTTCCAGCAATGAAAAAGGTGAATACATCGGAGCCGCACCCAAATCCTACATTATGGCGGTAAAGCTTAGACGAGCCAGAGAATATTACATCAATAAGTTTCTTTTACCAAAGGACAATCCAAATCTGTTTCAGTCCACGGATTACCTCCTGGGAATAAAGTATATTTTAGATCGTTCCGAAGAACTGAATTTGCCAGTGGTTATTTGTATCTCCATGGGTTCCAACTCCAGCGGACACGATGGCAACACCCTGTTTGAAGAGTATATTTCTTTTGTATCCCAAAGAGCTGGATATGCCTTTGTCGCCGCCGCCGGAAACGAAAGCAATCAAAGACATCATACCCAAGGCAAAATTCAAAATACAGGAGGTACAGATACTTTTAGTATTAACGTTGGCGAACAAGATACATCCTTCACCCTTTCCATTTATAGCCCAGCATATGATAAGATTTCCATAGCCATAACATCACCAACGGGAGAAGTAATTGCCCGAATCCCTTTTCGAGTCGGGGTAAGGTACAATCAAAAGCTTGTCTTTGAAAAAACATCAATATCCATTGAATACTTTAAAGGAGCTAATAACATCCTTTATATTGGCTTTCGGGACACAACAAGAGGTATCTGGGATGTAACAATTTTCGGAGATTATATTATAAGCGGAGAATATTTTGTTTGGCTTCCCATTAGGGGGCAAGTTAGCCCCTTGGTGGAATTACTAAAACCCATTCCAGAATATACAATCGTATACCCCGCTACAGCCCCAAGATGCATTACTTGTGGCGCATACAACAGCAAAGATAACAGCCTTTATGTTTCATCCTCTTGGGGCCCAACAAGGCTGCCCCGAATGGCGCCTGATTTGGTTGCCCCTGGTGTTGAAGTAAAAGGCATTTACCCCTATGGGTATGGCACCAAAACAGGAACTAGTGTTGCCGCTGCCCTCACAGCTGGTGCTGCCGCCCTTATCCTTGAGTGGGGCATTATTCAAGGTAATGTGCCCTCGATGGATGGGGATTTGGTTCGTACATTTTTAATAAGTGGCTGTACTCGAGACCAAAACATGGTATATCCAAATATAAAATGGGGCTATGGTAGACTCAATTTATATAATAGTTTTGCTGTAATTAAAGAATCAATTGTCAATTACAATCTTTCATAATGCTCTCTCTAGAAGGAGGTTTACTATGTCTGGCAATAAAATTTTCATACGTTCCAATTACTTAGGTGGGACCGGTCTTTTCGAAATGAGTACCTACCTTACAAATATAGGAAAGCCCGCCGAGGGGGCAACCGTAAGCATCATTAACCCCGACAACAATGAAGTCATTGATGAGGTAAAGACTGACGCCTTGGGCCAAATCCCTCCCATAATTTTGCCTGCACCTCCACTGGAGTATTCCATGGAGTACGATATGCCCCGCCCCTTTAATCAATACAACGTTAAGGTGACTTTGCCAGATTACAACGATGCAAACATAAATAATGTTCAAATTTATCCAGATACTATTGCGATCCAGCAGGTATCCTTAACCCCCAAATTTGAAGATATTAACATTCCTTATCCTGTTTTGTTCGGAGACTTTCCACCAAAAATCCCCGAGTCAGAGGTTAAAAAGCTGCCCTTCCCAACAGGGCAAGTTGTACTTCCCCAACCTGTTGTACCTAGCGTTATTGTTGTTCATGCAGGGGTCCCCGAGGATGCCTCTGCCCCCAATTACACCGTAGATTTTAAGGACTATATAAAAAACGTTGCCAGTAGCGAAATCTATGCCACATGGCCAATGGAGGCTTTGAAAGCAAACATTCATGCAATGCTTTCCTTCACACTAAATAGGGTGTATACCGAGTGGTATCGAGGAAAAGGTTATAACTTTACCATTACTAATTCCACTGCCTATGATCAGGCCTTTAGTTTTGGTAGAAATATTTTTCAAGAGGTTTCCGATGTGGTTGATGAAATTTTTACAAGCTATATTACACGGCCAGATATTAAGCAACCTCTCCTCACCCAATATAGTGATGGCAGAAGGGTAAAACGGGATGGTTGGCTTAGCCAATGGGGTTCTAAGGAATTGGCAGACCAAGGGTACACTGCAATGCAAATTTTAAAAAATTACTATGGTGATGATATAATTATCAAGCAAGCAGATAAAGTAGAGGGAGTTCCCGTTTCCTATCCCGGTGCACCTCTTAATATTGGCTCATCGGGAGAAAATGTGCGTGTAATCCAAGAACAGCTGAATGCAATTTCAAATAATTATCCTCTGATACAAAAATTAATTGAGGATGGAGTCTATGGAGCAAAAACCGCTGAATCCGTAAAGGTTTTCCAAAAAATCTTTAAGCTTCCACAAACGGGAGTAGTCGACCTACCCACTTGGTATAAAATTTCCGACGTCTTTGTCGCTGTGAAAAAGCTTGCTTAACTATTTGATTGCTAAAAAAAGTACCTATTCGTTTTTGAATAGGTACTTTTGAGGTTCTCCTTGATTTGTCTAAGCTTACTTCCGTTTTAAAGTCAGAAACTTTTTTGAATAATATTGCCACCCTGATGCTGGTGCAGCATGCAATCGCCATGTTGCAAACAGAAAACTTCCATCTTGTCTTGCCCCTTTGCTTCAAATACCTTTTTTGCAAATTGGCTGTTCTCCAAAACCTTTTTTTTGTCCTCTTGCTTATCGGTAAAAACTATTTTACCTGAAACCTTTACATAATTATATTTTTCATCTGTGGCGCAAAAACAAATATTAGGATTTGCCTTTAACTGTTTGCTTAACGCTGTGTCAGAAGAAGCATAAAAGAAAAACCCATCATCACAAATATATGCCACTTCAAATGGACGAGCATCGGGTTTGCTTCCGTCACAGGTTGCTAGGTTACCAAACTTATTCTTATTCAAAAAATCAATAATCTCTTTCATGTCTACCTCCAAAGTAAAATATTCTTTATCTTATTTTTATCCTTTTAAAGATAGATATACACAATTTATCCTCTTACACTCGTTTCTTTTCATTTATAATGGCACAAATGCTATTTTTTATTTACTTTTCATTGTCAAACGAATATTTTGCCCAAAACAAAAAGGTTGTTGCCTTCCGACAACAACCTTTTCGCGCATTAAAGAATAATGCAAATCAAACCGCCGCTTCCTTCGTTTACGATCTTTTGCAGGGTTTCTGCCAATTTAATTTGTGCATCCTCAGGCATACGATAAATCTTATTTTGCATACCATCGCTAACCATGGAACTTAATGTACGACCAAAAATATTCAAATCCCAAATCTTTTCTGGTTCAGATTCATAATCTGAGATTAAGTTATCAATAAATTCTCTAGACTGTTCCTCGTTTCCAATAATCGGAGATACTTCTGTCTCAACATCTGCTTTAATCAAATGGATGGATTCGCCCTTTGCACGAAGCTTAATTCCATAACGGCTTCCTTGCTTGAAAACTTCGGGTTTTTCCAGAGAGATTTCCTCAAATACGGGCGTAACCACACCATATCCTTTACGCTTCACATCGTTAAGGGCTGTGGCAATCTTATCATACTCCTTCTTTGTTTCAGAAAGCATCCGAATAGTTGAAATCAAAGAATAATCGTTTTCAATAGGCAAATCAACTGTCTCACTTAAAATACGATAGAATAAACCATCATCAAAGGTCAGAGCTACATCCACAGCGCCCTCACCTGGTAATATCTTATCAGAGAATACCTTCTTTAAAAAATCTTTATCCTCCAAGCTTACAATGGCATCAGAAACATCTGCCAGACGCTCCGCATTTTCCATTACTTCTTTTAATCCTTCAACGAGGGATTTTTTCAGCCAATGGTCATCTTCCAAAGTCTCTACCCAACCGGGGAAATAGAAACGAATTTCTTTCATAGGGAACTGATATAAAACTTGCTCCAAAATCTTTTTAATATCATCAGCCTTTAGCTGAGCCACGTTTACGGGGATAACTGGAACACCATACTCATCTTCCATCTCTTTGCTCAAAGCAATAGCCGCTTCCCCATAAGGTGCCGCAGTGTTTAAAAGAATAACAAAAGGTTTCCCCATATCCTTAAGCTCACCTACGACTCTTTCTTCTGCTTCGATATAATTTTCTCTTGGCAGTTCAGTCACAGTACCGTCGGTTGTTACCACAATGCCAATGGTAGAATGGTCTGTAATAACCTTTTTGGTGCCCATTTCTGCCGCTTCCAAAAATGGCATTGCATTTTCTGACCAAGGAGTATGTACCATACGAGGGATTTCCCCATCCATGTGACCTTCTGCCTCAGGAACCAAATAACCAACACAGTCAATCATACGCACCCGCATATCTGTGTTGTCCCCAAGGGTAATTTGAACTGCTTCATTTGGTACAAACTTGGGCTCTGTTGTCATAATGGTTTTGCCCGATGCAGACTGTGGCAATTCATCTTTTGCCCGTTCTCTGGAGTGGGCATTGGGGATATTGGGCAGTACCAATAAATCCATAAAACGTTTGATAAATGTTGATTTTCCGGTACGCACAGGCCCAACCACACCAATATAAATATCTCCGCCTGTCCTTTCCGCAATATCTTTATAAATATCGAATTTCTCCACTATAATTTCCTCCTTTGATTTCAAACTGTATCCATACAATATATTTCTATGAGAAAATAACGGGAATAGAACTAAGTACAAAATGTTTTCTAACTTTTTTCTTCAAGTAAAACCTAAACCTCAAGTTGTTCCATCCGTCCTTGCATATAACAAAAAAACCTGTTTTCATTGACTTATTAACAACCTTCTAGCTCCACTTAATTGAAAATCAAAAAAGTTGCTATAAAAAATTGTTTTTGATATAATTAAGACGCTTCAACAAAAGAACTTTATAAACTATATATGCAAAATTGAGGAGAAAAAAATGTACAGCATACCCCCAGATATTGGAAAAGAAATGCGAAAAATACGAACAGAAATGAGAATTAGCCTTGATACCGCAGCTAGACTTACAGGTGTCTCCAAAGCTATGCTTGGGCAAATCGAGCGAGGTGAATCCATCCCCACTATTTCAACCCTTTGGAAAATTTCAACGGGTTATAAAGTTACGTTTTCAAATTTCATTTCTAAGCCCTCAATGGAAAAGAACATTCTAAGCATTGATGATATTTATCCTCTTCAGGAGGAAAATGGAGAAATGCTACTGTATAATTATTTTCCCTTTGACCCTATATCCGGCTTAGATTTTTTGCAAATTCATATGAATCCTCATTGCCGCCACGAGTCCTTTCCCCATACAAATGTCTTAAACGAATACATTGTGGTAATCAAAGGACAACTGGAAATTACAATTAACGAGAAGGTCTATTTACTAAAAAAAGGGGATGCCGTTTCATTTAATGGTGATTTGAACCATTCATACGCAAATCCCTCTAACGAAGAAACCATCTTCCATAATGTAATTCGATATCGATAAAAACTCAGTGACAAAATCATTCAAATTGGTTTTGTCATTTTTTTATGCTTATTTGGATTACCTTGGCCAAATTCATTCTATGTTGCGTTCTCCCTTCAATCTTAGCCTTCGTTTCAACATAAAGTCCTCAACCCCAACTCACAGTATCTTTTGCAGTTCTTTCGTTCACGCCCTCTTCTCACCCTCAAATTTTGCGAAAACAAAATATATTTTTATCTTTTATTTTCATATTCAACACCAAATATTTTGCCACCCCTACAAAAATACCAACATTTTTTCATTCAATATTTATAAATAATGTAATTAAATCCATAAAATATTATTAATTTTGATAAAATCCATATTGACAAATTCTTTAAACAGTGTAATAGTAAAATTATATATCGAGCGTTATAACATACATAATATATGACACATAACTTTTAAAACGCATGAGGTGTCATTAAAATTAGCAATTACTTTTTATTGCTAAGATCGTCGTGTTATTAGGCACAGCCATTTTAAGGAGGTTCATAATGAATACAACAAATCGAATTGAACGCTTACGTCAAAATTATGTTAACTCAAAACCCTCTGTTTGCATTGAAAGAGCGAGAATTTTCACCGAGTCACATATGCGTACAGAAGGACTGCCTACTCCCATTCGCAGAGCACAGGCTTTTTATGATTTTTGCAATGAATTTGATATACAAATTTTTGAAGATGAGCTAATCGTGGGAACTGCAGGCAAATTCAGAAGAAGTGGCATTTTAACCCCAGAATTTTCTTGGAAATGGGTAGACAAAGAAATGGATATGTTTGATAAACGCCCACAGGACCCTTATGAAATGACAGATGAACAAAGAGAATATGTTCGAAAAAACATCTTCCCCTATTGGAAAGGAAAATCCCTCGAAGAGCACTTTCTTTCAATTCTGCCAGAGGAAACTGCAAAAATTGCCGTTGATACTGGCATTGTGGATAATGACTCAAAGTGGCGCCAAGCAGTGGGCGAGGTAACACCAGATTATGAAGATGTTTTGTTCCCTTTAGGCTTTAAAGGAATTTTAAAGCAGGCAGAAGAAAACCTAGCTAAATTAGACTTCGTAAATCCTGATGATTTGGACAAAATCACTTTTTATAAATCAACCATTTTAACCAGCAAGGGTATCATGCGTCTTGCAGAAAGATATGCCGATTTGGCTGAACAGCTAGCAAATGAAGAAAGTGTGGAAGAACGTAAAATCGAACTTATAAAAATTTCTAAGGTATGCCGAACTGTTCCTGCAAACCCTCCCACCTCTTTTCACGAGGCAGTTCAATTCGTTTGGTTTGTACAACTAGGGGCAATTATTTCTGAAAACCCTTTGGCGTTAAACCCCGGCCGCTTTGATCAATATATGTTCCCTTATTACGATAGGGATATAAAATCAGGGGTGATTTCCAAGGCAGATGCAGAGGAGTTGGTGCAAGCTCTTTGGCTGAAATTCTCTGAATGGGTTTGGACTATCTCGGCCAATACCACGGGGTATTTTGCTGGCTACAACCAGTTTCAAAACCTTACCGTGGGCGGCAGAAAACGAGATGGCTCCGATGCTACAAATGAGCTTTCCTACATTTGCCTTGAGGCAACCGATAAAGTAAAAACCCATCAGCCAGGGTTAAGTGTCAGAATCCATTCCGACTGCCCCCAAAAATTCTTGGATGCCGTAACTGACCTTGTAAGTAAAGGCACAGGCTTCCCCGCAATACATAATGATCAGGCTGGAGCCCAAATGCTTCTTCAAGCGGGCTATGAACCAGAAGATGCCAGAGACTGGAGCAACTGCGGCTGTGTTGTTCCCCACTTCCGCAAAACAGGGCAATGGACTGCGGCTGTAAATATCAACTTTGCAGCTGCAATGGAGTATACACTCAATGAGGGCAAAAGCAGGCTTACCGGACAAAAACTTGGGTTGGATGCTAAACCAGTAACCACCTATAAATCCTTTGAAGAAGTGAAAAATGCAACATTGAATCAAATGAAAAACCTTATTTATCATAGTGTAGTTGCTACCGTTGTTGCTCAAAAATTACATACACAGCTGGTTCCCAGACCCTTCCTTTCCACCTGCGTGGAAGATTGCATAAAAAACGGGAAAGATCTCTCCTGTGGTGGTGCCCACTATAATGTGGGACCTGTCCTTACGGGTATCGGCCTTGCAGTTGTAGCAAATTCTTTGGCCGTAATTAAAAAACTTGTTTTTGAAGATCAGGTTACCACCATGGAAGAACTAAATGCTGCCTTAAATGCAAATTGGGTGGGTTATGAAGAGTTAAGAGCAAAGGCGCTCAGTGTTCCAAAATACGGTAATGATGATGATTATGTAGATACCATTGCCAGAGAAATCGCAAATTACTATTATTTAGAAACCAGAGCACATACGGATATTTTCGGGTCAAAATTCAATTCTGCCTTCATGGGAATTTCCAATTACATCCCTACCGGAAGAATTGTAGGGGCAACTCCCTGTGGCAGAGAGGCTACAAAACCCATTACCGAAGGAGTTTCACCTTATGCTGGAAGCGACATTTCAAGCCCCCTGGCAGCAATGCGCTCCAGTGCAAAAATGAATCATGATGTTCATACAGGCGGTACGTTGCTTAACCTTCGACTAAGTGAAGACATGGTGAAAACACCAAAAGGAAAAAGGGATTTAGGCAATATCATCCGAGCGTACTTCTCCTTGGGTGCTTTCCACGTACAATTCAACACCCTTTCCACAGAAGTCCTTCGAAAAGCACAGAAAAACCCCGAGGACTATAAGGATCTTTTGGTGCGTGTTGCTGGTTATAGTACCCAATTTATAAATTTATCACCAGAAATGCAAGAAGCTATTATTGCCAGAACTGCCCATAAAACCATGTAAGCAACACAAAAAACGCCTGCCCCTTTTTTTGGGGGCAGGCGTGTAAAAATAGGAGAGATCATATGACCCAATTAACAAATCAAGGCGTGGTTATTCAAATGCAAGATTACTCCATTCATGATGGGGATGGTGTGCGAACCACCCTATTTCTTGCCGGTTGTAAGTTGCGTTGCCAGTGGTGTGCCAACCCTGAGTCATGGACACAACAGCAGAAACTGGTCTTTTATCGTCATAAGTGCATAGGTTGCATGAAATGCGCCCAAGCCTGCCCCCAAAAATTGATGCCTTGTGAAATGCTACGCCCAAACAAGAAATGTATGGTTTGCGGGGCATGTGTTCATGTTTGCACACAAAAAGCATTGGATTTGGCCTGCACCTTAAAAAGTGTAGATGATGTTATGAAAAAAATTGAAAGGGATGCTTTATTTTTTCGGTATACAGGAGGAGGCATTACTTTTTCTGGCGGAGAACCATTTTTGCAGCACAACTTCATAAGGGCCTTACTAGTAAAATTGGAAGAGTTGGGTATTGAATCATGGGTAGAAACCTGTGGTTTTTTTGACTTTGAAGCGGTGAAAGATATTCTTCCTAAATTCAGCCATATCTTTCTTGATATAAAACATATGGATCGTCAAAAACATATACATTTTACTGGTTGTGATAACAAAATCATTTTAGATAATGCAAAAAAAATATATGCCCTAGGAATTCCTATTACCATCCGCATTCCCACTATGGTAGAAGTAAACTTGGATGATGAAAACCTAAAAAACACAGCAATTTTCATGCAGGAGCATCTGCCAAACGCCGATATTGAATTGCTACCTTATCACGAATTAGGAAAGGCAAAATATATTTCATTGGGCATGGAGGATAAATTTGTTGCCTTTACTACCCCAACACAAGAACAAATGAACCATGGGTATGAAATTTTTGAAAACCACGGAATCCAAATTGTCGAGTATCGATAAAAACTAATATATAGAGTGCCACTTAGTTTTATACGAGGCTTTAACAATACTAACTACTTTCATTGTATTTGGAATTAGGCTAATTCAGATGATACGCTTGCATTTTCTTTTATGATCAGCATGGCGCCTTCCATAGCATTGTAGGCAGCGTTCATTACCAAACCATTTTTTAATTATTTCAGTACGTTACTAAGATTTTCCCCATAAAATATTTTCATGATTAAAATGGCTTCCCAAAGTCCGTAAAAAAACTCCCTACTTCTATTTAATTGCTGTTTTATACAAACAGCAATTAATAGAAGTAGGGAGTTAGTTATTTAAGTTATAATTTTTACAATGGTTAAATTCAGAACTTTCATTAAGTCAATCTCTTGCTCTGTCTCTGTAACAACTACTTTGGGCCTCATGTGATGAATTCGGTTCTGCTGCACCACCAAAGCCTTTTGCCCATTGGAAAGCTGAACAGTTATCCCTGTGGGGTATGGCGACACATATTCCATTATTTTTTTCACACAAAAAACATCAAACATAATCCAACAATTTGACATCAAATACTCTAGGGCGTCAGCTGGATTCATGGCCTTTCTATAAACTCTATTGGAAACCAAGGCATCATAAACATCGCACACATGAATTATCTTAGCATATAAATGAATTTGCTCCCCCTTTAACTGACGAGGGTAACCGGTTCCATCCTCATTTTCATGATGAGAAAGGACTGCATTTTTTACTATTCCAGAAATCATAAAGTTATTTTTGATGATATTGTATCCTTCTTCCACGTGAGAGCGAATGACTACCATTTCATCATCAGTGAGTTTTTCTTTTTTATTCAAAATATCCAGGCTAATGTTTACTTTTCCAATATCATGAAGCAGTGCGGCTTCCGACAAATGCTTCAACTGGTTATAGTTCAACCCCATGCCGATACCCACAATAACAGATAAAACCGCAACATTAATGCAATGAGAATATGTATAATTGTCAAAAGCAGCAATATTTACCATATCAACAGATACATCAGATTGGCTCAACAGTTCATCTACGATGGAATGTGCCATAAGCCTACATGCATCAAGATTAAAGTTTTTCAACGCTTTAACTGTGCTTCTTTTTAATTGCTCAGAAAGTAATTCCTTTACAAAGATACCCTCTGAGATATCATCATAGATATATAACCCCGCATAGCCAAGTAATGATAATTTGCTTAAGTACGCACGTTTCAATATGGTATTCGCATTTAATAGAATACTCCCGCTATCATTATATACGGGAATTGCCAATATCGATTCTTCATTAATTTGGTGTATTGGTAAATATCGCATCTATTACCACCTATTTACTTTCTATCTACTCGGGACATCGCTTTTGCTTGTCCATACTAATGGGATACCTGCAACTTTGAAATGCACTTTTATAACTCAAAATATTTCCATATATTATTTATTTTAATGTATTTATTCATATAAGCAATACCCTTTAGATCAAGTTTTTTAAATATTTGCATACCCCTCTAAATATTTGTTTAACAAAACATACCTTGCCGAAGCAAAAAAGGTAATATTGGGGTATAAAGTTTAGGAGTTTTACCAAAATACAAATCATTACTGGAAGATATATCCAAAAAATGTAATTGTTTTATCACACATTTCAGTAAAATCTATTTTACCAAATTCCAACAAAAAATGCAAATTACATTTAATACTTTACAAATATAATTTTTAAAAAATTTTCAATAAAAATTATATAAAATGTTCAAATTTTATAATTTATAAGCAAATTTATCCTGTTTTTGTCATTATAGTTTTATTTTAATAATTGAAAAACTAATTTTATCTATGTTTCTTTAAAATTCATGCCTTTCCCGATGCATAAAAAATCAAATTATTCATTACATTTATTTATTTATCCGAGATTTATAACCATCTTTATTTCTCTGACGAAATGGTTATAAACGACCTGTTTAAAAGGGCACAAAAATTTCGAATTTCATTACAAATTAATCTAAGGCTTGTTTACCCTTTATTTTTTGAGATATTACAACTATCAAAAAATCCGAAATTGGCGTAGCCCAAAAAAGACCTTGTACCATTGGAATTTGGAAACAAAAAAACACCTTGGGTAATATCAGTAATAATGGTATGAGCAAAAATATTTGTCTCGCAAGTGCTAAGCTGACAGACTGCATTTCCCGCCCTGTTACTTGCAACAGCGTCAAATTTGTGTAAAAAACACCGACGAAAGGGAATCCCAAAAAAATAATCTTTATAATCATCTTTGCCCGACACAAAATTTCTATATTATCTCCAAACAAATGTAAAATTTTCTCTCCCCCGAAAATAACAATACCAAGGCAAACGAAGCCAAACACACCACAATAGTATTGAGTCAAGTTGGATGCCTGTTTCACCTTTGCCTCTTCATTGGCTCCACAATAATAGGCAATTACAGTTTGTACACCTTGAGTTAACCCAACAATAGGCATTAACATCAGCAAATAAATTCTTTGGGAAACATTCCACGCTCCCAACCAGGTGATATCCCCCAAAGATAATAAGCGTGCATTAACAAAAAAGCCCGTTGCACCAACCAAAAACTGAATTACCGTTTGTGCAACCCCAATTTTAAACATCCCCTTAGTGAGCAACCATGCTTTTGATAAAGAAACTTTTTCAAATCTCGCTAAAACGCCTTTCTTCGCTAAATATACGCAGGCAACAGAAAAACAAAACACCTCACTTACTGCTGTGCCCAATGCCAGTCCCTCAACACTCAACCTCCAATAAAAGGAAAACAGCCAATTGCAAAATATATTTAGGCCCACCCCTCCTACTACAATTGCAACTTCCATCTTTGGATATCCTATTGCTCGGATACAGCAGGTTAAGGTATAACCAGCACTGCTGATTATATTACTAAATAGCTGAATGTATAGATACCTCTCAGCAAGCGTAAGTACCATCCCCTCTGCACCCAATAAATGAAGAAGGGGCTTAATCCAAACACCACAAAAAGCCGAAGCAATGGTAGATGTGAGTAAGGCCATGCCTAGTCCAATTTGCACACACTGCCTTTGCTTTATAGTGTCCCTCATATATTTAGCCACCAATATCCCACATGACATGGCAAACAATGTTTGCAGAGCCGTAAAGCTATTTAACAGTGGTGATAGCAACGCCATTGCGGATAAAGACTCTGGGCCGATATTCATCAAATTTCCTGCAAAAATAGTATCTGTAACTCCAGTAAGCATCTCTATCAATAATGCCAAAATTGATGGAATGCCAAAAATAAAAACTAACTCTTTAATCGTTTTCTCTTCATAAACCGTATAATTCATCATGTAAAACCTCCTATATATAAAATAGCAGGTAAACACGACACATCTTGTCATGTTTACCTGCTATTTTTATATTCCTCATAGGAAAGATATTTTTGTAAAAAAGAAAGCTGGCTGCACTCTATATTAATAATTTCTTTTACGGGCATCAATATGTAATCCTCTTTGTAGGCAAAAAGATAAAGTCCATCCGCCTTTAAAACATAACTGATGCAGGCTACCCCGTCTACCCCATCTATGGTGGCTAGCATCTCTTCGTCCAAACAATAGTTGATGGTTTTACAAATCTCATTCTCCGTATCCACCGGTTCCTCAACTAGGTCAATACTGAGATAATTCTGCATATCATGCTCAAACATAGCCGTCAATTCTGGCGAAATCAAGCATAACTTTTGGATGATCGCATCCTTTCTATGTATCTTTGAAAAGCTATCCATCACTTTTAATGCCAACACAATATGGTGAATATCTTCCGGTGTAAAAAAAGATGATGTGAATTTATAGCTACCATCAATATGAACACCACCCCCAATGCCTTGGGTGCAGTAAACCGGAATTCCCATTGAAGAAAGACAATCAATATCCCGTTCTATGGTTTTGGTGCTGACTTCAAATTTTTTTGCCAATTGTCCGTATGTGGTTTTTTTATTCTTTAATAGGTATACTAAAATTTCAAGTTGACGGCTTTTCAAAATAATGCCTCCCATATTCAAATACTTCATAAAAGTAAATTTTAAATTTACCTGTCTTGATATTTTCTTATTAATTCAAGAAAAAAGCAAGAAATTTTTTGTAATTCTCCCACTATTTTATAAACACTAATCCAAATTCACTCCCTCTAGCCTATTGATAAAAAAAAGCCCCCTCTTTGGTCAAAAGGAGGGACTTTAAATCCAATGCAATATAAAGCTTTTATAGAATTCCTAATCCTTTTTAAAAGTTGCTACGAGCAAAGAAATATTTAAAATTCCAAACTTGAGGTAAAACCACCTTGCCTCACACAAACTTTAATTTTCAGTCGTTCAAATATTTCAGTGCCGCTCTAATTTGCAATTCTGCTCCATATTTCATAACATCCTCATCAATGCTGAACTGGGGGTGATTTTGTGGATACACATTGCCCTTTTCCTCATTATATACCCCTAAAAAAGTCATAACTGAAGGAACCCTATGGCTAACCTCTGCAAAATCTTCTCCCATTAGCCCTGTAAAACTATCAATATTAAACTCTGTTCCAAAAGTATTTGCTGCTACACTTTTCATAAGATATACTAGCTTTTTATCATTGATTAAAGAAGGGTTACTGGGAATAAGCTGAACTTTATATTCCATGGAATAAGTTTCGCAAACACCTCTAACTACCCTCTTAAAAGCTGCCACCACACGCTCTTTGTTTTCTTTTTCATCGGGAAAAAGAAATCTGATTGTGCCACCCATTTTCACCTCATCAGAGATAATGGTTCTGGCAGTTCCCCCGGAAATTTGCCCAATCATAATAACCATGGGGTGCATCGGATTGTATTCTCTGGTTTCTAAAAATTGCAGTGCCTCAATGATTTTTGCAGCACACATAATGGCATCTTTGCCTGTATTCGGTGCAGAAGTGTTTCCCGATTTACCATAAATCGTTATTTCAAACTCCTCCGTTGTTCCCAACACTGCCCCCGCTGTTAGCCCCAATCTACCCGACTCAATAGCACTCCAATGCCTTAATGCAAATGCAGCATCAACAGTTGGATTTTCCAATATCCCATCATCAATCATTGATAACATCCCAGCCTCCTCTTCATTTGGCTGAAAAACAAATTTTATGTTGCCCTTAAATACATCACGGTGTCTTGAAAGAACCTTCGCCACAACCAACAGTACCGCCATATCTCCATCATGGCCCGATGCGTGCATCACACCATCAGATATAGAAGAAAAAGGGAGTCCTGTCTTTTCCTGCATAGGTAAAGCATCCATGCTGGCACGAATTAAGATGGTTTTACCCCATCCTTTTTCCCCATTCAAAATGCCAACAACGCCTGTTCTAGAAATATTTTTTACTTCCATATTTAATTTTTTCAAATAATCATAAATTATTTTTGAAGTTCTAAATTCTTTAAAGCCAAGCTCTGGGTTTTCGTGAAAATCCCTTCTTAGCGCAATAAGCTCACTTTCAAAACCACTTATTTCCTTTTTTACGTCAATCATACTCAATCTCCCCAACATTTGTTAGTTTTGCAGCTTTTTTAGATGATGATATGCTTAAAACGCATACTGCACTTATCATAAGTAATATGCCTAAAATTTTAAAAAAAGTGATTGGTTCGTCATACAAAACGATACCTGCAACCGATGAAACCATCAGTTCAAACGTAGAAATAACTGCCGCTACACTTACATCAACTTTGGAAAGCCCCTTTACATATAACATGTACGGCACAACTGAAACAACCATAGCATACAAAATCATAAAGGGCAATGTATTCGTCTGAAAAATTTTTGTAATTGTTGTAACTGGGTTAGCCAAAATTCCCATAAAAACAGAAGCAATCATAAACGTATATAACGTAACCGTTTCTGATGAATACTTATCTAAAGAACGCTTTCCAATTACATCATAAATAGCAAAGCCTATCCCTGACGCCACGCCCCAAGCCAGCCCCTTGAATGTAATCGGTATTTGCTGAGATGAAAAAACACCTGATATACATAAACAAGCGGAAATGGTTAGTGCAATGATTAATAGGCTTTTAACGGTGATCTTCTTTCGAAAAACAACTGCGGAAAATACTAGCACAAATGCAGTCTTCGTGTAAAGCATTGCCCCTGCCAAGCCAACTCCCATTTCATTCACCGTAAAAATATATGCCACCGAATATAAAGAATATCCTAAGATACTAATTACGATTAAATCTTTCAGGTCGCTCCTTTTTTGTAGATTATATATGTTCTTTCCCTTCCTACTAAAATAAACCATTAGAATTAGCATGGCAATAAATGTCTTTATAAACCCCATCTCAAAGGGTGTAAACCCATAATGGGTAATTACCTTTGTAAAAATGCCGCTTATCCCCCAGCAAAATGCTGCAATTACTATAAATAATGGGTAAACCTTACTATTCTTCATACTCCCCCACCTTAAGAATTTCCAAGGCCGCATTAAGAAATAATTCTATTTCAATTAAAACGGCAAAAGTAAAAATAATGAGTGAAAAAATTTAAAAAAACCTAGATGCCCATTTCAAATCATTGCTCCACTAATCTTTGAAATAACACCCAATTATTTATTTCTAACTTAGTCCAAGGTTTGAACATCAAAAAAATTTAGAATTGCCGAAAAACCCACGCAGGATTTTCCTTTCGAGGGTTTTTCAGCAATATATTTAGAAGTGAGCATTAACAATCTGTTTTACCTGAGACATAGGAATCCCACAGCCAGTGATGATAATTGCTACGTTGCTGCCCGGTTTTATGTAACCATCTCTCATTGCCAAAGCAACGCCAGTGGCGCTGGCTCCCTCTGCAATCAAATGATGGTTTTCCATAATATAAGCAACACCTTTTGCAATTTCTTCCTCACTAACCTGCACTGTTTCATCCACATAGTCACGAGTAATATCAAATGTATATTTATTGTCTAAGCCAATACCACCAAGGAGGCTGTCTGCAAGGGTCTCTTCCTCAGGCATTTCAATTGGGTGGCCTACTTTAAGGCTTTCAATCATAACTGCCGCTCTTTCATGAGAAACACCAATCAGCTTTACATCGGGAACCGTAAGCTTAAACCCAAGTGTTACCCCTGACATCAACCCGCCACCAGAAAGGGGAACAATGGCTGTATCAATCTCCGGGCAATCCTCAAGAATTTCAAGGCTCATTGTACCCTGCCCGCAGATGATCTCTTTATCATCAAAAGGAGGGATTACAACAGTTCCTTCTTTTTCCTGCAACTCATAGCAATAAACGCCTGCTGCATCCTGAGAATCCCAATTTTGTAAGATGGTAGGATTCCATCTGCCAATGGCTTTTACTTTCACCGCAGGTACATTCTTTGACATACAAACAATGGCCTTAATTCCTAAACGACTTGCGATGTGAGCAACTGCCATACCATGGTTACCAGTAGAAAATGTGGATACACCTTTCGCTCTTTGCTCTTTTGTCAAGCTTAAAATTTTGTTTGCGGCACCTCTAACCTTAAATGCACCAATTGCCTGAAGGTTTTCAAACTTAAGGTAGATGTTTGCGCCTGTTTTTTCACTCAATTCAGGAGAATATACTAGGGGCGTTCTTGTAATATATGGAGCAATTCTTTTCTTCGCCCTCCAGATATCTCTTGAAGTAATATCTTTTACCTGCATAACTTCCTCCAAATCCTTAAAATGTGCTTTTGTTATCCGCCCAAAGAAAGGACTCTTTAGGCGGATAACGAAATATCACATTGTATTTCTAAAACAAACCTTGGAAATAAAATATATTTCAAACTTTATTTTGTAAATTACTGTGCTTCAACTGCATTAACTTCTTCAATCAGCTTATCTAAGATAGCTGCACCATCTTCACCAACAATTTTCTTGTATACGCCGTAAGCTTTCTGTGCTGCTTCTTCGTAAGCTGCTCTTTCTTCTTCTGTAAGTGTTTCAACAACGATGTCAGATTCGGATGTAATCTTATCCAATGCACCACCGTTTAATTCCTCCTGAATTTCAAAAGAACGGGGAATCATTTCTTCTACTGTATCCAAAACAATCTGCTGAATATCAGCGGGCAGACCATCAAAGAATGTAGGGTTAACACAAGTTGCTGTAATAAACAAGTTGGAATTTGCTTCCGTTAAGTACTTCTGAACTTCATGGAACTTAGATGTATGAATAGCACTTGTAGGGTTTTCCTGACCTTCAATCATGTTTAACTGCAAACCAGAGTAAACTTCTGTGTAGCTCATAGGTGTAGGGTTTGCACCATATGCTTCATAAGCAGCAATAATCATAGGAGACTGCATTGTTCTGAACTTCATGCCCTTGAAGTTATTGATATCCTTCAAAGATTTGTTGGATGTCCAAGCCATTGCTCCTTCTGTCCAGAAGCTCAAAGGTTTGATTTTCTTTTCAACATATTTGTCATGAAGCATACCATTCAACGCCTCACTTGTCTGCAAAACTTCCTGTGTTTTATCCCAATCCTGAGGGAATAAAAAATGCAGGGAGAATAACTGGTTTTCAGGAACTACTGTTCCTGTGTTACCAGGGCTAATAATTGCAAATTCCAAACCACCATTTTGCAATAATTCACACTGCTGTAAAGCATCACCAATCTGACCTACTGGATAGATTTCAAGGTTAATTCTGCCGTCGGAGTTTTCATTCAGTTTCTGTGCAAACTCTTTTGCATAAACATCCTGCATATCACCCTCGTATTCTTCATGGGCAAGTCTCCATGTGTAAGTTTCTGTGCCATCGCTTTCGCCACCTGCTGAAGATGCACTGCTACCGCCACCTGCACAACCACTTAATGCACCAATGGACATAACGCTAACCATTGCAATTGCAAACAATCTTTTTTTCATGAACTTTTTCCTCCTTAAATTTTACGTTTTATTGGTTTATTTATTTAGGTAAGCCAATACGCTTCTTACCTGAAGCTCAACACCATATTTCATCATGCTTTCATCTATATCAAACTTTGCATGATGATGGGGGAAATCACTTTTCTTTTGGGCATTTGCAATACCAACCCAAGTCATCACTGATGGTACTCTTTGACTAAACTCTGCAAAGTCTTCGCCAGCAAGGCTCTTAAATTCCTCCACATTCCCTCTTGTTTCAAACACCTCAGCAGCTGCATCTTTTACCAGAGCTACCATATCACTGCTATTAAAAAGAGAGGGATTGCTTGGAATATATTTAAGCTTATAATCCAAGTCGTTTGCCATACAAGTACCCTTTATCACTCGTTCAAATGCCTCTAAAACTTTTGGCTTATTTATTTCTTCATCAGGGAAAAGGAATCTGATGGTTCCGCCAAGCTTCACATTTCCAGTAATAATGTTTCTTGCAGTGCCGCCGCTAATATAACCAAACATCACGGCAATGGGTAATAATGGGTTAAACTCTCTGGTTCCCAATTGTTGCATAGCCTGTACCACATTACAAGCACCTAATAAAGCATCTTTCGCGGTATGTGGCGTAGATGTATGGCCCGCTTTACCGATAATTTCCAATTCGAATTCTTCTGTTGTCCCTAAAATAGGTCCTTCAGAAAGACCAATATGGCCTGTTTTAATTGGGCTCCAAAGGTGAAGGGCAAGGGCTGCGTCCACATGAGGATTTTCAAGCACACCAGCTTCAATCATATTCAAAGCGCCAGCTTCCTCCTCATTTGGCTGAAAAACAAACTTCACATTTCCGTTTAGCTCATCTTTATGAGCAGCCAAAATCTTAGCCACAATTAACTGAATCGCTGTGTGTCCATCGTGTCCACAGGCATGCATAACACCCTTGGTTTTACTAGCATATGGCAGACCTGTGTCCTCCTCAACGGGCAGTGCATCCATATCAGCACGAAGCATAAGGGTTTTTCCCTCGCCTGCGCCACCCCTAAGCACAGCTACAACACCTGTTTCAGTCATGATTTCGGGTTCCATACCCAAGTTTGTTAAGTAGTCACATACCAACTTAGATGTACGAAATTCCTGATAGCCTAATTCTGGATTCTCATGAATATCTCTTCTAAGGGCAATTAACTCATTTTCAAGTTCTGCAACTTCTTTTTTAATGTCAAACATCATTTTTCCTCCTAATCTGCCGTGCCTGCTCAAATAAAGTCAGGCTGCAAACCCACCTAAATTTTTGGTGTACCTGGAATTATACGCAGTAGGAGCTTGCACTCCCACTGCATAATCTTTTGTACCGCTTCCCTTAAGAGATGTAAGGTTAATTCAATAAGAATAAGGAAAGCTGAGGGCAGAAGATAACAATTAAAGTTACCAACAGCAACATAATTAAGTAAGGCGGTAAGCCTTTAACAATATCGCCATAGGGCCGGTTAAATATTGCGCAGCCTGTAAAGATGTTACATCCAAAAGGAGGAGAAACAGAGCCAATTGCTGCCTGCAATGTAATAATGATGCCTAAGTGAATAGGATCGATACCCGCCTGCATAGCCAGAGGGAAGAAAATCGGAGAAAGAATAATAATTACAACCAAAGAATCTACGAACATACAGCCAATGAAGAAGAATACTGTAACTGTAAGTAAGATTTTCAATGCGGAAGGATCTACACCCAGAATTGTTGATGTTAACATCTGAGGAATCTTTGCATAGGAAATAACCCAAGAGAACAACTGACCACCTGCAACTAGGATAAATACGGCACAAGTAACAACCGCTGTACTCAATGCAATTTTCTGAAGATCCTTCATCTTTACATTTCTAAATACCAACATTTCAAGGATCAAAGCATACAAAACTGCGATTGCAGAAGCTTCTGTGGGGCTAAAATAACCACCGTAAATACCAACAAAAATGATGATTGGGAAGCCCAAGGGGAGGATTGCTCTTTTGAAAGCTGCCATTCTCTGAGGCCATGTTGCTTTTTCCTGACGAGGCATCTTTTTAAATCTTGCAAAAAGATAGCTATAAACAGCAAAGAAAGCAAGCATCAATACACCAGGGCCAACGCCAGCAATGAAAAGATCACCCACAGAAGAACCTGTAACAACGGCGTACATAATCATTGAAATACTTGGTGGAATCAACAATGCGATGATAGCGGAACAAATAATCAAACCGGAACTATCGCTGTCTCTATAACCCAACTTCAAAAGTCTTTGACGCATAGGTCTACCAATTGCAACTACTGTTGCCTGAGTAGAGCCGGAAATAGCACCAAACATGGTACAAGTTGCCGCTGTTGTAATTGCCATACCACCATGAATATGTCCAACAAAGGTTTCAACCAAATCCAATAATCTCTGAGTAGTTGAACCTGCACACATAATGTCAGCCGCGAAGATAAACATGGGCACCGAAAGGAGAACCTGTGCGGATACACCAGCAATCAGCTGCTGAATAGACATAGCTAAATCCATGTTAGGCATAAACCCGATCATTACAGCCAAAGGTGCTGCAACCATAGGAACAACCATAGGAAAATTGAAAATCAAGAAAAAAACCATTAAACCTAATAATAAACCTACCATTATTTAGTTCACATCTCCTTTCTCAGATACTTCCACTTCCTCCATGTTTTCACCATGTCTGTAAATACTGGAAATAAAAATCTCATCTTTGTTTTTAATATTTGCTACGAATGTTCTTAAATATTCGATACCGCCAAGCAAAAAGCCTAAGGGAATAGGAATATAAGTAATCCACATGGGGATTCTAAGGGCCGCTGTAACTCTACCCAATTCCAAAACACTTGCTACATAATGAACACTAAGATAAGTCAAGTAAAACATAATTAAAGAAGTTACTAAGGAAATGATACACATCATCACTTTTTTTCCTTTTTTATTTACGAGGTCGTAAACAACAGACATACTGATGTGTCTTGCCTGTCTTGCACAGTAACCAATACCAAAAAATGTTACGATAATATTTAGCATCTGGCCAACTTCTTCTGTAAAGGTCAAGCTTGAATTTAATACAGCTCTTGCGAATACGCCACAAATCAAAATAGCTGCCATTAAAATAATAGAATAACTGAGAAATAATTCTTCAATTTTTGAAATCATCTCATCGACTTTTTTCACTTTAATACTCCCCTCTTGTTTTTCGGATACACAAGGATTTTACCCTGTGCATCCGAAACCAGAATTGATTATTTCTTTACCAAAAGTTCTCTTCTAAAGTTGCAGAATGGTACAGCGCCTGTTTCAGTGATATAGAAAGGTTCACTTGTGTCTACACCACAATCATCTAACCAAATGCCAGGAATCATATGGAAAGTCATACCAGGCTGCAAAACTGTTTTGTCGCCAGGACGAAGGGATGCTGTGTGTTCGCCCCAGTCAGGAGGGAAGTTCAAGCCCATAGAATAACCGATACGAGAGTCCTTTACGAAGCCGCTTTTTGCAATGGTTTTTGCCCAGATTCTTTCAACATCTTCAGCATACATACCAGGCTTGATACCTTCCAACGCTGCTGTAAGACCTTCGGAAACGGTTGCACCCAAATCGATAACTTTCTGGGGTGCATTGCCCAATACCATAGTTCTAGCTAGTGGACAGTGATAGTGACGGTAGTTACCGCTCAACTCCAAAATTACAGTATCGCCATCTTTGTAAAGTTCATCTGTCCAGCTCAGGTGAGGGGTGGATGTTCTTACGCCAGCAGGCATCAGAGGCACGATGGAAGAGTATTCACCACCGTATTCTTTTGTTCCCGTAATCTGTGCATGATACACAGCCGCAGCCGCATCACACTGACGAACGCCAATTTCTACGCTGTCATAGGCAACCTGCATTACTTTTTCAGCAATTACGGCTGCTTTTTTCATGAAAGCAATTTCGTTCTCACTCTTGATAATTTTTACCCAGTTTACGATGTTGTTACCATCTTTAAACTTAGCATTGGGCAAGCTTGCTTCCAAAGCAAACTGGCACTTTGCAGAGTAGTAGTATGCATCCATTTCTGTTGCCACAACTTTTTTGTCATGACCTCTTTCTTTTAAAATGTCTGCCACATATTCATAAGGGTGTTTGGTTGTTGACTGTACATAGTCATCTGTGTAAGCATAAATATTTTCTTCTGGAAGGTATGTAGTCAATCTAGCTGCATTGCCATCCTGACCACGGCCAAACCAAATAGGGAATTCCTCGTCCAAAACTACAATTACACCCTGATGAACATAGAATGACCAGCCGTCAAACCCCGTAAGGTAGTTCATGTTACCGGGATCAGTAACGATTAAAACCTCAATCCCTTTTTCTTCCATGCTCTTTTTCGTATTCGAAACTCTCTGCATGTACTCTTCAATAGAAAAATTCAATGTTTTCAATCTTATCTCTCCTTTTATAAATAAATCTAAAATTCTTCATGCCTCTGTAACTAAGCTTTGCTTGGAGGCCAGACAAAAAATACACTCGTAAAATGGCTGGTTTTAACCTCTGCATCTTCTTGTCCTCAAATTCATGAATCAATCATAAGTGAATTTTTTTTACAATTCAATTAAAGCACAGTAAAATTAATAGCCTATCTTGCAGAAAAAACAACTTTTTTAGAATTTATCAGAAATGCAGTTTCTCTATATAGAACAATTGTGCCTAAACTGTAAATTTATAAGTATTAACCTTATTTTGAATTGCAAATCCATCAATACTTCAATAAACTTACAACGTAACCTACATATACTTCTAAAATTGCTACAATCAACTAACATTTTTATGGATATAATTATTTATTTTTCATAAAGCGCTTATGGTCAATATTCCCAAAAAATCAGTATTTGGAAAGAATCGAATAAATAGATAAATAAAACAATTTAATTCTATTCAGCAAAAAATAGCAATTTTTGATAAATATTTGAAATTACTTCCATAAATTTCAAAGTCAATTTTATATATCAGAATAATATTATAAATAATATAAATAACTAATTTGTAATTCTGTTCTTCAGAATATATTTTATGTGTTAAAATGTATTTTTTATATTCTCAATCACATTTCTTGCGAAACTATTTTTTCTAGTTTTTGTGCTTTCCAACATACAATTAATTTGCTATAATATAGCTATCTTGTTCTGCATAGAAGAAATATATATCGCATAATAAAATACAAAGGAGAAAATTATGGAACCATATGTACCAAAATACCCTTTACACACACTAAGCAATGCCCTAGAAGTTTTAAATGTCATCTCACAATCCACCTCTAGTGATGGAATGACCCTAAGCGCCATTAGCGAAAAATTAAACCTAAACAAAAGCACCATCCACCGTATATTAGATACCCTATTGGCCTATAATTTCGTAGAAAAAACCCCTGGTGTCATTAAAACCTACCGTCTCAGTTGGGGTGCATATAAAATTGGTAATTCTGTTCCCAAATATCACACTCTAAACTCTTCAAGTTATGCCACTATTATCGAAGAGCTTTCCAATAAACTAAATCGTTCTTGCATTCTTAGCATAAATAATGAATATGCATCGGTAACAATTTATAAGGTTGATCCCTTAAGTCAGCTGCCTGCCCAAGCCTTGATTGGAGCCAGGAATCCCTTATACGCCACAGCCAGCGGAAAGCTTTTTATGCTTAACTTTACAAATGAGGAAATTAAAAACTACTTCCAGCATACAGATATCAAGAAGTTCACCTCTAATACAATCCTGAATTACATCGACTTTCTGGATGAGCTGAGTAAAATAAAAACAAATAATTATGCTATGGATAACAATGAGTATGAAGAAAACTCGTCTTGTATTGCAATGCCAATACGTGATTATACAAACAAAATTGTGGCTGCCATCAGTGTAAATTACTCCACCGATGAAGTAAGTGATGCTATTATTGAAGATATAAAAATCCATCTCAAAAAAGGATGCAATCAAATTTCCAGCTACTTGGGCTATAATATCTTTTAAAACCCAAGATCAAAAAAAGGGCCTATTCTGATTCAAATGAATCGCAATAGACCCTAAAATTTATTTATTTTACCCTCACGCCCTCTTGCATGATCAAAAGCCTTCATTTCTTTCAATGCAGCCAAATATAAAAGGCTTTCTATCCATGATAAAAAGCCTTTTGTAGATTTAAGTTCTATGAAACGCCATTGCCTATAATTTGGCTAATGCTTCACAGCCAAACACTTTATCTGCATATTCTAAGGAAAACAAATATAGCGAAGGTATGTATTCCGGATTCAAACCATACTTCTGCGCGAACTCCGCCACTTTCCCCCAATTGCTTTGCTCATAATTTCGTATGCATTCCAAGCTCTTGCCTAGAACCCCATCTCCTTTAATCAATGCACTTCTGATTTTGTTCGGAAGTTCAAGTTCATTCAAAATAACATTAAGATTATCCTCTAATACATTATCAATTTTAGATAATAATCCAACTAAATATGCATCCTGCATATCATTCTCTCTGCCCATTTCTTCCATCAGTTTTTCCATAAACACAGCACGAATTAACGACTGCTTTGCCAACTCATCGTTTTCGTTGCTGGTGATTTCCCGAAGCAAAAGCAACATAATCCAACGCTTTGTATTTTTTATTCCCAGATAGACCAAAGCACTTTTTATGGAAGTAATTCGATTTCCCCTATAAAACATAATGGTGTTCAGATGTGCCAGCAGTTTATGCATTAATCCCACATCTACTTTTATAATTTCTTCTAATGAATTAAAATCGGGGGCTTCCTTTGATGCCTCTCTCCATAAGCGAAAATAGGAAGATTGGGTGATAGTAATACTGTTTTTAGACACAATGATCGGCTTGCTGAAAAAGTACCCCTGGAACAAGTCATACCCATCTGCCATTGCCATGGATAAATCCTCTTGGGTTTCTATCCGCTCCGCCACCAGCCTTTTTACTCCCTTAAACCTGCGTGCAACTTTTTTTCTTTCCTCGGGAGAAAGGAGCGTATATTCCACCTTAATAATATCAATAAATGACATAATGCGTTCAAAACGTCCATCATTTACAAAATCATCCAAGGCAAGGATGTATTGTTTCTTTTTCAGAAACTTTATTCGTTCAATCAGAGCTTCGTCAACAACAACATCCTCCAAAATTTCTATTACGATATTCTGCGGGTGAAACAACAAAGGAATTTCTGACATCAAAACATCTTTTGTAAAATTAATAAACCCATATTTACCATTGGTTAATAAAGAAAAATCAAATTCTGTTAATATGTTTGATGCCAACTCTTTGGTGGCAAGCTCATCATCTATCCCAGGGAAATAGTTTTTTTCGCTATTTCTATATAATAACTCGTATCCGAATAAGGTTTTGTCCTTATTAAAAATAGGCTGTCTGGCAATATATAGTTTCATATAAACCTCCAATCCCGATTCCTTTTCCTTTTTCCAGGAGATTTCATCATTTAGAGTGCGCAAGTAATTATTTTTTCACCTTACATAATATAACCATTTAAATTTAAGAATGCCAAGCAATATACCTGACTGCATCTTGCACTTCCCTCTTTTCGTAGCAAAAGTATATTGAAATAAAACAAGATATCTCATTTTCTATAAATAAATCTATTTTACATAATGATTATACTTCTATTATAATAGGTAAAAAATAGAAAATTCAAGTCCTTTATAAAAATGTTGCTAATTTTTTCTATTTTTTTCCACTTTTGGACAAAATTCCTTACCCTCATTTACTCTCTACCCTTACCCAATTCTTATTCCTACAAATATATGCCTGTTTTACAGAATTATTTTCTCAAAACCACAGATAAGTTTTCTTTTTGATGGTTACAAAACTTTTTTGAAACATTTAATCTTTTTTCAAGTCGTTGTATCTCCCGGTCAATCTGTTTTTTAGAATAACCTCTATAACTTTCCAAAAACAAATGATATCGATACTGCAAGGAGTCAGGCTTGGGAGGAAATACAATCTTATCCTCCCCAATAAAATTTCCCTCTAATTCATTTCTGCAAATCTCATCATCTAAAACGGCCATATAGAGACAGGCTTTTGTATACTCCTTTATAGGCAACCTAGGAAATTTTCTTTTACATGAAACTACCAACAACAAAAACAAGGCACCCATACTTAAGGTCATATATTTTTTCATTTGCTTATTCATCAAAACCCCTCCTACTTTCTCATTAACACCCCATTAAACCCAAGGTAGAAAAAGATAGCCTTGCAAAAGCAAGGCAAACCAACCAGTTTCAAAAACTTCTAATCAAAATATATTAGGGTAGAAACCCTTTCATTCAATATCACCTTACTTTAACCTTTGGCGAACAACTTCATACATCAAAAGTCCCGCTGCCATTGAGGCATTTAAAGACTCCGCCTGCCCCGGCATAGGGATTTTGACCCAACAATCACAAAGAGACGCCCCTTTATCCGATAAGCCTCTTGCTTCATTTCCAATCAAAAAACTGCACGCCTTGTCCAAAGGCAATTCGTAGGGAAAATTTTCCCCTCTTAAATGAGCTGCATATAAAGAAATATGATTTTCCTTCATTTTAGATGCAACATCTTCCAACAGTACGTTTTGAACAATAGGTACATGAAAAATCGAACCCATTGTTGCTCGCAAGACTTTTGCATTATACACGTCCACACTACCCTTAGAAAGAAAAATGCCATCAACTCCAGCTGCATCCGCTGTACGAATCACTGTGCCGAGGTTTCCCGGATCATTCAACTCCTCAGCTAGTATGAAAAATGGAGCTTCTTTTTTCCAGATAGTTTCATCAGGCTGCTCCTGCTTCTTGCAAACCGCCAAAATCCCCTGAGGGCTTTCTGTATCAGAAACCAAGGTAAACAGTTCATCACTTACTATATAAGTCTCTGCCTTTTTCTCATAGGTGCTAATATCCTGCCCTTTTGCAAAATCCTCTGAAACTATAAATAATTTAACGCACCATTCATTAGGAATTTCAGAAATAAAGCGAAGCCCCTCGGCAACAAAAACCCCTTCCTTATCTCTGTTCTTTTTTAAACTTAAGCTTTTTACCCACTTAAATATTCTATTTTGATGGCTTTCAATTCTTTTTGCCAATGGTATCCCTCATTTCTTAATTCTTATCCCTATCATAATACAAAACACATTTCCATTGCAACAAAAAGAGGACCTCGTCCACAAAAAGCTTTACTGCAAAAAGTCCATCTCCCCCATTTTAATGATGCCCGATTCAGTAAAAAAACATTTTGAAGGTGCCTTTTAATATGTACTTTTTATGCTAGTATACAAAAATGCAAGAACTTTTCAATCTTGTATTTGTTTTTTTCAAATCTGTGATAAAATACAAGTACCTAACCTAAATATGAAGGGAGATAGACAAAATGAGTACACCGACTGAAAAAAGAAACGAAGCTTTGTGTAAAGCCTTAGTAGCAAAATTAGAATCCAGATATTTTGAAGCATATTACTGTCCAACCGCCAAAGAGGCTATGGAAAAAGCTGTTTCCTTAGTTCCAGAAAAAAGCTCTGTTTCTTGGGGCGGCTCAATGACCATTCGTGACATGGGTCTAACCAAGGCATTCCACGATGGCGACTATGAAGTAATTGACAGAGACCTGGGCAAATCTCCCGAAGAAATTGGAGAACTGCATCGCAAAGCACTTTTAAGCGATTACTTCATCACCAGCACCAATGCAATCTCCGAAGAAGGTATTTTGGTTAATATCGATGGTACAGGCAACCGTGTTGCTGCGTTGTGCTTTGGACCCAAAAATGTAATCGTTCTTTGTAGTGTAAACAAAATTGCACCCAACCTTGATGCTGCTGTTTCTCGTGCCAGAAATGTAGCAGCACCCATTAATGCGTTCCGTTTCATGGGAAAAACACCTTGCGTTGTTACTGGTTCTTGCAAAAATTGCACTTCACCCGATTGTATTTGTAGCCAGGTTGTTATCACAAGGCTGAGCAAACCCGCAAAGAGAATCAAAGTGATTTTGGTTGGGGAAGAGTTCGGCTTCTAAGTCTATCTACATAGATGCCAAGCTGTGCTTTCAAAAAAACATTTTAACTCGTTTATTTAAAAGAACCTAAAACTGTGCAATGGTAATTTACTGCCCTTGACCTTATACTTGTAATTAAATGAAGAAAACTATGCTCTGCTCCCGAAAAAGAAAGCAGAGCTTTTTCTTCATTGGCTCTGCAAAATATATTTCAGGTGGTTCACCAACTTTGCCACCCTATGGATGACTCAAGAAACTCTTTCCAATCATTCATTTTATGTCTGCCTTTCCTTTTTTATGGAATACTATGCACTAGGTATTTTCTGTTTAAAGGAGGAGGTAAAATGAAAACGTTCATCAAAAAATATACTTCTTCAGTAAAGTATGAACTATTCATGATATTGCTGGCATTCTTAGCAATTGCAGCTTTATTTGTACCCATTGATTCAAAAGCCATTATCATCATAGACTACATTATCATTGTTTTTTTTATCATCGACTATCTAGCTCGCCTCTATGCTGCCGATAATAAAGGTGCCTTTATTCGCAGCCATATTATTGATTTAATTGCAGCCCTACCCTTTCATGTTTTATTCAAAGGCGTACGCTTGCTACGGGTCATCCGTTTGATGGAGGTGGCAAGGATTGCTGCCATGTTAACCAAAGTTGGTCGAGTGCTTAGACCTTTTTTTAAAACAAACGGATTTATCTACTTAATTTATTGGTCATTTGGCTTTGTTATCATCGGCACCCTTGGTATTGCAATCACAGAGCAAAAAAATCTTTTTGATGCCTTATGGTGGACCATCGTAACCATAACAACCGTAGGTTATGGAGATATATCCCCAGTGACTTCAGGTGGTAGAATAATTGCCATCCTACTGATGGTCTTTGGCATTGGCTTTATCAGTACCCTTACCAGTACACTCACCAACTACTTTGCGCAAAAGGCTCATTCCCAGCAGCTTGAAATCCATAGCGTTATTGATAGCCTTTCAACCGTTCAGCAAAATAAAGTTCTAGCCTTCGCAAGAAAAATAATTGAAGAAGATAATGCAATGAAAATACCGAAAGGAGAAAAAAATGAAAATCCTAGTTGACGCAGACGCTTGCCCTGTTAAAGATATCATCGTAGAAACAGCTACAAAATATCACGTTGAAGTTTATATGATTACAGATGCCTCCCATATTTTGTTCTACTCAGAAGAAAATGTTCATGTAATAACAGTTGATCAAGGGGCTGACAGTGCCGATCTAGCAATTGCCAACCGTACACTACCAGGTGATATCTGTATCACTGCGGATTATGGCTTAGCAACCTTAATTTTGGCAAAAAAGGCAATTGTACTGCATCCAAATGGCTTTTTCTATACCCCAGAAAACATCGATCGTATGCTTTTTGAGCGTCATCTTTCCCGGGAAATGAGACGACAAAAAAAGGGACGCAGTGGCCATATCCGTAAACGCACAAAAGAAGACGATGCTTCTTTTTTAGTTGTTTTTGAAAAGACGATTAAACAAAATATATCTAACGATGAAAAATAAAAAGGTTCCGGTTTCAACAAGTGAAACCTGGAACTTTTTTATTATAAAGTCTATTCACTTTCAATTTTATCCTTTATGCCAAAAGGAACGAACAAGTAAGCTGCAAAAGAAATAGGTATAATATAAAACATAATTGAGCCAACACTACCAAATATGATTGACATAAGGCGCACAAGAAAAGCAAAAATTTCAAAGGGGAGAAAAAGTAAAACCATCCCAATTGTATACACACCTAGTTTCTGCGCACCCTGCTCAAGAATAATAATAGCTACATAATAAATCAATAAGAAATGCGCCGACTTTAAGAGCACCTTTCTTGAAATATTTCTACAAAACACAAAACCAATTGTCAAAAACAAAATTAAGCTAATTACCATGTCAATATAAAATACAGTGTTTCCCATTTCTACGGTCCATTCATTTGTGCCTGAAGCCATCATCACATAGGGTACTATAAAATTAATAATAAATAGCAATACACCAGCAATGGTCAACACAACGGGTAGTTTTAACCATTCCCGCTTCCATTCTCCAAAACGAATCATTTTGCATTACCCCAATCTATATTATTGTGGTTTTACCCGTGCAATTCCTTCTTCCACTGCCACATCGGCAACAGCTTTCGCCACCGCATCCGCTACCGACTTATCCAAAGCAGATGGTATAATATTTTCATGATTCAATTCACCTTCAGGTATCATGGCCGCAATTGCATAAGCAGCCCTTTGCTTCATTCCCTCAGTAATCTCTTTGGCTCGTACCGCCAATGCTCCCTTAAAAATTCCTGGAAAAATCAAAACATTATTTATTTGATTTGGGAAGTCCGAACGACCTGTGCCAACCACTGCCGCTCCCGCTACCAACGCTTCATCAGGCATTATTTCAGGGATGGGGTTTGCCATGGCAAAAACAATACCTTGGTTCATAGAGGTCACCATGTCCTTTGTTACCATGTTAGGACGAGAAACCCCCACAAAAGCATCAGCCCCCCTCATTGCATCGGCCAGTTTACCTTTTTCCTTATTCAAATTGCTAATAAGAGAAATTTCCTCTTGACCAGCATTTAAATCGGCATCACCCTCACAAATAATGCCATTTATGTCGCACATAACGATATTTCCAAAACCCATGGAAATCAAAAGTTTACCAATGGCAATGCCTGCCGCACCTGCGCCATTGATTACAATTTTCATTTCCCCCATTTTTTTCCCAACTACTTTCATTGCATTAATCATAGCAGCGGCAACCACAATGGCTGTTCCATGCTGATCATCATGAAAAACAGGTATATCGCAAATTTCTTTTAACTTACGTTCAATTTCAAAGCAACGTGGTGCTGAAATATCTTCTAAATTAATGCCACCAAAGCTCTTGGAAATTAAATAAATCGTGTTTACAATGGTATCTACATCCTTAGAATCAATGCACAAAGGGAACGCATCCACCCCACCAAACTCTTTAAATAATACGCACTTTCCTTCCATAACGGGCATTCCCGCCGCAGGGCCAATATCCCCTAAACCCAAAACCGCAGTTCCATCTGTCACAACAGCTACCAAATTAGAACGGCGTGTCAATCGAAAGGATTCATCATAGTTCTTCTCTATCACACGACAGGGTTCTGCCACCCCTGGGGTATAGAGCAAGGAAAGATCCTCCCTTGTTGTTACTTCCTTTCTGGATACCACTTCAATTTTTCCCTGCATTTCATAATGCAGCTTTAATGCCTTTTCTTCAATACTCATGGATGATGCCTCCTATTTACAAATGTATTGCATACCATCGTTCTATCATTCCTAAATAAATTTTCATATAAACAAAAACGTCTTTTTGCCGAAATACATGTTGAACCTTTGCTATTTTTTCAATTCATTGGATGATGCTCGTCCACCCTTCAATGTTCCTTTTTCGTAAGCATCAAACCATCTTTTCTGGGCGGAAAACTTCATCAAATTTTTCTTCAGTTAAAAATCCTAACGAAACACAAGCCTCTTTCAGAGAAATATTTTCTTTATAAGCCTTTTTCGCAGTCTCAGCAGCATTTTCATAGCCAATATAAGGATTCAAACAAGTAACCAACATCAGTGATCTCTGAAGATTTTCATCCATTTTTTCTTTATTTGCCTGGATCCCTGAAACACAATGCTCACGGAAAGAGTCTAACCCATCGGCTAAAAGGCGTACCGATTGCAAAAAGTTATAAATGCACACAGGCATATAAACATTCAACTCAAAATTTCCCTGGGAGGCACAAATTCCAACAGCGGCATCATTCGCCATGACCTGCACAGCCACCATTGTCACAGCCTCACACTGTGTAGGATTCACTTTCCCCGGCATAATAGAACTTCCTGGTTCATTTTCTGGAATCAAAATTTCGCCCAAACCGCATCTTGGCCCACTGGCAAGCCAACGAACATCATTGGCAATTTTCATTAAGTTCGCCGCCAAAGCCTTCAGTGCACCATGGGCAAACACCAATTCATCCTTTGCTGTTAGTGCGTGGAATTTATTTTCAGCAGTAATAAAGTGCTCACCCGTCAAAGCGGAAACTTCTTCTGCCGCAGCCTTTGCAAAGCCCTTGGGTGCGTTCAAGCCAGTACCAACGGCAGTGCCGCCCAGTGCCAATTCTTGCACACCCGGCAGACTCATTTCGATCATCGCCTTTGCTTTTTCCAGCATATTACGCCATCCGCTTATCTCCTGAGAGAAGGTGATGGGTGTTGCATCCTGCAAGTGGGTTCTTCCCGTTTTAATAATCCCTTCGTTTTCATCTTCCAATCGTTGCAATTCTTCAATCATGCGCTGTAATGCAGGAAGAAGCTGTCTTTTTGTTTCTAGGGCAGCAGCGATATGCATTGCCGTTGGGAATGTATCGTTTGAACTCTGAGACATATTCACATGGTCGTTGGGATGTAATATCTTTTCCCCCGCAATTTCATTACCTCGATTAGCAATAACCTCATTCACATTCATGTTAGACTGGGTGCCACTGCCTGTTTGCCATACAGCCAAAGGAAACTGATCATCCAATTTCCCCTCTAAAATTTCATCACAAACCAGACTAATCAAAACACATTTCTTTTCATCCAACTTACCCAAGCGAAAGTTTGCTTTTGCAACAGCCTTTTTCAAAATGGCGAAAGCATGAATTACTTCCAACGGAATTTTCTCGGTGCTAATTTTAAAATTTTCGAAGCTTCTTTGGGTTTGTGCACCCCAGTATACACCCACAGGAACTTTTACTTCTCCCATAGAGTCTCTTTCGATACGGTATTCCATGGCAAATCTCCTTATCTATTCAAAAATTCACATATTAATTATTATAAATAGATTATAACAAAAACCAATGAAAATTAATATTGTCCAATATGAAAAAGTATTGCCCGTTTCTTGTGTTTTTTCGTAGAAAATGGTACACTTCTCAAGAAGGAGGGATATGAATGTATACAACTAGTATTGCAATTCAAGTTTTGCCTGACATAACAGATATAGATAAAATCTGCACAATTGTAGATAGTGTCATCGAATATATTGCTTCCACAGGTTGTCACTATATGGTTGGGCCATTTGAAACCACCGTTGAGGGAGATTTTGAAACACTTATGTCCATTATTAAGCGTTGTCAAGAAATTCCCATTGAGCTGGGAGCCCCATCCACCAAGGCATATGTGAAGATTTTTCATAATCCTCATGGCGTCCTAACCATTGGGGAAAAAACCGATAAATATAGATAACAGAGGAGAACTTATGAAAAGTATTATTTTTGACCTTGACGGTACTTTAATTGATTCTATGCCTGTTTGGAAAAACACTGGCCGCAATTTTTTAGAAAACCACGGTTTCGCTGTGCCCAAAAATTTGCATAGTGTGGTTAAAACACAAACCATTGGCCAAACGGCAGAATACTTTCGTACTGATTTGGGTGTAACCCACAGCACAGAAGACATCATAAAAGAAATTGTAAATTTTGTTGAGGATGCTTATCGAAACACCATTCCTCTAAAGCCTTTTGCCAAAGAATTTTTGGAAAAAGAGTTTGAAAAAGGAACAAAAATGTGTGTGTTAACCGCCTCTGAATCCAGCTATATTCAGCCCGCATTAGAGCGATTGGACCTTCTAAAATATTTCCAGTTTATCCTTACCTGCACAGAAACTGGCCACTATAAAAGTGAGCCCGAGGTTTTCCGTATTGCCATGAATAAACTTGGTGGAAATTTGGATAATACTGTGGTTTTTGAAGATGCACTCTATGCAGTGCAAGGGGCTAAAAAAGGTGGCTTTACTGTATATGCCGTTGCCGACCCTGTTACCGAGGCAGACAGCAAAATCATTCAGTCTGTGGCGGATAAATACATAAAAAGCTATCAAGAGTTGTTGTAACAATCAAAATAAAGGTAATTCCCATAAAAAAACCTATCCTCATAAAGGATAGGTTTTTTTATTTCTTTGATTAAATCTTCCCTTAAATTAATCAAGTTTCGCTTTCAAAAAATTTTATTTAAGTTTTTTCAGATTTTGAATTTTTATACAATTTTTATATCTCAAAAGTTTCTTACTGTAAAACCTGCAAAAAGTATTGTTCTAAAAATTTCATTTTTTACAATATCTTGTTAATAATTCATGCATAATGCATTTTATAATACAGTAATATTGTCACAAATCCATACTTTTCTTGCATAAATCCATAATAATTTGTAGATTTCTGAATAAATTCATGATATAATTAATCATATTTTAATGGAAGGAGATCGATAAATGTATTTTTTAAGACAACAATTAATCACACTTACTGAAGCAGCAATTTTAATGTTCGAATTTGTTGGGGTCGCTGTGCTAATCATTGCCGGCATTATGGGGGTTTATAATTATATCCGCCATGACCCACATACCCGTCTCAACCTCGCCAAAGGTTTGGCATTGGGCCTTGAATTTAAAATGGGGGGCGAGATTCTACGAACCGTTATTGTTCACGAGTTCTCCGAAATTCTAGTTGTAGGTGGCATTATTTTACTGCGTGCCGCTCTAGCATTTTTAATTCATTGGGGAATTAAAAGTGAGGAAGCCGAGGCTCCGAAGAGTGAGCACAACCATAACGAGCCTATCGTAACAAAGGAAACCGTAGAATGCTAATAAATCTTGCATTTTTCAGTTCCCATGGTACGCTTAATATATTTTATTACAACAGCAGCACTAATCAAATAGTTGCTGCCTAAAAACTGATTTGCAAATGAAAGTGGTTATACTTGCTATGAAAATTTTGAGTTTTTGCTCATTTATCTTTTCTGAAATAGATTGATTCTGGTCATTGGTTTCATTATGATTGCCGATGACCAGTTTTTTTCTTTTTCTCCCCTTTACCGTAGGCAACTCCTTCACCTTTTCCCCTGAAATATTTCAATCAAAGTAGCTGTTTACTGCAATATTTATTGATACAATTGTAGTATAACTTGTACAGATCATGTGTTATTCTATATCCACAAAAAATAGAATGGAACTATACATAATTTTATGCTAGTATTGTTTTGGTATAATATAGAATTTTTTGAATTTATTTCTGGAGGTGCTTCGCTGTGAAAATTGCAATTTGCGACGATAACAGGGACGAGTTGCTTCACATCGCGTCTATTTTGGATACATATATGAAGGAGCGAAATGCCCCTATCTCTTATTACTCTTGTCATAGTACCACGGAGCTTTTGTCAACACTGAAATGCGGCTCCTACGACCTTTATCTTCTTAATGTGATTATGCCCGCCGTAAGCGGCATGGAGGCAGCTAAGGAAATTCGTAGCTTTGACAAAGTAGCAAAAATTGCCTTTTTGACTTCCTCTCCGGAATTTGCCATAGAGAGCTACTCGGTAAAAGCCTGTAACTATTTACTAAAGCCTGTCACTAAGGAAAAACTGTTCTTCGCCTTAGATGATGTTATGGAAACCGTAGATAGGGAAGACGTGGCGACCATCGTTGTAAAAAGCAGTGACAGTATGCAACGTATATTACTTTCTCAGCTGACCTATGCGGAGGCACTGGATAGACGAGTGATATATCACCTAAAAAACGGTAACGTAGTGGAGAGTATCTACCCATTTACTGAGGTTTGTGAGGAACTATTAAATTACAGTGCGTTTATAAAGCCACACCGCTCCTATGTTGTAAATATGAGCTACATAAACACTATTAAAAATACAGAAATTATTCTACAAACCGGTGGCTCCCTGCCCATCGCTCAACGAAGGGTATCAGAAATAAAGGAAGGATACCTAGCGTATCAGATGGAGGGTGAATAGATGGATCAATCGGCTATTTTAACTCTATTGCTTCCCATTTATGGTATTACAACTATGGCTGGTCTATTAAATATAAACAGAAGCAATTTAAAAAAAGAAAATGTATTGAAACTTGTAATTTTTCTAACCATTGCTATCATAGTAAATGTTTTTGTACTTATAAACTTTGATACCGACGTATACCGAAAATGTTATATTTTTTTAATACAAATACCTTTGTTTTTTGGGTTTAGGATTATTTCAGAATTTCGTGGTATTAAGTTATTGTTTACACTCCTTACTACGATTACCCTAGCCTCACTTCCTGTTAATTTCGTGGTCATATGTCGCATTCTAGCAAATAACAACGCGCAATTTATGATGATGGGATTTATACTTTCTTTTATCATTATGATATTTTTAGTATTCAAGCTTTTGCGCACCAGTTATATTTATATGCTAAAATGGGGAGAAACAAAAATGTTTTGGAAGTTCAGCATCATACCGATACTGTACTATATTTACGGGTATTTAGGTTCGGGATATAATTTTGTACAGTATAACAGCTTTGATAATTACTTTGTTCAGATGATTCCAAATTTGGTTGTATTTGTGTCATATATTTTGATTATAGATATCTTTAAGAACGTTCAAGAAAAGCAATTACTAAAAAACCAACAGGATTTGATGCTTACGCAACTAGATGGCACAACAAAGCAGCTTGAACAGATTCGAATGTTGGAAAAACAATCTGCCATTTATCGCCATGATTTAAGACACCATATGAATTATCTCAATGCTTGTATCTCGGAAAACAAATTAAAGGAAGCTACTGACTACATCAGCCAAACCTTCGATGCTATGGATAATATCAAGCTAGAGCAGTATTCTACCAATGAACCTATGAACCTGATTCTCTCCTCCTATGTCAGCAAAGCAAGGGAACAAGGCATTGCCATAGAAATTAGTGTGACTGCTATGGATTTCGAGCGATATCATATTACTGACCTATGTAGCTTGCTTGCCAATGCTTTAGAAAATGCCATTAAGTCTTGTGCAGAAGTTGAAAGAGATGATGAGCGGCATATATACCTTCGTATGTATAATAAAAATCATAAGTTATGTATCCATATTGCCAACTGCTATGCCATAGAACCCACCCTTGAACTGGGAATACCTATCTCTCACAAAGATGGTCATGGCATCGGTGTAAAAAGTATGATTCATGTGATAGAAAAATATGAGGGCATTTATGGTTTCTCGGCGAAAGATGGATTATTTACCTTCCAGGTGTCAATGTAATTATTTCAATTGTTTTCTAATCTATAATGTGCCTTTCTGGGCCCTAATAATAAAGAGGATGCACTACTAACCGATTGTGCATCCTCTTTTTATGTATTCAGTTTATCCTTCATCCTCAATTCTGCTAACGTATATATAATAATAGCTTGTTTGTCATTTAAGTAGCATCATTGTTATAGCCCTTCTCCATCCATTTTTCTTCATTATCTAAGAAGGATGGATTAAAACTATTCTTTTTTTAACATGCCATTAGGGGCAATATTTCATCCTAATGGGGGTAGTTTTATTTCATTCCCATATCTTAGATGCTTATTAGCCTGGCAAACGCTAATAAGCAGTGTAGGCTCTCCAGCGGTTCTTATTCCATACTTTATTTAAACAACACAGAATTTTTGTACAAAATAATTTAATAAATAACTTGCAGTTAATTCGAACCCCTTTTCATTGACCTTTTTATTTTAATACTTATTTTTAACTCTAGCAAATACTCTTCTAAGTACTAAAATTAATTGCGTAAAAAAACAACCTCCAGCCACAATTTTTACACTTAAAATGTATAAATGCATATTGTAACTAAAGATTGTTTATACTTCATTTTTACCCAATATTTAATATAAACATATGTGATACAAAGGCTGTGTGTAAATTCCACACCCTATTTATCAACATATAATTATAGTTGGGAGTATTTAGATATCATTATTCATCCCAGTTATGGAAAACATTCTGAACGTCGTCATCAATATCTAACAAGTCCAAAAGCTTATTCATTTTCTTCAAATCCTCGTCACTTTTCAACTCAGTATATGTCTGTGGGATCATTGTAACTTCGGCAGATGCCATAGGAATCTTTGCTTCTTCTAAAGCCTCTCTTACTACTGAAAAATCATCAGGGTTTGTTGTAATTTCATAGCTATCTTCTTCCGCTGCAAAATCTTCTGCACCAGCCTCCAAAGCTACCATCATCAATTCTTCTTCATCCATTTCTACTTCTTCTCTGTCGATAACAATTAAACCCTTTTCGTCGAACATAAAGGAAACGCAGCCGGATGTACCCATGTTGCCGCCACCTTTTGTAAAGGCATTTCTAACGTTTGCCGCAGCACGGTTTCTGTTATCCGTAAGGACCTCTACAATAACTGCAACCCCAGCAGGACCATAGCCTTCATATCTGATTGTTTCATATTCAACGCCTTCTTCATTGCCTGCTGCCTTTTTTATACTTCTATCAATCGTATCATTAGGCATATTATTGGATTTGCACTTGGCAATAATATCTCTCAACTTACCATTGCTGGCCGGGTCGGGTCCACCTGACTTAACCGCCACCTGGATTTCTCTACCTAACATGGTAAAAATCTTCCCTTTTGCTGCGTCGTTTTTCTCTTTTTTGTGTTTGATATTCGCAAACTTAGAATGTCCTGACATTAGGAACCCTCCTCCATAAAATTTCACCAAAATAGTTTATCATTTTTTTAGCCAAAATTCAAGAAAAATCGCTTTTTGTAATCCTCAGTGCCACTATTCACCTCTAAACCAAACGGTTTTTCTATTCTCTCCTTTGGCAATTTGATTTTTGATGCTTCAATTAACTTTTGATTCTTACTTTTTGATTGAGAAAACCATCACAACTCATATCTTTTCGTTTTCCAATAAAGATAGTTCCCCTTCTTGCCACACTCCGTACAATTCCCCTTGCTTTTCAAAAGGAGTGCTTCCCCTAAAAATATCAGTCATCTTTTTCTCAAAAACTTCTGCTTCTTCTGACTTCACCAAAACGATATAAACAACCTTATCCGAATATTGCGTGTCAAAAAGAACATGACCTTCCTGCAAAATTTCATATTGGACTTTGCCCGACTCGGTGTATTCAGTCACAACTTCATACTTTGCATATAAAACGAGCTCCGCTATTCCAGCCGCCAATACCCCTTCTTTTGCTGCCTTACCGTAGGCACGAACCAATCCACCCGTTCCCAAAAGGGTTCCGCCAAAATATCGGGTAACAACAATTGCCGTATCTTTGATATCTTCCCCTTTCAAAACATTCAGAACAGGCATACCTGCCGTTCCCTGAGGTTCACCATCGTCGCTAAATCGCTGCAACTCGTTACGTTCCCCAATCTGATAGGCAAACACATTATGGGTTGCGTTCCAATATTTCTTTTTCATTTCATCAATAAATTGCTTTGCTTCTTCTTCCGACTTTACAGGGCGAACCGTTGCAATAAAGCGAGATTTTTTCTCAACGATTTCCGTTTCCCCTTGAGATAAAATTGTTTTATATTGGTTGAGCATATTTTTCACCCACTATTTCATTTTTTTCACGACCATAAACCTCCAGAAATTAAGCTTAAAGTCATATTTTTAAATTATAACATAAAATATGCCTTGGCAGAAATAAAAAAAATTCTTATTGAAAAAAACAAATCCTTCTTTAAATCTCAAAACTTGGTAGATGTAACAAAGCTATAATCAGAATGAAACTCCGTATTTTTGCGCAAGATAATGTCGAGGTGATAAAAATGGCTCTAGAATATCAAGACCTTGACGATTTATTAAACAGAAACCCAAAAGCAAAGGATTTTTTTGATTCATTGCCAGAAGACCGTCAGTTTAATGTTCGTCAATATCAAAACAATATTCATTATGACTTAGACCTTCGGCGTTATGCTGAGCATCTATTGAGAGGAGGTTATTAAAATGTTCGGAAGAGAGTATAGAGACCTGGCAGATTTACTTTTAAACAATGCAAGAGCCCAAAATTATTACAAAGGATTACCTGATGGCGTTCAACAGGCCATTTCCCACAACAGCTCTGAAATTCGTACAATGAAATCTTTACGTCACTTTGCAAAAGCAGCAGAAAAAACCAACTGCTAATTCAAATGACTGATATAAATTAAAAAGCGATACTTATTTTAAAGTATCGCTTTTATTTTTTGTTCTATAAAAAACAAAGACCGTAGGAAAAATCCTACGGTACACAAAGCAGTGCATCACTATTTTGTCGAGGAATAAGATTGCTCTGCTTCGAAGAAATTAGCATAGTCATGGCATAATTCAACTGTGTTTGGAATTTAAAGTAGATTATTTATATTATCTAAACCATTTAATACTTAAATAAACCCCAAACTAACAGTAAGAACATAAAAAAGGAATATTTAAAAGAGAATTAACTTGCTCATTACTAAACCCCTTCTACTTTCATTTAAAACCAATCTCAACCATCATATTTTTTTTATTGATTTCATTGGCCGTTCATATTATGCCTACACACTATAAACTAAATTTTCACCAAAATATGTGAATTGGCAAAAAAATCAAAGTTTTTGCCATAAAAGTCATATTTTTTCATGCCAAAACCAAATATAATTACAATAATATACATTTTTTCATTAATTTGGATAATTAGTCAAGCTATGTTTATACATTTTCCCGTTCCCCTTTTGATAAAAAACATTCTTTTCCTCTATTTTAAAATGACTTGGCTCACAAACCATTCCTTTGCCTTGAATATACTCAAAATACTTGGCTTTAATTTCTTTTCGAAGGCGTACCTTAATTGGAATAATATCACCATTATGCATAACAAAATCATCCTTAACCCCAACGATATAATCCATGTTAACAATATAGCTCCTATTACAATATAAGAAACGGCTATCCAACTTTTCAGAGATTTCCCCCAGTTTACCATAGCAAGTGTAAGAGCCTTTTGGAATTTTATGTACCACAATACTTTTTCCTTCGCTCTCTAAATAAAGAATATCTGAAAATCTGATTCGCTGCCCCTCTGATGCATTTTTAATGAATATGCTTCTCGAGACATTCGACATCCATTTTTCCTTCAGTGTATTTAGCAACGTAAATAGCTTGCTCTCATATTTCCGTATAGGTTTAAGTAAATATCCATCTGCATTTACCGAATATCCCTCTATGGCAAACTCTGGTGTGCTTGTCAAAAATACAATTGAAACATCCCGATTGACCTCTCTAATTTTAAATGCAGTTTCTATCCCCGATAGCTTATCCATAAAAATATCTAAGAAAATGATTTCATGGTTTAATCCATTTTGATAGAAATCCACCAGATCCTCACCAGTAGAATAATGAAAAATTTTTATAACCGTATTACACTGTTCAGCCCATTTTTCAATAATTCTACCTAACTCCTCCCTGTCCGCCAGAAAGTCATCACATATGGCAATTCGCATTTTGCTCACGCTCCTTGTCCTCTATTCCCTTGAAAGAAATTATCATATTTTTTCCATTTATACAATACTCCCATCCAAAATTTTGCATATTCTAATCTTTTCATGGCTATTTCATTGAAAAATGAATCAATCACAGCAATTCAATTTGCTTTCTTTATAAAAAGACTTTCATTTTGATTTTAAACATTTTATAATTAACTTTACAAATGTAGTCCCCTAAAATTTAAAATAATCACCAAGGAGAACCATTATGAAAAAAGTCTTTTGTGCTCTGCTCTTAATATTCGTGATAACTGGTCTTTGCGCTTGCACAAGGGAGAGCCAAGCAACAACTCCCCCCACCTCTCACATGGTTCAAGGAAGCGTTTCTCCTTATAATCTGACCGATAAAGACATTGAACTACTTGAATCTGTTGGGCTTTACAACAACTATGAGTTGCTTTCTTTTGTAGCCCCAGCGGGTACAAAAGCCATGCGCTTCCACCTTTATCAACTAAACAAAAATAACAACTGGGAAATAAAATTTTTATGGTGGCCTCCTTACCGAACCATCAGAAAGTGATAAAAACCCACCAATTGAAGGTACCTTCTCCATGGTCCGTCATGATGACTACTCTTTGTCATTTTATATAAGTTCTGCTGGGAGTGCCGTCTACAAGGCAGAACCATTCAATATCACGCCTACCAATATGGCCTATTCTGGTAGCTTCCTCCCAGATAAAAATGAAGCAAAACTCAATCAAGAAATTCCCGTTAGTCTAATGGTCTATGACAGTGGTACATCCTCTTTGAATTATACTCTTTCAGATTTTTTCACTCCAGAGAAATTTGCAGATAAGGACATTGTTCAAGCAGTGACCCTAACTTTCTATGACCACGAACCGACTTAATCATCTACAACCACTTGAAAACAGAGCTTTCTGACAAATAAAAAGGGCAGGTATCATAACAAAAACCTGCCTTTATCTGGATATTACATAGCAACCTTTCCCTGCACTTTTCGCCTCGTATAGGCATCTGTCACTGTCACGATAAAGCCGATTAAATTCCACCAATTCCCTGTCGTAGATGGAACAGCCAATGCTAATGCTGATAGGTGTTCCCTTTTCTCCACCTATCTTTGCAGTCTTTATATTCCTCAGCAACCTTTCCAAATTTTTTTTATTTGCTTCCCTTGTCACAATGTCAATGGCATAAACAACAAACTCATCCCCGCCCATTCTTAAAACAATATCATCTTCTTGAAATGTTTTTTTTATGATTTTGCTTATGTCCTTAATCACATCATCTCCATACATATGCCCGAAATTGTCATTTATTTCTTTAAAATTATCAATATCAATGATAATAAATGCACCTCTAACTTGATTGAAAATCAAATGCTGAATTTTATTAAGTCCTGCCTCACGATTATATATCCCCGTCATTAAGTCTAACTCTGACCTATCCCGATATTTTATATAATTTTCCACACTATCAATTCGATCATTTAGTGTAAAGAAATTGACACCAATTGCCACAAAATAGAAAGCAAACAAATCAATCATATCTACCCAAAAAAGCTCATATGACTTTGCATCAAAACAACAAATAACATAGAAAATTGCATTAACTGTTATATACAAAATTATCCGCCACGGCTTATCTATTATAAAAAGGGTTAATACACATAGTAGCACTAAAATTGTAACTGATGGTACCTCTCTATCCAAATATGTACCAATCATGGTGCCCATAATCATAAGTGGCGTAAGTGCCAAATAAAAAATTGGAGTAATACTCCGCTTCGACTTTTTTATTCCGAACCTTCCCACAAAATATAGCCCAATAAAATAACAAAAGATCATAAAAAATTCTAAATTAAACGTGGAAATGGAAGATAAGAGTAATCCCATAATTAAAATACAAATTGAAATAAGAGATCCCGCTCTAGAAAATTCCACGAAACTTCTGTAATTTCTTTCGAAAATTTCTTCCTGATAGTAATCAACCTTTTTGGCAATAAATTTTTCTTTCCATCGATTAAAACTGGCTTTTTGTTTCGATGCGTTTTCCATAGATGTTCCTTCCTAAGGGTTATGTGAGGGTATTAATCTAAATCCCCCCAACTTTGTTTAATCGTAAATACAAAATTCTTCTTCCAATTTTTATTTATTATAGCAAATTAACCCTCCAAAAACAATCTTACAACCAAGTCCCTATGGGGTAACCTGCCTACTTCTGCAAAAAAAGATGGTAGCCACAAAAAATGCAGCTACCACCCATTAAGTTATCTTTTACTTTAAATTCAACTGATGCAAACAAAAATTATATAACTTTATATTCACCATTTTCAACATCAATGGTCAGAGTGCTTTCTGGCATAACTTCATCGGCAATAATTTTCTTTGCCAATAAAGTTTCAATATTACGCTGAACCATTCTTTTTAATGGTCTTGCACCAAACGCAGGATCATAGCCCTCATCTACAATATACGCTTTGGCTCTAGGTGTTAACTCACAACGCAACTGTTTGTCTTCAAGACGCTTGTTCAAGTCTGCCATAATTAAGTCGATGATATGGGTAATATTGTCCTTCGTTAATGGTTTATAGAAAACGATTTCATCCAAACGGTTCAAAAACTCAGGTCTAAATGAACGACGAAGCAACTCCTCAACTGCCATGCGTGCATCCTCTTTAATCTCACCACTCTCATCCAATCCCTCTAACAAATAAGAGGAACCAAGGTTTGATGTCAAGATAATTACTGTATTTTTAAAATCTACGGTTCTACCTTGGGAATCCGTAATACGTCCATCATCCAAAACCTGCAAAAGAATATTGAAAACATCTGGATGTGCCTTTTCAATTTCATCGAAAAGAATAACGGAATAAGGCTTTCTACGCACAGCCTCTGTGAGTTGACCGCCTTCTTCGTAACCCACATATCCAGGAGGTGCACCAATCAAACGAGACACACTGAATTTTTCCATATACTCAGACATGTCAATACGAACCATATTCTTTTCATCATCAAAGAGGCATTCTGCCAACGTTTTTGCCAACTCAGTCTTACCCACACCCGTAGGACCAAGGAATAAGAAAGATCCAATGGGTCTGTTGGGACTTTGAATGCCGGCACGACTTCTTAGAATCGCCTCAGAAACTTTTGTAACCGCCTCATCCTGCCCAATTACTCTCTCATGCAAAATATCCTCTAAGTGAAGAAGTTTTTCTCGCTCCCCTTCCATAAGCCTTGCCACAGGGATACCCGTCCATCGTTCGATAATACGAGCAATTTCGTCTTCCGTCACTTTATCTCTCAGCAAGGTGTTCTTTCCACTATTTTCCTCAGCAAGGCGTTCTTTTTCTTCTAACTCCTTTTGAAGTTGAGGAAGCTTTCCATATTTCAACTCAGCAGCACGGTTTAAGTCATACTTCCTCTCTGCGGCTTCAATTTCAGCATTAACATCTTCTATTTCTTCTCGCAACTTTTGCACAATACCGATAGAATCTTTCTCATTTTCCCATTTTGCCTTTAACACAGCAAATTTATCTCGCATCTCTGCCAGTTCTCTTTGGGTTTCTGCCAAACGCTCTTTGGATAATTTATCATCCTCTTTTTTCAAAGCGGCCTCTTCAATTTCATGCTGAATGATTTTTCTCTGAATGATATCCAGCTCCGTTGGCATAGAATCCATTTCAGTACGTATCATGGCACAGGCTTCATCCACCAAGTCAATGGCTTTATCTGGCAAGAAACGATCGGTGATATATCTATTTGATAATGTGGCAGCACCAATAATTGCCTGATCTTGAATTTTCACGCCATGATACACTTCGTATCTTTCTTTTAAGCCACGCAAAATGGCGATGGTATCTTCTACCGTCGGCTCACTGACCAAAACGGGCTGAAATCTTCTTTCCAAGGCAGGATCCTTTTCAATATACTGCTTATACTCATTTAGGGTTGTCGCACCAATACAATGGAGTTCACCCCTCGCTAGCATAGGTTTCAATAAGTTACCTGCATCCATGGCACCATCGGTCTTCCCAGCACCAACAATGGTATGCAACTCGTCGATAAAAAGGATAATTTTCCCTTCACTCTTTTTCACTTCATTCAAAACTGCTTTCAAACGCTCTTCAAATTCACCACGGAACTTTGCCCCTGCAATCAATGCTCCCATATCTAAAGAAAAGATGGTTTTATCCTTCAGGCTATTGGGAACATCTTCTTTTACAATTCGTTGTGCTAATCCTTCAGCAATTGCAGTTTTACCTACACCAGGCTCCCCAATCAAAACGGGGTTATTCTTTGTTTTACGGGACAAAATACGAATCACATTTCTAATTTCATCATCTCGCCCAATCACAGGATCAAGCTTTTTACTTCTCGCCTTTTCTACCAAATCAGTACCATATTTCCGCAAAGCATCATATGTTGCCTCTGGAGCATCGCTGGTAACACGGGTGTTGCCCCGAACAGATACCAACATTTTCATAAAACTATCTTTAGTTACATCATATTGCTTAAAAATTGGCTTTAAAACCCCATTAGGAGTATTAATCATGGCCATAAATATGTGTTCCACAGAAACATATTCATCGGTCATATTCTCTGCTAACTTTTCAGAAGCTACCAGTGTTTTTTCCAAATCTGAGCTTAAATAAGTTTGCCCTCCAGATACACGAGGAAGCTTTCGAATTTCCGCCTCTACTGTTTGAAGCAGACCATTTACATTTACGCCCATCTTCTGCAAAAGTTGAGGAATCAAACCATCCTCCTGGGTTAATAAGTTAGCCAACAAATGCTGTTGGTCTATTTGCGGGTTTCCATATTCCACAGCCATAGACTGGGCATTTTGAATGGCTTCCAAAGATTTTTGTGTAAATTTCTGTAAGTTCATAACCATTCCACCTTCCTAACAAAAACAAGATATCACTCTTCTTTTTTAATCATGGGCTTATTATACATTGTTAGCACTCACTTGTAAAGAGTGCTAACAAAAAATTATTATACAAATAATTTCCAAAAAAGTTAATTTCTTTTTATCACATTTAAACCCTATATCAGTTTTACCTGAAAGTTTTAAAAAAATTACTTTTTTATAGACAGCACTAGCCTCACCCCAAAAACCAACTCATCTTTTTTCAACAAAAAAACGATACTCACATTCGTCTGTGAGTATCGTAGGTTGCAATTATTTATAGCCTTTTGTTGTATCAATTCCTATGGTAGAAGTAGCTTCATCCCATGTAACGCCTACGTCCAAAATTTTTGCAATATCTCTTAATTTATAGTAGGTATAATCATTGATTGTAAATGCACTTACACTCTTTCTTTCACCATCTAGGAAAAGCTTTGCCGTGGAGGTAAGCGCCATTGTATCCTTTGCGGCTGTGTTGCTACCAATTGATCCAGAATAACTTAATCCTGTCAACAAGTTAATGGAAGAATCAGCCTCATTCCAAACAGTGTCAAACTGCTTTGCCGTTCCACTAATAGAGGAAGCAATATCTCTCAATTTAAAATATGTGTAATCATCAATGGTATAAACTTCAAAGGCAACCGGTGCTTTATTCACAGTAATTTTGGATCGAGTTGCATAGGCCTTTTTCTTTTCAATCACCGTAGGTGTTTCGGGATCGGTAACCACTGGTGGCACCGCTGTGGTGTAGTACTTCTTCAAAGCAGTTGCTGCACCCTGTCTATCGTCAAAAATATCTCTAGCACTAAAGAAGATACTGCCATCTACATTATAGCCCTCATTTATCTTCAACTGCTCTGTAATCTCCTTTGCTACCACATCTTTATAAATACCTTGACCGATATAAAGGGTAACGCCTGTACCTTGTACCATGTTGCTCCACCACTTTACCAAGGTTTCATAATCTGCATAGGAATATCCCCGTTCCCAATACAGCTGAGGAACAATGTAATCTACCCATCCTTTTTCTACCCAAGTTTTTGCATCGCCATATACAGAATAATATCCTTCTCCGCCATTGGTCGCGGAACCCGCAGGATCAGAACTATTATTTTTCCAAATACCCAAGGGGCTTATACCAAACTGTACTTTTGGGTTAATCTTTTTTACTTCATCACCTACCATGCGCACCATATCATTTACATGACCTCGGCGTGCATTTGCTTCTTGCCCATCTCTTGTTTGTCCCTCAGGCAATGGATAGTTTGATGGATAAAAGTAATCATCAAAATGGATTGCATCCACATCATAGTTCTTTACAACTTCGGCAACCGTGTCTCTTATATATTCCTTAACCTCGGTTTTTGCCGGGTTATAATACATTGCGCCATTATAAGTTAAAATCCAATCGGGATTTTTTCTTGCCATATTATCAGCAGAAAGGGCTGCCAAGTCGGTGCCTGAAGTTGTAATACGGTAGGGATTCATCCATGCATGAAACTCCATGCCCCTTTTATGCGTCTCCTCAATCATAAACTTCATAGGGTCATAACCAGGGTCTTTTCCCTGCACTCCAGTTAGAACCGCACTCCAAGGGTTTAATTCAGACTCGTAAAAGGCGTCTCCCTTTGGCCTAACCTGAACTACAACTGCGTTCATCCCCACAGCCTTTAATTTATCTAATTTTTTAGTGAATTCAGCCTTTTGTGCCACTACGTCATTTTGCACAGAAGGATAATCCGCACTATACACCGTCGAAATCCATACGCCACGAAATTCTTTTGAATCAGCGGCATATGCAGTCATACCAGTGCTGCTCAATAAGAGGGATGCCGTTAAAATTGTTGCTCCTAATTTTTTCAACCATTTTTTCATCATTTTCTCCTATAAATTTACCATCATTGCCGTTTTTTCCTATTCTAACACATTTTTTCCTCTATTGCCATTAAGAATATATTACGACGGGGTGGCAATTTATGGCACATTTTATGGACTTTATGAAAATGAAAATACGCCTACTTTATTGCTTTTAGATAGCAATTTTTTCTATATAGCTAAAAAAATATTTATTTAATTTTTTACGAATACTAATCACTAACCAATTGCCCACACCCTAAATCCTCCCATTTTTCCTTTTTAAGAAAAAGAAAACCATATAAGCCTTGCATAATTCTTTTTGCTGTATTACCATAGGATAAAACCAAAAACTGTGAGGTGTATCCTAATGAAATATGGCTTAATTGGAGAAAAACTTGGGCATAGTTTTTCCAAAATCATTCATGAGCAATTAGCAGATTATACATATAACCTAATCCCCCTAACCAAAGACTCTTTTCATAAATTTATGGTACAAAGGGACTTTGCCGCAATAAATGTAACCATACCTTATAAAGAAATGGTGATTCCCTACCTTGATTGCATCGACCCAAAGGCCGAGGCAATTGGCGCAGTCAATACCATTGTTCATCGAAACAATAAGCTCTACGGATACAACACAGATTATGATGGTTTCCGTTATATGCTGGTTAAACACCGGATTAACCCCTTAGGCAAGAAGGTTTTGATGTTGGGAAAAGGCGGAGCTGCAAAAGCCTGCATCGCTGTGGTAAAAGATATGGGTGCAAAGGAAGTTCTCACAGTTTACTACAAAGAAAACCCCGATACCATCTCGTACGAATCCTGTTATCAAGACCATCTAGATGCAGAAATTATTATTAATACCACCCCTGTGGGTATGTATCCAAACACAGATAATAGCCCAATCGACCTATCTCAATTCCGAAATTTGGAAGCAGTCGTTGATGTTGTTTATAATCCACTCAGAACAAAATTTGTGTTAGACGGGATTTCAAAAGGGGTCACTGCCGTTGGTGGTTTAGAAATGCTCATTGGTCAAGCCAAATGCGCCGTAGAAATTTTCTTGGGCAGAAAAATAGATGATACCATAATCCAAAAGCTATATACCTCTATTTTGGAGGAACGAAGTAACTTGGTTTTAATCGGTATGAGCGGTTGTGGTAAAACAACTTTGGGTAAAAAGGCAGCCCAACAGCTAAGTAAAACCTTTATTGATATTGATGAAGAAATTGTAAAAGAAATTAAAATGCCAATTAGCGAATACTTTATAAAGATGGGAGAACCTGCCTTTCGAGAAATCGAAAAAACTTTGGTTCATAAGTTTGCTCAGCAAAATGGTCTTGTCATTTCCACTGGTGGCGGGGTAATCAAAGATACCGAAAATATCAAAACTTTAAAACAGAATGGCCGTATCCTTTGGATTAAGCGGGATGTGTCTTTATTAGAAAGCGGCAACGGCAGGCCTCTTGCTCCTGATGCGGAGGCAACCTTTCGACTTTATCAAGAACGTCTTCCCCTTTATTTAGCCGCAGCTGAGATGATTAGCGAAAATAATACCACCCTAGAAGAAGGGTTAGAGTCTCTTTTAAGTAAATACATCCAAATAATTGGTAAGGCATAAAAATAAAGCGGGCGTTCTTATGAACTGTCCCGCTTTTTGCCAAAATAAAATATTTATTTCCCACAGCTCAGACTAAATAAGGCAGTGTATCAGAGTTTTTTCCACTGGCATTTACCATGTGCATAATCCCAACACTTCTTGAATTCTCCACAGGATATTTTTCAATCCATTTTTCTCATAGTAGTGCTCCATAGGTAATGTATATTCACCATCCTGGTTGAAATAAATTCGATGAAAATATTTTTGAATCTCTACGGCCTCTTTTGCGTCGGGTGTCATTACCATTTCCACATCTGACTCCAGATTATATCCTTCTAAATTGCGGCGGGTAAAATTGCCACTACCAAGAACCACTCGGGCTTCATTTGCCTCAGAATAAAGAAAGTATGCCATCTTAACATGATATTGCTCTCCTGTTGTGTTATACCAGCGCACTTCAATCCCATCATGCTGATCCGCCAAGGTACTAAGTGCCTGTCGGTTAGGGGAACCATTTTTTTCAATGCCAAAGGCATCCTTGTTGGGATCGGCAACAATTTTCACCAGAGCACCTCTATCTGCCGCATCACCCAGTGCATCTAAAATAGCAAAATCACTGAGATAAAAAATCCCAATCCAAATTTCATCTTTGCTATTTGCTCGATTAATGTTATCAAGAAGCGTATCATAAATACCACGCTCCGTAATTAAGCGCATCATAACGGTTTCCTTATCTACTTTCTCAACAGAGTCTAGTCCTTTTGTCAGATCCTTTTGATATGTAATTTGTGGCACATTGCCGCCAGAAAAGGTAATTACATTTTTTTCGCTCTCTAGCAAATCTCCCACAACATTTCCACGAAAACGCACTGCCACATTCGAGTGATAGCTACTTGGATCATGGGGATTAGCAGATGCCACAATGGCTTCATCCTCTGAAATAAAAGTCTTTCGATGGTTCCCTTTGAAGTTTGCAAGCTTTAAGATAGAACGAACATTAACCCTAGGCCCCTCATCATCAAAAAAGTTAGGAATCCATCCCGCCCCCTGAGTACCAAACCATTGCAGATAGCAACGATAAAAACCAGAATACAACGGGTTGCTATCTTTCATCTTGTTTAAATCAGTCACCACCACTTGCACTCCTGCATCTTTTAACCTGGTTAAATTTCTCTGCTCGTATACCCCATAAAAATTATTAATTGGGTCTGTTATCAATATAATCGGCATATTGGGGTTCTCTTGTTTTTTGGTAATCAATGCATTTGTAATCTGCTCCACCGAGTTGGGATAGCTAACGATAGCCCTATGATATTCATCATTAAACAAAAACAAATCCAACAACAAAAATTCTTCTGCTTTATCAATTAAGTCAAGTTCGGCCTTTAGTATATTGTGCTCACGCATAGTTTCTCCATTTTTTTGATAACTCAAATCATAAATAAAGGATACTTCATCCGCCGGATAATACTCCCCCGTAAAAGAAGTTCCTTCTGGATTTTTAGTCCCCAGACTCACCAGAATGGGTACCAAAAGCAGCATCAGAATCATAATAAATTTCGTCTTTTTTTGGATTTTTGTTTTTTTCAGTTTCTGCAAAACACATCTCCCCTTTTCTCAGGCAAACCTATGAAACCATTTCATTTCTTCTAACCCCTTTATCCAATTCGAGGAACTCTGTACTAATTATTTTTTCTAACTTCATCTTCCCCAAACTAATCATAAAACGGTAACGGCGATAACCACAAAATGCCGTGATTATCGCCGCTAGATTCACCAATATTCTTTTTTTACAAAAATAATACGAATTCTAATCTGTTCCATTAAGATACAGCAACCTTACCCACACGAATATTTTTATATTTACGCTCGGCAACCTCACACACAGCACAAACCTTGTCTACGAATGTAACTACATAAGACTCAATATATCTGGGTGGAGTTAATGTGCACGGCCACATATGTTTACGAATGGCATCTTTCTCGATCTTATTCAGCTCGGTTATCTTGCTCGCATTATCCAGAGCTACTCTGGGATGCCAAGAAGCATGGTGGGTTGGAACCCCTTTTTTGGTTCTCCAATCATACAAAAATAAATCATGAAGAAGTCCTGCTCTGGCAGCAGAACGATAGTCCCACCCCATACGAAAGCAAATCAAAAAGCTGTAATATGAAACATTGATACTATGTTGCAGTCTGCTGGTATTGCAGTGCTGCACAAACGTATCCATCTTCTTCACCATTTCGTTTTCAATGATATCCCGCACACATTCATGGTACTCTGCTAACAATTCATCCTCGTTTAAGTTGCTGAAATCTCTTTTGGAACCAATTGCCTTGTGCATTGGCATCACTTCCTTTTTAAGATTAACATAATTATATCACTCAAGCGGAAAAAATAGTCGGGAAATACATTTTAATCTTCCCTTTCTTTTTGCCAATCCGACGCTTTTCTAATAAACAAACCTTAGAATTACTGACATTTCAGTTACTCCCGCTTTTGCTACTACATTATATCATATTTATTTTTTTCACACAAGAAACAAAAAAAGCAAAATTAAGGGTAATCTTTACCTATTGTTTTGTTACCATTAAACATCCTATGCTCGACAATGCCTTTGAAAAATTTACAACGAGTTTGTCGACAATTGTCAATCCTAACCCCTTTTTATTTTTCAGTTTCACTTTTCATCAAACACCAGTGATTCTTTTCAAAAAAAATTAAACATATTTAATTGTCCTTTTCCGATGTCGCAATAAAAATCTTTAATTTTTTTAGAAGAAACTGTATGTTTTTCCTTCATAATTCCTCAGCAAATCTAGGCATATTTTCTCTCTCTTTTGCTCGTCAATAGGCTATTAGAAGCTTTACATAATTAAAATTTTCGCACAAAACAAAGCCCTATCCATGATAGGACTTTGAAAGCTTCTGATTGCTAAATCACTTCTCTTTTGGGTTAGCAAATAGGGCAACGATAAGTGCAAACACCACGGCGGCTGTTATTCCGCCAGCGGCTGCTTTTAATCCCCCCGTAAAAATTCCTAATATTCCTGCTGAGTCGACCTCTTTCATAACCCCCTCGGCCAAACGGAAACCAAATCCCGTTAAGGGTACCGTTGCACCGGCACCACCGAATTCTTCCAAGGGCTGATACAAACCAAGGCCACCTAAAATACAACCAACACAAACATACAAAACTAAGATTCTGCCTGAAGTTAACTTTGTCTTATCAATCAAGATTTGTCCGATTACACAAAGGATACCTCCAACGAGAAAAGCTTTTAAAAAAGGAAGCATTATTTTCCCTCCTTTCCACCACAGCCTTCAATAACAACACCATGGGCAACCCCAGGAATACTTTGTCCCTGTTGAGAAGATGTTGTGCTAAGCAATGCCCCAGTGGGGATAAAAAGCATTCTACTGATCTCCCCAGACATTAGCTTAGGATAAAAATAAGCACAAAAAGTAACAGCTGAACAAGCACATCCGCTACCACCACTATGGGTATCCTGAGTGTTTTTATCAAAAATTTCTATACCACAATCGGTGAACTGGGCACCCATGGTAAAGCCTTCTTTTTTCATTAAATCAACCACCAAACCACGGCCTATATCTCCTAAATCCCCAGTTGCAATTACATCATAATCTTCAGGGGTACGCCCTGTATCCTTAAAATGGTTAGCCAATACATCCACAGCCGCAGGGGCCATAGCAGCACCCATATTATTGGCATCGGTAATACCCATATCCATCACTTTTCCTGTGGTTATTTCAGTGATACAAGGGAATGTTCCTTTTTTAGCCAAAACAACTGCACCATCCCCCGTTACAGTCCAACTTGTGGTAGGTGGTCTTTGGTTACCCAAGGATAATGGCGCGCGAAATTGTTTTTCTGCCCCACAGAAATGGCTTGATGCACCTACTAAGGTGTGATTGGCAAATCCACCATCAATCAGCATCGCGCCCAAGCTCATGGATTCACCCATTGTGGAGCAAGCACCATATAAACCGAAGAAAGGAATTTGAAAATCCATTGTACCAAAAGTAGAAGCGGTACATTGATTTAATAAATCGCCACAGAGAAGGTAATCGATATCCTTCATCTTTAATCCTGCCTTTTGTACTGCCAACTCCATATTTTCCCGAATAAACCGACTTTCAGCCAACTCCCAGCTTTTTTCCCCAAACATAGAATCCTCTATTACCTTGTCAAAATATTTACCTAAGGGGCCTTCCCCTTCTTTTTTGCCTACTGTGGATGCCGCTGACATGATACGAACACCCTCACTAAGGCGTACTGTTTGTTTTCCGATTTTTTTTGCACCCATGTTTTCATCACCTACCTACAAAATAATAAATTAATCCAACTACCATTGAGGTTAAAGTACCATAAACAATGACAGGCCCCGCCAAAATAAACATTTTAGCGCCTGTACCAAATATATAACCTTCTTTTTTAAATTCAATGGCTGGGGAAACAACGGAATTGGCAAAACCTGTTATGGGGATAATTGTTCCTGCACCACAATGTTTACCCATTTTTTCATATAACCCAAAACCTGTTAAAACTGCTGAAATCGCAATTAGCGTAATAGAAACCAATAAGGCCGCCTCATCATCGGTGAAGCCAGTGTTAAAATAATCTAATAATAATTGCCCAAAACCACAAATTAGACCACCAGAGAAAAAAGCTTTCAGACAGTCCGTAAAAATTGGGCTGTTAGGAGAAGCCTTTTTGACCATTTGATCATATTCTTGTTTGGCACGTTTACTTGTGTCCATTTTTTTACCTCCTTCGCAATCTGAGTATTTTATTGCATATACCCGAAACTTATTATTTTCAAGTATACAAAAAAAATACCTCTTTCCCCCACCTACTACTTATATTGGGACAGGCCGAGAAAAGCGCCGTCTCATACAATACATCCACTACAAAACGAAAAATCCATCTGCACAGAAATATAACAACGAACCTAAAACTTTGCCCAATGCAAAGCATAAAAGTAGCCAAGGTAGTCCTTTTGTTATCCTACCGCGGCGCAATAAAATAGGCATTACGTTTAAAACTTCAGCCAACGCCACTGCTAATACACCAACGAAAACACCAATGGCAAGGGCATACGCTCCCGCTAAAATAGGAATCCGCGGGAGCTGGTAATCAATAAACATTGCAGTTGTGCCAAAGAGCCCGCCCAGCAAAATCATATCCTCATATAAACGGATATATTTCTGAGTATTACTCCTCTGAACCATACGGGGTACAATACCTATGGCTGCAATAAAGGCAAAAACACCTGCTGAAATGGCCATACCCGTAGAAAACCCAATAACAATCAACAATGCCTTCGAGATCATTTTCCTTCTCCCCCTTTGGCATTGGTTTTGTTCAGTTTATCCACAATGCTGGCGTTAGTTTCTTTCTCATAGGTAGACATCTCGACCTCAATTGGGGTTGGATCATCCGTAATGGAAATTTTGGAAAAATGGTTAAAAAACACCATAACACCCACAGCCAAGCCAATAGAGTATGGCACTGATAATATTGCTGGCATATCCACATTCTCTCCAAAAAACATGTAATAGTAATTTTGGAAAATAAGGGGTAACTGCGTATCCGAATGGAAACACATAATTGTAGTTGCCGCCCCTGCAAATAAAACAACACAAATTGCACAAACCTTCAAAAGCTCTAATGTCTTACTTTCCTTTTTTGCCTTGTGATGGTATTCCACCAAAATATCCATCTCTCCTACATTTGAAACCGTTGCATCAGGATACTGATGGTTTATTGCACGTATAACGTCCATAACTGAGATAAGGTAAGTAGCATCCTTGTCCTTTGTTATCTGAAACACTACAATCCCCTCAATATCCCCCTTTGTTTGCCCACCAATATAAACTTCAGCGATATCCTTTAAAAATACAAGTTTCCTTTCAATAATCTGAGCCTTTTCAATTGGCTTAATATAAATGTCCATTCCCACGCCTCCTCAATGGAAATTTTATTTACTGCTAATTTTGTTTGTATTTTGATATAACCAGAAACGTTTCAAGTATTCCCTCTCAAAATAAAAATGGGCCGTATTTTTATAGCATCTTACCAATCAACTCAAAGTAAACTGGTAACTGAACAAAACCAGAAATACCCCTTCCAAAAAAGGTAGCCTCTACTTGACCCAGTCCAAAAACAAAGACAAAATTAAGCATTAACACCCCCATCTTAAGCTTCTTTTTACCCACACTCAAAAGAGATGCTTGCAGAATGAAGCATCTTCTCAATAAAAAAGAAACCCAAAACAAGGTTATCCTGTCTTGGGTTATTATGCTGACTTTTATTAAATTAATTCTCACTGACTATATTTTAAAGCTTTTTACCGTAGGATCCTCTGCCAAAAAGCTTGTAAGGTCCGTACAAGTCACCATTACATCCCTTGTAATATCTAATATCACAGTGACCGTTCCATCTCCATTTTTTTCCATTTCCATATGGAGTATTTCAATATTTCTTGCGCCCAGTTCCTTTTTTATGAAGCTAATGTCCGAAGGGGCATGATAAAAAGTAATTAGTATTGTATCATCAAAATTTTTATCTCTTTTATTTAAGTTGCTATGAAGCATAACTTGAATAATCAAGATAAAGAGCGTAGTAAAAACCCCAAGGGTATACATACCAGCGCCCAAAGCCAAACCGATGCCGGCTGTTGCCCAAAGCCCTGCCGCAGTCGTTAGACCCTTAATGGAAATATTCTTAACAAAAATCACACCTGCACCTAAAAAAGAAATGCCCGTAATGACATTAGACGCAATCCTAGAGACATCAACACCAATACCAGCGGTTGTGATTACATCAAAAAAACCATACTTTGAAACAATCATCATCAACGTAGAGCCTACTGCAACAATAACGTGAGTGCGAATTCCCGCCTCTTTTCTACGCCTCGATCTCTCGTAACCTACAATTCCACCACAAATACAAGCGATTAATATTCTTAATATAAACTCTGCGTTCCCTTGCAGCCCAAGTATTGATTCCTCCAAAAACATTTGTTTTAGAAACATAATTCCCCCTCCTTCCGCTGATATCTAATATATTAAGCATACCAAAAAACAATTCCTTTTTCAATTTTTCCAATTTATTCTTCATTTAATACGTTTATTTCCTACATTCTTGTACTATGATGCAAAAAAGATCGGTAAAATACCGACCTTTTTCTTATTTTTTAAAATCCAAGTTTTCTTATTTTACAATCATATGTAAAAAGAATTGGTCTACAATTAAGACTGCACCTAAAATAAATACATATACAGAGAACCATTTTAATTTACCATTTTTAATGATATTCACCATAAAGCGAATTGCAAAATAACCAGAAACTGCCGCTGCAATAAACCCTGCTATCATGGGTACTGTGCCTAAGGCTTCTGTTAAAACCACTTCGCCTGTTAACATATCCTTAATGGTAAGAACCATACCACCTAAAATTGCTGGAATAGAAAGTAAGAATGAGAATCTTGCTGCATTTTCTCTGTCCATGCCTCTTGCCAAGCAAGTGCTAATTGTCATACCTGAACGAGAAACAGCCGGTAAAATTGCAACACCCTGCATGGTACCAACTATCAAGGAGTCAAAAATAGACATATTGCGAATTTTCTTTTTGCCGTCTCTTCGACTATCCGCATAAAGAAGTATCAAACCGGTAAAAATAAAGTTAAAACCAATAAATTTGCCTGCGCCAAAAATAGCATTGAATGTGTCATTAAACAACAATGCAATGACTACTGTTGGAATTGTTGCTGCAATTAAGAGTGCTGTTGTTCTTTGAAAGGGATGGCATATCAACTCCCAAATGTCTTTCCAATAATAAATGAAAACCGCAATCAATGTTGCAACATGCAGTAAAATGGAAAAAGCTTGAGTTGCCTCATGTATACCAAAAAGGTTCTGAAACAGCACAAGATGCCCGGAACTACTTACCGGCAAAAATTCTGTCAGTCCTTGGATTAATCCCAAAACGATAGCTTCAATTATCTCCATTTTCAAAATTCCTCCTATTTCTAAGCATTTCTTGTAAATTAGTGACAATTCATTATATAACAGAGAATTCACCCTTGCAATTACTATTTTTCCCTGTTATTATAGAGCGTATGGTTTTTTTTACGGGAACCTAGGAAAAACAGTGCTTTAAAAGGGATTTGAAACAGGTATATTAAAAAGATCTTAAGAATATGCCCATTGCGAAAGCACTCATAATTAAATTTAAGCAGTCGAAAGAAAACGTGGAGGGCGACCTCTGACAAGCAATTTCCTTTTTTGTGGTTCTCTTCGGCTCAGGAAAGAAGAAAGGAAACAAAGAATGGAACATTTAAAATTTGAAGAATTGAACTTATCCCCAGAAATCTGTAAGGCAGTATTAGACATGGGGTTTGAGGAAGCAACACCAATTCAGTCAATGGCAATCAGTGTGGTTAAAGAAGGAAAGGACGTTATCGGCCAATCCCAAACAGGCACAGGTAAAACAGCCGCTTTTGGTATACCCTGCTTGGAACGAGTAAACCCGGATGACAGACGTTTACAGGCATTGATTCTCTGCCCCACCAGAGAGTTAGCAATTCAGGTGAGTGAGGAATTCAGAAAACTTCTGAAATATAAGGATAATATTCGTGTACTACCAATTTATGGTGGTCAGCCTATCGATAGACAGATTGCTGCATTAAAAAAAGGGGCACATGTCGTAATCGGTACACCAGGCCGTGTTATGGATCATATGCGTCGCCGTACTTTAAAAATGGAAACAGTTCAAATGATGGTTTTGGACGAAGCCGATGAAATGTTAGATATGGGCTTCCGTGAAGATATCGAAATGATATTGACTAAAATTCCCGAAGATCATCAGACATTGCTGTTCTCCGCAACATTATCACCCGAAATTTTGGACATTACTAGAAGATTCTTGAAAAACCCTGAATTTATCAAGGTTGTTCGTAAAGAATTAACAGTTCCCAATATTGAACAGGCTTACTTTGATGTAAAAGAAAAAACAAAACTCGATGCTTTAACTCGTATCATTGATGTATATGACCCACGTTTGGCTATGGTATTTTGTAATACCAAAAAACGTGTTGATGACGTAGTAGAACTTCTTCAGGGTCGTGGCTATTTCGCCGAAGGCCTTCACGGAGATTTGAAACAGCCCCAGCGTGACAAGGTTATGCAAAAATTCCGTAACGGAACAATTGAAATCTTGGTTGCAACTGACGTTGCAGCAAGAGGTATTGACGTTGATGATATTGATGTAGTTTTCAACTACGATGTACCACAAGATGAAGAATATTATGTACACCGTATTGGCCGTACTGGTCGTGCCGGCCGTACTGGTAAAGCCTTCACTTTCTGTGTGGGTAAAGAAATCTACAAGCTTCGTGACATCATGCGCTATACAAAAACAAAAATTGCACAGCAAAAGTTACCTACATTAAGCGATGTAGAAGAAATGAAAACAAATATCTTCTTAGATAAAGTAAAGGAAATCATCAACGAAGGACACTTAACAAAATACGTTCATTTGGTTGACCGCTTAATGGAAGAAGATTTTACAGCGATTGACATCGCAGCAGCCCTCTTAAAAAATCACCTTGCAGATGTAAATGTTGATGAATTAGATGTGCTGGATGATATCAACTTAGGCGGAACTGAAATTTATGGTGGCGACGATTCTAAGATGGTTCGTATGTTTATCAATGCAGGTAAGAAAAGCAAAATTCGTGCAAAAGATATCGTTGGTGCTATTGCAAATGAATCTGGCGTACCCGGTAAAGCTTTAGGCTCCATCGATTTATATGATGACTATACTTTCGTTGATGTACCAAAGGAATATGTGAAAGATGTTTTGGCGGGTATGAAAAATACCAAAATCAAAAACAAAAGAATTCACATTGAAATTGCAAAAAAAGAAAAAGGCAAAAAGAGATAATCTTGCTTTTAATGAAAGGATTACAACCATAGAGTTGTAATCCTTTTTTATTCTAATCAAAAGTAAACCCCATATCTTCTACGGAAAACACCTTGCCTTCTGAGAAAGACAAGCTATATTAATTAGGTAGAAAAGGCATCAAAATTGCATGAAATATATGAAATAAAATCAATATTTGTAAAATACTCTGATTTCTCATGTTCTTTCATTCAATATCTCTAACCTCGTATGCCTTGCCCCCTATTTTTCACACTCTTTTTGCCCTCTTCCTGCCTTAATTTCAGTCCATGATAATGCCTACGGCTATACATCTTTTTTGAAAAAAATTTTCTCGAACTATTCACCAATTTATTATGACATACTCTCCCCCTACCTTTTATCAAAAAAAGACTACATATTTCTATGCAGCCTTTTTTATATAGAGTATGTGAGATTATTTGCCGTAGTAAGCTGACAAGTACATTTCCCTAATTTCGCTCATCAGAGGATATCTAGGGTTAGCACCTGTGCACTGATCGTCGAACGCTTCTTCACACATAATTTCGAGTTTGTTCATGAATGCAGTTTCGTCTACGCCATGTTCCTTAATGGATTTAGCAACGCCAACTGTCGCCTTCAATTCCTCAACCTTAGCGATCAAGCTATCAACTTTTTCTTCATCAGTTTTGCCAGGTAAACCTAAATATGTAGCGATTTCAGCATAACGTTCTCTTGCATGAGGATATTTGTACTGTGAGAAAGTGCCCATCTTCTTAGGAACTTCTGCTGAGTTATATTTAATTACTTCTGAAATTAACAACGCATTGGCAACACCATGCTGTACATGGTGGTGAGCTCCGAGTTTATGAGCCATAGAGTGACATACACCCAAGAATGCATTTGAGAATGCAATACCAGCGATTGTAGATGCATTTGCCATTCTTTCACGAGCTTCTACGTCATCACGGCCATATTTGTAAGCTCTAGGAAGGTAATCAAATACCAATTTAGTTGCCTTTAAAGCCAAACCATCCGTATAGTCAGTAGCCAACATAGAAACGTATGCCTCAAGAGCATGGGTTAATACGTCAATACCGGAGGATGCAGTTAAGCCCTTAGGCTGATCCATCATCATATCAGCATCACTAATTGCCATTGTAGGCATGATTTCATAGTCAGCGATAGAGTACTTTGTCTGTGTAGAAGGATCTGTAATAATTGCGAAAGGTGTAACTTCGGAACCAGTACCAGAGGATGTAGCGATACATACCAAAATTGCTTTCTGACCCATCTTAGGGAATACGAATACTCTCTTTCGAATATCGATGAAGCGCATTGCCAAGTCAGCAAAATCTGCTTCGGGATGTTCGTACATAATCCACATCATCTTTGCAGCATCCATTGCGGAACCACCACCCAGAGCGATGATTACGTCAGGAGCAAATTCTCTCATTGCAGCAGCACCAGCCTGCGCACAAGGCAATGTAGGATCTGGAGTTACATCAAAGAATACATGGTGGGTGATGCCCATATCATCCAACTGGTCTGTGATGGATTTTGTGTAGCCGTTTTTAAACAAGAAGCCATCCGTTACGATAAAAGCTTTCTTTGTTTTATATACATCTTTTAACTCTTTTAATGCAACAGGTGTGCATCCCTTTTTGAAATATACCTTCTCAGGAGTTCTTAGCCAAAGCATATTTTCTCTCCTCTCAGCTACCGTCTTGATGTTCAATAATTCTCGAATGCCTACGTTCTCAGATACAGCGTTGCCAGCCCAAGAACCACAACCCAATGTAAGGGAAGGAAGCAATCTGAAGTTATAGAGATCACCGATGCCACCATGAGAGGAAGGAGTATTAATTAAGATACGGCAAGTCTTCATTCTCTCTTCAAAGCGTTTAATCTTGTCAGGTCCCTTTACAGGATCTACATATAAAACAGATGTATGACCAACACCACCGTCGATAATCAATCTGTCTGTAATATCCAATGCTTCGTCGTATGTATTTGCACGATACATAGCAAGAGTAGGAGAAAGTTTTTCATGTGCAAAAGGCTCTTTTGTAACGTCAACTTCTGTTACTTCAGCAATCAAAACTTTTGCATCTTTAGGGCATTCAATCCCTGCCAACTGTGCAATCTGGTAAGGGCTACGGCCAACGATCTGAGCATTGATATTGCCAGCAGCATTAAGAATAATGCTTCCAACTTTTACTCTCTCTTCATCATTTAAGAAGTAGCATCCTCTATCCTGGAATTCTTTCTTACACTGATCATATACTTTATCCAAAATTACTACGGACTGTTCGGACGCACAGATTGTACCGTTGTCAAATGTTTTGGAGTGAATTACAGAGTTAACTGCCATAAGAATATCTGCAGTATCATCAATCAACGCAGGAGTATTACCATTACCAACACCAACCGCAGGTTTGCCGGATGAGTAAGCGGATTTAACCATGGCAGGGCCACCAGTTGCCAATACCATATCTGCATCTTTCATAACTTCAACAGACATCTCGATGGAAGGTTCATCAATCCAAGCAAGGATACCTTCAGGAGCACCAGCTGCAACCGCTGCATCCAAAACCACCTTAACCGCTGCAATTGTACAATTTTTTGCAGAGGGGTGGGGAGAAATAATGATACCATTTCTTGTTTTTAAACAAATGAGACATTTGAAAATTGCAGTTGAAGTAGGGTTCGTTGTAGGAACAACCGCTGCAATAACGCCGATAGGTTCATAAATTCTTCTATAACCAAAAGCAGTATCTTCTTCCAAAACACCACAGGTCTGAGCATCTTTATATGCATTGTAGATGTATTCGGATGCAAAGTGGTTTTTGATAACCTTATCCTCAACTACACCCATTTTGGTTTCTTCTACTGCCATTTTTGCCAAAGGAATTCTCTGCTTTGTAGCTGCAGTTGCTGCTGCCAAAAAGATTTTATCTACTTGTTCCTGTGTATAAGTAGAAAATTTTCTTTGAGCCTCTCTTACCTCTCCGATTCTTAATTTCAAGGTTTCAACGCTGTTTACAATTTCGGGTCTTTTTGCTACGGGAGTTGCTTCTTTTTTCTTTTCTGCTGCCATTTAAAATCCCCCTTACATAGTTTTAGTTTCTTGAAATATTTATCCTTATCTTATTAAAGTGCAGTTGCCCTGCACGAGTTACCGCATCCCCCATCTATTTTTTGTATATGTAATATAAAATTTAGATGGGGTATTTTTTTGACACAGAGAGCAAACAAAAAAGAGAGATAAAACGCGATTGTGCATATATTATATTTGTCGAATTAATACACACGTAATATTGTGCGTTTTTTCTTCTTGTTGCTAATAGTAGCATCACAAGTTGTTTTAATCAATAAAAAAATTAAAAATGAACCATACCTATTTAGCGAATAGCCTATATCATTTTTTATATGGACATAAATACAAAGCATAATTGGAATTCCATTAAATAATAAACAGTTACCTCATTCCAACTGGAATTTTTTGGTCTATTTGTACATTTATAGGTACAATTAATTAAAAACACTAAAATTTTGCTTAAAAAACCTACCTCTATCTTTGGAATGCCCTTGTCTATTATTTCGTTCTTACCAAAGTTAGAAACAGATTGCCCCTGTTGTTAAAAAAATATGAAACTCGATTTTAATAAACTTTTAGAAGAAAAAACTGCATTACGCTAATTTTCGACACATATTTTCCAAACAAAAAGGGAGACCTACACTGATTTCCAATGTAAGTCTCCCCCATTTTTTTATATTCCTTATCTTATCTAATCGAAGTCAAATGAAACTATCTTTTCACTCCTAGCTTGTAGTGTCTTTTTCAATTGAAGGCTTCATTTCTTTTCAACAAAAACCTATCTTAGTAAAAGCCATTCAACAAACAACTCAATAAAACATAAAAAACTTAGAAGTAGCATCCAAACTCACGAGTTTTTTCCCTCAATCTATCAATCAACTGCTTCTCATATTTCTTAGGTACATGGTTTTCCTTAAATATCATAACATCCTTCATATATTTGGCATATGCACCACAGCGCATTTGTATAAGACCGTATTTTTCAAGTATATTATCAGGCACAGGGGATACCCACATATATGTATTCGGCATCGTCGAAAGAATTTCAAACTGACTACCCCGTTCATAAACATAAATCACCTTTTGCTGAAACCGTTCCTCTCGATCATGGTCTGTCAAATCAATATAATCACCCGTCGGCAGCCTTTCGTCTCCATGCACCACTTCGATGCAACCTTTTAAATCCGAATCTGATCGAATATGTTTGTCTGCAATAATACTATCTTTTGAGGTTAGAAGCAGATAGTCAAACTCTAAAATTAGGCGATAGGATAAGTTTTTCAGCTTAAACAAGGATAAATAATATCCTTCATGCATTACGTTGTAACGAATAATGCCTACATCATAATGATAATCTAACACATTCTGTATGGTCTTGCTGGAGTTGGTTTCGCAGTAATGAATCCGCATATTTTCCTCATCATTTAACGTTGTCAAATAATCAGAAAAAACTTCGGAAATATAACTGGCTCTTGGTACAGAAATCTTTAAATTAACGCCTCGATCATTAAAATCTGAATATGCATTTGTCAGATTGTTCACCTGATATTGAATTTCCTTTGCGTGGCGCAAAAATCTTTGTCCCTCCCTGGTGGTAATTACCCCCTTGGGAGTTCTCTTAAAAATAACGATGTCAAATTCTTGTTCTAATTCTTTTACTGCACGGCTCAAATTGGATTGTGCCACGTACAAATTCTTTGCTGCTAGGGATATGGAACCGCATTTATCAATTTCAATTACATATTTTAAATCGGTGAAATTCATCTAAGCCCCCCTCAAAAGTTTCTACCCAAAAAGCCACATTCTAGAAAAGTGCAAAACTTCCAAAAAACAACATATTCATAATTATAATGTAAATTTGTTCTAAAATCTAGACATTCGTCCTTTTTTCTTGGTTTCTGCCATATATTACAATCAGGCGTTTCTACGCAACAATACGATATCTTGTACTCCTATTCCAAAAAACAGACATTGACATACTAGCCCTAGCACATATCCCTTTAAAATGAATATTGTATTTTATATCATTTTTGAGGGAGGTATCGTGAATGACTGATTTATCAGTTCACCTTACACCGATTCATTTTATATATCTTATTGGCGTTTTTACCATTCTCACCACAATGGTATTAAGAAAAGATACTCCCATTGTCTGCGTGATTTTTATTTTTATTCTTGGCTTAGTTAGTAGTGGCACCGTTGTTGGAGGTATTCAGTCTGTTTTCCAAGCAATTCTATATGCTTCAAAAGAATTCATGGAAATCATTGCAACCATCGCCTTAGTAACGTCCCTTTCTAAGTGCCTAACAGATTTGGGTAGCGATTACCTTATGATGCGCTCTATGTCTAAAGTTATGAGAAACTCCTATGTATCGTGGTGGATTTTGGGCATCACCATGATGATCTTCTCTCTATTTTTGTGGCCCTCCCCTTCCGTTGCACTGGTAGGAGCAATTTTGGTACCTTTGGCTGTAAAAAAAGGGCTAACCCCTATTGCTGCTGCAATTGCAATGAACTTATTTGGCCACGGCATCGCCCTTAGCTCTGATATCGTTATTCAGGGTGCACCTTCTATTACCGCCGCCTCTGCGGGCATAGAACCTCAAAATATTATGCAAAGTGGCTTCCCTCTTTTCCTTATGATGGGTGTTGTTACTGTTGTTGCTGCATTTATTTTAAACAGAAAAAGTATGGTTAGCAAAGATGGTGGCACATTATATATGCAAAGCAATGAAGAAATTTTAAAAGTAAAACCATCAAAAGGGGCAGTATTTATTGCAATTTTAACTCCTCTTGCTTTCGTGATTGATATCATTCTCATGTTTGTGTACGACCTAAAAGGTGGGGATGCTACTAGCTTGGTTTCCGGCACAGCAATGCTCGTTATGATTATTGGTTCCATCATCGGATTTAAAGGAAAAAGCATGGAAAAGGTAACGGACTATATCAAAGATGGCTTTCTATTTGCCATTAAAATTTTTGCTCCAGTTATCATAATCGGTGGCTTTTTCTTCTTAGGCGGTCAGGGTATTACCGCTATTTTAGGGGAACAATATCAAAGTGGCATCTTAAATGATTGGGCACTTTGGCTTGCAGGCATCACACCTTTAAATAAATATATGGTTGTATTTATTCAGATGGTAATTGGCGGTCTAACTGGGTTAGATGGTTCTGGTTTCTCCGGACTTCCCTTAGTTGGCGTATTGGCTCATACCTTTGGCACAGCTGTCAATTGCTCCGTACCAATTTTGGCAACACTAGGACAAATTACAGCTATTTTCGTTGGTGGCGGCACCATTGTTCCCTGGGGACTAATTCCTGTTGCAGCAATTTGTAATGTGAATCCCCTAGAACTGGCAAGAAAAAATCTGCTTCCAGTGGGAATTGGCTTTTTATGTACTTTTATATTAGCTTGTATTTTAATTTAGCATTAGGAGGCGTATACTATGTGCGGTATTGCAGGATTTTTCAATCCAAAAAAGAACTATACAGAACAAAAAGCCTATTATACAAAAATATTGGAGGATATGTATTCCATTCAGCGTCACAGAGGTCCCGATGATTGTGGAACCTTTTTAAATAACACGGCTGGTTTTGCCCACACAAGGCTCTCCATCATTGACCTAAAAACAGGGCATCAGCCAATTACCAGAACAGTTGCCAATCAAACCTGGGCTATTGTGTATAATGGCGAGCTTTATAATACAACGGAATTGCGTAATAATTTGTTGTCCAAGGGTTGGTCCTTTGATACCGATTCGGATACCGAGGTAATCTTGGTAAGCTATATGGAATATGGTGCAGACTTTGTAAAACAATTAAACGGCATTTTCGCCTTTGCAATTTTTGACCCAATTAAGAATATGACTTTACTTTATCGGGACCGTTCTGGCGTGAAGCCTTTATTTTACTCCCTTATAGGAGATGGCATCGTTTTTTCTTCCGAAATCAAGGGTATTTTCGCATATCCAGGCATAACCCCTCAGCTTGATAAAGAAGGGCTTAATGAAGTCTTCAGCATTGGTCCTGCAAAAACCTATGGAAAAGGGGTTTTTAAAGGTATCGACGAGCTGCTCCCCGGTCATTACATGACCATTTCAGAAGCGGGTATTCATCTTACCTGCTATTGGAAATTGGTAAGTCATGTCCATGAGGATGATTATGAAACAACTGTTGAAAAAACAAAGGAACTCCTCATAGATTCCATCAAACGGCAAATGGTTTCCCATGTTCCCATTTGCTCTTTCCTATCTGGCGGTGTAGATAGTAGTATTGTCACCGCTGTTTGCGCCGCAGAATTGGCAAAGAAAGGGGAGCAGATGAATACTTTTTCCTTTGACTTTGTGGGGAATGATAAGTTTTTTAAAGCATCTTCCTTCCAGCCTTCTCAGGATAGACCCTTTGTAGACATTATGGTGAAATATTTGAATACCAACCATCGTTACCTAGAATGCAGCATTCAGGATCAAACAGATTGCTTAAAGAACTCTGTAGACGCCAGAGACTTGCCTGCTATGGCAGATGTGGATTCGTCCATGCTTTATTTCTGCTCAAAGGTAAAAGACTATAATAAAGTTGCATTGACAGGGGAATGTGCCGACGAAATTTTCGGCGGATACCCTTGGTTTCACAAAAAAGAATGCTTTGAAGCCAATACTTTTCCATGGACCATGGATTTGGAAGCAAGAAAAGTATTATTAAAAGATGATTTTATTGAGTACCTTGATATGGATGATTATGTTGCAAAAACCTATGCAAAATCTGTTAGTGAAACACCAAAACTTGCCGAAGATACACCTGAGGAAGCACGTAGACGCGAGATTGCTTATTTAAATCAAAAATGGTTCATGCAAACCCTATTAGATCGTATGGATCGTACCAGCATGTATAGTGGTCTGGAAGCAAGGGTTCCTTTTGCCGACCATAGGTTGATCGAATATGTTTGGAATGTGCCTTGGGATATGAAAACAAGAAATGACGTTGTCAAATCTTTATTAAGAGAATGCGGCAGAGGCTATATGCCAGACGAGGTTTTGTTTAGAAGGAAATCTCCGTACCCTAAAATTTATGATAAAAACTATGAAAATTTATTGGCAGGCATGGTAGTCGAAATTATGGATAACCCCTCCTCTCCTGTTCTGCAATTTCTAGATCGGAAAAAGGTAGAAACCTTTATTCAGAGTCCATCTGACTATGGAAAACCTTGGTATGGTCAACTTATGGCTGGCCCACAAATGTTAGCCTATGTAGTACAGATTAATTATTGGATGGAAAAATGGAATATCAAAATTCTTTAAATCCTTCAACAAACCTACTTGTTTTGTTGTAGTTTAAATGATTTTTATTTGTATTTAAAATGAAAAAGGCACAAAGCTGATAAATATGCCTTGTGCCCTTTTTCTTTATCTCTTCAAACCATTTGATGAAAATTTCATTTTACTTCTTTTTTGCAGTTCTTTTTCCTTTTGCTGATTCACGCAATCCAAATAATTTTTAGTTGCCTCATCCCAATTAATGACCCGAAACCAATCTTCAATATAATTTGCTCGTAAATTATAATGCTTCAAAAAATAGGCATGTTCCCATACATCTAAGGCTAAAATAGGGCAATACCCTTGGGCAATTGGGTTATTTTGATTCGGTGTGGTAACAATCCTCAACACTCCATCATCATAAACCAACCACGCATAGCCGGAACCAAAGACCTTCATTCCCTCAAACTTAAAAACTTCCTTAAAACTAGTGTAATTTCCATATTGAGATTCAATCATCTCAAATAAAATTCCTCGGGGCGATAAGTTTGATGGTGGAGCCATTCCATTGAAGTAAAAGCGATGATTATATACCCCACCTGCATAGTTTTGTACCGGTACTTTTAACCCATTCTGATATAAATCTTCAGAACTTACGATTAACTCCTCCAGTGTCATGGATTGTAATTCAGGAAAATCCTTTAAAATTGCATTTAACCTGTTAATATAGGCTGGTAGCTGCCTACCATAGTGAATTTCCATTGTTTTCGTATCAATGTAGGGTTCAAGTGCATTAAGAGCGTAGGGTAGTGGTAAATTTACATAAGGATAAGTATCGTTCTCCATTTGCAGACCTCACTTTTCTTTTCCTATTTTAAGAATATTCACAAAAACATATACTATGATGAAATTCCTCTTGTCTGCACATCAAACCAATAAAATCCATTAAAAATGATCTTTTGGAGTCAACTTTTCTTGTTTTTCTTGATATCCGCCAAAAAAATATATTGTATTATCCAAAGAAACTACCTTAAAATCATCATACTATACTTCCCTGCCCCCGCAAAAAAGCGGCATATGGCCTATCCCCCTAACCAAATGCGCTTTCTTATTCTATATTTATTGTCATAATTCTTTCAGTAACCTTTTACAGTGTCTTTTATCCAGAAAATAATCAATAATATCTGCGAATGCAATTCAAATAGTTTTGATTCGCCATATCCCAATTAACTACATTAAACCAATCGTCGATATAGTCTCCTCTTTCATTTAAATGCTTTAAGTAATAGGCATGCTCCCAAACATCAATGTTAAAAATAGGGCAAAAACCTTGCTCAATGGGGCTATTCTGATTTGGTGTTGACAAAATTTTTAGCTTGCCTTTGTCATAAACCAACCACGCATAGCCAGCACCAAAAACTCCTTGAGCCTCTTTTTTAAATACATCCTTAAAACTCTGCAAACTACCATACTGAGAGTTAATCATTTCCATCAACTTCCCCCGTGGTTTTTGATCTGTGGGTGGCTCCATCCCATCAAAGTATACACGGTGATTATATACTCCACCCGCATAATTTCGTATGGGTGCCTGCAAGCCTTTGGGCAGCCTATCAGCATTCTCTATCAGTTGTTCCAATGTTAACAATTGCAACCCCTGATATCCCTTTAATACCTGATTCAAGTTATTGATATAGCCCTGCAGATGCTTATCATGATGAACTTCCATGGTCTTTGCATCAATATATGGCTCAAGAGCATTATAATTATATGGCAGCGGCAAGTTCACGAAGGGGTACTGATTATTTTCCATTTTTAGCCCTCACTTTTCTTATTTTATTCTTAGACTATTCAAAATAAACCCATACTATGATGAAATTCCACCGCATAACGCAATTAATAATCAACAAAAAAACCTGTTCAGCAAGAGTTGAACAGGTTTCTAATTTATATTATCAATAAACTTCTAACCATTGAAAAAACAACTGTAACAAAACACACCTATATCCTTCCCTCCACGATAAGTTAAATACACAGGCACCATTCATTTACTCAACCTTTGCTTTTTCTGCATAAACCTGATAATCCTCATGCCATTTTTGATATGCTTCTTCCTCCCGATGATCAGGCAAATCATAAGTATTATCTAAATAATCTGCAAACCATTGAGAAAGCTTAATAGCTCCCCCTAAATTCATATGACCTTGGTCATAATAATCCGTAGTTGTATCTAAATTTAGTTGCGTTCTAATTTCCTCTCGGTCAAAATCCAGATATTCAACGCCCATCTCTTTTGCAAAGCTTTCCATGGCCATACTTTGCTCATAGCTCCAGGCCATTTTGGGCAAGTGAATCATTAAAACGGGAATATTTTTTTCTTTACAAAGAGCAATGGATTTTTCAATGTATTCCTTAGCATTTTCATTAAATTCTGGTGCAACCGCCTTCGAAGGCTGCATAAAATCAGTCGGATATTCCAAGGGCTCTCCCCCACGAAGATACACATTTCCTTTTTTAAAGGAATGCCCCATTAATGGCGAAGGTTCCGCCTCTGCCCAGTTAATCTCTTTCCATCTTTCATGATAACGGAAAAGAGGGAACATATATGATAACATTGTCTGTCTTTCATCTGCCGCCGTAATTTCCCTTACAATTTTATATTTATGCTGTGACATCTTCATACCATCTAATGCCCGTCGCAAGTCTCCTTCCCGTTCCACATAGTTGTAGTCCAGAAAAATATTATCGCATAACAGCACCACTAATTCTGGTGTTTGATATTCCAAAGACTCCGCCAAAAGCCCATAGGTAACCGAAGGTGCCTGCAAAGCCGACGCACGAACGTAGCTAGTAAAACCCTCTTGTTGCCACATTACCATGGGGGATACCCCCCTTAAAATTGGGCTACTGCCCATAAACAATACATCAATTGAATCCTTCGGTTCATCATAAAAGGCATGAATTTCATCGGACTCATCATCAGGACGACGTAAATAATCTGACGCATTGGAAAATATTATTGAGAAAATTAGTAAAAAGGCAACACACCTCGTTACAATTTTTAAAATTCCTTTCATATTAGAACCCCCTATAAATAAAGTCGGAGGCGTTATAATTCAAACCATATACGCCAAACAAAATTAATGAAAAAATAGCCCCCAAATAGATAATCCAACGAAACACTACGTTTTGCTTCGATAAAGCTTCTCTAATTTGTATCCCCGATTCTTGTAATAAACTTACGGTCAGCAATACCAACGAGGACAAAAGCAGTATCCAAAGATCCTGCACATCGAGCCCTAATTTTAGCAAACCACCATTTATCAAAATATTTGCATCCCAATTATTTATCATGGAGTGCATCATATAGGCAGATGCACTTACACCAGGGGCTCTGGTAATGATTTTGCCTAATGCCACCAAAATTAATGTTCTTAAAACTTGGAACAAACGCCAACTAAAGCATTCTGATTTTATTTGAAGTTTTTCCATAAGTTTTTTCAGGGGTTGATCAAACAAAATTCCCAAAACAATCAACGTCCCGTTGTAAAAACCAAAAGCAATATACTTCCACTCTGCTCCATGCCAAATACCAATTAGGAAGAACACAATAAACTGAGGGATCAATACGGGCAACAGTTTTCCTATGTAGTTGCCAAAAACTTTTCTTCCCTTTTTGCCAACCTTCATAAAAAACTTTGATAGTGATAAGGGATAGAACACATAATCTCGAAACCATGCACCCAAAGTAATATGCCATCTGCGCCAAAAATCCGGGATACTTGTGGCCAAATAAGGTCGCTCGAAATTCTTCTCCAACTGAATGCCCAAAACCTGAGCCGCACCAGTGGCAATATCAATGCCACCAGAGAAGTCTCCATAAAGCTGTACACAGTAAACCAAAGCAGCAACCGCCACATAGGTCCCGCCAAAGGTATCAGGATAGCCAAAAACCGTATCTACAATGACCCCTGCTCGATCAGCTATTACTAACTTCTTGAAAGCACCCCAAAGCATAAGTTGAACGCCAAACTTTACCCTTTCATAGGAAAAGCTATTAGGGCGATAAAGCTGTTCCCCTAAAATATTATATCTCCCAATTGGTCCTTGTACAATCTGAGGGAAAAAGGAGATAAACAATGCAAACTTTGCCACATTACGCTCTGGTTCATACTTTTCTCTATAAACATCGATTAAATAACCAACAGATTGAAAGGTATAAAAAGAGATACCCAAGGGTAACAAAAAGCTATATATTGGAACCTCTGCTCCAATGGAAAAGCGATCAAACAAAGCATTTAAATTGATTCCTACAAAGTTATAATACTTTAATACCGATAAAATACCAAAGTTGAATAGGAGCGCCGGAATCAGCACCATACGTTTCTTTTTTGTAAAGTTAGCCTTCCAAGCCTTCTTCTGCTCTTTATCCATTTCAGACTTAGCCAAAGCAAATTCTGCCTTGTTTTTGGCTGACATATTGCCAAGCTTGACTGCCGCCAGATAAATGGTTACTGTCGTTGCAAGCAGATAAATAAAATAGCCTGCCCCCGCCATAAAATAAAAGATATAATTAACGAGGAAAAGCGTTACCCATCGGTAACGCTTCGGGGTCAGGAAATATGAAGTGGCCGCCAAAAATAGGAAAACCACAAATTGTACCGAAGTAAAAGCCATAACCCAATCTCCTTAAACATCAATCTTCTTGCAATCTTCCTACCAAAGCCATAATTGCTTCAACAGAATTGAAATTTTCGGGAACAATATCCTCTGCACCTATTTCAATGTCATAAGCATCACACAGTTCCCCAACCAATGACACAATGTCAAAGGAATCTAACTCGCCACTGTCTACCAGCTCCTTGTTGTCCTCAAAATCTACGTCAGGTCTTAATTCAACTAAAATTTTTAAAAGTGTATCCATTTTTACATTTTCCTTTCTTTTATGTGGTTTTTATCATTACGGGGGCCACTCTACCATCTGGTAGAAACCCATTCTTTTCATACATTCGTAATGCGGCAGGGTTGTCCATCCTAACCCACAGCAAAAACTTTTTTGTGGAGTCCTTTTTGGCAAAAAACCAATCTTTCAAAAGCCCTTCGCCCACACCTATGCCTCTTGCCTTAGGAGAAACGGCAATATGCCAAAGCATACATCCCTGTTTTTCATCTCCAAAATGCAAAAATCCTAGGAGTTCGTCATGCCTTATAGCAACAATTATTTTTTGTGCTTGGATATCCCGCAGTAATTCCTCTTTCATAGGCAACAGCGATGTTAAAGGTTCAAAACTCTCATTCATCATTCGGAAAATTTCTCCTGACATTTCCTCAGATGCAAACGTGAGTTGTCGCTCCTCAACGACAATATTTTTAGCCATCAAATACATTCGTTGCCGCTCCAGATATGGCTTAAGTCCAACCCTTATCCAATTTTCCTCCGAGGGGACCCTTTTTTTTGATGCTAACACAACTTCCTCAAGTATAATCGGTTGTGGTAATTCAGGCAATACCTCTGGGCATTTTTCCTTTTCCAAAAAATAATATAAGCGGTATAGCGTATCTTCCTCAATAAAGAAATATACACCACCTTCAAAGTCAAGGCGACTTACTTTCCCCCCTTGCACCAGATGGTGCACATCTTTTTCTGAAAAAAAGAAGTTCGTCTTTTCTCCATTCGAAAGTCTCTTTGCTACTTCTTCCCAAAAAGCATGTCCATCAATCATCTTTTTTATCATAAAACTCCTTTAGACGTAGCCTGTCTATCTTACCATTTAAAGTATGAGGCATTTCTTCCAATAATATCATTACATTTGGGAACATATACTTTGGCACTTTGTCCCTTAGTTTTTTCAAGATATAGCTTTGGGTTGCTTCTCTACCACAATAAAACAAAACAATCTTTTGGCTTTCAGTATTATAAATGCAAGCGCCATTTTCCACCAGGTCAATAGAATTAACAGCAGTCTCGATTTCACCCAACTCAATTCGATGACCCATATGCTTAATCTGATGATCCTTCCTAGCTAAAAAAACAATTTCACCATACTCATTATATTTTGCCACATCCCCCGTTTTGTAAATCTTTTCTGGATAATGGGGGTTCAAAGGGTTTTGAATGAAAGCTTCCTCTGTTTTTTCGGGGTTATTATAATATCCTGGTGCTAAACATCTGCCACGGATGCAGAGTTCTCCAGCTTCTCCCTCATCGGCCAAACGGTCTCCGTTTAATATGAATATATCCGTATTCCGACATGGATATCCAATGGGTAACGGTTCATCATCAGCAAATTCCCGATCAACAATATAATAGGTACAATCAACCGTTGCCTCTGTCGGCCCATAAATATTTGCAAATAAGGCATTTGGGTACTTCTTACGCCACATATTATACTGCTTTGTAGGCATAATTTCACCACAAAAAGCGATTTTTTTCAAGGTTTCAGGCACAACTTTTTCTAATGTTCCAGTGTTGGCAACAATGCAAAAAGCCGAAGGCACCCAATCAATATAATTAACCTGTTTTTCAGCCACATATTCCATCAGCTTCAAAGGGAAGGAAAACAGCTGTTTCGGGATAATTTCCATTGTTGCCCCTGTCTTTAGCACTGCATAAATATCCTTGACAGAAGAATCAAAGTAAAAGGGTGCCTGATTACCCATGATTTCCTGATGGGAAATATCAAAAGTCTCAGTATACCATTCCGTTAAATTCACCACAGATTGATGGGTAATAACGACCCCTTTTGGAATTCCTGTGGAGCCTGATGTAAACAGAGCATACAGGGGATCCGCATCCACGGCTGTCCTTCTAATTCTCAGCAATGCCTCATTATTTATTTCTGTTTCAGAAATTTCCTCAAGTATAACTATTTCACCTGAATACTCCAAATAATCCGCAGCTTTTTTGCTCTTCTCATCAATCAGTAGCACCTGTGGCTGCAACGTATTTAATATTGAAAGAACTCGTTCTTTTGGCATTGTCGAATCAATGGGGGTGTAAAAATTCCCACTGTAAACACAACCCAAAAAAGCAGCAATGGAGGATGGCGTTTTCTCCATCATTACAGCAACAGGGGAATTCCTCTTGCCATACCCCAATAAAAATGTACCAACACTCTTACTCAATGTCAAAAGCTCTTGAAAAGAGAGGGCTTCCTCCTTGCTGGCAAAAGCTATTTTTTCTGGCAGTCGTGCCGCAGTTGCCTCTAAATATTCCAAAATATTTCTAATCATATTTTCTCCTCGTTCCGTAAAAGGTTTTCCTCTTAAAACAACAGGAATAACTTGATTTTGAGTATAGCATTTTGGCTATTAATCGTCAAGGTAAGGGGGCAAAACCACCCATTTTCGCTCTAAATTAAGTTCATACGCAAAAAAAATGAAGCGCAACACACGGGGAGTGTTTACGCTTCAAAAATTTGTATCATCATTGCTCTGTCTCTCGCGTGGTTAAGCTAAGACTTTGCATAAAATAATACCGACTTTAAATTACCTACTACCTATAACCAAAGAAATAGGCTCTCTTCTAAAATAATTTTATTGTAGGGTTCTAATCAAACCATCTTCGCTGAAATTTTTCATTTCAGATTTAATTATTTTAGAAAACTTTTAGCTTTTGTTTACTTTTATTCAAAAAGGGAAAAAATCTAAAGCAAAAGAATTTTTTATGATGAACCTAAGTCTCCCATTTTCATAGGAAAAGGCTAAGCTATGCAGCTTATAAAAATGCAATAAAATTCATTTTTAAGCATTTCACGCTGAAAATTAGTAATTATAATGATATAATCGTGGTTTTTTTGATTTTCAAAAGTATACCATATTAATTATCCGTTGACAATCATTTTATTCTTATATTTCTATTCCTTGCATAATTCCCTATTTTCTGCTATGCTTTAAAAAAATGTAAGAATATTATTATCCGTATAAAAGGAGCTGTAATTATCATGTCAATTGAAATCGTACGGGCATATTTAAAACAAATGAATTGCCCAAAAGAAGTTATGGAATTTGCAACATCCAGCGCTACCGTTGAATTGGCAGCACAAGCAGCAGGCGTTATCCCTGCTCGTATTTCCAAAACATTATGCTTAATGTCTAAAGAAGGTCCTATTGTTATTGCCGTTGCCGGTGATGCAAAAATTGACAATAGAAAATTTAAAGATACCTTTGGTTTGAAGGCAAAAATGCTTACTCCAGAAGAAACTTTGGAATCAACAGGACATGCTGTTGGTGGTGTTTGCCCCTTCGCATTGCCCCAGGGCACAAAGGCTTATGCGGATATATCTATGAAACGTTTTGATACCGTTTTCCCAGCCGCAGGCAGTAGCAACTCCGCTATTGAATTAACTTGTGATGAATTATTTCACTTTGGAAAATGCATTGAGTGGGTAGACATTTGCAAGGGCTGGGAAGAAGAATAAGAGGTGAAAAGATGAAAATTTCAACTAGAGGGCGCTATGGCATTCGCCTTATGCTTTCTTTGGCAATCAACTTTGAAAAAGGTACCCTGCCCTTAAAAGCAATTGCCCACGAACAGCAAATTTCCGAAAAATATTTAGAACAAATAATCAATCCCCTTACCAAAGCAGGCTTGGTAAAGAGTTATAGAGGTGCACAAGGCGGTTATATCCTTTCCCGCCATCCCAAAGAAATCAGCGTTGGCGAAATATTGCAGGTGTTGGAGGGTTCCCTCTCTCCTGTTGATTGTGTTGATAACCCAACCTGCCCTAATTCAGACTTTTGTGTTTCCCTTTCCTTATGGAAACGTATGAAGGATGCTTTAGATGAAGTAGTGGATAACACCACTCTAGATAGCATGGCACAAGAATATTTAGAAAAGGAAACAGGAAACCTAAGACAAAGAACATAAAAATTTCTAAAACCCTATATGTTTCCAGGTTTTTGTTTTTAGACAAACTTTTGATTATAGACAATTTTTTGTGTTAGTAATGATGGAACTCATTCTCACACTACTCCAGATAAAAAAAGGATGTATCATTATGGAAGAACATATCGAACAATCAGTTTCTATTCCTCGCTATCAACAAATTGCCGTTGAACTGGCCTCTCGCATTGTCAACGAAGAGTATGCCGAAGGTCAAAAGATATACGCCCGTTCCGCCGTTGCCAGCCAATACAGGGTTTCTCCAGAAACAGCCAGGAGAGCAATTTGCGTCCTTTGTGATTTAGACATTGTTACCTCTGAAAAGGGAAGTGGTGTCACCATAAAATCCAAGGAAAATGCCCGTAGATTTATCGACCAGTACGGCAAGCGAGAAACCATTGAAACCATAAAGACAAGCCTTATGCAAAGTATTACAAGGCAAAAAAATGAAATGAAGGTTTTAAATTCCTGTCTGGCCGACCTAATTTCAGCCACGGAACATTTTCGTTCCACCAACCCCTTCATGCCCTTTCAAATTGAAATTACGGCTGAATGTGTTCACTTGAACAAAAATATCTGTGAAATCCAGCTTTGGCAACATACAGGAGCCACCGCAATTGCGGTAAAACGTGGAGAAAAACTAATGCGCTCTCCCGGTCCATACATCGCTCTTACAGAAGGCGACATCCTATTTTTTATCACTCAGGATGACTCCTCGCAGAGGGTGCAAACCTATCTATATTCTTGAAAAAAACCTAACGACATTCGGACTTTTTATCCGGATGTCGTTTTTTTCCCCTTGACAAAAGTAACAACTTGATAATAGAATTAAGTTGTTACTTTTGAAAGAAGGAGGAATGCGCATGGTAAAATTTGAAAATATTACCAAGAACTTTAAAACGCAAAATGTTCTTAAAAACATTAATTTAGAAATTCCAAAAGGACAATTGGTTGCCATTATTGGCGAAAGTGGTTGCGGCAAAACAACCCTTTTAAAAATGATAAACCGATTAATTAAGCCTACGGGCGGCACTATTTACATCGAAAATGAAAACATCCAAAACATCAATGAAGTGGATCTTCGGCGAAAAATCGGCTATGTTATCCAGCAAACAGGCCTTTTCCCCCATATGACCATAAGGGAAAATATAGAGTTGATTCCGACTTTAGAAAAAGCAGATCCCAAAATTATTGAGGAAAACACAAAAAAACTTATGGAAATGGTAGGGCTTGACTGCGAAACCTTTTTAGACCGCTTTCCAACAGAATTAAGTGGTGGACAGCAACAACGTGTGGGCGTTGCCCGTGCCTTCGCCACAAACCCCGAAATAATTTTGATGGATGAGCCCTTTTCTGCCTTAGACCCCATAACTCGTTCTGATTTACAGGATGAATTGGTTCAGCTTCAAATGAAAGTTAGAAAAACCATTATTTTTGTAACTCATGATATGGAAGAGGCAATTAAAATTGCAGATCGAATTTGTATTATGCGAAACGGGGAAATTCTTCAATATGATACCCCCGAAAATATTTTGAAAAACCCTATCGATGAATTTGTTTCAAACTTTGTTGGTAAGAACCGTATTTGGTCGTCACCTGAATACATAAAGGTAGGCGATATTATGATTGAAAACCCTATTACCACCTCAAAAGATTTACAAGTATTAAAATGTATGGAACGAATGCGTCAGAAAAAGGTTGATAGCCTTTTGGTTGTAAATAAAGAATCTGGCAAACTTTTAGGCATCGTAAAAGCAAGCCGCTTGCGTGGTGTAGAGGACAAAACACAAACCGCAGAAACTTTTATGTCAACAACCTTCCCTACTCTCTGCCCAGAACAAAACATACTTGATGCCTTAAAAATTATAACTGAAAAACAGCTATCCACCGTTCCCGTTGTATCTGAAAGCGGAAAATTAGAAGGACTTATAACAAGAAGTAGTTTAGTAACCACCCTAAGTCAGCAATATTTTGATTATGAACAGGAGGGTGAAGAATGAATCTAATAGAATATTTAACAGCAAACTCACCCCAAATTTTGTCTCTGCTTATTGAACATATCAAACTAACAGGTATCTCCGTAGGGCTTGCCATTTTGATTGGCGTCCCATTAGGCATCTTAATTTCTTATGCAGCAAAAGTCAGCAAACCTATTTTATCCATTGCAAATATTATTCAGGCAATTCCAAGTATGGCTTTGCTTGGATTTATGATACCTTTCCTAGGCATCGGAACAGTGCCCGCTGTGGTTGCAGTTGTGCTTTACTCCCTATTGCCTATTATCAAAAACACTTACACTGGTATCCAAAGTATCAACCCACAAACCCTAGAAGCCGCCAAGGGCATTGGTCTGACCCCATTTCAGGTCTTGACAAAGGTACAGATTCCCCTTGCCTTGCCAGTAATTATGGCCGGTGTTAGAATTGCCGCAGTTACTGCTGTCGGGTTGATGACAATGGCAGCCTTCATTGGTGCAGGCGGTTTAGGTTATTTGGTTTTCTCCGGAATACGAACTGTAAACAATAGCCAAATACTAGCTGGTGCAATTCCCGCCTGTCTTTTGGCACTGCTTATCGATTTCTTGCTTAGCATTGTCGAAAAGCTTGTAACACCTATTAGTTTGCAAAAAGGTGAAACAGCAACGAAAAAGAAAAAACGTAAAACACAAAAAGCAACATTAGCAATATTCGCTTTATTATTTGCAATTGTTTTCTTTATTTCCTCCATGGGAAGTGGGATAAAGGCAGATAAGGTGATAACCGTTGGTTCTAAAGATTTTACGGAGCAGGCAATTTTGGGTAATTTAGTCGCAGATTTTATCGAGGATCGGACAGATATTTCCGTTAATCGAAAAGTGGAGCTGGGCGGCACTCAGGTGTGCTTTGGTGCCTTACAAACAGGAGATATCGATCTCTACATTGATTATAGCGGCACTGCTTATACAGATATGCTAAAGCATCCACCCATTAGTGATATGGAAGAAGTATATGAAACTGCAAAAAGTGAATTGAAAGAAAAGTATAACATTGATGTACTAAAACAAATGGGAATCAATAATACCTATGTTTTGGCCGTAACTGAAGAAACGGCACAAAAGTATAACTTGGAAACCATTAGTGATTTTGCAAAGATTGCAAACACAATGAAATCAGGAACTACATTTGAATTTCTGAATCGTGAAGATGGTCTGCCAGGGTTGCAGAAAAAATATGGCTTTACATTAAAAGAAAGTATCTCCTTAGATAGCTCCCCCCGCTATACCGCCTTAATTAATAAAGATGTGGATGTGGTGGATGCCTTTGCAACCGATGGACTTTTGAAAAAGTTTTCTCTTGTTACCTTAAAGGATGACAAAAACTTTTTCCCTCCCTATTTTGCAATGCCTCTGGTTAAAGGGGAAACTTTGGAAAAATACCCTGAATTAATACCTGTGATGGAAGAGTTAAGTGATGTTCTTACCGATGAAATCATGGTTGAGCTTAATTACCGAGTAGATGAGCTTCAAGAATCTCCCGATCAGGTTGCCCACGATTTCCTGATTGAGTCTGGCTTAATTGCAGAATAATTACAAATAGAAACCATTTTAACTTATAAGCCCTCTTATTTTTATATAAAAACCCCCTATTTTCTTGGCAGATTCTTTCTTCCAGAAAAATAGGAGGTTTTTTCTTTGTAATTCTAATTAAAATTCTAGCATCAAAACTTATATGTTGCCATCCCCGTCACCTTTGTTGTTGAAGCAACACAAAGGAATTGCCCCTACCTTATAATTCGATTTCCTCAAAGCCCTTTGGTGTCCAAACCAATGTGGAGGTAAAACCAATTTCTTTCGCCATGGATGCAACTTCATGAAAGCGGAACCCTAAAGAATTGCCATCATGGCTATCGCTAGAAAGCAAAATAGTTCCACCCCGTTTTTTAATCTCTTTTAGAAAATCTGGTGAAGGGTATGCCTCAGAACGCATCCCCCTATAAATCGCCCCTGTATTAATCTCAAATGGCTTATGATAATGAATTAAAGCCTCAATAGCATCTATCCCATCGTTTCGATAACGGCTATCACTGGTATCAAAAATATCCTTTGCCTCATTGAATTTTGTAAGCAAATCAAAATGCCCAATAATATCGGCCTTCGTCTTATCCACAACACCTGCCACAGTTTCAAAATAAACCTTTGCATAGGCATAAGGGTCACCGCCAAATAATTCCTGAATATCCTTTTTCATAATTTCTGGGGTTTCATCTACCAGCAAAAACTGCCCATCTTTTTTAATATAATGAACAGAGCCAATGGCATAATCAAACTCTGCTACTGACTCTTCCGAATAAAAATCCTGCTCGATGCCACAATAAATGGATATTTTATCAGCATAAGCTTCTTTCAAACGAAAGACTTCCTTTTGATACTCTTTTACGCCCTCTTTGCTCATACAATATCTCTCATCAAAATAGGTATAGCTATGTCCGCTAAACCCAAGGGAATTAAAGTTTTTTTCGATTGCCGCCAAAACCATGCTTTCAGCGGATTCTTTCCCATCACAAAAGGTAGTATGGGTATGAAAGTTCATTTTCGGAATCATTTTGTCATCTTCTCCTGTTTCACCTTATGGTCAATCACATGGCGAGACGCTAACTCTCCCCGAATATCATCCAGGGAAATACCCACCTCAACCATTAACACCATTATATGATACGCTAAATCTGCAATTTCGTAAACGGTTTCCTTCTTGTCATCGGATTTAGCGGCAATGATAACTTCCGTAGACTCCTCGCCTATTTTTTTCAAAATTTTATCCATGCCCTTATCAAACAAATATGTAGTGTAGGAGCCTTCTTTCTTTTCAGTTTTTCTTCCTTCAATCAATTCCATCAGGCTGTCCATGGAAAATTCATTATAATCCTCTTTCAAAAAAATGGGGTTGTGAAAACAGGAATCCTCGCCTAAGTGGCAAGCTGGGCCATCCTTATCCACCTCTACGGTTAAGGCATCCTTATCACAGTCAGCTGTAATGGAAACAATACACTGTACATTGCCTGATGTTTCCCCTTTTCGCCAAAGTTCCTGTCTGGACCTTGACCAAAAACAAGTTCTTTTTTCTTCTAGGCTAATTTGCAAGCTTTCGCGGTTCATATATGCCAAGGTTAACACCTTTTTTGTTTTGGCATCCACAACCACCGCCGGAATCAGCCCCTTTTCATCAAACTTCAATTCATCTATGTTAAGCACAGATTGTACCTCCTTATCTTCTTACGATAATGTTATTCTCTGCCAATGTCCTTTTCAAATCTGGAATGGCAACCTCACCAAAGTGAAAAATAGATGCAGCCAAACCTGCATCAACCTTAGGTAGTGCATGAAAAAGCGTAACAAAATCTTCAATGCAGCCTGCACCACCAGAGGCAATGACCGGCACTGAAACGATATCACAAACCGCCTCCAGCATTTCTAAGTCAAAACCCTTCTTCACCCCATCGGTGTCGATGCTGTTCACTACAATTTCACCTGCACCCATCTGCTGGCATCGTTTGATCCAGCTTAGTGCCTCCATGCCCGTATTCTCTCTGCCGCCTTTGGCAAAAACCATGAATTTGCCATCTACCCGCTTCATATCAACAGATAGGACAACGCACTGATCGCCATATTTTTTTGCCGCCTCCAGAATTAGGTTTGGGTTTCTGATGGCGCCAGAATTCACACTTACCTTATCAGCACCACATTTTAACACACGGTCAAAATCTTCCAAAGTGTTTATGCCGCCACCAACAGTGAGTGGGATGAAAATTTGAGAAGCAACCTCACGCAAAATATCAGTAAACAAACCTCGTCCTTCCGCAGAAGCTGTAATATCATAAAACACCAATTCATCTGCCCCATTATCACTATAAAATTTACCTAGAGACACAGGAGAGGAAACGTCGGAAAGCCCCTCGAAATTGACACCCTTTACCACCCGACCATCTCTAACATCCAAACAAGGAATGATACGCTTTGTAATCACAACCTCTCCCCCTTTGTCAAATTGATTGCCTGCCTTAAGTCAATATTGCCTGTGTACAGAGCTTTGCCTAAAATTGCACCGTAAAGCCCCATATTTTGCAGTTGGCCAATATCCTCCAAGGTGGTTACACCGCCTGATGCAACAATATCAACGCTAAACTTTTCAGACATCTCTTTGTATAGTGCCAAATTTGTACCAGCCAACAATCCATCTTTTGAAATATCAGTACATATAATCGTTTTCACGCCAATTTTTTCAAGCTTTTCGCAAAAGTCAAAACAACTTTCTTCTGACAGTTCCGTCCATCCTTTGACAGCCACCTTACCATCTTTTATGTCTACACCTACTGCAATTTTTTCACCATGTTTTTCCACCATTTTGATTAGAAACTCCGGATTATTCACTGCCGCTGTGCCTAAAATCACACGAAAAACGCCTGCCTCCAGATATTTTTCAACAGTTTCTTCTGAGCGTATTCCGCCGCCCACTTCAACCATCAGGCCACTTTCATTTACAATTTCTCTAATCACTTCTAGATTTGGAGTGCCTCCATCCTTGGCCCCTTCCAAATCTACCAAGTGTAAATAAGTTGCCCCTGCTTCGGCAAAAGCTTTTGCCACGTCAACAGGCTGGGTACTATAAACGGTCTTTTGGGCGTAATCCCCTTTTACAAGCCTTACAGCACACCCATCTATAATATCAATTGCAGGAAAAAGATTCATAAACTCCTCGCTTTCTACAATTCACAAAATGCTTTTAATATTTTCAATCCCACTTCACCACTTTTTTCAGGGTGAAACTGGGTGCCATAAACATTGCCCTTCTCCACAGACGCCGTAAGCAAAGTCCCATATTCCGCCGTTGCTGAAATCGCCTCAGCGCAATCTGTTGCTGCAAAAGAGTGAACGAAATAGACACATTCTCCCTCATCTAAGTAATGATACAAAACACTTTTCTCCCTTTCTTTTGGGAAAATCAAAGCATTCCAACCAATATGGGGTACCTTTAACCCCTCACCAATCATAGGGGCAATAGGCTTTACACTACCTTTAATCAAACCCAAACCCTCATGCTCACCATATTCCAAGCTTTTTTCAAACAACATCTGCATCCCTAAGCAAATTCCTAAAAGGGGTTTTCCCTTTTTTACTTCTTCCAGAATAACTTTGTCCAACCCCGTGTGTCTAAGCTTGGCAATAGAATCTTCGAAGGCTCCCACACCAGGAAGAATAATTTTTTCACTGTTACGAATAACCCCCGCATCCCCCGTGATTTCCACCTGGGCACCAATTACGCCAAAGGAGCTCTTTAAAGAAAATAAATTTCCCACACCATAGTCAATAATTGCAATCACTTACAGCACTCCTTTCGTTGAGGGTATCTCATCCCGATAGGCATCCTGAATGGAAAGTGCCATATTCAAGCTACGGGCAACTGCCTTAAATGCTCCCTCAATAATATGATGGGCATTCTTCCCTGCCATCTGCTTAATATGTAAGGTGATATTGCTCTTTCTTGTAAAAGCAATGAAAAATTCCTCTACCAATTCTGTATCAAAAGTTCCTACTTTTTCCGTAGGAATCTGCAAATCAAAGTCCAAATATCCTCGCCCAGAAATATCCACTGCTGATAAAATCAAAGCCTCATCCATAGGCAGAATGATGTGTCCGTATCTGGTGATGCCAGCACCATTTCCCAAGGCTTCAGCAAATGCCATACCCAAGCAAATACCGATATCCTCCACTGAATGATGGTCATCTACATAGGTATCCCCCTTACAGTTGACATTCAAGTCAAAACGTCCATGTTTTGCAAAAAGGGTAAGCATATGATCCATAAAGCCACAGCCAGTGGCGATTTGACTTTTACCTGAACCATATAAGGAAAGGGAAAGTTGAATTTCCGTTTCTGCGGTTTTTCTTTTAATCTCACTATATCCCATGGAAATCCTCCTATCTTTGTGCTAAAACTTCTGTTGTTTTTTGTAAAAACACTTCCATCTGTTCTTCTGTACCAATGGTAATCCTAACAAAATCCTTTATCTTTTCTTTCTCAAAGTGGCGTACAAGAACACCTTTTTTCTTTAGCTGGGTATACAAATCAGCCCCAGTAATTTTATTGTTTTTTGCAAAAACAAAGTTCGCCTTAGAATCCAAAACAGTGAACCCCAAAGCCTTCAATGCCTCCACCGTTTTTTCTCGGGTAGCAATGATTTTTTTTGCATTATCCTTATAATAACCATCACTATCAACTGCCGCTTCTCCAGCTGCCAAAGTCAGACGATTAATATTATATGGATTGGTGGAAAACTTAATTTTTTCCAAATCTTCGATGATTCCTTTTGAAGCGATGGCAAAGCCAAGTCTTGCTCCTGCCATGGAACGAGATTTTGAAAAGGTCATGGACACCAACAAATTGGGGTATTTCTCAATAAGACCAACGGCGGAAGCCCCGCCAAAATCCACATATGCCTCATCCATCAAAACCACATGATTGGGGTTGGATTTTAAAATTTCTTCTATTTCAAAAAGCCCAATCTCCATGCCCGTAGGCGCATTGGGGTTTGCGATTACAACCATCTTTTCTATACCACAGTAATCTTTATAGTCAACTGAATAATCAAGCTTAAGAGGAATTTTCACATGAGGCACATGATATAAATCAGCGTAAACAGGATAAAAACCATAACTGATTTCAGGGAAAGCCACGCCCCTTTCCTCATCACAAAATGCCATAAAGGCAAAATTCAAAATATCATCAGAGCCATTGGATAGAAAAATATTTTCCTTTCCCACGCCATAAAGCTTTGCTAACTTTTCTTTTAAAACCTTCCCTTCTGGATCGGGATATAAGTTTAATCGTTCTATTTCATCTTTATTTAACCGTTCAAACACCTCCGGTGAAGGTGGATAAGGAGATTCATTGGTATTTAACTTGATATATTGTTGATCCCTAGGTTGTTCTCCTGGGGTATACGCCTCTAACGCTGCAAACCTAGGACTTAAAAAACGACTCATTCTTTCCCCTCCATTTCTGTGCGTATGGTGGCAGATTTCCCATGGGCAAACAGGCCCTCTCTCTGGGCAAAGACATTGATTTTGTCCGCCTCTTTCCCCAGTGCATCTTTTGTATAATAAGTGAAGGATGACTTCTTAATAAAATCATCTACGGATAGGGGGCTAGCAAACCTCGCAGTTCCTCCCGTTGGTAGTGTGTGGTTTGTTCCTGCAAAATAATCTCCCAAAGCCTCGGGAGCATTTCGGCCTAAAAAAATGGAACCGGCATGGCGAATGTCCGCCAAATAATCAAAGGGGTTATCCACACATAATTCTAAATGCTCGGGGGCAATTTCATTTGCAATTTTAATTGCCTCCTGAATGTTCTCTGCAATTATAATCTTTCCGTTATCATCAATGGATTTTCTTGCAATTTCTCTTCTGGGTAAAAGGGGGATTTGCTGTTCCAAACATTGGGAAACCCTCTGTGCCAGCTCTTGGCTATCGGTTACCAAAACCGCACTTGCCATAGTATCATGCTCTGCTTGAGAGAGCATATCTGCCGCAACAACAGCTGCATCTGACTTCCCATCGGCAATTACCAAAATCTCACTGGGTCCGGCAATCATATCAATAGAAACCTTGCCAAAAACTTGTTTTTTTGCCTCTGCAACAAATGCATTCCCTGGACCCACAATTTTATCCACCCTAGGAATGGTTTCTGTGCCATATGCCAAGGCGGCAATGGCTTGCGCCCCACCCACCTTAAAAATACGATCAACACCTGCAATCTTTGCTGCCGCCAAAACATCAGCATTCATTTTCCCACCTTTTGCAGGGCTTACCATAATAACCTCTTTAACACCAGCAATTTTGGCGGGAATTGCATTCATCAAAACTGTGGAAGGATAATTCGCTGTCCCTCCAGGCACATATAGCCCCACTCTATCAAGGGGGGTTATCTTTTGTCCCAAAATTACGCCCTTCCTTGGCGTGTAAACCATATCTGTGCGTTTTTGGTTTTGGTGATAGCCACGAATATGTTCTGCCGCTTCTTCTAAGATGGAAATAAACCCTCTATCACAATCATCATATGCAGATTGCATTTCTTCCGAAGTTACTTCCATTACCTCCAAGGCCGCCCCATCAAATCTCTGGCTATATTCACGAAGAGCCTCATCCCCCTTTTGGCGGACTTCAGCAATAATCTGGGAAACCACATGGGCAATATCATTTTTTTCTTCGGTTCGAGCGAAAATCTCCTCGATAGTAATTTCTTTATATGTATACTGTTTTATCATGGTATCACCTCAAGATTTCTTTGTAATAACCTCATTCATTTTTTCACACATTTGGCGAATTGGTTCATTTAGAAACTTATAGCTTGATTTGTTTGCAATAAACCTTGCACTAATCTGCACAATATCTTCCCAAGGCTCCAAATTATTTTCCAACAGGGTTGTTCCTGTTTCCACGATATCTACGATAACGTCAGACATACCCAAAATCGGGGCAATTTCAATGGAGCCATGAAGTTCAATAATCTCAATTTCCAAACTCTGCTTTCGATAATACTCCCTTGCAATATTGGGAAATTTGGTTGCTACTCGTAGAGTACGATCCGTATCAATTCGGCCTCCCTTTTTGCCTGCAACAGCCATACGGCATTTGCCCATTCCCAAATCCAACAGCTCATAAACATCACTGGATTGCTCCAAAAGAATGTCCTTTCCCACAACCCCAACATCAGCAACTCCACGCTCCACATATATGGCAACATCGGAAGGTTTTACCCAAAAATAACGCACTCCGTTTTCTTCATTCTCAAAAATCAGCTTACGATTGTTTTCACGGATGGAGGGACAGCCATAACCAATACTTTCAAACACACCATATGCCTTTTCTCCCAATCTGCCTTTTGGCAAGGCAATATTAATCATTTTCTGCAATGATTTCAAGCCCCCTCTCTTTCATACTCCAAAGCTGTTTATACTTTACCTCGCCATTGTTCTGCCTTTGCACAATTACACTTTGACCATTACTTGTTAGCATCTCAACAGATTTGAGTAGTGCCGCTGTGTCTGTATTTTCTTCATAGAGCAATAAAATATCGGTATCATATTCTTTTTGCAAATTATCAAATCGTTCCAACAAATCAAGGTAAACAGCAAAGCCAATGGCATCGGAATTCTTTTCTAACTTGTGTAATAAATTATCATATCTGCCACCAGAAAGAATACTACTTGGCACCCCATTGATAAACCCTTGAAAAATAATACCATTATAGTAATCCATGCCATTTACTATGGAGAAATCCAGATTCATATTTTCACAACCACCATTTGCCTTAAGGTCGGCAAAGACTGCCTCTAGCTCTTCCAACGCCTGATTCATTTTTTCATTCACACAAAGAACCTTTGCCTTTGCTAAAGTATCACCCATAGAACCGTAAAGGGATGCAACTTCTACCAAAACTTGCTCTAAATCAGTAGCCACAGCGTACTGCTTGCAAATTGCCTGAATACTATGAGCGTTTTTCTCGCTAATTCCCTTTAATAATGCCATATTCTGACTACTACCTAACCCCAACTCTTCGATTAACCCTAGCACAAAGCCCATATGGGAAATATCCATAATATAATCATCACTTATAATGGTTAGGCTTTTTTGAGCCAAACGAATTACTTCTAAGGTTGCGTAGCGATCCACCTCGCCTATGTACTCCAAGCCTACCTGCATAATTTCTTTATACTCACCGGCTCCCTTTCTAACACGGTAAACATTTTCATTGTAATACACCCTTTCAGGAATTTGGAAATTTCCCTTGGTATTTTTAACAATGGAAAGGGTTACGTCTGGCTTTAGCGCCAACAGTTTTCCATCCAAACCGCTAAAAGTCAATATATTTTCACTACTAAGGAAGTTTCTATTCTCCGCATAAAAGTCATATTCTTCGAACTTACTCATTTTAAACTGCTTGTAGCCAAATTGTTCAAACAAAGCACGCAAGCGAAAAATCACTTCTTCTTCTTTTTTCAAAAGCATTTTCGGTAACGTCATAAGGCACCTCCGTACATAAATTTACTTTAATCTTATATCAGTTTACCACTTTAGTCAAGTAGAACATTAAAGTTCGTTACCTCTACCTAAATCCCCTCAATCCATGGAAGTAAATTATAAAAATTGATATAAAATGGAAATTTTCTTAAGTCTCAATGGCTTTTTTTATTAAAATGAACAACAAAAAAACGCCCATATTTCTAAATTATTTAGAAATAAAAGCGTTTTCAAATCATTTTGACTCTACCGTCACTTCAAAAATCACATCATCGGGTTTTTCAGTCGATAACTCAATGCTACGGGTTTCGCCCAATTTTTTTAAGCCACTCATAAAATCCTCTGATTTTGTTGAAGGGATAGAAATTTTTACGGTATCATCCTCTGCCTTACCTACCTCATAACCGCCTAGGGAGGTTGCCAAAGTTCTTACATTGTCAATCACGCCCTCTTTGCTATCAACAGTCAATATTACCTGCTGTTGCGCTTCAGCGGAAGATTTCTCGTCCATCAAAGTATAAGTGAATCCTCTAGTCTCTAAGTTTCCAAGTTTTGATGCCGAATCCTCCTGCCCCTGATTAATTACCATGGGTGCAGTACCTTCCTCTTTTTGACTCACAGACTTTGGCATACTCTCTGTCTCAGTCTGCACAGCTTTTTGTTGTGCTTCATTTGATATCACTTGAGGAGTGCTAATTTGCTTTTCTTGCTTTAGTACAACTTCTGGCGCAACTTTCGGGGCTGATTCTACCTTTTCAACCTGTTCTGCTGCCCCCGTGGCACCAACAGAACTATCCTGAGAACCTTCAACAGTATCTGTAACAACACTGTTATCCTTATCCTTATCCTTGGCTCGACCGTCTGCCATCTCCTGCACAATTTCATTTTGATTTCCTCGCAAGTTTAAAACCCCTTGCGCCCCTCCCACAGCCACAACAAGCAACGCTGCCGCAGCTACAAGGCTGAATTGTTTCCATTTATATTGAGGCTTTTTCCTAACAGGCAAAGGTAAAACCTTTGTTTCCTGCGCCAATTTTTCCATCAATTCATTATGGTACCCCTCAGGCAATTCCTCCTCAGGAAGGTTTCTCAAAGAATCCATGATCTTTTGCAGTTGAATAGCTTCTTCTTGACAGGCTTTACATTGCTCTAAATGCATAGCCACAAAATTAGCATCTTCCTTATTTAATTCCTGTGCCAAATACGCCCACAATAATTCTTTACATTTGTCACAACTCATGGATTTTCTCCCTCCTTTCTACCTTTATGACGAGAGTCAGTACCACTTCGTTCCCGAATTTTAAAAATTTCTTCTTTCAAATGATTTCTAGCCCGAGAAATTCTAGATTTAACTGTACCTAGGGCCAGACCAGTGATTTCTGAGATTTCCTCATAAGAAAGACCTCTAACATCTCTTAGTATAAATACCGTCTTATAGTCCTCAGAAATTGCTTCTAAGGCCATAGTAATTTCATTTTTTTCCTCTTTACGAATTAGGCTTTCTTCTGGGGTATCACCCCCATCGGCAACTTCCTGCTTCCAGGTGCCCTCTTCATCCTCAAGTTCATTATCCAAAGATAAGTTTTGTTTACCCTTTCGCTTTCTCATTTCATCTATACAGGTGTTTACCGTAATTCGATATATCCATGTAGAAAAGGTTGATCGTTCGTCAAAATTGGCGATACTTCGATATGCTTTGATAAATACTTCCTGGGAAATATCCTTAGCATCTTCACTATGATTCATCATTCTTAGTGCAACGTTGTAAACAATTTTCTCATGCTTTAAAATTAACTCTTCAAACGCCGCCATGTCCCCTTGTTTCGCTTTCAATAATAAAGCCTTACTCTGCTGTTCGGCGGAAGCATCTTTCGCCATTTTCGGTCACCTCCATTTCTTCTTTCCAGTACAATAATCATAATATAGATTTCATATAGAATCAAAGGAAATTTTTTAAGCTAAACTCCGGCTTATTCCCACACTAGGAGGATTCACACCTTTCCTTATCTTTCATTCCCTCATTAAATATGGCTTTAAATATGGCTTTGCAACAAACTTTTTAGACGAAAAAAAAGCTTTTTTGTTTCATGTATATGGAAAAATTTATCAAAAACATGACATTTTTTTCTTTCCAAAATTGGATGGCAAAAACAAAAAGGATGAACTGTTTTAAAAGTTCATCCTAAAAGTTTATCTTTCTTGGTACTGGCTGTCATCCAAGTTAAGCGCTTCCCAAAGTTCAATATCCGGATTTTTCTGCATAAAATTATTCATTGTGTATTGATTTGCAAAAAGCAAAATGGGTCGTTCAAATCGGTCAAACATCAATGTACTTCTTGCTACCAAGTGGTCTCTAATGTCAGCCACTGTTTCTGGATTTACCCATCGAGCAACGCTATAATCAAGAGATTCCATGCGGATTTCAGAGTTATACTCATTATTTAGGCGGTATTCGAAAACTTCAAACTGTAACTGTCCAACGGCACCTAAGATAATATCATTATACTCATTATGGTAAACTTGAATTGCACCCTCTTGTGCCAACTGTTGCACACCCTTCTGGAATTGTTTAGCCTTCAGGGAATTTACCGGATGCACACGCATAAATAACTCAGGTGGGAATGTTGGCAATGGTTCGAAGAACAACTTTTCTTTTCTATCTGTTAAAGTATCCCCAATTTGATAGTTACCACTATCGTAAATACCAATGATATCGCCAACAACTGCCGTTTCTACTGTTTCACGTTCATTTGCCATTAATTGAGTGGACTGGGTCAACTTCATTTGCTTGCCTGTTCTGGATAAGGAAACTGTCATACCTCTTGTAAAGGTACCAGAGCAGATACGCAAAAAGGCCAATCTATCTCTGTGGGCAGGATTCATATTTGCTTGAATTTTGAAAATAAACCCACTGAAGAATTCATCTGTTGGTTTCACTTCGCCTTCTGTGGTCTTTCTAACACCAGGTGCTGGTGCCCATTCCAAGAAATGCTGTAAAAATGGCGTGATACCAAAATCCGCCAATGCAGAACCAAAGAAAACAGGAGAAAGTTTGCCTTCTTTAATTGCCTGCAAATCAAAGCTATTGCCAGCACCATCCAGAAGCTCCATTTCTTCTCGTAAAATATCTAAATTAGCCTGAGTAATTACCCCTTCTAATGCATCGCCAAAAACACCCTTTGGACCTAATTCCACTACTCCGTTCTTTTGGCGATATAAATATACTTTATTCTCCAGCCTGTCATAAATACCTTCAAAGGTAAGGCCGTTACCAATTGGCCATGTAACAGCTGTGGAAGGCAAGCCTAGAGCATCCTCCAAGTCAGCCATACACTCCAATGGATCTTTTGATTGACGATCTAACTTGTTGATAAAGGTAAAGATAGGTATTTCACGCATACTACAAACCTTAAACAGTTTTACCGTTTGCGTCTCCACACCTTTTGCCGCATCGATAACCATAACCGCACTATCAACAGAAGTCAAAATACGATAGGTATCCTCACCAAAGTCATTATGACCAGGTGTATCCATAATGGAAACAACTTTGCCTTGATATTCAAACTGCATTACAGAAGATGTAACAGAGATACCACGCTGTTTTTCAATCTCCATCCAGTCACTTTTTGCAGATTTTCCATTTCTTCTTGCTTTTACAGTACCAGCCTCACGAATGGCACCACCATGAAGCAAAAGTTTTTCAGTTAATGTTGTTTTACCGGCATCGGGATGAGAAATAATGCCGAAAATTCGCCTTCTTTGGATTTCTTCCAAAATACTCATTTCAGTAAATTCCTTTCTTTCTATTGTTGACTTTTACTGTTCAATAAAAATACACATTGTTTTTATTTTACCCGAAATTGGAGAAAAAGGAAACAGAAAAATGTACAAATTACAAAAAATATGTACAAACTATATGTATGCGAGAAAAATACATTGACGAGAAAATGTCTTTGAGCTACAATATAATTAACGCAAAAAGTAAATAAAATCCATCTAAAATTTTGGAGGTAATGATTATGATTAAAGTTACAAGCACAGATAAAGCACCTGCAGCAATTGGTCCTTACTCTCAGGCAATGTCCGCTAATGGCTTCCTTTTCACAAGCGGTCAGATTGCTATTGATCCCGCTGTTGGCGATGTAGTTGCAACAACAATTGAAGACCAGACAGAACAGGTTATGAAAAACCTTAGCGCTGTTTTGGAAGCAAACGGATTGACTTTCGCTGATACAATCAAAACAACATGCTTCTTATCCGACATGGGTAACTTTGCAGCCTTCAATGAAATCTATGGCAAATATTTTACAAACAAGCCTGCACGTTCTTGTGTAGCTGTAAAAACACTTCCAAAAAACGTTTTATGTGAAGTAGAAGTTATTGCATTGTTGAAGTAATTGTTGTTACTAATTAAAAAACTAATTTGAACGACAGAGCCTTCTTGATTCATCAAGAAGGCTCTTCTTACTACAAAAGGCAGACAGCCTGATCAGACTGCCTGCCTTTTAAATTTCTGGGTGCAACTCATCCTCTATCATATTTCCCTTCAAATCCAATTCGTATTCTTCCGGATAGTTTTTTTCCCAATTCTCTGCCCAACCACATCCTTCGGCGACACAGTCACCAACACAACTGACAATATGGTTAGCATAATGCCTGCAAATTGAGTCCCTGTAATTTTATCTCCAACTTTGAATCAACTTTCATTGAGGCTTTTGCACACACATTCAATAACCAATAAATCATCGCAGTTATAAATACATTACAAAAATTGATTTGTATGGGTGTCATAAACAACAACAAATAGGCTTTTACGTTGAAAATACTCCCCCATATCGTTGCTGCGCCAAATGCACACAAAAAACCAAAAACTTTTTTCGTTGTCACTTTTCCCCCTCATTTCTTTCCATAAATAACGGGAACCATCAAGTCAAAACCTAATTGCTCATTATGAACTAGGTACGCACAATGCCTCATTGTGTTTTTACATTTGATGAAACGAAAAAGTTTCCTAAACCGTTGCTTCTATAAAATACAAATGTATTTTTTAAATGCTTTTTTAATTACTCACACTCGATGTATTTGCGTATCAAGCGGTTTGCCTTTGATTGACTAATTTTCAAAGCACTGGCAACTTTTCTGCTGGTTTTATATTTTTTAAATGCACTGGTAATTATCTTTTTTTCATAGTCTTCCATGGCAATATCAAAGGGCGTTGCCAAGCAGTCATCCTTTTCAATGTTTACCACATTGCCAATACTAAAGAAACTTTCTGGCAGATTTGTAACCTCAATGCTATCCCCATCCGCCATTATCACGCTACGCTCAATGACATTCGAAAGTTCTCTAACATTTCCTGACCATTTGTACTTTTGAAAAACTTCCAAAACTGCATCTGAGCAAAAAACATTTTTTTCGTATTTCTTATTATTTATGTTTAAATAGTGATTGGTTAGCACTTTAATATCGTCTCTTCTTTTTCTAAGGGGTGGGATGGTTACATCAAATGTATTTAGCCTATGGAATAAATCTTCACGAAAACGTCCCGCCTCAATCATTTTTTCCAAATCACAGTTTGTTGCGCAAATAATACGAATATCCAGTTTTACTGGTTTGGTTCCACCTACGGGAAGGACCTCTTCTTCTTGCAAAACATGCAAAAATTTTGCCTGCAAATCATAAGGAAGTTCTCCGATTTCATCTAAAAATAAAGTCCCTCCGTTTGCCAATTCAAAAATACCCTTTTTGCCTTCCTTATTTGCACCAGTAAATGCACCTTTTTTATAACCAAAAAGTTCTGATTCGATTACCGCTGGACTAAGACTTGCAATGTTTATATTAATAAAAGGTTTGTTTTTTCTGTTGCTTTTTTCATGAATATACTTTGCAAAAAGGCTTTTTCCCGTTCCAGTTTCCCCTAAAATTAAAACTGGCGCTTTTGTCTTTGCAATTTTATCCACAAATTGAATGGTTTCTTTCATTATGGAGCTTTGCGTAATAATGCTGATGCTTTCCATTTTTTCTTCTGCTTCAATCCCTGTCAAAACAGACAAAGACTTTTGCAGCACACTATCATCATCACGCACACTCTGCACGACATATTTTACATTGTTGTATTCATCAAAAATAGGCACCGAAATCGTAACTATATTCACATTCAGAAATGTTCTTTGCTTTTGAATAAACGGTTCTTTAATCTCCATGGTCATAGGCACACAGGACGGCCACCAAAGACGTTCTCTGCTACTAAGCTCCTCCAGTGTTTTTCCTATAATTTCATCGGGGGTAAGACCATAATGCCTATAACAGGCTTTATTGGCATAAACCACCCTTCTTTCCCTATCCCAAATAAATATTTCATCGTAAACATTGTCAATCAAAGTGATAAATTCTTGAAATTCAATGGAATCTGCTAGAAACATAAATACAAACCCCTCTCAGAAAACTTTGCTTTTATCTTTTACAAACACGAAAAAGCTTTTTTCACTATAAAAAAAGCTAAATTACAAAATAAAAAACCACCAGGTCATCAATCAATATCTTTTACATTAGCCAACAAAATTTTAGTTCCTACAATCCATAACGAAACGATTTGCAAGGGTTGGGCTTGTCTGCCCACCAAACCTATGGAAGCGATATACATGATTCACCTTATTTACAGTCTGGTTTTCACCTTGTATACATTTTTATTATACAATAGAAAGCTTAGGTTTAGGAAACAAAAATCACAAGAAACCAGCACTTCGGCGCTGATTTCTTGCAATCTTTTTATAAAATTAGTTTTCCGTTTCTTCAAACTGACTTTCTTGTATAATCTGCTCCTTCGTCTTTTTACCAAAGTCTTTAACCATCTCTCGCAAAAAGCCATAGTACACAACAAAAAGAATGACTACAAGGGGTAAGCCTGTTGTTAAAACAATGGATTTGATTGTGTTGATATCTGTACCAATATAGGATACACCAATGGGAATACCAACTAAGATGATACACCATGCAAATTTCAATGCCTTATTCGGTTCTTCATCACCCTTCAGTTTTTTGGAAACTGTTGAGGACAATGTGAATGAACAAGCATCAAGGGTTGTAGCTAAGAACAAGATAATTACTACCAAATACAATACCATAGCAATTTTGGAGAAAGGTAATGTATTAATGGTTGCAGTGGCAATTTCTTCTGCCTGACCACTTGCCAACATAGCTGGTACATCCAAAACGCCTTGAAGCTTCATTTGTTGCTGATAAGTGCCAACAATACCAAAGAAGAGAAACAAACCTGTGGAACCGCTGATTAACATATTCGCAATGATTTCTTTTACTTTTCTACCTTCAGAAATCTTTGCAACGAATAAGCCTGTAAATGGCCCAAATACAAACCAATAAATCCAATAAAATGCTGTCCAGTCCTGAGGGAAACCTGTTTGTGCAATAGGATCTGTCCAAAGGCTCATACGCACATATTCAGAACCCATCAAACCAACTGCGTTAATAATGGAGTTAATCATCGCCCCTGTTGGACCAACCAAAAGGATAAATAACAACAATGCCATACAGAAGTATACGTTGAAGTCACTAATTTTTCTCATACCCTTTTCGATGCCAATTAAGGAGGATGCTGAATAGAGAATGGCAACACCAAGCAATACCATTACTGTCAATGCAAAGGAGGATGGAATACCAACCAAATCAGCAATACCTGCCGCTACCGTAGAAGCAGAGGTACCCGCAGTAATACTAATGGAGCCAACTGCTGCAAAGATAAATAAGACGTCAATAAATTTACCAAATAAACCTTTAACCTTCTTTTCTCCTACTGCGTACTTACATAATGCACTAAATTTAAGCTCATCATCTTTCTTTATGTAATAATGGTAGGCAAAAGGCAGTGTGAACACACATAATAATGCCCATGCAGTAGGACCCCAGTGAAAGAAGTTGTATGCTGTTGCTAATTCATAGGCCATAGCATCATTAACAGCAGAACCATTCAGCAAAGGAGGTGCATTGTAGTAATAGCCCCACTCCAAAAATGCCCAATAAACAGTACCTGCACCATTACCACAGAAGAACATCATTGCAACCCAGCTTAACGTGGAGTATTTTGGCTTTTTATTGCCAAAGCGAATATCGCCGTATTTAGTAAAGCATAGTGCTACCAAGAATATAATAATAGCTAAAGAAAACACCTGAATTCCAGAACCAAAAGTTTTTGTGATAAGACTCATGATAGAGTTTGCAATGGCAACGCCTTGTTCCGGAAAAACGGTTAAACCAATAACAACTGCTGCAATAATTATAATACTAATTACCATTAAGCCAACTTCGTATTTTTCCGAAAGTTTTCCTTTGTTATTCGGATTACTCATAATTAACCCCCTCTCAAATTGGGCTGCCTCAGAAAGTTTTTTCTGAAGCACCCCCTTAACAAGCCAACTTTGAACTTCAATTTTTGTTTTTAAAAAACCTTTTATATAGTGCATTCACAACATAAAATTCAATTAGATAACCTCTTTATCAGCAAATTCCCTAATCTGATCTTCTGTATAACCAAAATCTTTTAAAACCTTATCTGTATCCTGACCTAAAAGTGGTGCACCAAAAGACATTTCAGCAGGTGTCTTATCCAACTTCATAGGGTTGTTGATTGCAAGGTACTTGCCGACACCTGGGTCAACCATTTCTACCAACATCTCTCTAGCCGCAAGCTGAGGATGATGCATTAATTCAGGAATTGTTGAAACGGGAGCATTGGGAATTTTATATGACGTAAAAATTTCTGCCAATTCTTCTTTTGTCTTTTTCATAAAGAATTCAGTAATGATTGGAGTTACAACGTCATAGTGCTTGCAACGCAAATCATTTGTAATAAATCTTGGATCCTCAATTAATTCAGGCATTTCTATTGCATTACAGAATCTATCCCAACCTGCTTCTCCAGGCAGACCAGCGGAGAAATATCCATCTTTACAAGGGTATACGTCATAAGGAACAAGTGTTACATCACTGTTACCAACGCGGCTTGTTTCTTCATTCAATAAGGTTTTAAAGAGGATAGGACTTTCCAAAATCCCAAAAATTGCATCCATCATTGCAACATCAAGTCTTTGTCCTTTTCCAGTGTTTAATTTATTATAGTAAGCCATCAAAATAGCTAAAGCCATCGTTAAACCTGTAAAGTTATCACCAATAGCGGGGCCAACCTTTGTAGGAACACCATCAGGGAAGCCTGTCATTTCCATAACACCGCTCATCGCCTGAACTACGTTATCATAAGCAGCCAAATCTTTCAATGGTCCATTCTGACCAAATCCGGAAATGGAAGCGAAAATAATTTCAGGGTTCACTTTCTTAAGTTCTTCATACCCAAGACCCATCTTATCCAAAGTGCCTACTTTGAAGTTTTCAACTACGATATCCGCATCTTTTACTAGGCGCTTAACAATTTCTTTTCCTTCTTCTGTGTTAATATCCAGAGAAAGGCCTTCTTTATTTCTATTAATTGCAGCATAATAGCCACTCTGTCCATCCTGAAATGGCGTCCACTCTCTGGACTGATCGCCGATTCCTCTTCTTTCGATTTTGATTACTCTTGCACCAAAATCCGCCAACTGCATTGTACAAAATGGACCACTATATGCCTGTGTAAAGTCAATTACGGTTACACCTTCCAAAACCTTCATGCTTTTCTCTCCTCTCCTATTTATGCTATTTCAATAATTTTGTCTTCAATCAAAGCCTTAACCTGTTCGTCGGTATAGCCTAAATTCTTAAGGTAGTGCTCTGTATGCTCACCCAACATAGGTGCACCTTCATCAAAGCCACCAGGAGTTTCAGACATTTTAATGACTGTTCCAGGGATAGTTACTTCGCCCAACGCCTTATCTTCCACAGTTACCAACATATTACGAGCTTTAATTTGATCACTTTCCATGGCTTCAGAAACTGTATAAACCGCACCACAAGCCAATCTTGCTTCTCTTAAGATTCTTTCGATTTCAAACTTTGACATCTTAGAAGTCACTGCTTCCAAAGCGTCTTTCAACCCTGATTCATAATAAATGCCTCTAGATTCGTTTGTTTTATATCTTTCGTCTGCTTTCAAGTCATCCATGCCTAAGGCATCACAGAATTTTTCCCATTGACGGTCAGTGGAAATACCAACCGAAACATAGCCATCTTTTGTTTTCAAAGTATCATAGGGAGAAATGGATGGATAAGAGTTTCCTACACGCATAGGTACATCACCCTTCAAGCAATATGTCATTGGTGCCGCCTCTAAAATAGAGAACAAACTATCTAAAATAGAGATATCAATTCTCTGGCCTTCGCCTGTTTTCTTTTTATGAATCAAGGCAAGGTTAATTGCCGCTGCCATATAAGTACCACTTAACTGATCTCCCATTGCAGGACCAGCTTTTGTAGGAGGGCCATCAGGGAAGCCTGTTCTATCCATAAAGCCGCTCATAGCCTGTAACTGCAAATCCAAGCCAATTACGTTTTTCATGGGACCAGTTTGGCCAAAGCCATTTAAAGATGCGTATATAATGTTAGGGTTTACCTTTTTCACTTCTTCGTAGCTTAAGCCCATTCTTTCCATACTGCCATATTTAAAGTTTTCACAGAGAATATCTGCGTCTTCTAATAATTTAAAAATAATTTCTCTACCTTCGTCTGTGGATGCATTTAGACCAATGCTCTTTTTCCCACGATTTAAATATGTATAGTAGGCACTATTGCCATCTTTCATAGGAACCCAGTATCTGGCCATATCACCTACACCGGCTCTTTCTATCTTTATTACCTCCGCACCAAAGTCAGCAAGTATCATGGTAGCCAAACTACCTGCATGTGCTTGCGTAAAGTCTACAACTTTAATTCCCTCTAATGGTTTCATTTTATTGCTCCTTTCCAAATATCTTTTTGAAATATTTTTTTGTGCACACCCTATATATTCGCAAGATGCGTGCCAAATAACATATCATTTCGAAATAAATTCTATACAAAAAAACCTCCATATTCTACATATAACTCCACTTGTATTAGGCATATTGAACAATTTGTTTTTTGGGTAGAGTATTTTTTAGCTCAAACCAATTTTTATACGAGTCATTAGTGACTCTATCATTTCATCCCTTTTAACCCGTTTGAATTAAAACTGACTCGCTTATTCCTGAAATTGAATCAAAACCAATACAATAAAATTAAAATTCCCCTTGGTTCAACATAAAAAGGGGTATTTTGTCTCCCCAGTAAATTTAAAAGTATATATTTTTGCAATTGATTTAAAATTTTTTAAATATTTTTTGACTCACCCTCTACTCTAAATGAAAATTAAAAACACAAAGCCTTTCAATTCCCTCACTAAAATTTAAATGCAAAAATAAAAAAATCTTTTTCTATCTAAAAATTTAATTTCAGATTAAAAAAACATAAAAGAAATTCGAAAAGCAGTTGTTTTTTGAATTCTTTTTAATCCCTTTTAAATTTATGCATTGAAACTCATAGCTTTGTTTGGGAAATATGCCTCTAATGTACAGGAATTTATGCACAATGAATTTTGTATTTATATAAAAACATACAGCACTATTACAAAAATTACCTGTTGGGCAAAAAAACTTTAAAATTATGTATTGACAAAAATACATTTTAGTTTTACACTGCCAATAACAAATTTAAACGAAAGGGAGAACGAATCATGTATAACTTTAGCCAAACAGCAAACTACATTATTATTAGCATTATTAGCCTCGTCCTTGTCATTCTCGGTGAGGTTATTTGTGCTGGTAAAAAGTGGTTAGCTGATGATGTAGTCCATTTGGTTGGAGTCGAATGATTGTGATTCCTTAATCGAAGGCTGTACAGTGTATCCACTGTACAGCCTTTTTGTTTATCTAAAAACTAGTTAAGGAGGAATACGAATGGAACACAGCGGTTGCCAAATTTTGATAGAAACCCTAATTGAACAAGGAGTCACAACTATCTTCGGTTATCCAGGAGGGCAAGTACTTAACATTTACGATGAACTTTACAAAAATAAACATCGTATCAATCATGTACTTACCGCCCATGAACAAGGCGCAACCCACGCAGCAGACGGTTACAGCCGCGCCAGTGGCAAGGTTGGCGTTTGTATCGCCACCTCAGGACCAGGAGCAACAAATCTGATTACAGGTCTTGCCACAGCCAATGCTGATTCCATTCCAATGGTTGCTATTACAGGGAATGTCCCAATGGAACTAATTGGTTCTGATAGCTTTCAAGAGGTGGATACCTTCGGACTTTCTATCCCTGTAACAAAGCATAGCTTTCGCGTGAATAGCGTGGAAACCCTTGCCGAAACAGTTCGTGAGGCTTTTCGTCTGGCAAAAAGCGGGCGCCCCGGTCCCGTACTGGTGGATATCCCGAAAAATATACAATTAGATAAAACTACATACTCGCCAAAAGGTATTGTGGAAAAGAAAACTGACCCAAAGCCTGATACAAATCTTTTGGATCAAGCCTTGGAAATGATAAATGAAAGCAAGCGCCCTATTATTTATTGTGGTGGCGGCGTAATAAACGCAAATTGCTCTGAAGCCGTAACCAAACTCTTAGAAAAAACAGATGCTTATATGGTATGCAGTATGATGGGTCTAACCGCAATGGATAACAATCATCCCAAATATTTAGGAATGAGCGGTATGCATGGTAGATTTGCTGCTATAAAAGCCATTAGTGAGTGTGATTTGGTTATCGCTGCTGGTGTACGATTTACAGATAGAGCAACCGGAAACAGACAAAAGTTTGCAGCGAATGCAAAAATCATCCACTTGGATATTGATTCAGCAGAGCATGGAAAAAACATTAATGCAACATTGCAAATTCCTGGTGACTTGAGTTTTGCACTAAATTACTTAACTTCGAAACTGGAACCAAAAAAACATAGCGAATGGGAAGAAACCGTGCTTTCCTACAAAAACAAAACAAAAGATGTTCCCCCCTCTAACGGCTACTTATTGCCTTGGGAAGTAATCGGAGCAGTAAATGATAGAGCTACACCCGAAACAAATATCGCAACGGATGTTGGACAGCATCAAATGTGGGTTGCTCAATACTATAACTTTAAAAAACCTAGAACCCATCAATCCAGTGGTGGTTTAGGCACAATGGGTTACGGTATGGGTGCTGCCATCGGTGCTACAATGGCAACCGGCAACAGAACAGTGCTTTTCACTGGAGATGGTAGCTTTGGTATGAACCTAAATGAGTTGGCAACGGCAGTCTCCCAAAACCTTCCCCTCATTGTCGTTATTCTAAATAATGGTATGCTAGGGATGATCCGGCAGTGGCAAAACCTTTTCTTTGATAACCGCTTTATGGCAACAGCCTTGGAGCGAAAAACGGATTTTGTAAAACTAGCTGACGCCTTTGGGGCTACCGGCTTACGGGCGACAAACTTAGAAGAATTGAAGGAGTCCTTAGATAAGGCCTTTGCCCTGAATAGCCCAGTCGTAATTGATTGTTTGATTCCCAACGAAGAAAGCGTATTCCCAATGGTGCCTCCAAATGGTTCCTTGGAAAACATAATCTTGAAATGAGGTGATTTCATGAGTAATGATAATAACCAGCAATTTGCAGTTTCCATCGTAGTTACAAATCAATCAGGAACTCTAACAAGAATTTCATCTCTGTTTAGTCAACGTAATTTTAATATTGACAGCTTCACCTGTGGGGGGACAAATAATCCACAAGTGTCGAGGATGACAATAACAGCAACAGGGGATGCCAGTAAAAAGGAACAGTTGCTCAAGCAAATTTCTAAGCTCTATGATGTAAAAAAAGTAGAGCTAATGACCCCCGAAAACACAATTTTACGCGAGCTTTTAATCGCTAAGGTCAATGCAACAGGCGAAAGCCTACAAACAGTGCTGGACGCAGCTAATGTCTTCCGCTCCAAAGTGGTAGATATGTCTCCCGGATCTGTTTGCATTGAAATGACTGGAGAAAGTAGTAAGCTTAACGCTTTTCTTACTTATGTAGCACCCTTCGGCATACTTGAGTATTGCCGAACAGGTCTCATCGCCGTAGAGCGCGGCAATAAATGTTTATATGGTGTAGAGTAAAAACAAAAAAATTATATTACAAAGGAGAATTTAAAATGGCTAAAATGTATTATGAACAGGACGCAAAGAAAGAAATGTTGGCAGGTAAGAAAGTTGCAGTAGTTGGTTATGGCTCCCAGGGTCATGCCCATGCACTAAACCTGAAAGATAGTGGCGCTGATGTTGTTGTTGCTCTCTATGAAGGTTCTAAGAGTAAAGAACGTGCTGAAGCTGATGGTTTGACAGTAATGACCACTTCTGAAGCAGTTAAATGTGCTGATATCATCATGATCTTAGTAAATGACGAAACACAGGCGAAAATGTATCAAGCAGACATCAAACCTTACTTGAGATCCGGCTCCACTTTGGCTTTTGCCCATGGCTTCAATATCCACTACGGCCAAATCGTACCTCCTAGCGATGTTGACGTTATCATGATCGCTCCTAAAGGTCCCGGCCACGTTGTAAGAAGCACATATCAGGAAGGTTTCGGCGTTCCCGCTCTGATTGCTGTATATCAGGATGCTAGTGGTAATGCAAAAGACGTTGCTTTGGCATATGCTGATGGCTTGGGTGCAACAAGAGCCGGTGTTTTGGAAACAACATTTAGAGAAGAAACAGAAACTGACCTTTTTGGTGAACAGGCAGTTTTGTGCGGCGGTGTTGCTGCACTGATGAAAGCTGGTTTTGACACATTGGTTGAAGCTGGATACCAGCCCGAAAATGCTTACTTTGAATGTATCCATGAAATGAAATTGATCATCGACTTAGTAGTAAAAGAAGGTCTTTCCTTCATGCGTTATTCTTGCAGTGACACAGCCGAATATGGTGATTACATAACAGGACCTAAAATCATCACAGATCAGACAAGAGAAGCTATGCGCGGCATCTTAAAAGATATCCAGGACGGTTCCTTCGCTAGAGAATGGATCTTAGAAAATCAGGCAAACCGCCCTAACTTCAACGCAATGAGAAGAATGCAGAAAGCTCACTTGAGCGAATCTGTTGGCGCAGAGCTGAGAAGCCACATGACAAGACACTAATTTCTACCTATTATATGTATTTATCTTTTCAGACTTAATATGGGCGGGCCTCTCAATAGGATTTTTCTATTGGGGGTTAAAAAAGCAGGTATCATTCCGATACCTGCTTTTCTTTTCTATCTACTTATGTAAATATGATTTAAATTCCTCTGCGTCCGTCCACCCTATTCCAAATGTGCATGGGATATTGCTAATATTCTGCATTTGTATTGGATTGCCATTGTTTAACTTAGCAAGTTGGATTTCAAATGAATTATTCTCCCTTAAATAAATATCAAAATCTATCTCATCTCCATCAAAATGGTATTTACCCTCGCCTATTCCCTCATATGATCCTTGATTAACACAACGATTTGTAATATACTCCACAAATCCACCATTCTCCCATATAGAAATTTGAAGGATCTGACTTTCATCAGTACCAGTACAACTTATCCACTCACTCTGATAAAACCCCTTTAATGTGGGGGGCACCCTAATTAAAATGGAAAATACATATACAATCCCCAGAAGAAAAAGAAGTATTACAATAGTTTTTTTAATGATTCTACTCACCTAAGAGCCTCCTTCTTTAAAAATCATAAATACCTTTATAATTATATGTATCCTATCCCTAACGCAAATGTATACTTATATTACATTTTGCAGCATCAACGCAATTCTAGAAGTGGATTTTACTTTTAAAATTCTATTCCACGGAATAGAATTTACGCTTACTCCATTCTAATTTGTCTTATGATGCTTTATTTCCATCTCATATTCATTATGCAACAATCATTAAGATACATAAATTCTACATTTCACTTCAAAAGTTGTATTTCTTTTCCCTAAAAAATACCGTGTCAAGTTCACATATGAATCCTTTCTTTATCATACTTATAGTCATAACTAAACGCAATAATATTTAATAAATTCAAAAAAATAAGTCGATACAGTAAGGTTGGTTTTGACAAGAGAAAGAAATACAACTTCCTAATTAATTATACTGCTTTTCCTGCTTCATCAACCTCTATCTATTTGTTTAAAATTAGTAAAAAAAACCTTTAAAACTTCCAATAAACCTCCCCAATATTTTTTCTTTTTTCGCAAATAATAGTTTTGAGGTGATTGAAGATGTCCATTTTAAATGATAAAAAAATACCAATTGGACTTGGTATGGCTCTCTCTCAAAACTTAGATGCAATGCAAGTATTTGCTACCATGGATGAGGGTTCCCGCAACCGTGTAATTGAACGTTCTCACCATGCCCAATCAAAAAACGATATGCAAAGTATCGTAAGCGATTTACTCAGATAACCTGCCTAAGCAGGTTATTCTATTATAAAAATACTTAAAATCCAAAGAATCATCATGGTTATCCTTTAAAAAGAATCATCTTTGTTTCAAATAATCCGACCTTATGTATACCCCAAAAAACTTGAAAAAAGTGTTGACATTTAGTTTTTCATGTTGTATTATATAGAAGTCGTCGACGAGGCGTGGCTCAGCTTGGTAGAGCGCTACATTAGGGATGTAGAGGTCGCAAGTTCAAATCTTGTCGCCTCGATGACTTATAAAAGGTGTTGGAAATGTTGATTTAACAGCGTTTTCAGCACTTTTTTCTTTTTGTTTTGAGGTGAAATATCTTTATAAATTAGTATGTTTTTTTACTGTTTTGCGTGGTTTTGCAAGTCAGCATGCATGTCAAATTACCTCTTGTCGTTTTTTTCACGGCAAACAAAAAACAGCCCCTTTCGGGGCTGATATGGTCTGTGTACAATTAGCTAAGAGTCAGGCTTCGGCCTGGCTCTTGGTAATTGCAGTATAATATTGTTAATGCAACCTTAAGTATATCCTACTTTCCCGAGATCAACATATTATTAAAAAAACCCTCTTCTTTTCTAAGATGAGGGTTTCATTTTGTGAATAAGCTTATTCTTTATCTTTTCTAAAACGCAAAAACCAATCCAACGCATATTCATCTTCATCTGAATGATCCATTCTTTTTTCCGCCTCTTCACATGTAGTGGCAGTTGGAATAATTACATCATCCCCCGGTGTCCATCCTGCAGGTGTAGAGCAGTGATCATTATCGGCTTTTTGAAGTGCAAGAATTAACCTCTTAATTTCATCAAAGTTTCGTCCTGTGGTAAGAGGATAGTAGATAATGGCACGAATAACACCCAATGGGTCAATAATAAAGACCGCCCTTACCGCCTGCGTACTGGACACATTAGGCTGAAGCATGCCGTATTTATTAGAAACTTTCATATTAAGATCAGCAATAACAGAGAAAGGTATCTTAACTTTTCCATAACCATTCCATTCCAATTCCTCGATTTTACGAACCCAAGCAATATGAGAGTATAAAGAATCAACAGATAAACCCAAAAGCTCTGTATTCAATTCTCTAAATTCTTCAGCCATGGAAGCTAAAACCATAAATTCTGTGGTACATACAGGGGTAAAATCCGATGGATGAGAAAAGAAAATAACCCATTTTCCCTTATAATCTTCTGGAAAGTTCACTTTCCCATTCGTTGTAAGGGCAGTGAAGGCAGGTGCCTTATCGCCAATAAGCGGCATTTGAAAAACCTTTGTTTCTTCTGTCATAGCCATGTCCTCCATTCCTATAACTTAGATTTTATATTATTGTATTTTGTTTCCATAGTGAAGTGATCCGGCCTTACCAATGTTGGTTTTCATATTGACATAGTGGTAAACATCCATGCCTAGAAATAACAATAAATTTTATCTTTATGTAGGGAATGACACACATTTACTATCCAAACACCTCAGTGTGTCCCTTTGCCAACAATTCGAAAAAATATCATAAATGAAAAATATTTCATCCAGCCCCTTAAATATACAATATTTTACAACAAATATCAAGTCAAATTGTTATAACATTGCTTTATGGCAATGTCGGCTTACTTTATTTATTTATCTTTTTCTTTCTACAAACTGCAAAACGTAAAAGCCGCCCGCCACTTAGCAGTTTTATAATTACATCTTTTAATTTCAACACCACAGTCATTCTACAAGATATAACTACCAATTCAGTCCCATTAAACCTTGATTGTTTTTACTCCACTAAAACGCTCCACAATGATCACACCAATGAAATGACAGCTTAAAATCAAATTAAATGTTTTCCACCTCAAACCTTAGCTTATAAAAAAATTGCAACCACTCGGGTTGATATTCTAGGGTATCCCTTAATTTAATCAAAGTTCTTTTTCCAACACGATAATCAAGAACAGCAAAAAACCTTACAATTGGATTTTCATGTTGCAAGCTGATATTAATGGGTGATTGAGTATAAATCCGAATAGCATCTGTAATATCGTATATTTCAAAAATGCCATCATTGATGGCAATGTTCTTAACAACATTTTCGAATTTACAGTTTTCTTCATCATATAACATTTCTTTATGTGTCCATTCTCTAGAAGGCACATTATTTTCTTTTTTTAAACTATACTCCATCGTAGAATAACCTTTGGCAAAATACGAATAAGGATTAGCAAACAAACATTCATTACCGTCAACGCTAATCGCCATCCTTCCATACTTGTCTGGTGCATTGTGGTAATGCGTCAAAAAATACTGAATACGACCACGTAGTTTTTCGCATAAAAACTCGTTTTCTAATCGTTTCCTTAAGCCACTCCATGAGTTGGCCATAAACCCACCTCCCACTATATAAACTACGCCCACGTTCCTTTATTAAACTTTAGAATGAGAAATTACCCATTTACTTAGATAAAATAATACCCACATAAAATATTATTGCTCGTAATAAACAATAGGTTTGATTTGAAGAATTTATACTCAGTTGCAAATACTTCCCATTGGTTTAATGCAAAAATAACTGATTGTCTATCTCCAATTTTATTTTCATCTTCATCGAATTTATAGATATAAAAGTTTCCATCATTATATCCGCCTTCCATAATAATTTGCCTTCTTTTTTTAGAGATTGCAAACGCGCTTGACCCACTTACCTTTGGGTTTACAGTAAAGTCAGATTTATAGTCAGTACACACTAAATCAAAGTTTGTATAATAATAAAACCAAAGCCTATCTAATGAGTCCACATTCATCGCATAGCAATCGGCAATATCATACTTTCTATTCTCCCAAACAATATTACCAAACTCATTCCAAACAACTAAACCAGAACTTCCCAAAGGGAAGTCCCAGCCATAGTTCCCAAAAATCCCTTCATCAAAATAGCTTAAAATTATTTTACCATCTAGTGTAGTAATACAATCTTGTATGCCATCCCCTAGGCAAAACTCTTTTATAACATGACCATCTCGTCTTATGAACAAGGCATTATTTTCTGCGTTATCTTCCTCTTTTTCACAACGGGCTCCAAGTAAAAGGAAACCTTCTTTAAATGGTCTAAAAAAATGATAATTAAATTCTCTACGACCTAAGTCATAACATTGCACGTCTTCGACTACGGATTTTTCCCAGTCAAGTTTGATACATATTCCCTTATACGTCGTCTTAGCTTTATTATCACTAAACATATCATCTGTTCCATCAGAAATGTCCTCTGCAAAAAGCAAATAAATACAATCATCATAACTTGCAGAAAAATCGATTAACTGAAAAAGGGACATGCTATATTGTTCTTTAAGTCTATCAATATCTATTATTTCAAAGAGATTCATTTGATGTTTCTGATTTGAAAAAGGATTTTTAAGTTTCATATATTGCTCCCTCTAAAATATTGATCGCAAGAATTTGTTTCTTTCACGACGCTTTCAGTCTATATCCATAATTAGAAATTAAAAAGGTTGGCTTATGACGGGGTATCCTTATAGACTAATGCTTCAGCTAATTCTGTAATGTCCAATAATATCATTACGACTTTCAAGAATATCCTCTTCATAACTCATCTGATAAGGACTTGCATGATGAATCACAAATGGCACACCATTTTTGTTTCTACTATCAGATAAAATTCCGATATGCTTCTTAAACACAACAATGTCCCCACCATGCCACTGCTCAATATCTGAAACATCAGTTGTTAGAGAAATTACATTCCTTGCAAAGTACACATTCAAATTTTGAACTCTTCTAAAATCAATATTATTATCAATTTCTTCTATGTTATATAGCTCTCTGTGTTTTAGTATATCTTCATTCAAAAGTTTTTGTAAATCATACCCCGCACTCCGTAATCCAAACGCAACAACATCTGTGCAAACCCCATACCCATCGTCGGGATAACCAGTTTCGTAATATTTGCTTTTATATTTGGGGTTTGTAGAAATATAATGAAGAACGCCCTCTAAAATATCGTTTTGATCATCAATTCCGTCAGCATCTCTGTCTGAATGGCTTACATACTGATGTATGTTAAAGTCTGCATTGCAGTATTTCTTATGTGGTATTATATTAAAATAGTAGAGGATGTACATTCCAACAATAACAAAGCTTATAATGATAATTGTATAAAAAGCTATTCTCTTAGACTTCATACTATCCTGCTTCATATCTCACCCCTTAAAAACACAAGTAATCTGCAGTTGGTTTTATTAGGATTATTCCAGCTCGATTACTTTATCTAATAAATATAATGCACAATTTCTCATCAGCATGTATCCCCCATACTACTTGTTTCGGCGATTTTCCTCAATTGTCATTCAATCAGGCTTTGATTGCCCATCTCATTTTTGTTGAGCGAGCTCGACTATTCATATTACACTCTTCTATTGTTGGTCTGATAACCTCGGTTGCAATTTCGCTATAAACGCCTTCTTGTGCCAATCTTTTAAAAGACTTTTTAACCAGTCTATCTTCTCCTGAGTGGAACGTTAGTATTGCTACGCGTCCACCTTTTGTTAGGGCATTTGGAAGTTTTTCTAAAAATGCGTATAACACCTCGAACTCATTATTCACATCTATCCGCAGTGCCTGAAATGTTCTTTGGCATGATTTCTTTATCGCTTCTTTCCGCTCACCTGCTGGAATAAATTGAAGAGCATCACCAATAACTTGTTGAAGCTTTGTCGTCGTAGAAATATCAACACCCTTCCCAATTTCAGAAACAATAGCTTTTGAAATTACTTCGGAATATGGTTCGTCTGAATTTTCAAACAACATACCTTCTAATTCTTCCTGCGTAATTGTCTTTAATCGTTCAGCCGCTGAGATCCCTTTTTCAGGATTCAGTCGTAAATCCAAGGGACCTTCTCTTTTATATGAAAACCCTCTATCTGGATTATCTATTTGCATTGAAGATACGCCTAAATCGGCTAATATAAAATCAAACAAACCTGACTCAGCAACAACTTCATCAATATTGGCAAAATTCAGTTGCTTGATGGTTAATATTTCACTCCCATAACCTAAATGCTCTAGACGTTCTTTTGTTTTAGAAATTTCAATTGGATCTACGTCAAGTGCATATAAATGTCCCTTGGATTCTAATCGTTTTAGCATTTCTTGCGTATGTCCGCCATAACCTAAGGTTGCATCCAAACCAATTTGCCCCGGCTTAATTTCTAAGAACTCCATTATTTCATTCACACATATTGAAATGTGCATACCAGCAGGCGTATTGCCCTTTTGAATAACCTTTGCTACCGTATCTACATATTTATCTGGCTGAAGCTCCTTATATTTTTCTTTATAGCTTCGCGGGTGCGTTCCTTTATATCTGACACGTCGTTTGTGTTCCTTTTCCTGATTATCCATTAAGTTTCTCTCTCCTTATCTTGACTGACCTTTATTTATTTTTTCCATATTGTTTAGGGTAAAACCTATAATCTCATGGGAGAATTATTATCCAGTTCTTTCAGAAAAAAATTCGTTTTCTATATTTCTTCCAACTATATATTGAATTGCTAATTTCCAAAATTCCACAGTTCCAAACAAACATAATGAGCAATTCATGTCATAATTAAACCAATCCTTCGTCATAAAACATTGTTAATTAGCATTAGATTATTATGCGCAGTAATTTTGGTACTGTTTTAAGAATTCTTCTACACTCTCACTCTGCGTATGAATATATTTAAGTTTATGAGGCACCGCAATAGTAACGAAAGTATCGTCATTACATTCAATTGTTAAATAAAAGCTCTTAGACAAAAACATCTTTTTAATTCTAATATTTCTAATATGTGAAGATTGAATATAATTAACTTCCTCTTTTTCCAACTCAGAATTTATTTTAACAATGGTTATAGATGAACTATTAAAACCCAAAAAACACGGATAGACACAATCTTTTTTATTCACCTTCGCCATATCCGCTGCAAAATAGCCGTCAAAATCATGCCTTTCTTCCTTAGAAATAGTTGAAAATATATTTTCCATTGATGTGTAAGCATTTTCTTCTATATAAAACATTCGTAATATCCTTTCATTTATAAAAAATACAACTATTTATGTATTCTTCACCATCATTTACTCCTCCATTATGGCTGTAATAAATTCTCTGGGAGAAGGCAGTATGCAATTTACATGCGAGCACATTTCTCAGTCAGATATTGTCTATCTAACACTATAAAGCCCGATGCACTCTTCTTTAATACCCCTCTCTCGCACATATCATTGAGTAGGCGAAAAAGATGACGATAGCTAATTCCAATAGACTTGGATACATCGGAAAGAATCTCAGTAAACATCTGATTATGCTCCGCCATCAAAATATAAGAACACAGCCGTTCTTCGCCTGAATACAGTGCCGATGTGATGTGAGCAAAACTACTATTTAATAGCTTCGTCGAAAGTCCACTTGCCAGCTGATTCAAAAACGTAATGTTATGAATCAAATACTCTCGATTGAGGTTTACAGGAATCCTGATACAATCACACGCAAATGCTGCAATAGATGTGGCTGATGCAAATTTGTTCTCCTGTACGAATTCAACGTCACCTAAAATACCACTAGATATATAATAGCACAATGTCAAATCCTTCCCGTTTGGGGCTAACATACATACCTTGATTTTCCCTCGCAAGACAATAAATAGATATTCAACTTCGTTCCCTTGATTTAATATTACTTCACCTGACTCGAAACTGCAAATAGCACAATCTTTTAGGTGGTTGCAGTCAAGTCCAAATTCTTTCAAGTCTGCATTTGATTCCCCAGAAATCGGGTGCTTAACCATGACCTACACTCCCCTTCATTTGTTTTAATGTGCACCATCACCCTGACAAATGTCCTATTTGCTTTATATTAATAACTAATACAATAAACCCAAAGGGGGAGTTCAAATGTATTATCTACTGTCAATGCTTGCAGGGGTTGTCATCTCTGTCATGGTTTCACTAAATGGTGGGCTAACGGCGTCTTATGGCTCTTATACCGCAGCCGTAATTATTCATATCGTCGGTGTAATATTTGCAGCCTCACTATGTGTAATAAGAAAAGAACACATAAAAATTAGAAGCCAGGCTCCTCTATGGGCTTATCTCGGGGGCGCCATTGGCGTGCTCACTACACTGTTTAACAATTATGCTTTTGGGCGAGTGACCATCACCAGCATCGTGGCTTTAGGGCTACTAGGCCAGAGCATTACTTCCGTAGTTTTAGACTCCTTCGGTTGGCTTGGAGTTGAAAAGCGACAAACAAACAAGAGCTCAATTGTTGGCTACTTTACTGCAATTATCGGTATCTTTGTCATGATGGACAACTCCATTTCAGAGGCTGCCTTGGCAGTGGTTCTGTCCCTGAGTTCTGGTATTACAGTGGTGGTATCCCGAACCGTAAACTCTAGATTGGCAACAGAAACAAGTCCCTTAGTGGGTTCATTTATAAACCACCTTGTGGGCCTACCTATTTGCATTGTTCTGGCGCTATTCTTACAGAAATCCGTCTTACTGATGGTTGCTGACACGAAGCCATGGATGTATCTGGGCGGCGCACTTGGTGTGGTAACTGTTCTGTTATTTAATATCACCGTCCCAAGGGTATCAGCTTTTCACTTGACACTGTTATCCTTTGTTGGTCAAATCTTTACTGGAATAGCACTAGATTTGGCACTGGGTTTAAGATGTTCAACTTCCACCTTTGCTGGTGGACTAATCATCGCCGCTGGCTTGCTGGCAAACATGATGTTAGAGCATTGGAATGCCTGCAAAATCCAAAAAACAAATAGTATTGAAGCAGCCTCTGAACAACAGGATTAACCCTTGTAATTGCGTAGTTGGACACAAGGAAGCAGAGAAACCCAGCCCTTATGTCAAGTAACTGTTTCTTCTATCTCTACAATGACATGTCCATCATAAACCTAGCAAAAGAGTGTTTGCCTCGGGGTAGAGCAAAAAAAGTAATGATGAATAAATTATTAAGTTCTCATGGTAACAACTTCAGTAATGCAAGCCTTGAATCCATGAGAATTTAAGTACGGAAGTTAAACTCTACCTTTTCTCATGTGCTCGTCACTCAAGTATTATTTCACAACGATATCACTTAACCCAACATATTTTATAAAGACTTGTAGCTTTGCACTATACTAATATGTGTCCATGTTTGCATCAGATAAATTGTGTATTGAAGCTAATTTTTTTTATCAATATATATAATTTTACCCCAGAAATTCAAATTTGTCTGTTTTTCTTTATATTAATACTAGGGTCATTTGTTTCCCTACATATTATTATACATATTCACATAATATCTTCCAGTGTTTTATAGTATTGCACTCTAAAAACATTCATACACTGGCAATATAGTTCGGTTCCTTTATTCTAAAAAACAGCTCCCACGTGGGGGCTCTTTTACTTTTATAATCAATACGTCCCCATAATGAATTTTATATATTTACCCCCGTTCCCCCATAGTCAATTTTAGGCTAATTCATGGTTTTGCTTCTTTTTCCACAGAACTCTTAAATAAATATTTTGAGGTTGTCCCGGTAACTGATTCACCACTTTCTTCCTCAAAATCTCTTTTTCATTCACCCAAGAAATAAAGCAATACAGATATTTCTTTACTTCTTTTTATATTCTAATTTCTTAATTAAGTATTTTTAAACAGCCTCCTCTAGAGAATATAATAAAGTCCCTAGCTCATAGATACCAGGGACTTTGTTTGGACAATACTCAGCCCACTAAACTGTTTTTTGACTTAACCATACAGACCCGCTCTATCATTTACAACGAAAACTTTCACCGCTGTTTCTGTAAGCCCGAGACCATCACTGATACCGGACAAATAGCCTTTATCAATTAATTTCTGAATCGTGGGTTTTGCCCACTTAGGCAACTCATTTATAGTATTATAAACCTTTTCCATCGCTTCAACCAACCTTTCTTTAAAATCTTCCCACGCTTTTACATCCTCTACAAATGGCTTAGGACAAACCTTTCCCACTACATCAAAGTGACGAATTACATTTTCTATGGGTACATTATATTTCTTCATCAACGACCGCACTAATTCAGCCGCATTCGCCAGCGTTTTTTCTGTAAAGTCGTTTTTTCCATTTCTCACAACATCACAGAGTTCAACTGAAATGCTATTATTATTGGTGCATGTCCCATACCATTTGCCACCGCCCGTTGTAGCACACGAAGGGTATTTTTCACCGCCTACGCTCCAGGCAACAAAATTATCTGGAACACTTTGCGTGGTACTGTTATCATCCACAAAATAGTGTGCCGAAGCTTCTACAATTTGGTTCTGGAAGTATCTAGCGTTACTCTCATCCGCATCCCCATCATTGGCAGTATAGTGAATTACAATATATTTAATATTCTTTGTATCTCGTTTATTCCCGTAGTTTTCCTTTGCCGCTGTGACCACGTTAATTTTTAACATGCACATCACCTACCACCAAACTACGAACCTTTTCATTATTGCTTAGTATTTCTTTCATTTCGTCTAAGGCAGAATCCACCCACGAAGAGAACACTGCAAACGGTACCACCTTAGACACACCTGGAAATCTTGCAATAAATAAATCATACACATAGCGAAGCTTTATTTCACCTGTGCCGCTCCCCAGTTCCTTTTCCGCCTCGATACATGCAAATAGCAACCATTTCTTTATTGTTTCCACCTGCTTTGTTGTAGGCACTCCGGCAACCCGATAAATAACTACCCCAATGCCACCTAAAATCGCTACTAGCACAACAATCAAAAACCAATTTTCAGCAAACCATGTCATTACTATCTATCCCCTTCCCTAAAATTATGAATACATGCCTTTCCCCTTTTTTATTTTTCCTCAAGTAACCACACCTTTGCCCATATTCCCCCTATGCTAAGCCGGTTTTTCTGCCAAAGCTTTACATTCGCTTTGACTTCGCCAAAATCCTCATGGGCGTATTCCTAATTCCTTTTGCTGACAGAAAACAATTTGCCGATTACCCATGACACTTTGTGGATATTTATTGCCTCCCTAACATCAACCCCTACCTATTTTTCTGATTCCCGCCCCTTCCGCAATACCCCTCTCCATGCCCTCACAATTATGTTCCTTTCACTATCTATAATAGTTGTCCACGCTCCATTTGTTCCTGTGCTACTAAAGTGAATCATTTTTGTTACATCTGCTATGTAAGTAACATCCGCACAAATAGCCAGACCATCTATATTTGCCGCAGTTTTCCCCGAAATAAACCCATATATCTGCTTTACTTTTGCTGATGCAATAGTACAATAATTTTCCCATCATTTAACTCCCACTTATCCTTTTAAAAAATCCAATCATTACCCATATTGACCCGCCGATTTAGCCCTATGGCTAGGCAAATTTGCATAAAAATAAGACCTGTTTAACGTCTATTGTCCAAAGACGAGATAAAGGGATCACCTCCATGTTAAAAGCCAACAAGTAACTTTATCATTTTGGAATCACCCCCTTAACTTATTATATGAAAAAACCACCTAAACGATATCGTTTAAGTGGTATACTTCATAATCTTCTCTATATTGCTAAATTTTAAATCATTGGGATCCCTATCAGCATAGGAGCTTTCCGCATATACCAAAAAATCATAGAAATGCATAAAAAAATACCTAGCATCTCAATACAAGCTTGTGCATATAATCTCTTCATCATATCAACAACTCCTAATGCTAATTCATTCTTCACGACTATTTTCAACCCTCAATAAACTTATGGTGAAAATGGTTCAACACGCTCGTTCATTGAATCTACCGCCGCCTTTGTAAGGTTTGTATACTTGTATCGGACAATATATTCTTCTACATCGTCTAGTGTATGGTCTAATAAATAGACGACTTCGAGATAATAGGTATCATCCCTCTCAAATATTTCATAGTGATAAAGTACAGGTCTATATTTGCTCGCTAACTTTAATGGACGTGCATCACGTCTATCGAAAATATAAACTGGCTCCTCCTTTTCAATCCCTAGGCTTTGCCATGTTTCAATATCCATCCCAACAATTTCACCTAAATAGACATCTAAAATGGGATCGCCCTCATTAAATCCATCAACATCACTACGATATGCATAATCGCAAAGATCATATAGACATGTTGCCTTTCCCTCCATATGATTTATTTTGTACCAGTTCCAAACAGCTCCAATTGGGTAAGGTATTAAAAATAAGCCTATCACAATTACAACTGTAAGAAGTATATCTCGCTTCAATCAAAACACCCCCTACTAGTTATATTTCAACACAAAAATGTAAATTCCTTCCTTTTTAATACTATCACTTTCGGATTAAAATTTACTCTAATATTTCAATGTCATTTTCAACCCATTCATTTTTTGCTACATCCGTTATACTATCCGTAGTTTTATTGCTTTCACTGGCTCAATTTAACTGCAAAAAAAATTGTGGAACATAATATCACTTCCTCTGGACATCATAAAATTTGAGGTGAAAAAAATGGACAAAGATAAGAAGCGACCTTCAACAGATGGTGAAATAGAAGTTCCTATTTCTAAATCGTACCCTGTAATTGATACTGACCTAGCAAGGGACAACATTGAAAACAACATGCCCGCTGCGGACCTACAAGACTTATAAAACAAGAGGTGATATTATGAAAAAATATGCTGATATGTATGAACTGTTTAAAGATGATTCATCCGCAAAAAAATATTTTGATAAGCTTCCCACATACGTTAGAGAACAAATCAGTACTCGAGCAAATGGTGTTAACTCCTTTGCAAGCCTGAAAGACTATGCAGAGAACTTACTTCGAGGGGATGACTAAGGAGCTTCGGCTCCTTTCCCCCTTCTAAATATCCGCAACCTACGATGGCAATGCGACCACAATAAAATTAACCTTAGCGCCATAGATTTTGCATTGATTGCAAATCAACTTACATCCATAACAAATTTCTAAACACCTATATTAAGGTGCAAAGCATCATCGTATTTGCACCTCTACTTTGAATATAATAGCCCATTTTTACCCGTCACAATAAACCCTCCTTTGGTTAGTAGCAATTAGATAATCGCCATAATCTTAGCAAAGGAAGGCACTACTGCTATAAACATCTCTGGCCACCAGAAAAGTTAGGGTCTTATTGATACCCTTGCTCCAATAAAAAAGGGCAGAGGTTTCCCTCTACCCTAATTCATCTAACTCATTTAAAATTCAGATATTCACAAATAGTTTATCAAAGATCCCATCATTTCAAAAATCCAAAACTTCATAAACATCCGAATTTTATTGCCTTTCTTAAAAAACAGCTTATTCTGCTGTCTCTGCTGCCTTAACAATTTCTTCATTGATGTTGATTGCCAACTCATCCAACTGTTTTTGATCAACAACGTTTGGTGCATCTGTCATAGGGCAGGATGCATCCTTAACCTTAGGGAATGCAATAACATCACGGATGCTAGTAGCACCACACATCAACATGATGATTCGATCCAATCCAAATGCAAGACCACCATGAGGAGGAACCCCATACTTAAATGCGTCTAATAAGAAACCAAATCTTTCTTGTGCGTCTTCTTGGCTAAAGCCTAATAATTCAAACATTTTCTGCTGAATATCTCTGCGGTGAATTCTAATAGAGCCACCACCCAATTCATAACCATTCAATACAATATCATATGCCTTGGCACGAACCTTACCAGGATCTGTTTCAAGTAGAGGTAAGTCTTCATCCATAGGGGCTGTAAATGGATGGTGAACTGCAACAAATCTGCCTGCTTCTTCATCCCATTCCAACATAGGGAATTCTGTAATCCAAAGGAAGCTATAATCGTCTGACTTTGTCAATTCTAACATCTTAGAAAGCTCTAAACGCAATGCACCCAAGGAGTCGAATACAACCTTATCTTGATCAGCACAAATCAAAATCAAGTCACCAGGCTTACCGTTCATTTTATCCACAATTTCTTGCAATTTTTCTTCTGTAAAGAATTTTGCAATCTGAGATTTTAAGGTACCATCCTCGTTTACAACAATCCAAGCCAAGCCTTTGGCACGGTATGTTTTTACGAACTCAACCAAACTGTCAATTTTCTTTCTAGGAAAAGCACCACATTCCTTAGCATTTATCGCTCTAACGCTGCCGCCTGCCTCCAGTGCGGTTTTAAACACAACAAAATCAGTGCCTGCAACCACTTCAGAGATATTTACTAATTCCATACCAAAACGAACATCTGGTTTATCAGAACCAAAGCGTTCCATAGCCTCTTTGTAAGTCATTCTCTTTAATGGCAAAGGAATATCGACATTCAAAATATCTTTGAATACCTTCTGCATCATTCTTTCGTTTACATCCATAATATCTTCAACATCAACGAAAGAAAGTTCCATATCCACCTGTGTAAATTCAGGCTGACGATCGGCTCTTAAGTCCTCATCACGGAAGCATTTTGCCACCTGATAATAACGATCCATGCCGGAAACCATTAACAACTGCTTGTACAACTGTGGAGACTGTGGCAAGCCATAAAAGTTACCAGGATGCACACGGCTGGGTACCAAGTAGTCTCTTGCACCCTCAGGTGTACTTTTGCCCAAAATAGGTGTTTCGATTTCCGAGAAATTTTCCTGATCCAAGAAATTTCTCATAACCTGAACTACCTTGTGTCTCAAAAGCAAATTGTTCAACTGACTAGGGCGACGTAAATCCAAATAACGATATTTTAATCTTAAGTCGTCCTTTACAGTAATATTATCTTCAATCTGGAATGGTGTTGTTTCTGATTCAGAAAGAATACGAATTTCGGATGCAATAATTTCAATTGAACCTGTTTTCATATTAGGGTTGATGTTACCCTCAGTTCTAGGGGCAACTTGTCCCTTTACAGCCAAAACAAACTCGCTTCTAACGCTTTCCGCCTTAGCAAACAAATCCTTTTCAGCAACATTACCATCAATTGCAATCTGAACCAAACCTGTCTTATCTCTTAACGCAATAAAAATCAACTGTCCAAGGTCACGGCGACGCTGAACCCAGCCCATAACCGTTACTTCTTTACCAATCATACTTTCATTTACGTCACAACACATACAGCTTCTTTTTAAGCCTGTTAATGCTTCGCCCATTTTTGATGTCTCCTTCAAATACTAATTTTTCTTTATCTATCATACCATTTTTCCCAAAAAAGTAAAGTTTTCCTGCAAAGTTTCATGTTCTTTTCTCCCCTTTTGGTTATGTTTTTAATGTTTAAAGTTTTTTTGGAGTTTTAAGAGTAGTTTCCTTTTTTATACAGGTATGATATAATAATATTATTACGTGCGCCTAAATAGCTAAAGCTATTTTAAGACCATTTGTGTCTTTATTATACTGCTCATAGCAAAGTTACTCGTACCAAAACAGAAAAAAGGAGGATTGACTTCGGCGTCGCTTTCCGTTCTTCCTTTATAATGTTGGCAAAAATCAGAGTAAGATTCAGCGCTCTTCTAAATCTTACTTTATTTAGTGAAGTAATTCGTAACCGCATGATATGAGTTCAAACACTTTTGTATTTTTATCAGATTGCGTTTTTATAACTTAAGTCAATGAGACAAATAGGAGTGATATATATGAACAAGCATAAAATCATCACAATTAGCCGTCAATATGGCAGCGGTGGCCGCATCGTGGGTAAGCTATTGGCAGAGCGTTTGGGTATTCCCTTTTATGATAACGAACTAATTACCCTTGCCGCAGAAAAAACCGGTCTATCCAAAGAATGCTTTGTAAATGCGGAAGAAACTTCTGCCGGCAACTTACTGCTATCTCTAACTACCTTAACCCCAAGCATAGACTCTTACGGATTACCTTTAAACGAGAAAATCTTTCTTGTGCAGTCTCAGGTAATCAAAGAAGTTGCTGAAAAAGGCAGCTGCGTTATTGTTGGTCGTTCCGCAGATTATGTTCTTTCTGATACAGAAAACTGCATTAATGTATTCTTACAGGCAGACCTGAAAGATCGTGTAAAACGAGCAGTCAGCCAATATGGTCTCTCGGAAAAAAATGCCGAGTCCACTGTAATCAAAACCGATAAACGCCGTGCCGGCTATTATAGCTACTTTACCGGACTAAAATGGGGTAAAGCTGATAACTACGATTTGATTCTAAATACATCCCGCATGGATTTAGAAAAAATTGTAGATGTAATCGAAAAATATGTTTCCTTAAGATAACAATAAAAAGGCATCTATAAAATTCTTATAGATGCCTTTTTTTCTGTTTGTTTCAATGAAAATCTTGATCAAAGCCAAGTAGGTCTACAAGAAACCCATTCAAAAGACCTGTTCCGCATCAAGGCTTCATGCCCTTTTCGTCTCGCTATAATACCAAAAAAGGGTGATTCTGCCTGGCTACATCACTTTTTCCACCGTTGTGTTCGGGAAGAACTTCTGTACAATTTCTGCCCCACTTAGGCCCTGAGCGGCTAACTCCTTAGCACCATATTGGCTTAATCCAACACCATGACCACAGCCACCGCCATAAAGGGCAATACCCGTCAGTTTCCCCTCATTATTCTTCATTTCTTTTATAGCAAAGAACGCACTGGGTAGTATTTTTTGATCAGTCAGCGCTCCGCCGCTCATCCTTTGCAGATTGATGGTTTCGCCAATAGTCCGCTTTGTTGGCGACAGTACTTTTCGGATTGCATTTTCTGTATAAACTTGAACAGCACCTTTTTCAAAGTCCATCTCCAAGATTTTGATAATACCGCCTTCACCTCTCTCAGCTACCTTCATGCCTGTTAGCCTTCCTAAGCCCTTAGGGGCAGCCGCAGCCCAACTACCATCCCCCTGCTTTACTTTAACCAAGGCAGCGTTTGACGCTGATAAGTCGGCTAAAGTTTTTTCCATAATCTCAGTAAGCTGGCTCGCACTAAAGTAAACTTTCCAGCGATACCAAGAGGATTCCTTATCATATCCATCTATCTTCCAATCTTGCCAAAACGCAAGCCACTCTTCCTCTGTTTTAGGCATTTCTTGGGAAACACCAAAAGACTGACCCTCTAGGTAAGACTTACCCTTGCTGCTAAAGGTTCCATCGGTAGACCAAACATCTGAATCTTTTGTACCAAAACCGCAAGATGTAGAGTAGAAATAGGTCTGGGCAACCCGATCTCCAGCCACAACACACATCCCCTCCGTAGCTGCAACAGCATTTTGCGCTTCCAAGGCAGTATCTGCACCCATAAACACCTGACTTGCCACAGTATCCGTGACATGGGCACCATAATGCCCATATGCATTGGCATAAAACTGATTATACGCATAGCTTCTAGCGCAGATAGCCTGCGCCTCCAGTGCTGACTGACCAAAGCTTACTGGCATTTCATAAGGAACTACCCCAAGAAGATACTCCTCCATACCCAACTCATTTATAACGGCTATTTTATCGCCCATTCTCTCCATTTCAATTAGCCCAGAATATGCTCTCTCCTGTCCATCATCAAAAGTGAGAATAACTTTTCCCGAAACCGTCACAATACCGTGATCAAACCAAGCCAAGTCCGCCGTAAGCGTTGCCGCTCCTGATGTAAAGTCTTTCTCTCCAACACCATTGGATAAAGAGAAGCCCTCCGCTCCCTTCACCGTCACCGAATCTTGAAGGCCGCCGCCCAAAAGAACACGAATTTTTTCTGGTACTACATCCTTCTGAATAACAGCACCCATTACCTTATCATCTAAAACATAGAAATCCGCCAAATCGGTGCCACAGATCAAAGCATTTTGGCTCTGGCTTGAAAGGTCCTGTCCATAAACACGGAAATTTTCTGCCCATTGCAATTTTCCGCTAGAACTTAAATATATTTCCTTACCATCCACTCGTTTTACAAATTCTCCACTTCGCTTGGTTCCCTCTTTCACTGTAGCCTTGCCATCCTCAATCGTAACATTACAAAGACCATCTTCAAATTCAGAACCCTCAAAAGAGTATGCCTTCTGCCCCGCTCCCGTTAATATAATTTGATTCCCCTCTTTGTGGCAGTAAATATTTTCGATGGTTGGTGTCACTTCATCCACAGAAATTAGGCCAACAATTTCTCCGCCTTTTTCCCAAAATGAGATTTTTTCATCTGTATAGCTAGAAAGATCATATCCATCTGCACTATACATTCCACGGTCAAATAGGTTTTGTTCTCCGGAGGTAAATAGAACCTGGGTTTCCTTCCTAATCCCGTAGGAATACATACTATCCTCAGCTCTCCTTGCCATCAATGCCTTTTCAAACAGTTGAGTCCAAAGACTGTATGCTACCGCCATCTCCCGATTATCATCTGTGAGTACCATCCGCTTATCATAATCCGGCGCTACTCGATCCATGAGGATTTGTGCCTCCCAAAGCAGCAGATCATCATCAGGCCGAAATCCCTCACCATCTCCCGAAAAAAACTCCAATTCCACCGCTGCATTAATGTAGGGGTACGCCCAATCGTCCTTTGAAACATCAGGAAAAGATGCATCCTGTGGCAACTTTTCAATCTCCTTGGGGGTATAAAAAGCCAATGCTAGCATTTTTGCTGCTTGGCTCCTTGTAATAGGAATATCGTCACCAATATTCCCCTGAGGTGCTTGGCTTGTGGTTTCAACCTCTGGTTTAGGCACGCCACTACATCCTCCTAATATAAATCCAAAAGCAACTATCCATATAAGCAACCGTTTCATTGGTCTCACTCTCCTATCAGACTTTGTACAAGTCTATGCTTTTGGAACAAAAAAAGAACAGACGCTTTTTTCGTCTGTTTTATCATGGTCAAAAAAAAGATCCCAAAGTGCCGTCCTTACCGCTTGACACCTAGCCTTAGCTAGGTGGGTTACCGCAGCCAAAGTCTCTGCCTTCCCCTGCCCAAAGGGAATTATCTTGGGGCCTGACATAACTCTAGCGTATAGGAATCCCGAGTCAGTTGTGTAGGTTCAAATATGGTAAGATCTCGAACACTTCAGGAATTTGTATTTACATTATACTACGCAAATCGCAATACATCAATAGGAAAACATCTACATATTTGATGTATCTTTCAAAGACATAATGCCCACTAAAACCGCCCCAAAAAGCAAGGCAGCATCCGCAATATTGAAAATCGGGGCATTTCGCCCTTTCTTAATGTAGATGAAATCGGTGACATACCCCTTCTTCCATCTCTCCAGAAAATTTCCATAAGCTCCGCCCAGTGTAATCGCCAAAGGTATGCCGTATCTTTTGGCATCCTTTTTGCTAAAGCAAGCACCTAAGAATAGAAAACTATAAATTGCTGTAAATGCCCCTGTGATACTAAGAATTATATTCTTTTTTCCTGCAAGTTTATGATACGCCATTCCATAATTCTTTATGTGTTGGAAATACAGGAGATTTTTGGATACTTTTCTTCGTTTTCCCAAGGGCAAGCTTGCATCTGCCCATTTTTTAGTCCCTAAATCCAAACCTAAAACTCCTAAAAAAACCAATATATTTTTCATAATTTATTGCTCCTTTATTCATCAAATGTGTTTTTTTGCCATAAAAGGCGTAATCGCCACTTAAATTTCCTTGCCACAAACAAAGTAACGTATTATAATTTTATTACGGGAAACAATCATTTGTAAACAAAAAAAGAAAGAGGTGTTTTAATATGGCGTTGGTAACAACGAAAAAAATGTTTGAAAAAGCTTTTCAGGGCGGCTATGCCATCGGCGCATTTAATATTAATAATATGGAAATCATTCAGGGTGTAGTTGAGGCTGCAAAGGCTCAGAACTCTGCGGTTATCCTTCAGGTTTCCAAAAGTGCATTAAAATATGCACACCCTAAATATTTAAAGGCTATGGTTGATTCAGCCGTTGAAGAAACAGGTTTGGACATCGCCCTTCACTTGGATCATGGCTCTAGTTTTGAAGTATGCAAAGACTGTATTGAACATGGTTTCACCTCAGTCATGTTTGACGGTTCTCATTTAGAATATGAAGAAAACGTAGAGCAAACAAAAGCAATCGTTGATTATGCTCATGCAAGAGGTGTTGTTGTTGAAGCCGAATTAGGCAAACTTGCTGGCGTAGAAGACGATGTTAATGTTGATGCAGCAAACGCTACTTATACAGACCCTGATCAGGCTGTGGACTTCGTAAAACGCACTGGTGTTGACTCTTTGGCTATTGCCATCGGAACAAGCCATGGTGCTTATAAGTTTAAAGGCGAAGCAAAATTAGACTTTGACCGCCTTGAAACAATCACAAAAAAATTAGAGGCAGAAGGTATTCACAACTTCCCTATTGTTTTGCACGGTGCTTCTTCTGTTGACCAAAACTGTGTTGCAATGTGCAACGAATTTGGTGGAAATATCTCCGGAGCAAAGGGTATCCCCACAGAAATGTTGCGTAAGGCATCCTCTATGGCGGTTTGCAAAATCAATATGGATACAGACCTTCGTTTGGCGATGACAGCGGCTATCCGTAAATCCTTTGGCGAAAACCCCTCCGCTTTTGACCCTCGTGGTTATTTAGGTGCAGGTAGAGACTTAATTCAGGTGTTAGTGGAAGATAAAATTAAAAATGTTATCGGCTCCACAAACTCTATGGACTAATCAAAAAATTGCTTATCGGCTGTTCCTGTTTCAGGAACAGCTTTTTTTATCAAAATTACTTTACAATATATAGGGGAATTGGGATACTCTGTTTATTATATTTTCCGTCCCAGTTTTAATGCACTGAAAGAACAGGAGGTATATTAATGTACGAATTAATTCAAGTTGCTCAAAATACCTTTTATATCAACTCTCCATCAAAAATTGGGGTTTACCGCACCTCAGCGGAGCAAGTTTTCTTAATTGATAGCGGCAACGATAAGGATGCGGGAAGAAAAATTCAAAAAATTTTGGAACAACAGGGCTGGAGACTTGCAGGTATTCTCAATACGCACTCCAATGCCGATCATATCGGTGGTAACACATTATTGCAGGATAGACTTGGCTGCCCTGTCTTCTCCACTCCTATGGAAAACGCCGTCATTGAAAATCCCATTCTTGAGCCCTCTTTTCTATACGGTGGGTATCCATTTCAAAAACTAAGAAATAAGTTTTTGATGGCCACTCCATCTAAAGCAGAGGATATTGCCAAGGCAAATCTTCCTGCGGGTATGGAGATTTTTCCTTTAGGTGGACATTTTTGGCAGATGATTGGCGTGAAAACACCAGATAACGTTTATTTCCTAGCTGACTCCATCTTCAGCGAGACCATTTTGGAAAAATACCACATCAGCTTTAACTATGATGTCACCGCATATTTTAAAACCCTTGATTTTATCGAAACCCTCACTGGCGATCTATTCATCCCCTCCCACGGGGAGCCCACAAAAGATATTCGCCCGCTGGTTGATATTAACCGTAAAAAAACAGAAGAAATCCTTATGAACCTTCTTCAAATCTGTTCCTCCCCAAAATTTTTCGAGGATATTCTACATATCATCTTTGAACGATATTCCCTTAACATGGACTATGGTCAGTACGTCTTGGTAGGAAGCACCATTCGTTCCTACCTATCCTATCTCTGTGACACAGGGAAGATGGAAGCATATGTAGAAAACAACTTTTTACTATGGAAAACAAGGGAAATCCCATCCTCATAAAACAGAATATTGCCAATATGTTTTACGACGAACCCCTAAATTCTTATTGACAATAAAAATATATCGTCGTATCATAGATAAGTATTACCTAAAGAGCCATTTATAAGCGCTGCTTCGGCAGCGCTATACTTTCGCTTATTTTAGCTTATATTATAACTATATTCGGAGTCACATTAAGGTAAAGGGGGTTTTTTGATGAGTTCCGTTGCAACTGAAATGAAAGAAAACAAAATGGGCACTATGCCCGTAACTAGGCTACTTTTTTCAATGTCTGTGCCTATGATTATATCTATGCTTGTGCAAGCATTGTATAATATCGTAGATAGTGCATTCGTTGCGCAGATTAGTGAAAATGCACTTTCTGCCGTTTCTTTAGCCTTCCCCATGCAAAACTTTATGATTGCTGTTGCCACCGGTACAGGGGTTGGTGTAAATGCATTGCTTTCAAAAAGCCTTGGGGCAAAAAAATTCGATACTGCAAATAAAACCGCTTGTGTTAGCTTGTTCCTAGCAGTAATGAACTGGTTATTTTTTGTAGTTATTTGTCTTATTTTTACAAAATCATATTTAAGAGGGCAAACCAATGTTCCTGAAATCATCCGTGACGGGGAAATCTACTTACGAATTGTCCTTATAGGTTCACTTGGTATTTTTATTCAAGTTGCAGTAGAACGTCTATTGCAATCCACGGGCCGGACTGTTTACGCCATGATAACCCAAGGTGTTGGCGCTGTGGTCAATATCATTTTAGACCCTATCTTAATCTTCGGTCTATTTGGTTTCCCTAAAATGGGCGTCGCCGGTGCGGCTTGGGCTACCATTGCCGGACAGATCGTTGGATGTATCATCGGTATCATTCTAAATATAAAAAGAAACCATGAAATCCACATTGATTTCAAAAATATACTACCCAATAAGTTTATCTTGAAAAATATTTATATCGTGGCTATTCCATCTATTTTAATGGTTTCCATCGGTTCTATCATGATTTTCTGTATGAACCGTATTTTGGATAGCTTCACTCCTACCGCAATCGCTGTTTTCGGTGTATACTTTAAACTTCAAAGTTTTATCTTTATGCCTGTTTTCGGACTAACCAACGGTATGATTCCAATTATTGCGTATAACTATGGAGCTAGAAACAAACTGCGCATTACCCAAACAATCAAGCTCAGTATCATCACCGCAGTGGTAATTATGGTTGCTGGCTTTGCTTTATTCCAATTTGCGCCAAGACAGCTTTTGGCTTTGTTTAATGCATCTGAAAATATGATTTCCATCGGTGTTCCCGCTTTAAAAATTATTTCCTACAGTTTCTTGCTGGCAGGGTATAACATTATTACAAGTTCTGTTTTCCAGGCATTGGGCAATGGTGTTTACAGCTTAATCACTTCTATTGCCAGACAGCTGGTAGTCTTAATGCCCGCTGCGTATTTATTGGCTCGTTTGGGTGAGTTAAATAATGTTTGGTTGGCATTCCCTATTGCAGAAATTGTGGCTTTCGCCCTTTGTACTGTTTTCCTTACCAGAATTGTGAAAAAGCTAGATTTCTAAAAATAAATAGAGAGCATTAGATTTATAGAAGTTTGGACGGATGGCGCATGCTATCCGTCCTTTTTTCTTTACAAGATTTAGGGTAAATCCTCGATATGTAATTTGTTTATATATACAAAATGATATATTTGCCAACTTGCTGTGAGAAACACCCGGAAGCCCATGCAACCGCTTTACGAGTGTTGTGTTTATTGATATAATTATTGGGAAGCAGGTTCAGGCTGCTTATATTTTCTTTATTAGAGTAGCGAGGGGGTGCATATGAAAATGGAAAAAAGCACAATAGTGAATATTGTTGCTGGGGTTTTAATTGCCATTATGCTAATTAAAAATTTGATTCCTGTTAACTTTGAAAAGGCAGCAGACTATTTTGATTTTGACAAGGTGCAAACCTGCAATGTAGACTTTTTCTCAAATGAGACCACTGGTAAAAAGGATACAGAATACTATTTCGATTTTACATTTGATACAAGCTCAAAGGAGTATACGGATTTAATTGAACTTCTGAGATCTACAAAATACAGAAAGAAATTCTTTAATGCCGGAAATCCAATTGGATATTCCCCAACATTAAACCCACATGCAATTTTAAACTTTTATAGCGATGAGGGTGACATGGTGGTCTTATTATTTGGCAAAGATTTCGCAATTGGTGAGCATATGAATAAAACAAAATATTCACCCCGGGGAGGCACAGACTTTCAAGAAAAAGTTATTGATTTTATTTTTAAAAACGGCACTTTAAGAGGAAAGAAAGCACTATAAGATGAATGCTCTGAAGAGTGGAAAAGCATTTATGTAGCAAGAACCCCCAAAATAGAATTATTCTGGGGGTTCTTTTGAAGCTCACCTATAAGGACTACTCTTTTATTCAGATATTTATTCCTCCAAAACCCACAAAGCATAGTCTACATATAAATTACAGGAAAGCAACAACGCCTCCTCATCAATGTCAAACAAACCGTGATGATGTGCAACTATCGTGTTTGGTTTCTCCTCACATCCTGTTCCAATAAATGCATACATGCCCTTTGTCACAGCCAGATAATCTGCAAAATCATCGGCTCCCAATGCCTTTTCATAGTCTCCAACAATATCCCTATCCTCTAAAATCTCCTTAGCAATTGCAGTCACTTCCTCAACAGATTTTTCATCATTCACCAACGGTGCTGCGTAGTCTAAAAAAGTAACCTCTGCTGTCGCTCCATACATCTGGGCTGTTTGCTTTGCAATCTGCACCACTTTCTCATTGGTAATCCTTCTCACCTCGGGCAAAAAGCTTCTGGTTGTTCCTTCTATTTCAGCATTTTCAGCCAAAATATTATACTGCGTACCAGCTCTGATGACGCCAACACCCACTACCACAGTTTCCAATGGTGCAGTGCTTCTAGCCACAATAGATTGTAAATTCACAACAATCTGCGATGCGATATAAGCAGCATCCACACCCAAATGTGGTGTAGAAACATGGGCACCCTTTCCCGTTATGGTTATTTTAAAATAGTCACAGCTGGCACACTGCGGACCTTTTGTTAATGCGACTTTTCCTTTGGGAAGTCTGCTAGCAACATGGGCACCAAAAACTCTTTCGCAACCATTTAGCAAACCCTCGCCAACAAAAAGCCTAGCTCCCTGGCCAACTTCTTCTGCCTGTTGGAAAAACAATCGAACCTGTCCTGAAAACAGTAGCTCCTTAGATTTTAGTATCTTTGCTGCCCCTAATAGCGTTGCTGTATGAGCATCATGTCCACAAGCGTGGCAAAAGCCATCATTTTGCGAACGATACTCTGTTATTTTCAAATCATCCATGGCAAGGGCATCAATATCCGCCCTTAAAGCAATTATCTTTCCTTGGTCGGATTTTTTCCCATCTATCCAAGCGTAAACACCTGTTTCTCCTACTCTTCTATGGGGAATTCCCAATGCATCCAATTCCTCCTCAATTTTCTTACAGGTTTCATATTCCTGTAAACTCACCTCTGGATGGGCGTGGAAATATCTTCTTAGCTGTGTAATGTAGTCCTTTTCTTTTAAAACATAGTCTTTCAGCGCCATTTCTTATTACCGCCTTTTCTACTTTTTTATCCTCTTCCGTTATCTTAGAAGAAAAGCAGATGCATTTACCAATAAAATTGATAAACCCATCTGCAATCTATGGATGGGATATCCCATCTTAAAACTTCATCTAAATTTTTTTTGAATTTATCTGCTCAACTCTACCTGTTTTATTTATCCCAAGAACAAATAAAAGCACCTTTATACTCGTCATTAATTGTTGTTTTCACTGCATCTGTCTGGTATGCAGCTACAACCTGCTGATACACCTCGTTGTCTTTGTCAGCTGTGCGGGCAACGATTACATTGATTAGCTGAGGAACTGCTTCATTTATAGATGGATCTACATTTTCTGTAAAAATCGAGTCCTTAGTAGGGTCTAAACCTGCTGTCAAAGCATTACCACCGTTAATAATTGCTGCTGCACAGTCGGGTAAGATATTTGCCAACGTTGCAGACTCCGCCTCTAAAATTTCGATTTCTTTATTATATTTTGTGATGTCCAGTTTTGTTGGAACATAGCCCTTTGCAGGGTCACACTCAATGATACCTGCTGCTTCTAGCAACTTTAATGCACGGCCGCCATTTGTCAAATCGCTAGGAATTGCAATCACATCGCCATCCTTGATTTCTTCGATAGAAGTAATCTTGTCTTTATTATTAAAAATTGATAATGGTGCAATAATTGTGTCTCCGATATCAACAATATCATAACCCTTTGTTTCAATGTCGTTCGCCAAAAACGCTTTGTGCTGGAATGCGTTCAAATCAATCTCACCATCGTTTAACGCGCGGTTTGGTGCTGCATAATCAGAAAATTTTACAAGCTCAACTTGGATATTATCACCGGCTAATAATTCATTAATAGTGTCCCACTGGGCATTATACTCTCCAACAACACCAACTTTTACAATAGTAGCTCCTGCCCCATCTTCTCCTGCCTTCGCTTCCCCCTCCGAGCTGCTGGATGAACCACACCCTGCCAAACCTAAAATTACTGTTGTTGCCAATGTTGTCGCAAATAACTTCTTTAAATTCTTTTTCATAATACATTTCTCCTTTTTATGTAGATTTTCTTGTTTTCTTTTATCCTTAAAATGTTTCCATTGAAGTGCCAACCATTAATGAGTTGTTTTTTTAATAATGATATTTCCAATGCACTGAATCACAGTGATGATTAGCAAAATAATTGCTACTGTTACCCAAATCATATCTCTGTAACCCATTTGATGGCCGTAACGAATGGCAAAATCACCCAATCCTCCGGCACCAATTGCACCCGCAATAGCTGTTATCCCAATTAAGCTTACAAAGGTAATCATTGTTACACGAGTAATCCCAGGAATACTCTCTTTAAGGTATACACTAAAAATAATCTCTGCCGGACCAAAGCCCATAGCCTCACTGGCCTCAATCAACCCATGGTCTACATCGGATAACACTGTTTCTATCTGCCTTGCAAAAAAGGGTACCGTACCTGCTATTAAAGCGACATAAGAACCACCTACACCAGAACCCGTTCCAACAATAGCACGGCTAACGGGAATTAATAATACCATAAGAATAATAAAGGGAATGGAACGAACAACGTCGATGAGTTTATCCAAAACTTTGTACAAAAGCTGATTTTGCAAAAGCCCACCTTTTTTCGTCACTATGAGTAAAATACCCAGGAGCAACCCTAATACAAAAGCAATGGAACCAGAGATAAAGAGCATCTGAAATGTTTGTTGCATACACTTAAGCAACTCTCCACCTAAAGTCTCTAAATGAGGGGCTATCTTATATAAAAAATTCATCCCTTAATCACCTCCAGTTCAACATTTCTACCCTTAATATACTGTATTGCATTTTCCATATCTGTGGATTTGCCACTCAATACAACTACCAACTTTCCAATGGGCTTATCCTTTAAAATATCTACATTACCAAAAATGATATTAGCCTGTATGCGATAAGCCCCGGCCAAATGAGAAATTACAGATTCACCTGCGTTTCCTCCAGAATAGGTGAGCAACACCAATTTCTCCCCATCCTTCACTCTTGTTAGCTCATGATCTGCTTCCAAAAGCTCATAAATTTTATTGATATTGCTTGCAGTATCCATAAAATCTCTTGTTAATTTCTCTTTAGGATGGGAGAATACATCCGCCGTTTCTCCCTCTTCCACCACCCGTCCCAATTCCATTATGGCAACCCTATCGCAAATATCCTTTACAACTGCCATCTCGTGGGTAATCAAAACGATAGTTATCCCCAATTCGTTGTTCACCTTTTTCAACAGGTTTAGAATTGACTTGGTGGTCTGTGGGTCCAAGGCACTAGTGGCCTCATCGCAAAGCAAAACCTTAGGATCATTGGCTAAGGCTCTAGCAATAGCCACTCTTTGCTTTTGCCCTCCTGAAAGCTGAGATGGATATGCATCCTTTTTGTCGGTCAAACCAACCAGTTCTAACAGGGATACTATTTTCTCATGCTTCTGTGCCTTTGACAGCTTGCTTTTTCTTAAAGGAAACTCAATGTTTTGATATACTGTTCGTGAACGTAACAGGTTGAAATGCTGAAAAATCATGCCGATTTTACGTCTTTCTTCCCTCAATCGAATCTCTGGCAAATCCATAAGATTAACCCCATCAATAATCACTTTGCCCCCTGTGGGTCTTTCCAAAAGATTAATACATCTTACCAATGTAGATTTACCAGCACCGGAAAAACCAATAATGCCAAATATCTCTCCCTCAGCTATATTCAAGCTTACATCATTTACCGCATGAACCTGCTCGCTGCCTCCGCGAAAGGTTTTACTCACTCTCTCCAGCTGTATCATATTATACTCCTCTCCTCCTCCAAAAAATCTCAATCTATTGCAATTAAAAAAGCTCCCACCCCAAATGATACAATATCACTAGGGCGAGAGCTAAGCTTCGCGTTACCACCTAATTTTATTTGTCCTTCACAAGACAAACCTCGACGAGTACGGCCATTTATTATGGATTATACCCTGGCACTATAACGGGTGCACCCGTCATGGTCTAAATAAATTCGACCATGCAACTCCAAGACCATCTTCATCAGCCTATCTTTATCCTCTTCCACCAACCGAGGACTCTCTGTAAAAGCATCCGCTCACTACTCTTCTCTTCAATGTCTTTGTGTTTTAAATTGGATTAATCATAATACAACATCTTTTTCTTGTCAATACTTTTTTATTTCAATGACAAAAACTAATTTAAATATATTCTATGCCAAATTTTACAAAAATTTCATAAATCTTTTCCCTACCGGTATACACTTTATTTATTCATCAAACTACCATTTTACCTACTTACAATAAAAACCATGGCATAATTCTTCAATATACCTGCTACTTTTTGTAAATTATACTAATAAACTCTGTTTTCTCAAAATAGAAAATCATACTATGTCTCCCGTGCTATTTCCCGGGAATTGTAAGCCTAAATAAATAAAAAAGCCTATTTGTAAATACAAATAGGCTTAAATTTATTTTTTTATATACCGTTCGTTACAACGAGCAAGAAAAAAAACACAAGTGATTAACAACACAAAGAACATAGTTAAAACTATCTTGCTTCCTGGGAACATAATATCTGCCAAAGCCTTGCCAACAAAAATTGTTCCTGCTACCACGTGCCAAATTCCCGATTCTTTTAAGTAAACAGGTAAATTTTCTGGCTCGATCAACTCTAATGTGCGTTTGGTATAGAAAATGGTCTGACCAAACAATGCAAATACACCGCGTGCATAAAAGTAAATGCCCACGACAAAAAACAATGACATGATATCCCTCCCACTGCGCCGTCTGTTTATTGCATCTATAACAGTTTCATGGTAAGATGTTTAAGCAATATTTTAAAAGGAGCGCTTATTTGCTCTTTTATTCAAGCTGGTATGACGCTCGTTAGACTGCTTCATCCATTCTTTCATCTTATCTTCAAAGTCAGAAGATGAATTTACAGATGCCTGAGGACGAAAATATTCCTCAGCAGGACTTGCGGGCTTTTGTGTCTGATTTGGTTTACGGAAGGGCTTATCAGCTCTAGGCTGGCGTTCTTCCTTAGGTAACGCATCCCTAATAGATAATGCAATTTTGTGGGATTCTTCATCGATTGAAAGAACCTTAACCTTAACGATATCTCCGACCTTTACATGGTCATTGATATCTTGTACGAAGCTGTTGGCAACTTGAGAGATATGCACTAACCCTTGTACAGAACCTAAAGAAACAATTGCACCAAAAGGTTTAATGCGAACAATCTTTCCTTCTACGATACTGCCTACTTCTAATTTTTCAGACATTCCACTATACACTCCCGTTCAGAATTTTAAGATTACTGGAACAGTATACCATAGATTATTCTTGAATACAAATAAAATCTAACTACTTTCGGAGGAGAATTTATGAAGAAAAAAGACATTATTACCATCCAAATTGAGGATGTAAACTTCCCAAATAAGGCCTTTGGTTTTGTGGATGGCGAAAAAGTTGTTGTTAAAAATGGTGTTCCTGGACAGACAGTCCAGGCCCAAGTAATAAAAAAAAGAAGCAGTGGCATTGAAGCCAGACAAGAAGCCATTTTAGAGCATTCTCCACTGGAAAGGCAAGAAGGAATTTGTTCTCACTACACCCTGTGTGGTGGCTGCACCTATCAAACCCTCCGTCATGAGGAAGAACTAAAACTAAAGGAGCGTCAAGTAAAGCGTCTTTTAGACCAAGAAGGCATTCAGGTCAAAAGTTGGGAGGGAATCGTTCCCGCCCCATCAGAAAAGGCATACCGCAACAAATGTGAATTTTCTTTTGGCGACGAACAAAAAGATGGTGACTTGGCATTAGGTATGCGCAAGCGCATGAGCCATTATGAGGTTGTATCCCTTAAAGACTGCAACATCATTGATGACGACTATCTAAAAATCATTAATGGCACCCTATCCTTTTTCCAGGAAAGAAACGTGCCCTTTTATCATAAGCTGCGTCATGAAGGTTCACTGCGTCATTTGGTAGTACGAAAAGGTACCGCTACCGGAGAAATTTTGGTAAATTTAGTTACCAGTAACGAAGTCCCCTTCTCCACAGAAGAATTTAAGAATATGCTTTTGGCTCTCCCTCTAGATGGGTCATTTTGCGGTATTCTTCATTCCATAAACGATAGTGTAGCCGATGTGGTTCGTAGTGATGAAATGACTGTTCTCTATGGTAGAGATTATTTTATAGAAAAATTGTTTGATTTGGAATTTAAGGTTTCTGTTTACTCCTTCTTCCAAACCAATACGAAAGGTGCAGAAAAACTCTACTCCATCGTTAAAGAGTTTGCAGGAAATGTTGCTGATAAAATGGTATTTGACCTATACTGCGGCACTGGCACCATTGGACAAATCATGGCCGAAGCAGGCTCTAAAAAGGTTGTCGGAATTGAATTAATTGAAGAAGCTGTTGTTGCCGCAAATGAAAATGCTGCTCAAAACGGTCTGTCAAACTGCACCTTTATCGCCGGTGATGTATTACAAAAAGTTGACGAATTAAAGGACAAGCCTGATTTAATTATCGTTGATCCCCCTAGAGATGGAATTCATCCAAAGGCAATTGGCAAAATCATTGATTTTGGTGCGCCAGAAATTGTTTATGTCTCCTGTAAACCTACCTCCTTGGCTAGGGATTTGGTAGTATTCCAACAGGCAGGATATGAAGTTGAGAGAGTTCAATTGATGGATATGTTCCCAAGAACTGTCCATGTAGAGACGGTAGTGCTATTGTCCAAACTAAAATCTACCCATCATATTGAAGTAGAACTGGGCATGGATGAGCTTGATTTGACCTCTGCCGAAGCAAAGGCGACCTATGATGAGATTAAGGCTTATATACTTGAAAATAGTGGTTTGAAGGTATCAAGCCTGTATATCGCACAGGTGAAAGAGGAAATGGGTATTAAAGAACGTGAGAACTTCAACATTTCTAAAAAAGAAGATGCTAAGGTTCCTCAGTGCCCTGCTGAAAAAGAAAAAGCGATTGTGGATGCACTCCGACATTTTGGTATGATAGAATAAAATGAAACTCCTGATGAGCAAAATGGCTTGTTAGGAGTTTTGCTTGTTATCGGCTATTTTACAATACTTCAAGTACCTCTAAGTATAATTATTATATTGTATTTTTCCTTATTTTCTGTCATAATAAAGTGAATAAATATATCCTGCAGGGAGGCACATTATGGCATTCAGTTATAATAAGTTATGGAAGATGTTAATTGATAAAAACATGAACAAAGCGGACTTACGCATGCTTGTAGGATTAAGTCCTAATACAATGTCACGTCTATCTAAAGGTGAGTCGGTCAAGATGGATATTGTGGGACGAATTTGCGAAAAATTAGAGTGCAATATCTGTGATATTGTGGATTATATACCTCAAAAAGACAGAAACAAATAAGAATGATTTCTTATGGAGGAAAGTGAAATGACCAATAAAGAACTTAAAAATCTTAAAGATACATTGTGGCAATCTGCCGACACACTTCGTGCCGACAGCGGCTTAAAATCCAGTGAATATGCAACCCCTATTTTAGGACTTATTTTCCTGCGTTTTGCAGAGAGTAAATATAAAGGACATGAGGAAAGCATTCTTGCCGAATACAACAAGCTAAAAGGCACTCGTATGGAGCGTGAAATGAGCGAAATTGCCATTGAAAAGTGTGGGTTTTATCTGCCTGACGAAGCACGATATGAATATCTTTTAAATCTTCCGGAAACAGATAATATCCCCGAAAAGGTTAAACAAGCTATGGTTGATATTGAAAAATACACAAAAGAGCTTGAAGACACCTTGCCTAAAGATGAATACTATGCCGTTGATGGTAAAGACGGAAAAGCTGTTGTGAAAAAACTGCTTAAAACTTTTAAGGACATTCCCGATAACATCAGCATTGATATTTTCGGTGAGATTTATGAGTACTTCCTTGGCAAATTTGCTCTTGCGGAGGGACAAGGCGGTGGCGAATTCTTCACTCCCTCAACCGTTGTGCGATATATGGTAGAGGTGTTATCTCCTACCGAGGGCGAAATATTCGACCCAGCTTGTGGTAGTGGCGGAATGTTTGTACAGACTGCCCATTACATAGCAAAACACAAAGCAAACGGCAAGGACATTAACCTTCGTGCCTATGGTGTGGAAAAAACGGGTGCAACAGTAAAGCTTGCCAAAATGAACCTTGCATTAAACAATATCCGTGGCACTATTACCGAAGCAAACAGCTATTACAATGACCCGTATAGTTGTTTTGGTCGGTTTGATTATGTTATGGCAAATCCACCTTTTAATGTGGATGGTATTGAGCTTGCCGACGTGAAAGACCAAGCAAGGTTTAATACCTACGGTGTGCCCCAAAATAAAACCAAGGGCAAAAAGAGTGCAGGGGAAACGGTGCCAAACGGCAACTATTTATGGATCAATATGTTTGCCACTTCACTGAAAGAAAACACAGGCAAAGCGGCACTTGTTATGGCAAACTCTGCATCCGATGCCGGAAACAGTGAAAAGGACATTAGAATTAAATTGATTGAAAGCGGAATTGTCAGCCAAATGGTAACACTTCCGTCTAATATGTTTTCTACGGTAACGCTCCCTGCGACACTGTGGTTTTTTGATGCTACCCATAAGAACAAAGACGAGATACTGTTTATAGATGCACGAAATGTATTCACCCAAATAGACAGAGCACATAGAAGTTTTAGTGATGAGCAGATTAAAAACCTTGCTATTATTTCAAGGCTATATGAGGGTGAAACAGAAGATTTTACTGAACTTATCAATGAATATAAAGCCGAAATTACAAGGCTTGAAAATGGTGGAGAGATTGAGGAAACCAAAGATATAGCCTATTGGCAGTCAAATATTGATTGGCTTTTAGAACGTTTCCCCGATGGTAAGTACAAGGATGTAACAGGTCTTTGCAAAGCGGCAAAGATTGAGGGAGAGGACGGAATAAAAGACCAAGATTATTCCCTTAACCCCGGGCGGTATGTTGGTGTTGTAATTGAAGATGACGGACTGACCGAGGAAGAATTCAAGGCAGAGATGATGAGCCTGCAAGCCGAACTGGAAAAGCTGAATAATGAGGCGAGAGGGCTTGAGGGTAAGATAGCGGAGAATTTGAAAAGCCTTTTCGGAGGTGAAGTGGATAATGACTAAATGGGAAGAAAAACGTATTAACGAATTAGGACAAGTTTCTCGTGGACGTTCAAGGCATCGACCTCGGGATGACAAATCACTTTATGGTGGTCAATACCCATTTATCCAAACAGGTGATGTAAAAGCGGCAGAATTCTATTTAAATAGCTATTCGCAAACTTACAATGAAAAAGGACTCGCTCAAAGCAAATTATGGAATAAAGGTACTTTGTGCATTACCATCGCAGCTAATATTGCAGAAACAGCTATATTGAAAATGGATGCTTGCTTTCCTGACAGCATAGTTGGATTTATTCCTTTTGAGAAAGAATCCGATGTTAGATTTGTAAAATATAGCTTCGATATGTTAAAAAAAGAAATGCAATTAGCTTCTTTGGGTGCAACACAAGATAATTTTAGCGTAGAAAAAATGTTGAAGTTTAAATTCATCGTCCCTGACCTCCCAACCCAAGAACGCATTGCGGATATTCTATCGGCGTATAATGACTTAATTGAAAACAACACCCACAGAATTGAGCTTTTGGAAAAAGCAGCACAGGATTTATACAAAGAATGGTTTGTGCGTTTTCGTTTCCCTAACCACGAAAACACAAAGTTTGTGAATGGTCTGCCCGAGGGATGGGAAGTGAAACGGTTAGGGGAATATTGCCATGTAACCGATGGGACACATGACACACCAAAACCGACAGATGTTGGTGTTCCCTTAGTCACAGGTAGATGCATCAATAGTGGTTTTGTTGATTTTAATAGTGCATACTTGATTAGTGAGGTAGACCATGAAAAAATCAAGAAAAGAAGTGGATTGGCAACAGGAGATATCCTGTTTAGTAATATTGGAACTGTCGGAAATACATGCTTAGTAGATTATTCAAGAGAATATAGCGTAAAAAATGTTATAATTTTTAAACCTCAAGATGATATTCAGTCAAATTATCTTTATTGCTTACTTACAAACTCAACATCACAAGAAATATTTTCGGCACAAACCAATGGGGCTTCACAGCAATTTGTTGGGCTGACTTTTATGCGAAGATTTAAAATAATGGTGCCGCCAAAAGAAATATTGAAATCCTTTTCACAGATAGTAAATAATTTGCTTGATTTTAAAAAACAGTTGAACACAAAAAACCAAAACCTAAAAAAGCAACGTGACTTATTACTCCCTCGACTTATGAGCGGTAAACTGGAGGTGTGAAAATGGCAAAATTCAGTAAAAAAATACCTGCCAAATATCAACAACTTGATTATAGCGGAGTGTTGGATAATTACAATTGGATAAAGGAAAGCATTGAACCTTCATTTGAAGAACAACTTGAATTTGCAGTTGAAATATCATTTAACATAGGGGACATTGCTTGTACCTGTAATACAATAGATGAATTTAAAGAATATGCTTATGGTCAAGCAATAGATACTTATAGCTTCAATATTAGAGTAACACGTTTACTCACTGATGCTTCAGAGAGAATTGCATACATAATTATAAATCCATATTCGAAAATAGAATTAGTTATAAATTGCGACAAAAAAGATAGTTTAATAAATGTTTCGACAGCTTTAGAGAATAATGCAAAGCAAACTATTCCACTTCACCCAGTCGTACAACAAGTTAATATACATGATGAAAGCATAACCATAACTGGTGATGGAAATAAATTTGAAAACAGTGCGATTGGCAAGCAAAATAAAATAGAAACAAAACCGGCAAAAGACAGTTTTTGGAAACCGATTTTCCAAGCATTAATTTCTAATTGGATATGGTTTTTAATAGGTGCAATGTTATTAATATATTTGGGAACAAATGTTATTGACTGGACAAGTATATTTTAGGAGGAGGTGACATCATGCCAAACTTCATATCCGAAGATATGATAGAACAAGCCTGTATACAAAAGCTTGTTATGCAAAACGGCTACAACTCCATAAACTGTATGACAGAAAAGCCTGAAACCCTCCCCGACGGTAGCGGACGAGAGAATAAAAAGCAGGTTGTTTTGCCGTGCATTCTTTTGGAAAGACTCGTTAAGATAAACCCACATCTACCTATTTCTTGTGTGGAAAAGGTAGCGGCAGAGCTTATCAAAACGCCAAACAGTGCTGATTTAATGCAGACCAACTACCAAAACTATCAAAAAATACGCAATGGAATTAATGTTGAATATGAAGAAAACGGCAAAAAGAAGCCCTCCCGCTTAAAGGTCATCGACTTTGAACAACCCGAAAACAACACCTTTACTGTTGTTTCTCAGCTTTGGATCAAGGGCGAAGTCCATTGGCGTCGTCCTGATTTAATTATCTACATAAACGGTTTACCCCTTGTGTTTATTGAGTTGAAGAACTCCAATATTCCAGTAAAAAATGCATTTGATGTCAATTTAAAAAACTACTTAAAGGACATACCCTATTTATTTAATTACAATCAAGTTTGTGTTTTATCAAGCGGCACCGAAACAAGGCTTGGTAGCTTTTCCGCAGGATATGAGCATTTCTTTGAGTGGCTAAAAACCGAGAGCGAAAAGGAAAGTCCTGACAAAGACGTGATAAAGGAAAATGCTATTAGCCTTGAATATTTGGTTGATGGTCTGTTAAAAAAAGAAACCCTCGTGGACTATATCGAGAACTTTATCCTCTATGATCGACAAAAAGTAAAGCTCATTGCAAAAAATCATCAGTATTTGGGTGTAAACAACGCATTTAACGCTTTTCTTAACCGTGAGCAATTAGGCGGTAAGTTAGGTGTGTTTTGGCATACCCAAGGCAGTGGAAAAAGCTACTCTATGGTGATGCTAACAAGGAAAATTAAACATAAAATATCCGGCAACTTTACCTTTTTGGTCATTACCGACCGTGAGGATTTAGATACCCAGATTTGGAAAAACTTCTGGCGAACCGAGTTTATCTCAAAAGATGAAAAATTACGCCCAGCAAACAGCACAAGGCTTCGTGAAGAGCTACAAACAAATAAAACCATATTGTTTACACTTATCCACAAATTCAGATACGATAAGGGGAAGGAATACCCTGTCCTTTCTACTCGTGATGACATAATCGTGATAGTGGACGAGGCACACAGAACCCAATACAAAGACTTAGCTGAAAACATGAGAAAGGGTCTGCCCAATGCTCAGTTTATGGCATTTACAGGTACACCGCTTTTAGGCTCGAAACGTCTTACAAACTCTTGGTTTGGTGATTATGTTTCGGAATACAACTTTGCGCAGTCGATTAAAGACAATGCAACTGTACCTCTTTATTATGTCAACGGCATGAAAGAGGTACAGCTTGAAAATGATTTTTTAGATAGCGATTTTGCAGAAATAATCGAAAACGAAGAATTGACAGATGCAGAAAAACAACGCCTTGAAAACCATTATGCAAGAGAACTGGAAATCATAAAACGTGACGACCGCCTTGAAAAGATAGCACAGCATATCGCTTTCCACTTTCCACGCCGTGGTTTTTTAGGGAAAGGCATGGTTATCTCTGTTGATAAATTTACCGCTGTCAAAATGTATGATAAAGTACAGCATTACTGGAAAGAGGAAATAAAAAGCCTTAATTCTCAAATTGCAAAAACAGCAGACCCGGACGAAAGAAACAACCTAAAATCAATGGTTGATTATATGCGTAGCGTTCATATGGCTGTTGTTATTAGTGAAGAAGACAAAGAAGAGGAAAAGTTTAACCTTGAAGGCTTATCGGTGAAGTATCATCGTGAGCGTATGAATTCTGTTGATGACAATGGATTTGATATTGAAGACAATTTCAAAAATCCTGACCATCCCTTACAGCTTGTCTTTGTTTGCTCCATGTGGCTGACAGGATTTGATGCTCCATCGGTATCCACCCTTTATCTTGACAAGCCTATGAAAGGTCACACACTGATGCAGACCATAGCCAGAGCTAATCGTGTTTATCCCGGCAAGGAAAACGGAATTGTTATTGGATATCTTGATGTGTTTAAATCACTTAAAAAGGCTCTTGTTGATTATGCTTCTGACGATACTGAGGACATACCAGTTAAAGAAATAGACAAGCTATATCATCAGCTTTTAGAAGTGATTGAGCTTACAAAGAGCTTTTGCATTTCGCAGGGTGTTGACCTTGCAAAGGTAGTTAATGTAGATGATGTTTTTGGGAATCTATCTGACTTTGAAGCCTTTGCAGATATTCTTGTTTCAAATGATGAAGTAAAAAACGAGTTTAGAGTGTATGCAAATACCGTTAAAAATACTTACGATGCACTCCGCCCGGATATTTTCAAGATGAACTTTGATCCGACATACAAGGAAGTCATTGTTTATCTGAAAGATATTATAGATGGTAAAATACGCCCGGAAAAGCTCGAAAGTGCGAAAGAAAAAATCAATGCTCTACTTGACCAAAGTATTATTGCTGCCCCAAATGCTGTTTCAAACAGTAATGCAGGCACTGCTATTGCTATTACAACAACTACGCCTATTGATTTATCTAAGCTCAATATAGAGGAGCTTTCGGAGCAGTTTAAGAAAGTTAAGTATAAGAATCTTGAAATTGCTAATTTGCGAGAATATATTGAGAAAAAGCTTGCACAGATGATGAAACAAAATGTAACTCGTGGAGCTTTTGCAGAACGCTTTAGAAACATTATTGATGATTATAATTCCGGCGGTGCTCAAAATGACGAGTTTTACAAAAAACTACTTAAATTTATGGAAGAGCTAAAAGCCGAAGAAGCACGACATATTAAAGAGGAACTGTCTGAGGCAGAACTGGAGCTGTATGACTTGCTACAAAAGGACAAGTTAACAAAAGATGAGCTTAAGCGAGTAAAGCTTGCGGCTAAGGAACTATATAATACACTACTATCAAAGAAAAATGAGCTTTTTGTTATTGGATGGGAAAAAGATGACCAACCAAAAGAAAAGGTTCGTAGTGAGATAATGGCAGTATTAAATGAATACTTACCGGACAGCTATGATAGAGAGGTATTCTCTAACAAAATCAATCTTGTATTTACCCATATTATTGACCAAGCTATGATGGGATTTAATTGGGTAGCATAATAGTAAAAGGTAGCCACCCACCTTGGAATGGCTACCTTTTACTATTTTCATCGGAAAGATTTATTGTTTTTACAAAAGCTCCGATAACATCCTCTATCATTTCAGAATATTGTGGTGGTATCTCAGAGAGCATTTGTGCCGCAGGGGTTAGGTTTGTACCTAAATTTTGGCGACCCATGAGCAAATATTCTATTATTCCTTCATGATTTTCGCATATTTTGTAAAGCGTTTCCGCTGACATACCTTTTTTACCATTTTCTATTTCGGCAAGAAACTGGGGAGAAATGCTAATTTGTTCTGCATATTCTTCTCTTGATAAACCGAGATTTTCACGGTGTCGTCTTAATCTTTTGCCGACAGCAGTTTTATCCATGTGCTTCACCTCCATGATATAATAATAAACTATTGCTATCAGCGTAAAAATAAGCTATAATTTAATTATACGCTACTAGCGTATAATATATACAATAGAGGTGATAAGTTTGACTCCAAAAACTTGTTGTATCACAGGGCACAGAAAACTTGACCCATCAAAAACAGAACCTACTAAAGAAGCTCTAAGAAACGCAATTATGAAAGCTATTGAGGACGGCTATACCCACTTTATTAGCGGTTTTGCTGATGGTGTGGACTTGTACTTTGCAGCTATCATTGTGGAGCTGAAAGAGGAATACAATCTTTCTCTTGAAGCAGCATTACCTTATCGTAACCGTATAAATTGCAAAAATGCTGAGTTTAAACGATTGCTATCACAATGTAACGCTGTTGGCGTACATTCTGAAACATCTAATAAAAGTTGTTACCTTAACCGCAATTGCTTCATGGTGAACGCTTCTGACCTTGTTATTGCCGTTTATGATGGCAGAGAAAAAGGCGGTACAGCCTTTACCATAAATTATGCTCATGTAATGGGAAAGGAATTGAGAGTTATCCACATATAGTGAAACGAGCCTGACCGTAAAAAGTCAAACTCGTTTTTTTGCCCTATTTCATGGGCTTTCGTTTTTTATAATGCTTTAGTGACCGACTATTCAAAGCTGCTGCTTTAGCAAAATCTGCTCGTGACAGGCATTTTTCAAGGACAGATGCTTCTTCCTCTGAAAAATCGGAAATATCAATACCAAGCTGCTTCATTGCCAGTTTGAAATGAGGATTATCGTTCTTTTCCTTTGCTTCAAAATATGTATCCAGGCATTCTTTCATTTTGTCAGTGATAAGATCTTCAGCTTCGCTGTCTGCATGGCGTTTATGCTGTTCAAATAAGCCTTGTATCACAGCGTTAAACCGTTCTGTAATGCGATAACGTAGACAAGCGTTTTCATCAATAAAGGCTTCCCTAAGTTCTGCTAAAAGCTCGTCTTTATCCTGCAAATTAACTTCTTTCATAATTGCCTTTTCCACAACTTGAATTGTTGCATTTAGGGCATTGGAACCGGCAGAGATTTTACCATCAATATAAATTTCAATGGTAGCAAGCAATTTAATAAATTCTTCTTGAGTCAATAACTCGCTGATAAGGCGGTTGTTGGCTCTTTTGCTTTTTAGAAGCTCCACCACTTCATCAGTAAGTGCAAGCTCATCAATAGATATATTTCGGTACTGCCTATGGTTTGTCATGCCGGAAAGGTAATCCATTGATACACCGTAAAAAGTAGCAAGCTTTAATAAATCCTGATAAGCAATGCTTGTATATTCGTCTGTTTCAAAGCGTGACAAGGTAGGCACCGAAATGCCTGTTGCTTGTTCCACCTCGGACAGCTTGAGTTTGCGTTCATCACGCAAATCTCTTAATTTTTCTTGCAAAGTAAGTTTTGTGTGCAAATCCACACCCCCATTCTTTCCCTTATTATACCAAACAAATATGAAAAATTATATCATCCATTTTCAAATCTGAAAAAAATCACAGTTTTCCATTATATTTTCAATTTTGCAACATACGGGAAACCACCTTAAATTGCTCTAAAATAATCTTGTAAGCTTACAAAAAATCAAACTGAAAGGAAATGAGTTATGAATAATAAAGCAAAAATGCTGACAATAAAACAAGCTGCAAATGTTGTGGAGGGAATAACAGAATATCGCATACGCCAAATGTGCATTAGCGGCGAATTACCTTGCTTTAAGGCAGGAAAGAAATATCTTATCAATGAAAATACCCTCAGAAAAGTTGTGATGGGTGAAGATGTTACGGAGGTAAATGAGCATGAATAATAATCAACCAAAACCAATTCAACCACTTAATATTATTTCAGCTCGTGAGCTGATGAACACCGACTATCCTCCCCTTAGTTTTACCATTGACAAGATACTGCCGCAAGGTATTTTTATCCTTGCCGGTAGTGGCAAAATCGGTAAATCATGGTTGTCTTTGGATATGTGTGTTGCAGTAGCAGGCGGTGGAAGTCTGTGGGATTTTAAAGCAAATGAGGGCGAAGTTTTATATCTTGCCTTAGAAGATACTCACCCTCGATTAAAAGAGCGTTTAGAGCGTGTTTCAGAAAAGCACAGCCATAATGACAAGCTTCATCTTGCCATTTCTTCACTGGGAATTACAGACGGTTTAATTGAACAGATAAAGGCTTTTATCTCCGCCAAGCCAAACACAAAACTGATAGTTATTGATACATTAGAGCGTATCAGAAACAGCGAACAGGACAAGAGTATGTATTCTTGTGATTACAGGGATATTGGCAAACTCCGAGAGATTTTAACAGGCAATGCAGCTACGCTTTTATTGGTTCATCATACAAGAAAAATGTATGACCCTGACCCATTAAATACCCTGTCCGGTAGCACAGGTTTAGTCGGTGCTGTTGACGGTGTTTGGGTACTTGAAAAAGAGAAACGTACCGAAGGAAAAGGCAAGCTGACAATCGCCAATCGTGACACCGAGGGTCATTGTTTTAAGGTGGAGTTTGACAAAGAAAATTGCCGTTGGAACTTCTTAGGCACAGAGGAAGAAATGGCAGAAAATGAAGATGATTTATTCTGTGATTTGATTGCCGAATTTGTCACTTCTACCTTTCACGGAACAGCTACAGAGCTTGTGGAAAATCTGAAAAAACTGGACGAAAATTTCAATATTTCCTCTCGTGGAATTGCAAAAAAGCTAAGCAGTCTTGGCGGATTGCTTCGAGAAAAATATGGTATCAAGTACCTTTGGGAGCGTGGGCATAAAGGCAGAATGATTACACTTTTTAGAGAGTAATCATTACCCTGCGTGACGTTGACGAAGCAGTTATACATACCCACCTCTACTGATTAGCGACAATTAGGGGGTGTGTATAACTAGCCGTCACAACGTCATATCCGCTACAGCGGAGACGGATGCAACACATTGTTGCCCCTCGGAGAGCCCACGACATCTTTGCAACTTGTTGAAAGTGTCATAGTGGGTTACACACTTTGAAAAAGTGTTAGTCCCCGTCGCTGTCGCTCCCGATATTACCCCAAGAAAGGAGTTTTGCCTATGGCAAAAAATGACGGTAAAAACTACTCTGTTGCCCGAAACGCACAGTACACACGCTCTCATGTGGGCAATATGGAACGTCATAACGAGCGTAAAAATGAAGTCTACCAAAATAAAGATGTTGACCTTTCAAGGTCTGAATTAAATATAGTTTTCAAAAAATCTGATGATGGCTACCTCTCCACCTTTGACAAAATGTGTGAGGACGGCACCATCACAACAAAGGGACTTAGAGCCAATGCAACTATCATTGATGAAATGCTCTGCGATGTGAATTCTTCCTATTTCGAAACGCATGGTGGATACGATTTTGCAAAAGAGTTTTTCACCAATGCATACGAGTTTGCAGTGAATGAAATAGGTGGTGAAGAATACATTTTATCGGCAGTTATGCACGCTGATGAGCGTAACGCTGCTTTGTCCGAAAAACTCGGTAAAGATGTATACCACTATCATCTTCATGTGGTGTATGTTCCGGTGGTACAAAAGGAAGTTAAATGGTCAAAAAGGTGCAAGGATAAATCCCTAGTTGGCACTGTAAAAGAAGTCATTACCCAAGTCAGCCATTCTAAAAAATGGGCTTCAAAAAAGGTTGCCGATGAAGATGGAAGTACCCATTTAGAAAAGTCATATTCGCTATTGCAAGACAGATATTTTTCTTTTATGCAGCAGTGCGGTTATACAGATATTGAACGTGGCGAAAAAGGCAGTACTGAGCAAAACTTATCTGTTACAGAGTTTAAAGTTCATCAAGAGGAATTGCGTCTACAGGAGAACATGCAAAAGGTTTCAAAAAGCAAATCAGAGCTTGAAAAAGTGGTGAAAAAGAAAGCCAATATTAAAGCGATTGATACCATTGAAACCAAACCTGCCATGATTGATAAAAGTAAAATTGTTGTTGATAAAACAGAGTTTGATGACATTAAAATCCTTGCTCAAAAGCAGATTGCCGGGGAGAAAAAAGAAAGGAAATTATTGCAAGCCAATGAGCGATTGACCCAAGAAAATCAAACCCTTAAACGTGAAAACTTAGCACAGAAAAATGAACTATCCCAGTTTAAATCAATCACCAATCGCTTGAAGGAAGAACAGCAGAAAATCAAATTGCAAGAGCTTGAGAAGTTTCAAGATATTGTAATGAAATTTCTTGATAAAACAGGTCTTAGATCCGCTTTTGAGCAGTTTAGAAAATCTTTCTCCAGACAGAGAAATGAGGTGGACAGATGAGCATATTTGAGCAAATAAAAAGCAGTTTAAACTTAATTGATGTGGCGAGATATTACAGTATCGAAGTCAATCGTAGTGGCTTTACCTCCTGCCTGTTCCATAACGAGCGTACCCCATCATTAAAACTGTATGATGACCATTTTCATTGTTATGGCTGTGGCAAAAGCGGCGATGTCATTGCACTGGTAGCCCAAAGGCTGAATGTATCACAATTTGAAAGTGCCAAAATCATCATGAACGATTTTCATTTATTGGAAGAAGAATTGAAAATCAATGCAACGCCACAAATAAAGCTATCTTACAGCGAATGGGAATGGCAGACGATACGCCTACTTAACCAATATCGTGATTACCTAAATCTATTTAGACAGATGTACGCTCCAAAAACACCGGATGAGCCGGTACAGAGTATATTTGTAGAAAGTATCCATGCTTTACCACGCATCGAATATTACCTTGATATTTTAACCTTTGAGCCTTTGGAAGTACGGCAAGCATTTCTAAAGGAATATGTAAATCAGCTTGAAGAGATTGAAATAAAACTGGATGAATACAAGCGAAATTACCCACGAATGGGAGGTGATTCTTATTTGATGAATAGATATAAGGAAAAGCAAAAGGGGGTTGGAATATTTGAAGAGTGAAAATGAATGGAACACTTTATCAGAGCTTTTATCCAACCTCATTGTGAAATATGCAGATGCTTTAGATATTGATTCAATGCCTAACCCTGAAATTTCTTATAAGAACACCGACATATCACAACCAAATGCTAAGGATAACATTGCAAAACGTAAAATTACATGATATACTTATACATGATAATACTGTCCAAACTTACATACCGAAGGTTATACGCCTTCGGTATGTAACGATAAATAACTATGTATAGGGGGTGTCATATAGATGGAAAAAATCAAAGTTTATACATATACAAGAGTATCTACAGCAATGCAAATTGACGGTTACTCACTGGATGCACAGAAAGCCAGAATGAAAGCCTTTGCCGAATATAACGGTTATGAAATTGTAAATGAGTATGAAGATGCAGGAAAATCCGGTAAATCCATTGAAGGCAGATTAGAATTCAATCGTATGATTGGAGACATCAAAACAAGCAAGGATGGCGTTTCCTTTGTTCTTGTGTTTAAGCTATCACGATTTGGCAGAAATGCAGCAGACGTGCTTTCAACTTTACAAATTATGCAAGACTTTGGCGTGAATTTGATTTGCGTTGAAGATGGGATAGATTCTTCAAAGGATGCAGGAAAACTGATTATTTCAGTATTATCTGCTGTTGCAGAAATTGAGCGTGAAAATATCCGTGTTCAGACAATGGAAGGGCGTATACAAAAAGCTCGTGAGGGTAGATGGAACGGTGGATTCGCTCCTTATGGCTATCAGCTTGTAAATGGTAAATTAGAAATCAACGAAGAAGAAGCTGTTGCAATTCGTACCATCTTTGACCAATATATAAGTACAGACATTGGAGCAAACGGCATATCGAAGTACCTCGAAACACATGGTATTCACAAAATTGCCAGACAAAATGGCAAAAATCCTTTGTTTGATTCAGGTTTGATACGCAAAATTCTTAAAAACCCTGTTTATTGCGGTAAAATTGCATATGGACGTAGAAAAACAGAAAAGGTGCATGGCACAAGAAACGATTATCGTTTGGTAGAACAGGATGATTTCATCCTTGTTGATGGGATTCACTCCCCTATCATATCGGAAGAAATATGGAAAGCAGCACAGGTAAAACTTGTGGCACAAGCAAAAAAATATGAGCACGTCAATAAATCCAAAGACGAGCGCACTCATTTGCTCACTGGCATTGTAAAATGTCCTATCTGTGGCGTTGGTATGTACGCAAACAAAAGCATTAAATATAAAAGTGATGGTACAAAGTACAAAGATTTTTATTATTATGGTTGCAAGCATCGCTCTATGATGCGTGGCCATAAATGTACATATAAAAAACAAGTCAATGAGGAACTATTGGATAGTGCGGTAGCAGAGGTTATAATAAAGCTTGTTAGCAATTCAAGGTTTGCTACTATGATGCAACAAAAGATTAATACACAGGTGGATACTACCGCCATTGACCAAGAAATTGCAAATTATGAAAAACAACTTCGTCAAGGGTATTCCACCAAAGGAAAAATCATTGAAGAAATTGATTCGTTGGATGCAGATGACAAGCATTATTCCAGAAGAAAATCTGACTTAGATGACCGTCTTTATAAGATGTATGACAAAATAGAAGATGTGGAATCTATGCTGATTGAAGCAAGAGCGAAAAAGAGTACCATTGAATCTGAAAAGGTAACCGGAGATAATATCTATAAGGTTTTAATTTACTTTGAAAAGTTGTATACTGTAATGAATGAGGCAGAAAAAAGACAATTGATAGAAGCACTTATTTCAGAAGTACAGATTTTTGAAGAGCGACAGCCAAACGGACAATGGTTAAAGTCCATCAAATTCAAGCTTCCTATCATTGATGAGGACATTACTATAAGTTTGGACAACGATATTCACGTTGAAAGCGTAGTTTTATTGCATCGCAAATAATAAGCGTTGAAATTTCAGGTAAAAATCATTTTTATTTTTTGGAGGTTATTAAACAGCTGGTAACAGAGTAATTTGTACAACAAATAATGTTGATTATATTACAATTAGAAAAGCAATGTGTAATGATGCAAGAACATTGGATGAGTTAAAAGTAATGACTGGCGTCTGTACAACTTGTGATGGTTGCAAAAGCGAATTGGAAAAAATTTTACTCTCTGTTTGTGGCTGCAAAGGGGTATCTTTAAAAGAAGTTGTTGATACCGTTGCAGATGGCGCAGACACAATTGAAAAAGTAGGTAAAATCACAGGCGCAGGCACCGATTGTGAAAGATGTCAAGCTCTTATTGCCAATATCATTAAATTGGGAAGATAATAACTGCAAAAGTAGGGTTATGAATATAATACCCACAAAAAAACCACCCGTTTAAAGTCATTAATTTCAACACAATGGATATGTAGCGAGTCATTTTTTCTTTACTAGTCTTCACTATTTATTCGTAAAATCGTCAACATACCAAGCTGGTTTAACCATTGGCGAAGCTACGTTTGGGTGACATTTTGAAAAAAAATTAGCCGCCACACAAAAATGTGTGGCGGCTTTTATAACTCTGAGTTTTGCAGTTCTTTTTCTTTTTTATCATTTCATACATTTTAGGTCTACTCTTTACAACTCAACTTATCACAAAATTTGGTACCCTAATACAATTAAGCTATATTGATTAATAGTCGATTTAGCTTCATTCCCGAAATAATTCGTAGGTGTAACTATGGTATTAATACCCAAATATAACCAATATATCACTACTCTATTACATTAACCTTTTGAAAAAATCATAAAGTAATATTGCCCCGCCCTTTCACTTCTTAATTTGCCTCATTCAAAACTTTCCAAAATCATTTTATCTAAACCTACCCAAACAAAAAAATAAGTCTGAATCTAATATTTTTAAGTTTATGTAGATGTTATGGGTTTAAAATTAATAGTAAATTTAGATTAAAACAATTTTAATTGTACTAAATTCAATTGTAAAAAACTATTGACACCAGAAATCAGCTGTGCTATTATTATATTGAAAGCAATTTAATTTTCCAAAACCATAACTCACGCAAATTATAAATATAATTTCATTCTAAAAGGAGAGATAGTCAATGAATGTATATGAATTTCAAGTAAAAAATCAAAAAGGTGAGCTTGTTAATCTTCAAGATTTAAAAGGAAAAGTATCCTTAATTATCAATTCCGCAACCGGTTGTGGCTTTACTCCCCAGTATGAAGACCTTCAAGCTTTATATAACAATTATAAAGATCAAGGGTTTGAAATCTTAGACTTTCCTTGTAACCAATTTGGAGATCAAGCCCCTGGCAGCAATGAAGAAATTGCAACATTTTGTAGTTCCCGCTTCGGAATTACTTTCCCAATCTTCTCAAAAATCGATGTAAATGGGGAAAATGCTGAGCCTCTCTTTGCTTTCTTAAAAGAACAAAAGGGATTTAAAGGATTTCAGGAAGGTCACCCCCTTACCCCAGTCCTTCATGACATTTTGAGCAAAGCACAGCCAAATTATAAGGAAACTGCAGATATCAAATGGAACTTTACTAAGTTTTTGATAGACAAAAATGGTGTTGTTATTGAGCGTTTTGAACCCGTAGAAGATATCAAATTGATTGAAGAAAGAATAAAAGAACTGGTTTAAAAATTTCCGCAAAAAAGAGATGATTGAGGGATATCAATGGAAAATTGGTATCCTCTTTTTTTGCCCAATCATGGGCAAAGTAAAAAAACATATTAACCCGAAAGATACCGTAACGTATATGGTTTTGCAACTGATTTGGTAGGAGCAGCTAAGAACAGCAAATATTAAATTGCCCCAAATTAAATAGCGTGATATAATAGTGTAAAGGTGGTATGTAAAATGAGTTATGAAAATTTGAAGCTAAAAAATCAACTTTGCTTTCCTTTATACGCTTGTTCCAGAGAGATTATAAAGATGTATAAACCCCATCTGGATAATATCGGATTGACCTATACCCAGTACATCGCCATGATGGTTCTCTGGGAAGAGGAAAGTTGCACTGTTAAAGAACTGGGTCAACGACTATTCTTGGATTCCGGAACATTAACCCCACTTCTCAAACGATTAGAGCAAGAGGGGCTGGTCACAAGAGAACGTTCTTCTGAAGATGAACGGAGTTTGATTGTTACCATTACCGAAAAAGGAACTAGCTTAAAAGATGAGGCAACCTGCATCCCAACTAAAATGGCAGAAGATTTGAACTTATCCTCAGAAGAAACCCAAATTTTATATACACTGCTATATAAAATACTGGATAACAACAAATAAATCAGAGGACAATTCCTAAGAATTGTCCTCTTTTTACTTTTCAAGCCTACTAGTCCCCCATTTATTGGGGGGTATCCTATCTATTGTCTTGAAATCCCTTCTACTTCCTGAATTTCAAACCGATTTTTTTAACAAGATCAGCCCACAAAAATGCTTTTTAATTAGCTTTAAGAAACGTAGTTATTTTTCGTCCAGTTTCACGGCACGAATAACCTAGACATATCTACTTTTGCCTGTTTGAAACCCTTCTTCACAAGACTTCATAATGATATCCAAGTTTAATTGCAATGCTTGTATACCATAACTAGAAAAGGACTTATAATCTCCTGCCTCAAGTGCCTCTATTGCATGTACAAGTAACTTATAGACCTCTCCGTTTTTGTTTAAACGAAACCAGAGCTCTAGTCCACAAACATTAATAAATTCTGACGCAGGTTTATGAACATAAAAATAATACTTTTGTAAAACACCTACCGGCAAGCTCATAATAATTGGTGTGACCAAAATATCCGAAACAAAATAAGGCGCATGACTATAAATTTCATCTTGATGCTGCTTACTTAGCTCATCCTTCATCTCCTGAATCACACTTAAAGGTATCTTATCCGGTTCAAATCTTAAGTAATCTATGGCAAGAATCTTTAATGTTTCAAGTAAATAATAAATGCCCACCTTTTGTTCATGAAAATCCTTTGCCGTCCATTTTCTTACTTTATCATCGTCTAATTGAGCAATCAGCATTGTGCCTGTTTTTTGTCTTCTTACTACAATTCCGGTTTTCACCAAAACATCATACGCATTCCTAGCAGTTTTTTCACTTACTCTATACATTTTGCTAATTTCTGATACAGTTGGTAGAATGTCTCCTTTCTTCATACCTTTTATATGGATGGAAACCAACAAAGCATGCAGCAATTTGCTATACTGAGAATATTCAAAATAAGGCTGCCCACTCAGCTCAATTTTTGAAAAATGCAAAACCTCAGGTACACGAAAAAGCTGATCATAAAGTATATTGTAGAGGGAAAAAACCCCCTCATAGTCATCATTTTGTATTGCTAAATCAATACCTTTAAAATACTTTATCAAAGCTTGTTGAAATTGTCTTCTTATTTCTGGAGGTAATTCTCTACATCTATTAAAATAAATTACCCTGTTATAGTAATGGTCTGTTATATTTTTCAAAAATGGATTTCTAATAAATGAAATCAGCTTGCTATTCCAATTAGAAACAAGGTTTACAAAGCCCCCCCCTTCTGATATACACGCTATTATAACTTGGATTTCCTCCCGCAATTCCTGCAACTCATCCTTACTAGCTTGGCATAACCCCTCATATACACCCCTAGCCATAGTTAACCGTGGAAAATAATATGTATAAAAGTCAAAAACATCCGGATTATTGTGATCAATAGGTATTTTATTCAAGTGAGATTTATCAGCTAAATTAAATGTAACAATTGATCCAACGTGGCGTTTGGAGGTCAAAAGTCCCTCTTCTTGAAGCATTTTATACACTTTTTCCACCGTAGGTCTGGCAACTTGATAATACTCTTTTGCCTCCACCTGCGTCATAAACTTGTCCCCGTAAACATACTTCCCCTGATAAAAAGATTTTAAAATTTCATAGTAGAGTTCTTTTCTGTTTCGAATTTTCTTCAAACTTTCACGCCCCATTGTTTATTTTGCCCTACATATGGAAATAGGTTCTAGATTAGTTTTGGTAATATATAGTATGTATTCTAAAACTAAAAAAAAATTTTTGCAATATAATTTCAATAATGTAAATAAAAATTCTATATCTCATATTTTTTTGACAGTACAACTTTGCCAAATTTAAATGAAATGAAACTCACAAACCTTACAGTAGCATAAGTCTTATTCTTCCATCGAAAGGTATGAGCCTTGCAATCTACATTGGCTCACTCTTGATTTCGCCATTATCATCATATTGTTTTCTAAATTTGCTTCGTCCAAACTTAAAAACTGATAAAAAAGGCTTGTAACCCTTTTTCGGGTTACAAGTCTTTTTTTGTCCTATTTCTTATTTGTAGATAAACTTTTCACATTACACAAGGTTGGTATAACCCATTAGCGTTTCATCCACCTCTTTTGCCACACTTCGTCCCTCTTTGATTGCCCAAACAACCAAAGACTGGCCTCTATGCATATCGCCTGTAACAAATACCTTTTCAACGCTTGTGTGATAGCTATTTTCAGAAGTTTTTACATTTGTTCTTTCATTCAACTCTACCTTGAATGCCTGTGCCACATAACTCTCAGTGCCCAAAAAACCAGCTGCAATCAATACCAAATCTACATCAATTGTTTTTTCACTTCCTTTTACATGAGCAAAAGTCATAGTACCGCTTTTATCAATTTTTTTCTCTAGCTTTACTATTTTTGCCTTTGTAACATTCCCATCCTTATCTAAAACAAACTCAGTTACTGTTGTTTCATAAACTCTAGGGTCATTTCCGAAAACAGAAATCGATTCTTGCTGACCATAATCAGTTTTCAAAACCTTAGGCCATTCGGGCCATCGATTATCGTCAGCTCGCTCAAGAGGAGGTTTGGACATCATCTCTAATTGCACTACACTCTTTGCCCCGTGACGTATAGATGTGCCTACACAGTCATTGCCGGTGTCGCCGCCACCAATTACCAGCACCTTCTTCCCCTTGGCACTGATGAACTTTCCATCCTTAAATTTACTATCTAAAAGACTTTTGGTAGTAGATTTCAAAAAGTCTACCGCATAATAAATCCCTTTTCCCTCCCGGCCAGGCACCTTAATATCTCGAGGATTAGATGAACCACAGGCAAGAATTACACTATCAAATTCCTTTGACAGCTTTTCTGCCTTTATTGTGTTTCCCACATCCGCATTTGTAACAAATTCGATGCCCTCTGCCTTCATAATATTTACCTTGCGGTCAATAATATTTTTTTCCAGCTTCATATTTGGAATGCCATACATCAGCAAACCGCCAACCCTATCATTTCGCTCATACACGACAACGCTGTGCCCTCTTTTGTTCAATTGATCCGCCGCCGCCAAACCAGATGGACCGCTTCCTACAACTGCTATCCTTTTGCCAGTTCTAACCTTTGGTGGATTTGGTTGGACAAATCCGGAAGCATACCCATTTTCAATAATACTCCATTCATTTTCCTTAATTGTTACAGGAGAATCATTTAAACCACAGGTGCAAGCTGCCTCACAAGGTGCGGGACAAACACGGCCTGTAAATTCAGGAAAGTTATTTGTCTTTAAAAGCCGACCCAAAGCTTGCTCTGGCTTTTCTAAATAAATCAAATCATTCCACTCAGGTATTAAATTGTTTAACGGACATCCTGAAGTCATTCCCTTTATCATCATTCCACTTTGACAGAAGGGTACCCCGCAGTCCATACATCTTGCTGCCTGCTGCTGTTGCTGGTACTTATCTAAATGCTCATGAAAATCTTGAAAGTTTTTTATTCTTTCCCTAGGGCTTATCTCTCCACCAGATTCTCTTTCATATTCCAAAAATCCTGTTGCTTTTCCCATGCACAATCCCCCCTGTCTTATTTGTTTGAATAGAATGCATAAAATGCCTCAATTAATGCTTCATCACCGCTCAGACCCTTTTCTTCCATACGAACGGTAGCCTTATGCATCTTATCGAAATCGTGGGGAAGAACCTTTTTAAATTTAGGTAAGTAGCTGCTAAAGTCATCAAGAATTTCTTGGCCTTTTTGGGATGCCGTTGCTTTAACATGGTTTGTCAGCATTTCTTTTAGCAACGTAACATCCTGTTTATGAACTACTTCCTCCAAAGAAACCAACTCTTTATTCACTCTTGTATAAAAATCTCTATGTTCATCTAAAACATAGGCAACGCCACCACTCATACCTGCGGCAAAGTTTTTTCCTGTGTTGCCAATAATCACAGCTATACCACCTGTCATATACTCACAGCCATGATCACCAACGCCTTCAACAACTGCCCTAGCCCCGGAGTTACGAACACAGAAACGCTCTCCTGCTACACCGTTAATATACGCTTCTCCATCAGTGGCACCATAAAGAGCAACATTGCCGATAATAATATTCTCATCTTCCTTTAGCTTGCTTTTCTTTGGAGGATAGGTGATTAATTTACCACCAGAAAGCCCTTTTCCAAAATAATCATTACTATCACCCTCCAGTTCAAGGGTAAGGCCCCTTGGAATAAAAGCACCAAAACTCTGCCCGCCAGTACCATTGCACTTTATGTTCACTGTGTCGCTCGTCAGACCCTCAGGATATCTCTTCGTAATTTCAGAACCCAAAATTGTACCGAAGGTGCGGTCTGTATTTTTCACATTCACTTCCATAGAAACAGGTGTCTTTGATTCGATAGAACCCTGTAACTGCTTGAACAACACCTTCAAATCCAAAGTATCTTCCAACTGAAAATCATAAACTTGCTTTGGATCATAGCCAAAATTTTGCCCTGGTTTCGCAAAAGGATTGTTAATGATTTTTCCCAATTCAACTTTTGTGGTTCTTGTTCTTGCGCCATCTCGAACCTTTAACAAATCACTGCGGCCAACCATCTCCGAAATAGTCCTAAAACCTAGTTTAGCCATATACTCCCGCAACTCTTGCGCAATAAAATACATAAAGTTAATTACATACTCCGGCTTACCTTTAAACCTTTTTCTAAGCTCCGGATTCTGGGTCGCAACCCCTACTGGACAAGTATCAAGGTTGCAAACACGCATCATAACGCAGCCCATAGTTACCAATGGAGCTGTGGCAAATCCACACTCTTCTGCGCCCAGTAACATGGCAATGGCAACATCCCGCCCGCTCATCAGCTTTCCATCGGTCTCCAGCGTTACTTTGTTGCGCAGTCCATTTCGAATTAAAGTTTGATGTGTCTCCGCCAAACCCAGCTCCCAAGGAATACCTGCATGCTGAATGGAAGTTCTGGGGGCTGCACCGGTACCACCATCATAACCAGAAATTAATATAACTTGTGCACCTGCCTTTGCAACACCTGCGGCAATGGTACCAACCCCTGCCTCGGAACAAAGTTTAACTGAAATTCTTGCATCCCTATTTGCGCTTTTCAAGTCATAAATCAACTGTGCCAAATCCTCGATAGAATAAATATCGTGGTGGGGAGGAGGTGATATCAGGCCTACACCCGGAGTGGAATGCCTTGTTTTCGCAATCCAAGGGTATACCTTTTCTGCGGGAAGGTGTCCACCTTCACCAGGTTTTGCACCCTGAGCCATTTTTATCTGGATTTCCTTTGCACTCATCAGATAGCGGCTCGTAACGCCAAATCGACCAGAGGCAACCTGCTTAATTGCCGAACATCTGCTATCTCCATTGGGTTCTGGTGTAAGACGATCGATACTTTCTCCACCTTCGCCACTATTACTTTTACCACCGATTCGATTCATGGCAATTGCAAGGGTTTCGTGGGCTTCTTGGCTAATAGAACCATAGCTCATCGCCCCTGTCTTAAATCGTTTTACAATAGATTCAACACTTTCTACTTCTTCAATAGGAATAGGGTTCTGTGCAAATTTAAAACCAATCAATCCTCGCAATGTTACCTTTGTTTCATCATTTATCAAACGGGTATATTCTTTAAATAAATTGTAATCCCCTGTCCGTGTTGCTTCTTGCAAAAGGTGAATGGTCTGAGGATTATATAAATGCTTTGCCTTATTGCTTCTGAATTTATGGCTACCCACACTGTCTAATGTCAGATCCGTATCCAAACCCAGGGGATCAAAAGCACTGTTATGCCATTCGTGGAACTCTTTCTGAATATCATCCAGATCAACGCCCTCAATCCGGCTTACTGTATTGGTAAAATACTTATCTACAACCTTAGAATCAATACCCACAGCCTCAAAAATTTGCGCCCCCTGGTATGACTGAATTGTGGAAATACCCATTTTAGAAGCAATCTTAATGATACCGTGTAAAATTGCTGAATTATAATCATTTACCGCTGCGTAATAATCCTTATCCAAAATATCCTCATCAATTAAATTGGCGATTGTATCCTGTGCCAAGTAAGGGTTAACTGCACACGCACCATATCCTAGTAGGGTTGCAAAGTGGTGTACCTCCCTTGGTTCAGCCGTTTCTAAAATCAAAGCAATACTGGTTTTCTTTTTGGTTTTAACCAAATATTTGCTTACTGCGGAAACTGCCAGCAAAGATGGAATAGGAACATGGTTTTCATCCACATCTCTATCGGATAGAATGATGATGTTTGCCCCATCTCTATAAGACCTATCCACCTCCACAAACAAACGGTCAACAGCCCTTTCTAAGTGAGTGTTTTTGTAATATGTAATAGGGATTACGGCAACTTTAAAGCCCTCGATATCCATATCCTTTATCTTCAATAAGTCTGTATTGGTCAAAATAGGGTTATTCACACGAATAACCTTGCAATTGTCTGGGTTTTCCTCCAGTAGATTGCCTGCATCACCAATATATACTGTGGTACTAGTTACAACTTCCTCACGAATTGCGTCAATTGGTGGATTCGTAACCTGTGCAAACATCTGCTTGAAGTAGTTGAACAAAGGCTTCTTTGCCTCCGAAAGCACCGCCAAGGGTGTATCCGTCCCCATAGATGCAATGGCCTCTTCCCCTGTTTTTGCCATGGGCAAAATAGCGGTCATTACCTCTTCATAGGTATAGCCAAAGGTTCTTTGCAGTCTGGTTAGCTCATCTTTTGTATATTGGGGTGTTTTTTTATTGGGGATAGAGATATCCTTTAGATGAACAAGATTTTTGTCAATCCACTCACCATAAGGTTGACGTGTTGCATACTGCTCCTTCAAATCATCATCATCAATAATTGTGCCCTTTGTGGTATCTACCAGTAGCATTTTACCAGGGCGTAATCGATCTTTTTTGACAATTCTTTCAATAGGTATATCTAATACACCAACCTCTGAGGAAAGGATTAATCTATCATCATCGGTAATGTAGTATCTAGAAGGCCTTAGGCCATTTCTATCTAATACTGCACCCATTACCTCACCATCGGAAAAGAGGATTGATGCCGGTCCATCCCATGGTTCAAGCATGGTTGCATAATACTGATAAAAATCCCTTTTTGCTTGACTCATATTTTTATTATTGCTCCAAGGCTCTGGAATGGTAACCATAACCGCCAATGGCAAGTCCATGCCACTCATAGCCAAAAATTCTAGCGTATTATCCAACATGGCACTATCGGACCCAGCTTGGTTGATAATTGGCAATACCTTGTGCATCTCCCCCTTAAAAACATCTGCCGCCATGGTTTCCTCCCGGGCAAGCATCAAATCAGAGTTCCCACGAATGGTATTGATTTCGCCATTATGAAGAATATAACGGTTTGGATGCGCTCTATCCCAGCTTGGCGTGGTATTAGTGCTAAAGCGAGAGTGAACCATGCCAATGGCAGATTCATACTCTCTATCCTGCAAGTCCTTGAAAAATAGTCTAAGCTGGTTTACCAAAAACATACCTTTATACACAATGGTACGGCTCGATAAGGAAACCACATACGAATTGTCATTACTCTGTTCAAAAACACGCCTTGCAACATAAACTTTACGTTCAAACTCCAAACCCTTTTTTGTATTCCCTTTTCTTTTAATGAAACACTGTAAAATAAAAGGCATACAGTCTAAGGCTTGTTTTCCTAAAATCGCTGCATTCGTCGGAACTTCTCTCCATCCTACAAATTCTAAATCTTCTTTTTCTACAATGATTTCAAACATCTTTTTTGCACGGTTTCTTTCAAGTTCGCCCTGAGGCAAGAAGAACATACCTACTGCATAGTCACCTTCTTCACCAATTTCGTATCCCATTTTTTTTGCTTCTTTAGAAAAAAAGCGGTCAGAGACCTGTAAGAGAATACCTACACCATCACCAGTTTTGCCCTCACCATCTTTTCCTGCTCTATGCTCAAGGTTCTCCACAATTTTTAATGCATCTTCCACAGTTTGATGACTTTTAATACCTTTGATATTTACAATGGCTCCAATTCCGCAGTTATCATGTTCAAAGTTTGGATCATATAAGCCCTTCGGCTCATTTAGCTGTTGAAACAAATTGTAACTCATTCCCCTCATTCCTTTCTAAAGTGTACTTCTCTTTTATCTGAATTTAAATTCTAATAAGAACAATTCAGACTTTCGTTTTATCCAAACGCATAAATAATATTTTCTATCAGTCTTTTCCTCAAAAAAACATTCCTTGCGTTTTTGAGGAAAAAAAAAGCCCTTAAACAGGCAGATATCATGCTGTTTAAGAACTCCTTTGATCTTGGGGACAATTATAATATAATTTTTTACGCATTGCAATGCATGAAACTAGCAGAGATTTTCTCGTTGGTGCTAATGTATAAAAATATGAACATTAGTAACGATTGCATCGAAACTTTTAATCAAATCTATTGGAAAAATTATATATAAAATTTTGCTCATTGGCCAAAAATATATTAGTTTTCACAACCAATCAGAAAAAAAACGATTGATAATTTTATTTAAATTCCATTGCAGGCATACATTTGTTTTTTCTATATAAACATGCAAATACCCTCTATTTCCCATTCTCTACTACTTTTTCTGATATATAAAAAACACCCCCCAATCATAAGGAGTGTTTTTTATATATCAGAACTTTCTGTTTTGATTTAAACTTATTTCACGCTCTTTGCATCGTTCCAAACATGGTCTAAACCGTAAAAATCTCTTTGCTCGTTATTAAACAAATGTACCAAAAGATTTCCAAAATCTAATAAAATCCAGGTTGCAACACTGTATCCCTCAGAGTGGTGCAACTTCACACCCTCCTGAAAAAGCTTCTGCTCTACCTCATCTGCCATGGCTCTTAAATGGTTCACATTGTTACCGCTGGCAATTACAAAACAATCTGCAATATTGGATAAACCTTGTAAATCCAAAACTTTAATATCCTGTCCTAACTTATCCTCTAATGCCTCTTGAGCAATCTTCGCCGCTTCCAATGCGTTCATATAGTTCCTCCTCAACAATCTTTATAATATTCTAATGCTTCTATGGAAAAAGGGTGCACTTCCCGTCCCCTTGATTTTACATATTCAATGGTCTGCTCTAAAATGTACTTCATTGCCATATCTAAGTCTAAGTATGCCAATCTTCTGGCTTCCTCAATCCCGTCAAATTTTTCCCTATTAGGCTCTATATAGTCAGCAATATAAATTATTTTTTCCAATAAAGTCATATTTGCCCGTCCTGTTGTATGGAAACGAATAGCTCCCAGTATCTCCTCATCAGAAACAAGATAATCTCTCCTTGCAACCTCAGCACCTAAAAAGGGATGAATCAAATCAGTTATTTTTTTCATATACTCATCAACTGGCACCTTATACTCTTTACAAAAACGATCTCTAACCTCAATGGGAAAATCTTTTGCACAGTCGTGAAGTAAACCTGCGACACGCGCTTTTTGCTTGTCCCCTTGTGTTCCATAAATTTCTGCCAAGCGCTCTGCTTCATCGGCAACGCCCATTGTATGGATATATCTTTTAATCGATAATGCAGACTGCAATTTTTCCTGCATAACATCCAAATCCAACATAAATCTCACCTCGTCCTTTTCTACATCCTCATATAAACAAAATTTGTGGATATAGTCCTCCACCGCCTGGGGTAATAAATATTTAATTGGAGCCCCACGTTTTGCACGGTCTCTAATATCTGAGGAAGAAATTGCCAATGCTGGCACCTCCATGAAATGAATACGGCTAGCAAATTTTTCTCGAATCTCTCGTATATCACCAAATAAACTTGCCCTATCATATCCTGGCCTAGTGACAGCCACAAAATCGCAAAGAGATAGTAACCTTTCCGGCTCTTTCCAATGCATAATTTGATGAATAGCATCTGCCCCAGTGATAAAGTATAACCTCACATCAGGCTGACACATCTTTTTTAGCATTTCAATGGTATCGATGGTATAGGTAACGCCAGGTCGATCAATCTCGATTCGGGATACCTCAAAATTTTCATTACGCATAGTGGCCAAAACAGTCATCAAATAACGATGCTCATTGTGGGTTACCTGTTCTTGTGTTTTATGTGCTGGTCTACCAGTGGGAATAAAAACCACCTTATCCACATTAAAACGGTGGCGCACAGCCTCCGCCGTCACCAAATGCCCATTATGGATGGGGTCAAATGTTCCACCCATAATGGCAATGCTTTTGCAATTTTTAAATCCTGCTATTTCATTTCGCATAGGAACGCCTCTTTATCTTTTCTTATCCAATAGTATCAATCCTGCTAACTTTTGTAATGCAAAACCGTAATCGCCCGCAGTCTTCTTTGCCGCCAACCAAAGTAATCTTAATCCATCCAAAATTACCTTTTTGGTTTCTTCATCTTCATCCTTCAAGGTTTGTAGAGTTCGATACGCATTTAATGGTGACAAAACAACCTCACCTTGATCATCCGCATGGGTCACAGAGAGCAACTCAAATAAAGCATCCACAAATTTTTCTCTTTTTTCTGGAGTTAGGCTTTTTAGCCAGCTCTTAAGAGTTTTATCCCAAAATTTGCTTTCTATGGATACCGACTCCAAGCGAATAAAATCCTTGCCGGATACTTCCCAAGAATAGGGGTCGTGCTGAAGCAAGCCCTTTTCTGCACTTTTAACAACTGTATATCCCCCTTGGCGGCTCATCAACATTCCAATAATTGAGGATTCAGGCACGAAAGAATAAATTTTAGGCACAATCTCCTTATAGCCTCGAAAACGAAGCATTCCTTCTTGAAATCCAGGACCATCATGGTTATAAATACATAAAATGCGCTCCTGAATTTTTTGGGGAGAAACCGCTGACGCAAATACCGCCAAGTTCCCACCCTTTGAATGTCCACCAATCCTCATTTTTCCCGGCAAATTCTTTGAAACATATAATAGATATGCTGCTGCTGCAATCTGAGCTGGCACAAAGTCCAAAAAACTCATATTGAAGTCTTCTTTCCATCCAATAAGAGTTAGGTCTGTTCCTCGATATGCAATAAAAAATGTGCCATCACCTAACAAAATTGTGATTGCAGAAAATTGTGCCTCTTTTTCTAAATCAACATGGTCTACATAAAAGCATACTTCCATGTTTTTGAACCGTTGGCTCTTACCCATAAGCTGCAATAACACAACATCTTGAGGATCTCGCATCCGAAGCTTTTCCTGTGGCAAATCTTTTACCTTCTGAGCCAATTCCTCGATGCGCACAGGTGTTGCATCGTACTGCTCCAACACTTCTGTAAAAAAATGGTAGGATAAACACGTTAAAATAAGCCCATCCACGTCTTGAAATGGGGATTGCTCTAACGTTAGATCCCCCCGCCAAAGCAGATAATCAAACACGTTAGTCACGGATATCCTCTCCCCCAAATATTATTTTTTTACTTTTGGAAGCTCAATTACAGGCTTTGTTTTTGACTGGCGGAACAAAACGAATTTATTGCCAATCACCTGAACAACCTCTGCCCCTGTTCTGCTAGCCAGCATTTCTGCCGCTTCTCCTGCTCCCAGCATATTATTGTCCAACACACTAATCTTAATTAATTCTCTGGCCTCCAATGCATTATGCACTGTATCACGAAGTTCGGGTGTTACACCGTTTTTCCCTACTTGAAAAATTGCATCCATCCCATTAGCCATAGAACGTAAATATGATCTTTGTTTACTCGTCAACATAAAATCCTCCAATTTTTTAATACCGCTTTATAATCTTTAACATCATAGCACACACACACCTAATTTGCAATCTTACCCCCGAAAAAACCCTGATTTTCCTTGACTTTTTACATTTTCTTGATTTTCAAAAAAAAATATTGTTCCACTAAAATATTGGTGATAAAATGTAGTATACAAACAAAAAAAGTAGTGCTATAATGTGGACTTAGTATTACTCTACCATATTCTGCTCGTATTATCAGATGCTTATCAATAATACTATTTGTATTATTAAAGCAAATTAGTACAATAAATGAAATATTCTACTGAAATCAACTCACGTAGACATAGGAGGAAAGCAAAATGGATTTTCAAATCGGTTCACGACTCCGAGAACTGCGAAATAAGAAAAAATTGAGTATTGCAGAACTTTCTAAAGTTTCTGATGTGAGTACCGGCTTAATCAGCCAGATCGAGCGTGATTTGGTTGTTCCCTCCGTGGTCAGCCTTTGGCGCTTAGCCAGTGCTTTAGATACTAATATAAATTATTTTTTCGAAGAAAAACAGCAGGAAGATAGTATTCTCATTCGTCGTGGAGACCATAAAACTATCGTAACACATCGTAACAACAGCTTTTATAAGCTTCTGTCTCCCACAAGACCCGGCCACTTATTAGATATGACGGAGGTTCGCCTAAAATGCGGCTGTACCTATGAAAAAGATACGCTTTGCCATGAAGGCGAAGAATGTGGATATGTCCTCAAGGGTACCCTAACCGTTCATCTAAATGGAAAAGACTATATTCTTTATGAAGGGGATAGCATTTACTTTAACAGTACACTGCCCCATAAGTACATCAATAATTCTGATGAAGAATGCATCTCTATTTGGGCAATGACCCCCCCATTCTTTTAAACTTAAGCACTCTGCAAAAATTGCAGAGTGCCTTTTATTTTATCTCCATTTTTAGGTCCTAAAATATTCCATATTGTTTTTATATAAAAAAGGTGAGCAAAAATTCACTCACCTTTTTCTGGGTTTTTTTGAATCTAATTATGGAATTACTTTATTGGCACCTTTATTAAAGGTCGGGAAGTCATTTCACTATTTAACCAGTTACCTTGCGAATTAAGTTAAACCAGTTACCGCAAGAGATCATCTCCAACTCTTTATCAGTAAATCCAGCCTTTTTCATTTTGATTACCATTTCAGGAACCTTAGAGCAATCTTCAAGCCCCACGGTAAAGGATGTATCCTGGTCACTATAACTCTTCATAGAATCTGTTGAGAGGAACTCGAAAAAGTCAAAACCGAAGCCTATGTGTTCCACACCAATTTTGTCAGCAATATAGGATGCATGTTTAACCAAGTTATCCACGTTTTGACCTTCTAAATCCTCACATACAAAGAGGTTAAAGGAATTTAAACCAATCAATCCCTTTGTATCTCTAATCGCCAGCAATTGATCATCCGTCAAGTTCCTAGCTGCAGGCACAAGAGCCTTTGCATTTGAGTGAGATGCCAAAATGGGACCTTGTGCCACATCCATTACATCCCAGAAAGAACGCTCATTCAAGTGAGAAACATCCATAATCATATGCTTTTCCTGAATCATCTGTATTGCTTTTTTACCAAGCTGTGTTACACCTCTAGTAGGATCGCCTTGCACACCTGTTGCCAACGCATTTTGCTCATTCCATGTTAGCATAGCGTGGCGTGCACCAAAGTCATAAAGCTTATGTATCTGATCTAGATCCTCCCCAATGCCCGAAAGACCTTCGATACCAAGCAAGATGAAGAATTTACCTGCCTTTTGAGCAGCCTCAATTTCAGCCATATTATGAACCAAAACCGCTTCTTTGCATTCATCCATTTCATCTTTGGTTGCCTTTAAAATTTGTGCAAGTCTTTTCGATGGTTCTTTGTCGTAGGGTGGGTCAATCCAGATGACGAAACAGCCTCCCTCAATTCCGCCCTTGCGCAATCTATTCAGGTGGTGATTCTTAATTACCTGCGTTTCCCCAAGCAGGCGTTTGATGGTGACATCAGTAAAGATGTCAGAATGTCCGTCAAAAATCATAATACTCCTCTTTTCGTCTCTTAAAAAATTCTCTTATGCTTATGCGCCTAACATCTGTCCGATAAAAGTACCGAAGTATGTACCAATAACATAACCCAAAGTACCAACCAACATGATAGGGCCTACCAATTTTACCCAACCTTTGGAAATAGCCATTGCTGCCGCTGTTGTAGGGCCACCAATGTTTGCATTGGATGCAAGGATAATTTCTTCTAAGTTGAATTTGAACAATTTACCGAAGATAAAGCAGAACAGCATGTTGATAATAACCATAATCAAGCAGAATACAAACAACATAGGTGCATTCTGAAGAATCTGGCTAATGGATGCCGGAACACCAATAACGAAAAGGAATAAGTAAATCAAGTATGTACCAATTTCTTGAGAACCAGCTGTTTTCGCCACATGCTTTGAGCCAAATGTTGCTACCAACATTGCTATTGTTGTCATAATTAAATATTTGTTTCCTAATAAACCGTTTAACAATAAAAAGAATTTGTTACTTATCGGAATTACTGCACCAAAAATTTTTGCAATTTCAATAGAAACCCAAACAATGATTGCACTAATCGCAAAGTCTACGGCAATATCTCTTAAGGAAATAGGTTTTCTTTCCCAGTATGCAGCAGCCTGTGTTTTTGCAGCTTCATCAATACCAACACTCTCCACTTCATCTAAATGAGGATGTTTGTAGGCCTTGCGGAAGAAACCGATACTAGGAATTGCAATTAAAACAAAGAAGTAGCACGCCATCAAAAGGTTATCTGCCACTGTTGTAGCTGCAACAACCTCTCCTGGAATTTCGAAAGCACCAGCCAAAGTTGCAAAGTTTACGCCGCCGCCAATGTATGAACCTGTCATCATTGCTGCAACGCCTGCCGCATTAGGAACATAGTTTTGCAATAAGTTGAAAGCTAGAACTGCAGAACAGGTAGTTCCTATAGAGCCAATTAAGAAAATAATTAAAAGCTTACCAGATTCTTTCCAAATTTTACGAATATCACACTGTAGCAGCAACAGGGGGATCGCCAGTGGTACCACATAACCCCAAATAATATCATCGAACCAAGGGGCATTTGTAGGGATGATTTTTAAATTTGTTAACAGCAAAGCACCAATCAGCGCAATAATTGCACCTGAAAGTTTGGATGCCCAAGCCCATGTCTGCTCTGCGTAAATAGAAAACGCAACCCAGCCACAAGTAATGGCCATAAGTGCCCACGTATTGTCAGCACTAATCAATGTTGTACCAGTCATAATATCTCCTCCTTTAAAAAATAGAAATAATGTAAAAGTCCATGTTTACATTTTGGTTGCTGCTTAACCAAATTGCAAACCTGAGATTCATGAATATTTTTCAACATCTTGAAAATATTCAACATCTTGAATCCTTGTTCATATGGTAGCACCGTTTTCTTTCTCTGTCAATGACTCAAATAGAGAAACCTCCCTACTAAATTATATTTTTTTCTAATTGCTTTATGCAAATACACAATTTTGTGTGATTTATACTCTAGACAAGTCGTCACTTATGGCAAAATAAACAAAAAAACTACCTACATTTTTTACATATCGAAAATAACTAATGTACTTTTTTAAATACAAAAGGCCATGTCTAAATGACATGACCTTCACTATATTAAATAAATTATGCTTTTTGTTTATCATCAGGCAACCCTGCACAAATAAATCCGGTAGATGCATCCACAGAAATTAATGCATCATTGGGAATAAAATCTACAACTTTGGCGTTACAAATGATTACAGGAATATCCAAAGCTCTTCCAGCAATCTCTGCGTGACAATCATCGCTATGGTCCATTGGACCTACGATAATGGCAGAAGCCTTTTGGATATAAGGCATAAAATCATTATCAGTAGCTGTAGCTACTAAAATATCGCCTTTTTGGAAGTTGCGTTCCATATCCTCACGCATTTTAATTACTCTGGCTCTGCCGCTCACTTTTTTTGATCCGACACCGATACCTTTGCATAAAACATCACCAACAATGTCAACACGAAGGGTGTTTGTTGCACCACTTACGCCAACAGGCATACCCAAAGCCAAAACAACAGTGTCACCATTTTTCACAATGCCACTTGCCTGAGCCACTTCCATACCTGTATCAAACACTTTGCCTTGCTGCAACTTAGCTGTGTGCAACATTGGCTTGCAACCCCAAACCAGGTTGAGCTGACGCCAAACCCTACCTGTCATTGTTGCCGCAACAATTGGGCATACAGGTCTGTGTTTGGAAATCATTCTAGCAGTAAAGCCGGACTGTGTAATTGTACAAATGCAAGCTGTATTCAATTCAGCGGCTGTTGTACAAGCTGCAAAGCTAATCGCATTGGTAATATTCGTTCTAACACCATCAAACTGTCTTGTAAGCATCTTGCTATAATTAATGCTACTTTCTGTTTTTTCAGCAATACGAGCCATGGTTGCCACAGCTTCCACAGGATAGTTACCTGCTGCTGTTTCGCCAGAAAGCATAATTGCATCTGTGCCATCAAAAATAGCATTTGCAACGTCATTTGCTTCTGCTCTGGTTGGTCTAGGGCTGTTTACCATACTCTCCAACATTTGAGTAGCTGTAATAACTGGTTTGCTACGCTGGTTTGCCTTAGCAATTAACTGTTTCTGCACCAAAGGAACTTCTTCGGGTGGAATTTCTACACCCAGGTCACCTCTGGCAACCATGATACCATCAGAAACTTCTAAAATTTCATCAATACGGTCTACACCCTCTTGATTTTCAATTTTAGAAATAATCTGAATGCCTTCTCCGCCATTCTCCTCCAAAACCTTTCTAATTCTTGCTACGTCAGAAGCAGAACGGATAAAAGAAGCTGCGACGATATCAAATTCATTGGCGATACCAAATTTTAAATCCTCAATATCTTTTTCTGTCAATGCAGGTAAATTTACCTTAACACCAGGCAAGTTAACCCCTTTTCTGGAGCCAACCTTTCCACCATTAACAACAACACAACGAACCTCTGGTCCAACAATATTTTCAACTCTTAGTTCAATCAAACCATCATCAATCAAAACACGAGAACCAACCTGTAAATCATTAGGTAAGTCAGAGTAAGTTACAGATACCATTTCCTTTGTACCTTCAATATCCTCTGTTGTTAATGTGAACTTGTCTCCAGCCTCTAAAACGATCTTACCTTCGGCAAAGGTTTTGATACGAATTTCTGGGCCTTTTGTATCTAAGATCAAGGGAATAGGCGCGCCTAATTCCTCTCTTGCCTGTTTTAACTTTTTGATCATTTCCCCATGGGATTCATAGGTCCCGTGAGAAAAGTTTACGCGGGCAGCATCCAACCCATTTTGAATTAATTTTTTCATTGTTTCTACACTGTCTGTTGCTGGTCCCAGTGTGCAAACGATTTTTGTCCTGCGCATTGCAGTACCTCCTCTTTTTTATTCATTTTATCTATTGCGAAAAGTTTAAAAACTTTTATACAAGCAAAGTATCTAAAAACCTCGAAAAGTTTCTTTACGTTAAATTGTCATGATCTTGCAGAAAAACATATAGCTCCTTGAATCGCCATCGGCATTTTAACGGTCGGCAACCTCAAATTTGTTATATTGCAAGCATCTTGATTACGTCGTACATTTCTTTATCCAGAGTTTTCTCCATCCCCAAAGATTCCTCTAAATCAATTACTTCGTATCTTCCCCTGTTATAGGAAATAACTTGATTTTCTTTCCCTTCCATAACAGCTTTTACGGCATGATAACCCATCATGGAAGCATGCATACGGTCCACCGCTGTTGGGCTACCACCCCTTTGCAAATGGCCAAGAATTGTTGCTCTGGTCTGGATACCCGTAATATCCTGAATATCTTTTGCAAGCTGCTGTGTTCCCCCAACACCTTCAGCAACTACAATTAAATTGTGTCGTTTTCCAACACTTCTGTTCGCTAAAATTTGCTGAATCACCTTTTGGCTGTCGATGAAGTCTTTTGCCTCTGGGAACATAACATCCTCTGCGCCACCGACCATACCACACCACACCGCAATGTATCCGGCATCACGGCCCATTACCTCAACTACGGAACAACGCTCGTGAGAGCTTGATGTATCCCTAAGTTTATTTAAAGCGTCCATCCCCGTGTTTACCGCTGTGTCAAACCCAATGGTATACTCGGTGCTGTTCATATCCAAATCTATTGTAGCAGGGATACCAATACAGTTAACCCCAAGCTTTGCTAACTCTGCCATACCCCTGTAAGAACCATCGCCACCAATTACAACTAAGGCATCTAGACCTAAAATTTTGTATATAGCAGCAGCTTTATTTTTGCCTTCTTCCGTCATCATCTCGGGACAACGGGCAGTGTGCAAAATTGTGCCACCAAGATTCATCACATTTGATACATCCTTGCTATGCATCTCTTTGATTTCACCATTAATCAGTCCATTATAGCCCTTTCGGATTCCAATGACCTGAATTTCGTGAAAAATAGCTGTCCTTACAACTGCACGAATGGCGGCATTCATACCAGGAGCATCACCGCCGCTGGTCAAAACGCCGATTTTTTTAATCTTTTTTAATCCCATTACTTATTCCTCCTATCCAATAAAAAATGATTCGTATTTTTGCACTTGAAAAATACTTATAACGGATAGTGATACAATATCTTTTCCTTTAAGCAATCGCCCACTTATAATTTCTAAGTACCCACGACTACAAGAAGCAGTAACCACTTCTAATCCGTTATACTATTCCTTCTCTGGTTTTTCGGCATAGATTATACCGAATTGTGTATAAATTTCCGCCTCGCCTCTTACTTTAATCGCTGAGGTATTGGACGTAAACTGGGCAATCAGAACTTCGCCTTTATCGAGCTTTTCCGTATGATGAATTTTCGTAACTTCCCCACGGGTTACCCCGATTATGCTTACGCCCTTTTCCAACGCTTTCACGCAAATATACGGCGTGTTTTCTATACTTTTTTCATCCATACGTCATCTCCTCCTAACTATCCTTTGCCACCACATTGGTTTCACCTAGCAAAAGCTTTAACTCCTGCTGCAACTCCAAGGAGCCGTCTACCCAATACTTTCTTTCGGCCTTCATCTTTTGTTTTGTTTTTTCCTGATAGATAAAAACGGGGATATTACCTTTATGCTGCAACAATACTGCAATAATCTGTGGCAAAGTCACCTCATTTTCTTCTGCAATTTTCAGCCATAAAGACGTCGGCTTCGTCTCCTCATCCAATTGCAATAGCTGAATTTGAGATGCTATGATCTTTGCTTCCCCATCCGCCGATACATTTGCACGGCCTTTAATCAGAATAACAGTTTCTTCCAAAAATAGCTCATGAAACTGCTGATATACTTTTGGGAAAACAACGACTTCCATCGTGCCTTGAAAATCTTCTAGCGTAAGGAAAGCCATTTTATCATTGTTTCTTGTATATTTCACCGAAACACCTGCAATCATACCGCCAACAATAACCTTTGTTTCTTCCTCGATTTGCTGTCGATCCTCACCCTCTTCTACGGGCAAAAAATCTATGCTGCTATGGCTAATTTTTCTTCTCAGTTTTGTCGCATACTCTGCTAAAGGGTGTCCACTAACATAAATCCCCAAAACCTCTTTTTCCATTGCCAATTTATCTCGTGGCGCATATTCCTCCACCCTTGGCAAGTCGTCCTGGGGTTTATAACTTTCTTCCCCCATGTCTATGTCAAATAAATTCATTTGTCCTGCTATATTATTCTTTCTTGCTTGCCCAATTCCATCCAAAATACTTTTGTAAATCGCCATGTACTGACTTCTAGCACCTCCCAAAGAATCCAAGGCACCAGCTTTAATCAAGCTTTCAATACTACGCTTATTAATCTCGCCGTTTTCCATGCGATTGCAAAAGTCTGTCATGGATTGGAATAAGCCACCCTTTTTACGCTCCGTAACCAATGCGTTTACTACGCCTCTGCCAACATTTTTAATTGCGGCAAGACCAAAACGTATTTTTCCGTCAGAAACAGAAAAATGCCCATAACCCTCATTGATGTCCGGTGGTAACAAAGCAATCCCCATCTTTTTGCATTCTTCGATATACCCTGAAACCTTGCCTGCATTATCCATAACACTAGTCATTAATGCGGCCATAAATTCCACAGGATAATGTGCCTTTAGCCAAGCCGTTTGATAACCAACCACAGCGTAACAAGCTGCATGACTTTTATTAAAGGCATACTTTGCAAAGTCCGTCATTTCATCAAATATCTTCTCTGCCACTTCTGCCGGAATACCATTTGCCACACAACCAGGCACCTCTTCACCAACGCCATAAACGAAGTTCTTTCGCTCCTCTGCCATAACAGAGGCTTTTTTCTTGCTCATAGCACGGCGAACTAAGTCACTTCGTCCAAGGCTATATCCTGCCAAGTCACGAACAATTTGCATTACCTGTTCTTGATACACAATACAACCATAGGTGTTTTGCAAAATAGGAATTAAGCTATTGTGGGTATATTGAATATGCTCAGGGTCATTTTTCCCTTTAATATACTTCGGGATAAAGTCCATAGGACCAGGTCGATATAAGGAAATCCCCGCAATCAAATCCTCCAAGCGTTTGGGTTGCAGTTCACGCATAAACTGCTTCATCCCCGCACTTTCCAACTGAAACACACCTTCAGTCTTGCCCTGGCTAATTAGCTGATATACTTCTTCATCATCATCGGGGATGGCATCAATGTCTATTTTAATACCATGTATTCGCTCCACTTCCTGTACTGCATTCTGTATAACAGTTAAGGTTCGAAGGCCAAGGAAATCCATTTTCAAAATCCCCAGTTCCTCCAACAAGGTCATGGTGTACTGAGTATTGACCTGACCATCATTTGCACTCAAAGGCACATATTCCATTACAGGCTCTTTGCAGATAACAACCCCTGCTGCATGGGTGGATGAATGCCTTGGTAAGCCTTCTAATCTTAAGGAAGTATCAATCAAACGATGGGTGTCCTCTTCCGACTCATAGGCTTTTTGTAAGTCCGGGTTCATTGCCAATGCCTTTTTTATAGTGATACCCAACTCTGTTGGAATCATTTTCGAAATACGATCCACATCCGCATAAGGCATTGCTAACGCCCGCCCAACATCCTTAATCGCAGCCCGTGCCGCCATAGTACCAAAGGTTATAATTTGGGCTACATGATCCTCGCCATATTTCCGAATTACATAGTCAATAACTTCCTGACGACGTTCGTAGCAAAAATCAATATCGATATCTGGCATACTAACACGCTCTGGATTTAAGAATCGCTCAAAAATCAAATCATATTTTAAAGGATCAATGGTAGTAATCGATAAACAGTAAGAAACCATGCTTCCTGCTGCAGAACCACGACCAGGTCCAACAATAATACCATTATCCTTTGCGTACTTAATAAAATCCCAAACAATAAGGAAATAGTCAACATATCCCATGTTTTCAATGGTTGTTAACTCGTATTCCAATCGTTGCTTCCATTCGTCTTTTGCTTGAGGATATTTTTCTCTAAAACCAGCCTCACAAACTTCCCTTAAATACTGCTGAGCAGTTTTTCCTTGCGGCACATCAAACTGAGGAAGCTTTAATTCATGAAAACAGAAGGATACATTACACCTTTGGGCAATTTTCGCCGTATTTTCCAACGCTGATGGCGCATAGGAAAATAAGTCATACATCTCCTCGGGGCTTTTCACATAAAACTGTCCACCCTCATAGCGCATTCTCTCCTCATCCAAAACAGTTTTCCCTGTTTGAATACATAATAAAATATCATGGGGTTCTGCATCCTCTTTATAAATATAATGGCTATCGTTTGTCGCAATCATAGGGATGCCCGTATCTTTGCTCATCTGTACCAATGCCATATTTACCTGTTTTTGTTCCCGCATACCATGATCTTGTAGCTCGAGAAAAAAATTACCCTCACCAAAAATATCTAAATATTCCAAAGCAGCTTCCTTTGCCTTGTCATAGGAGACAGTCAAAATATTTCGGGCTACCTCCCCAGCCAAACAAGCACTAGAAGCAATAATTCCCTTGTGATATTTTCGCAAAAGCTCTTTATCCACTCTGGGTTTGTAATAAAAACCATCTATGAAACCATAGGAAACCAATTTAATCAAATTTTGATAACCTTCGTTGTTTTCCGCCAACAACACAAGGTGGTAATAGCCACCACTTTTTCCATCCTTTTTCAAACGAGACTCAGCCGCTACATATACCTCACAGCCTATAATGGGCTTTACTCCCGCCTCTAAGGCAGCTTTATAAAATTCAACGGCACCGAACATAGCACCATGATCCGTCATAGCGATGCTATCCATCCCAAGTTCCTTGGCCCGTTGAACTAGTTCCTTGATTTTTGCAGAGCCATCCAAAAGACTATACTCTGTATGAACATGCAGGTGCGCAAAGGGCTTTGATTCATTTATATTTTCTGCAAAATCCATTTTGCACCTCCTCAAATCTAACTTTTATCCCAATTTTGTGCTTCATAATTAAACAATGAAAGCAAAATTCATTTTTATTTTTACGAATCACCATTTTCAAAACAGCAGAGCACATAAAGATAAAAACAGTATATATTAATTCCGCATCGCGGTTTGAATTAATTATATCATATTTTTACCATATAAAAAAGAGGGAATTTAATTTTCGTCCCACTGGGACACAAATGCCCCATCCATACATTTCATTTACTCTTTTGTAAAATTAATTTAATTAGTATTCCTCAAAACTATATTTTCCTATTGTAAAATGTGCAATCTTCTTTTTGAAAATCCTGTATAAAATATAGGCTCATCATCTTAAAAATATCATTTTGAAATTTCGCCAATAAGGTATATATACTTTAACACAACCAAAGACAATGTAAAATATGGATTGATAAAAATATTTGTTCTTTCTTTCAAAAAAACAGTGCACCTAATATTAGGTACACTGTTTGATTTATAAATTTGATTACTCGTATCTTAATGCCTCCACAGGATCTTTTTTCGCTGCCTTTTTCGCAGGATAAAGACCAAAACCTAAGCCGACCATAGCCGAGAAAGCCACTGCCATTAGAACAACCGTAGGCTTTACAACAACGCCAACACCCACTGCCATACCGCCAATGGCAACAATAGAAATGCCTAAAATGGTACCAATAATACCACCTGCAGCAGAAATTGCTGCTGCCTCAATCAAAAATTGAATCATAATATCTCTGGTTCTTGCGCCAAGGGCTTTTCTAATACCAATTTCCCTCGTTCTTTCTGTTACCGAAACCAGCATGATATTCATAATGCCAATACCACCAACAACTAAGGAGATCGCCGCAATCGCACCAACAACAGCGGATAAGGAGCCCAACATGGTATCGATGGTACTCATTTCCTGCTTTGCTGAGTAGCAAACAACATTCTGCACATCCTGGTTTTTCATTCTGGCAATATATGACTGAATTCGGCTTTGCAACTGAGTCAAATCTTTTGTTTCATCCATACAGAAGTAAATTGACCACTGACCCATGTTTTCATTTAGCATAATACTCTCTGGTACAAATGCTTTCGCAAATGAGTTACCGCTCATCAATTTCATCAGGGCTGAATCGGTATTCTGGAAAACACCCACAACCATTAATTCTTCCACTTGACCTTTAATTGTTGTTTTCAGTGTTTTTCCAACGACATTCTCTTGTCCAAAAACATTCATCGCCGTCTTGCTATCAATTACAATGAATTTTTTCTTTCCAATAATGTCCTTGTCATTTAACATACGACCATAGATAATTTTAGGATCCTCCATCTGTGTAGGGTTTTCAGACAAACCTGTAACATAAACCGTTTCTGTTTTTCTGCCTACCTTAATATCGGCTCTCTCTGTACTACGAAAGCCAACATATGTAACATCTCCACCCATGGCTTCTTTTAACTGCTCCGCATCATCCTTTGTGAACAAATTACTGTCGGAGTAGCTATCATCCTGTGACATAATATATGCATATGCCAATCCCGTTCCAAAGTTTTCATACTCACTGGCAACAACGCTTCGCATTGTATCACCCAAGGACACAATTGCAATAACCGAGCTGATACCAATAATCATACCCAACATTGTCAAAAAGGAACGCATTTTGTTGGCACGAATGGAGAACATAGCCAACTTAATATTTTCAAATATCATCCCTCTTTCACCACCTTCTCATCGCTAACAATTTGCCCATCCTGGAACCGAATGATCCTCTTTGTGCACTGGGCAATATCTTCTTCATGGGTAACAACAACTACCGTTGCCCCCTCTTCATTTAGCTTAGTGAAGAAGTTCATAATTTCGTGAGAGGAACGTGTATCTAAGTTACCCGTAGGCTCATCTGCTAAGATAAGTGCAGGGTCATTCGCCAATGACCTTGCGATTGCAACCCTCTGCTTTTGGCCACCAGAAAGCTCATTAGGCAGATGGTGCACCCTTTCGCCCAGACCAACTTTTTCCAAAAGGGATGTTGCCTTTTGTCTTCTCTCTTCTGCCTTTAATCCACCATAAATCATAGGAATTTCTACGTTTTTCAAAGCAGATGTTCGAGGAATGAGCTGAAAGGCCTGAAATACGAAACCAATCTTTTTATTTCGAATTTTGGAAAGGTCATCCTCTCCTTGATTTACAATTGGAATCCCATCTAGCAAATATTCACCTTGAAAGTGCCTATCCATACATCCCAAAATATTCATTAACGTAGATTTACCCGATCCAGACTGACCCATTATTGCTACATACTCTCCCTCGCAAATGGAAAGAGAGACATCACGCAATGCATGCACCTGAATGGCACCTGTATCATATACCTTATTTAGTTCTTCAATTTTAATAATTTCTTTCATAACGCACCTCCTACTGAGGCATAACAGTCATTCCCTCCGTCAGCGCAAGGCTGGGGTTCAGAACAACCTGCTGGCCCTCGGTTAACTCACCTTCCTTAACTTCAATCAGAAGGTCTGTTTCCAACCCTACCGTAATAGGCACGATATGAATGGTGTTATCTTCTTTCACAGTATAAACAACCGTGGTTCCATCTTCCAATTCGCTAACTGCTTCATATGGCACGGTTATAGCCTGTTCAACCTTTGCAATATAAATAGTTGCCTTTGAAGTAATTCCCGCAATCAACTTTTCGTTGGTTCCAATTACTTCTATGTAAACAGGAATAACTCTTTCAGAAGAGTTTCCTTCTTTGCTTTCACCTGTTGGAGAAATACGGGATACAACACCTTCAACGGTTTCACCATTCAAAATATCAGCCGTAATATCTACTTTTTGCCCAATCTGAACCTTAGAAATGTCAGTCTCATTTACTAAGACCTTCATCTGCAACTTATCAATATTTTCAATCACAAACATAGGTTTATCATTTTCTGTATCATCGGCAAAGCGGCCAACTTTTGTGTTAACTCGAGTAACTGTTCCATCAATCATACTGCGGATTTCGCAATCTTCCAAAGTCTTTGCTTCAACACTTACTTTACGTTTTGCATTGTCCATCGTCTGTCTTTCGGAGTCAGATAAAATGGCAACCCCATCTTTGGCAGGAATATTGTCTAGTTTCCTTTTAGCTTCATCCAATTCACTTTGGCTAGATGCCCCAATTTCTAACAATCCCTTAATATCATCATATTCTTTTTTCGCCTTATCATATTCAACCTGTCTGTCTTCAAGCAACTCACTTTGTTGCATTTCCAATAAAGTCAGGTCGCCTTTGCTAATGCCCATCTGCTCTGTGATATCAGAATTATCTAGTACCGCCAACAACTGGCCTTTCTTTACCTTGTCGCCTTCTTTTACTAATAATTGTTTTACTTCATAATGACGTTTGGAAACAACTTCAGTGCTCTCTGTTCCTTCCAATACAGCTTTTAATTTCAATACCTCTTCTACGTTTTGTTTTTCCACTAAAGAGGTACTAACCATAGTTCCTACTGGCCCTTTGCTCCCCCCCAGAACAACTTTTGCACCAATAGCAATTACAATTAACCCTGCAACAGCTATTAAAATTTTCTTCTTCTTTGATAAAGCCATATCATTTCCTCCTCGGGTTTTTTTCATATGTATCTATTATAGAGGTCAAATTCTAAGATGTCTCATATTATTTCTTAATATTCTTTTAATTTATAATATTTACCAAAAATAGATTAAGCTCCCTATTTCATCATACCTATTTCATCTTTTCTCCCTAATCCCACCACTTTACAGTGTAATGAAAAAGGCGAGAAACAATGCCTCTCGCCTTAAATTTTACTCTATTTGAAATTACTGATTAGCCAATCTCTTGTAGCTATCCAGTCTTTCTTTTGCGTTCTTTTCAGATTCTGTGAAGAGAGCTTCAGCTTCTTCAGGGAATGTTCTCTGCAAGGAGCTATAACGAACTTCGCTTAACAAGAAGTCTCTGAAGCTTGTTGTAGGTTCTTTGGAATCTAATGTGAAAGGATTCTTGCCTTCTTCTTTCAAAGTAGGGTTGAATCTGAACATATGCCAGTAACCTGCATCAACAGCACGTTTGATTTCTTCCTGAGCACCGCTCATGCCACCCTTCATACCATGGTTGATACAAGGAGAGTAAGCGATAATCAATGAAGGACCATCATACTGTTCAGCTTCCATCATAGCCTTAACTACCTGGTTCTTGTCAGCACCCATAGCTACCTGAGCAACGTATACATAGCCATAGCTCATAGCCATCATGCCGAGGTCTTTTTTACGGATTCTCTTACCAGCAGCCGCAAACTGAGCAACAGCACCAACAGGTGTGGATTTAGAAGCCTGACCGCCTGTGTTAGAGTAAACTTCTGTATCGAATACAAGAACGTTTACGTCTTCACCGGAAGCTAAAACGTGATCCAAACCGCCGTAGCCGATATCATATGCCCAACCGTCGCCACCAAAGATCCACTGAGATTTCTTAACAAGCTGATCTTTGTTTTTAAGAACGTAATCAATAGCAGCTTTTGCTTCTGCATCAGAGCCATTGTAAGCTTCCAATGCTGCAACCAATGCGTCAGAAGCCGCTCTGGATTTTTCGCCATCTTTCATTGCTGCAATCCATTCATCAGCAACTGCTGCGAAAGAAGCATCAACAGATTTCAAAGTTTCAAGTCTATCCTTGATACCTTCTCTCATCTGCTTAACAGCTGTTGCCATACCTAAACCAAACTCTGCGTTATCTTCAAACAGAGAGTTTGCCCAAGCAGGACCACGGCCCTCCTTATTTACTGTGTAAGGCATAGAAGGTGCAGAACCACCCCAGATAGAGGAGCAACCTGTTGCATTTGCAACATACATTCTATCACCAAACAACTGAGTTACTAATTTAGCATAAGGTGTTTCGCCACAACCTGCACAAGCGCCGGAGAACTCAAGCAAAGGCTGTTCGAACTGGCTGCCCTTAACGGATGCCTTGTTCATAGGGTTAGCCTTATGAGCTACTTCATCAATAGCATAATCCCAGTTTGCAACTTCAACTTCCTGAGTTGCCAAAGGCTGCATTACAAGAGCCTTGTTAGGAGCAGGGCAAACTACTGCACAGCTACCACAACCCAAGCAGTCCAAAGGAGAAACCTGAATTCTATATTTCAATTCGCCGAAGCCTGCACCCTTAGCTGCAACAGCTTTGAATGCTTCAGGAGCCTTAGCCAATTCTTCATCAGAAACCAATACAGGTCTGATTGTTGCATGAGGACATACATAAGAGCACTGGTTACACTGGATACAGTTTTCAGGGATCCACTGAGGAACGTCAACTGCAACACCGCGTTTTTCATAAGCTGCTGTACCGCAAGGGAATGTACCGTCTTCTCTACCGGAGAATGCGGAAACAGGCAACTTATCGCCTTCCTGTGCGTTCATAGGCTGAACAACATTCTTAACGAATTCTGTTGTTTTTCTTTCCACCTTAACTTCTGTGTCAACAGCGTTAGCCCAATCAGCAGGAACTTCAACTTTAACAATACCTTCAACGCCCTTATCAACAGCTGCGTAGTTCATGTTCAGGATTGTGTCACCCTTCTTACCGTAGGATTTCTTAATCGCTGCTTTCATGTATTCTACTGCTTGATCGATAGGAATGATGTTAGCAAGTTTGAAGAAAGCGGACTGAAGAACAGTGTTAATTCTGTTACCCAAACCGATTTCAGCTGCAATTGCTGTACCATCGATGATATAGAATTTAGCATTCTTTTCTGCCAACTGTTTCTTCAAGTTTGCAGGAAGCTTTTCATCCAATTCAGCAGGTGTCCAGTTGGTATTCAACAAGAATGTACCGCCGTCGTTCAATTCTGTTACCATGTCATACAGGTAAACATATTCTTGCTTATGGCAAGCTACGAAGTCAGCTGTTTTAACCAAGTATGTGGAACGAATAGGTTTTTTACCAAAACGTAAGTGAGATTGTGTAATACCACCGGATTTTTTGGAGTCATAGCTGAAGTATGCCTGAGCGTACATATCTGTATGGTCACCAATAATCTTGATGGAGTTCTTGTTCGCACCTACTGTACCGTCAGCACCCAGACCCCAGAACTTGCAGCTGATTGTGCCATCGCCTTCAGTTACGCTGATTTCTTTACCAACTTCCAAGGAAGTATTAGTAACGTCATCAACGATACCCATTGTGAAGTGGTTTTTAGGTTTATCCTGGTTCAAGTTAGCATAAACTGCGATGAACTGTGCAGGTGTAACGTCCTTGGAACCTAAACCATAACGACCGCCAACAACAACAGGAGCCTGTTCTGCTTCGAACATCGCTGTACAAACATCCATGTACAAAGGTTCGCCCTGAGAACCAGGTTCTTTTGTTCTATCCAAAACAGCAACTTTCTTAACTGTTTTAGGGATAACTTCTAACATTTTGGAAGCAACGAAAGGTCTGAACAGGTGAACTTTAACCAGACCAACTTTTTCACCTTTCGCTGTTAAATAATCAATTGTTTCTTCAATAGCTTCACATGCGGAACCCATAGCTACGATTACTCTGTCAGCATCGGGAGCACCATAGTAGTTAAACAACTTATAGTCTCTACCTGTGATTCTGTTGATTTCACCCAAGTATTCTTCTACTACTGCTGGAAGCGCATCATAGAATTTGTTTGCAGCTTCACGAGCCTGGAAGTAAATATCAGGGTTCTGAGCTGTACCTCTGATTACAGGATGTTCAGGGTTTAATGCATTTCTCTTGAATGTGTTAACTGCATCCATATCGATGATTTTAGCCAATTCATCATAATCAACACATTCGATTTTCTGAATTTCGTGGCTAGTTCTGAAACCATCAAAGAAGTGCAAGAAAGGAACTCTGCCTTTGATTGCGGACAAGTGAGCAACACAGCCCAAATCCATAACTTCCTGGACGCTGTTGGAAACCAACATAGCAAAACCTGTCTGACGGCAAGCCATAACGTCGGAGTGATCACCGAAGATAGACAAAGCCTGTGCCGCCAAGGCACGTGCTGTTACATGGAATACGCCGGGAAGTAATTCACCGGAGATTTTGTACATGTTGGGAATCATCAGCAACAGACCCTGAGATGCAGTATATGTTGTTGTCAACGCACCTGCAGCCAAAGAGCCATGTACAGTACCAGAAGCGCCTGCTTCGGACTGCATTTCTACAACCTTTACAGTCTGACCAAAAAGATTCTTTTTGCCGTTTGCTGCCCAATCATCTGTTTTTTCAGCCATTGGGGAAGATGGTGTGATGGGGAAAATGCCAGCTACTTCAGTAAACGCATAGGAAGCGTATGCTGCAGCTTCGTTACCGTCCATCGTTTTCATTACTTTAGACATTCGTACTTCCTCCTTACAAATTATAAATATAGTCTATTTTTGCCTGGGAAAACCTGCCTGCCGTTCTCAGATCAAGTCTCCTACCGTTTCCCTAGAATGGCAGAGATTTGTCAGAGTCATTGTCAGACAATTATCAATCTTTCCATCTAAAAATACGGTTGTTTTTTTACCCGTTCATTATACAATCAAACCTTTGTCTTTTCAACTATTAAAATAATTTTCAGCGTTATGTTTCTAACAAAATGTTTTTTGTGTGCTTTGCTTAATACATTCTACCAAAAATAAATTTATTTATGCATTTTTGAAGCAAAGTGAAGAATTTCAGCCATTTTTATGTCTGACAAGAATATTTTTTTATCGACATAAACCGCATTGAAACTACTAATTTCAAGGGTGTTTGATAATGTGTTATCAATGAATTTTTTTATCTTTTTTTCACTTCAGAAAATATTCATTTTTTATCGAAAAACACAGGAAAAAAAGAGATGTATTTTACAATTATTTACATTTGATTTTGGGGTTGAGGTATCTCCCCTATCTTCGACCCTAGCCACTAAGTCAACATAAAAATAAATGAAGAAAACCTTGTTTTTTAAGGAATTCATCCTTTTTCTTCAAAAAAATCGACTAAAATTCAAGCTTATCCGCTGAAAAGCTATTTTTTGTTTTTCTCTTTTTCCCAGAATAATTGTTATTTTAAAAACATACTTCCCATAAATTCGGGTGGTCATTTATAATAGAAAAGCCGGCTCCAAATTTGGAAACCAGCTTTTTTATTTCGTTAAACTATCTTTTTTCTTCCTTATCTACCTTATATAATAGCAATTTTAATTTATCCTAAAAATAAATCCCTATTCACTAAATTGCCTTTTATAACTACCTTATTATAGTAGTTTGCATTTATCAACAAAAGGGACTACATATATATATGTGTACTTAACTTTTCAAACACCAAACCAAGGAACACTTGCAAAGAGAAAAGGCTCACTTTAATCTTATTAGGTATACAATCAGCAATAATCACACCGCTCTACAATACCCCAGGAAATAATGCCTGATATTTAGGTTTCCACTGGTTGCCTAATAACGCACCGTCGGCCGGATATAAAACAGCAATGGATTCTTCTTGGGTAGTATCAAAAATTGCTAACTCTTTACGAGGCGTGATGTAGAAAAGCGAGTTTTCGGTTAAATCTCCATGGGCTTTTAGCTCTTTAACGCCTTCTTCAGTCAAAACATCAGAAATTGATATTCTCTTCTGTTCTCTCAAGTCAATGTTTAATGTTTGAAAAAATGGCTCGTTCCCTCTTGATCCTTTCCAGCAAATCGAAACAAAGTCACTGCTAATAAACCCCTTTTCAAATTTGAGTTGGAAAACACCTTCTCCTTCTTTACTCATAAATTCGTCAGCTAAGGCCTGTATTTCTGCTCTAATTTCTTTATTTAACCCTTTTTCGTAGCTAGTATCATTTAATCCCATTATGACAGGAATTTCAAGGCTATACTCCTTCTTTTCATTTTTACCCAGATACAAATCCGAGGCAACAATCGGCGTAGAGCCGCCTTTGGACTTTAATGATATCTGCCTTTTTGCACTGTCCCATAATACATCTGTGGTAAAAAAGTCAGATAGAACAGAAGCTTCTATATATAAGCATCCATTAATCGTTTGGGGTTCTTCTGGCATAGTTATCTTATATCCATGCATCTCGGCCTCAGTAGTGCCTGCCTCAAAAACTAGTTTTTTACCTTTATAACTAATAGTAACATCCTTTGATTCCTGTTCCCAGGAAACGGTTCCGCCTAACCCTTGGGCTACATTTCGGACAGGCAAAAGCAAAATTTCTTCATCATCATAATATAAAGGTATATTTTCCCCTTCAACATACACCTTTGTTTGCTCTTGTGATAAATCATTCTGCTTAGGATTGGAAACTTCCATTTCCATCTCCCTTTCTTTAGTCAGCCACATAGAAAGAGCAATTGCACCGCTTATCATCGCAGTTGAAGCGCAAGCTATAATGACCGTTTTTTTCAGATTCATGTTTCCCCTCATTTCCTCTTTTAAATCAAAAAATTTTATTCAGTTATCAATGCCACTGATTTTGTAAATTCATTTGAATTGTTTTTCCATGAAAATAATCTGAAAAGATTTTTTCCTGATGTTCCATTGTATTCCAGGTTAATCTGCCCCAGAGTTTCATCCCAAATTATTTCTGTTCCTGTTATTTCACCCAATTCTCTTAAGCTAAAAAAAGCTTTGCCATCATTTTTTATGTAGGATACCTGATGTCTTTGCCCCTGATAGAAAACTTCTGCTTGACCCTCCTGCTGAAGCGCTTCGTTATTATGAGGTAATACCAAGGTCACTCCTAAGTGTCCCAAAACTAATTGGGCATCTTCTGCCTGTAAAGAATAATTCCCATCTCTATAGTATGCTTCAATTTTACGATTAGCTTTATTACTTACCATATCCAATTCAACCACTTCACCTTTTTTCCAAGGATTTGCTACATCTGGATCAGTTGGATCCCAATCTTTCCTTGGATCATTTAAATCAACTTTTTGCGGCTTAGGTGGATCAATTGGTTCCTTTTCATCGCTTTCATACATTTTTACCGTTGTACCTGAAGGGCAATTGTCATAAATCCATTTTACATCTTCAACTGACAAACGAATACAGCCCATAGAAGCTGTTTCCCCCAACTTATTATATTCTTCATACTCTAGCGTACTTTTATCCTGCTGAAAATATGGCACTGAGTGAAACAAAATATGACCTGTTATCCTAGTTGCATATTGTCCATATACATTACCAAATAAAGGACGCCAAACGTATTTATCTGATGTACGGAATGTTCCGGTCGGTGTTTCCTCCCCAACAGAGCAGTAAAATGCCCTTTCTGGCACTGTATAATTGCCTTCTTCATCCATATTATATACCGTCACAATATTCTGCGTCAAATTTACTGTAATATAATAGGGGTACGCCTCCTCCTTTGCATAAAGCGGTACTATCCAAGTAAGGGATATTATGAATACTAGAATCCCCAAAATTTTTTTTTGCATCTTTACCTCCTTAAAATACACTTACCCTAAAAATTTTTACACTTGGCCTATTATATTGCTTTTTATCAAAAAAAGAAAGAAAATTTAGAATCTTTTAAGAAAAGGATTTCTGCTGAAGAAATATTTTGAAAATTGTAGAAATATTACCATCATTTCTTTATTTTGTAATATGATTGTCATTTGCCTTTTTTTCAGTTTTATGTTATCATCCTTATGTGAGATTTCTCACCAATTCATTGTTACAAGGAAAGCGAAGGGTTCTTTATGGCAAAGGGAAATGGTACAAAGCTAATAGCACAAAACAAAAAAGCATACCACGATTACTTTATTGAGGAAGTATTTCAGGCTGGTCTTTCTTTGGTTGGTACCGAAGTAAAAAGTTTGCGTACGGGCAAATGTAGCCTTAAGGAAAGCTTTATCCGTATTGAGCACGAAGAGGCTTTTATCTATAATATGCATATTAGCCCCTATGAGCAGGGAAACATATTCAATAAGGATCCTCTTAGAGTAAGACGGCTTTTGCTTCATAAAAACCAAATTCGAAAAATCGCCCAAGAAAGCCAGGCAGCTGGATACACAATTGTTCCTCTTAAGGTTTATTTTGACCGAAGTTTGGTTAAAATTGATATTGCCTTAGCAAAGGGTAAAAAGCTTTATGATAAGCGAGATACCATTGCAAAGAACGATCAAAAACGTCAAGCTGAAAAAGATTTTAAAATTCGCAACCTTACCTTATAACTTGATAACCAACATTCTTATTGCGGGGATGTAATGGTTTCGACGGGAGTCTTGAAAATAGGGATAGCCATCCGCAGACCGGTTAACTGCGTCATCAAGCCGGAACTTTTTTAAAAAGAAAAGACAATAATAAATTAGCAATCGCTGCCTAATTGCGGCAGCCGTCGGTCTCTGATCTCTCGCTGTCAGAATAACCGGCGTCGACTAGGCGGGGCACTTTTTCGCTTAAGCTTTGCGGCGTAAAAAGATTCATGAAGCTACCAAGGGATACAGCCTGTCAATCGGCGGTATTCTGAGGGAATGTTAAAAGACTGACTGTGATGGGAGAAGTTCTTATGGATGGGTTTTCGGACAGGGGTTCGATTCCCCTCATCTCCATTTTTTTCTAGGTATCAATCAAAGCCTAGAAACTAGGGAAAACGTTGAAATATCAGCGTTTGCATCTATTTAATTAGTTGTTGTGTGACACACCAAAATCTACTCATGACACATTAAAATCCACTTATGACACATGGATATGTCATGAAATATGTCACAGATTTCAACGTACCCCCTCATTTTTTTGAGGGGGTTTTGCTTTATCCTAAATGTATATAAATTATATGACGGCAAACAAAAAATAGCCCCATCAGGGGGCTTATTTCATTTCTTATCCAGCATAGGTACGCTGCCTTTATTGCCAACCTTCAACCCCAGCACCTCGGCAATGTCCCTGGTCTTAACATATGTAGTCCCATCCTTACGGATCATATCCACTTCACGCTCTTTACCGTTCACGATGATTTTTTCTCTAGTTACCATTTCTTCATCCTCCTCTACATATTCAATATCATTTAATAAGAACCAGTGTGTAAAATCCCTGTCTTTTACCTTCGTCCGTACAACCCCGTATGCACTCCCTCTGGCTTCGATTACTTCGCCGTTGCCGATATATACCCCGATATGTCCCTGCCTCCACACAGCCGCACCAATAGGTGCAGATGCTATGCTACTAATAGGATGTGCAACGCTTTCAGCTTTGAACTGACTGGAACCTTTCAGCTTGCCCGTATACCAACTAATTAAGCCAGAGCAGTCCACGCAGACATTCCCTACTTTCTTTTCATCCGAATTCCATACATTCTTTACCCCATACCGCTCTTGTAGGTAATTAAAATTAGCCTGCGTCATGACAGTGCCTTTCATTCCGTACGCATAAGGTACGCCAATTTTGTTCTTGACGAATTCAACCAACCCAATATTAGTCAAGATCATCCTTTTCATCTCCTTTCTGATATTTCTGTGTTTGCGTCCCGAAATAGAACGCAATTACCACACTAAAAATGGTTAAAAACTGCTCTCCACTAATCCGACCGATTACAGCCAGATAAGAGAAAACCGTAGTTAATAGGATTGTAACAATGGATTTCACTGTCAAAAGATTCTGAATTGTAATTCTTTTATCCACATATTCACCCCGCTACATCGTTTTTCATGCTGTCAATAAACGCTCGCTCTCCCCCTAATTTTGATAAAGCTGAATCATAAACAATACCGCCCTTGGTGTTTTCCCTCATGCTTTTCATTGTATAGCCTGTTTTACTTACACTCCACGCCGCCCATGGCAATGAAACCATTGCTGTAAGCCAAGGGAATGAAGCGTCAAAGTTCTCCTTTACACTATAAAAAGCCAAACCCAAAACTCCCAGAGTGACAATCCATAGTAATGCCATTTCCCTAGCTATGATTTGCTTTGAGAACTCTTTTCGTTTTGACCTTCCTCTGTCTCGTTTCCTATACTCCCTCACACCCTCACTTCCCGTCTAAATCGTGCAACCTCTGGCCATGTTCTCTTAAAATTTCATCCTGACCTTTGTTATGGTCCCATAGTCTTTTATGGCTGTCATGGTTATCCTCATCAAACTTGCTGAATTCCTTGGCCAATGCCTCGCAGTTAGCATTCAACAGAGTAATTGCGTTCGTTAAAGATACAATTGGTTTAACAATAGCAACCCCAAAGCTAAATAAAGCAATAATACCTACTACAATTTCCCAAGTCATATATTCGCCCCTTTACATCACCAATAAAAAAGCCCAGATATGCTCCGAGCTTTTTTCACAACCTATGTACTTTTTACACCGCTAAATTTTCACCTGTGATTTCCTTGTATGGTTCTTTGCTTGTGCAACCCTTAGTAACAGCATTTTTAACTAAAAACTTATTACTAGTACTATTATAAATTCTTGTGATTGCTTCAAACATTCTATCCCTCCTTATACGTTCGCATTTGCTAAATTGTCATAAAGAAGTACATCTACACACTCCTGCAACTTTTGCTTTTCCTGTTCAAGAACCCGTATCTTTTCCTCTAAGTTCTTCCTCGCTAACACTTCATCAGTAACAGTATACTGACAATTAACTACTTCCCAAAACATCACCCCTGTGTTTTTATTCTACATTGGGTAAGCTTTATCCAAAGCAGGGTTAGCTAATACTGGCGGTTCCACATACTCCTCAGGGATATAAAAAAGACCAGCAGGGTTATTTTCTATGATACTTATGTCTGCAATAGAAAGAATTCTTGAAACAGTATCATTGTCTTCTACATGAATAGCTTTCTGCATTTTAATTACCTCCTTGAATAATATTAATGTCCTACACAATTATGATCCTAGTATTTAACGGATATGAGTACCTTCCATCATACTGGACAGCCGCATAACAAGTAGTGAGCACCTTTGAAGTAGGATTATACTCACAGTTGTGCATGAAAGACCTTTTATTGTCACTATCACACTGACTTGATTGGACTGACACAACACCACCCTGCACTTTATAAATCTTAACTCCTCTAGTACCAGAAATGTAGTTATACTCACCTATAATGGCAATGATAATCATAACTGGGTCACTTGTAAGAGCTATATTTTGTTTATCTTTTGCATACAGATTGCTATAGATATCAGAAACCTCTGCTACTGAGGAAGGGTATATAGTGGATATATAAAAACCTGAAATTTCGGTAGGTTTAGGTATGACATTGCCTACAACACCACCGACATTCACTCCACTTTTTATGTTCTCTGGCTTTAAATTAGCAACAGGAATTCTAATCAAGGAATTTGTACTACAATATCCCTCGCCAGTCTTTCCAAAAATCTGCTCCGTCGCTCCTGATAAAAATGTCCCCCTAATTGAGTTTGACGTCGTTGTCCTTTTCGTGTTATCCGTCATACCTTCTAAAGCTGTTTTACATCCTTCAAGCTTTGTGGATGCATTTGCTAATCCGAATGTAACCAATCTATTCCGAATCCCATTTCTCAAGGCCACAATCCTGTTTATCTTTGAAAAAATACTCATATTGAATCAAGCACCTCCCCAATTTGTCCAATGGCTGTCAATACAGCATTTAATTTTGCCATTGAAGTGCCTGCCGTTTCATTGCCACCAGTATCCCCAGTTTGTCCAAGGCGTTGTTTTATTTCCGCTACGTCCAA
>DFWH01000019.1 GCA_002380805.1 Clostridiales bacterium UBA4139 | reverse complement strand
CCGAACACGTCGGTTAAGACCTGAGCGGTCGATGATACTTGGTGGGCAGCTACCTGGGAAAGTAGATGGTTGCCGGAATCTATTATTAAGCCGATGTGGCTCAATTGGCAGAGCAGCTGACTTGTAATCAGCAGGTTATCGGTTCGAGTCCGATCATCGGCTTATTTTTAACTGGGCACTAATTTTGGGTCTTTAGCTCAGTTGGTTAGAGCATCCGGCTCATAACCGGACGGTCCCGGGTTCGAGTCCCTGAAGACCCACTTACTTTAATTTAATATGGCTTAGTAGCTCAGTTGGTTAGAGCGCCGGCCTGTCACGCCGGAGGTCGAGGGTTCGAGTCCCTTCTGAGTCGTTTTGGGAGTTTAGCTCAGCTGGGAGAGCATCTGCCTTACAAGCAGAGGGTCACAGGTTCGAGTCCTGTAACTCCCATTTTTTCTGAATATATGCAAATTAATATAGATTTGGCGGAGTAGCTCAGTTGGCTAGAGCATGCGGTTCATACCCGCAGTGTCGGGGGTTCAAATCCCTCCTCCGCTATTTTTTGTGCGTACAAACATCAGCTATGATGTTTTTTTTATTTTACAAATGAAATGAATAAGACGACATAAGGAAGACCCAAAAGAAATAAGTAATTCTTTTGGGTCATTTCATTTTAAAAATGGAATCAAAGGGACATACACTTACTTCAGTTTTTTGATAGATATACAAATCATTTCAAATCTACAATGACCAATTCGGGTCGATTGAAAATTCTTGGGATTCGTGTACTTTCGCGGGCTAGACCACGACTAACAACCATGGATGAGTTTTCGAAGGTAAATTCGCCACCAGCATAGGGTGGAAACCAGCCCTGATTTGGGGCGAGAAGTCCATTTATTATTCCGGGTAAACGCCATTGTCCACCGTGGGCATGGCCGCACATGATTAGGTCAAATCCGTATTGCCGATATGTGGCATTTAGTTCTGGGCGGTGAGCCAGCAAAATAGTGTAAAACCCATTGTCTGAGGCTTCCTGAACATCTTGAAGCTGTTGGGTGATGCCGGAGTTCTCTACATAACGCTCTGCCTCGGGATCATCGATACCACAGATGTTTACCTTTTCGCCATTCACTTCAATTGTTTGATAGGAGCCTTGGAGTACATTAACATTATAGGAACGAAACATATCTAAGATAGATTCTACCTCATCACTCCAAAATTCATGGTTACCCGTAACATAGTAGCAAGGGTATTTATTTGAAATGGCTTTTAAAAGAGCTTCGGTGTTATCGTGGGGGATTTCATCGTCGCAAATATCTCCGCCAAAAAGGATCAAATCAGGATTTTGCTTCTCAATTGCTTTGATCAGATGTTTTTGGCCTTCGCCATAACGACAGGAATGGAGATCTGTAATTAAAGCTATACGCACGTTATTTGAGATTTTTTCAGATTCAATTGTATAGTTGACTGTTTTTAGCCTAACATCAAATGCTGCAAGAAGGAAAGCTAGAATGAAAAAAAAGGCGGCAATATAAATTTTCTTTCTCTTTTTTTGTTTTTCCATAATAAATCCTTTCTTAAGTATAATTTATTGAAAAGTAGGTAATTTAAAGGATCTTTATATCCTTGAAAATATGGTACTGACAATGATATGATATGTTGATTTTAAAAAACACTATTATATTAATGATACCACAATAAAAAACAGAAGAAAGTAAGATTGTATTGAGGGTATGTTACAAAAACCTTAAGGTTGGAAAGGGGGGGAAATGTGTTATATTTATGACTAATTTTTGAAATGGACTATACAAAACTTTTTTGAGATTTTATAATGGAATAATACAAGGGTGATTTACAATAAAGATAAAAGATGGCGTTTTTCACCTATGGCTTAATGAATTAACTGGAGAGTAATTAAACGGTGGAATTAGTCCCAATGTAAGATATAAAATAAAAATTAAGGAGGATGTATAGAATGAAAGTTCTTATGGTTAATGGCAGTTCAAATTTGGCAGGATGTACCTTTACAGCGCTGACTGAAGTAGGTAAAAGCTTAGAAGAAAAAGGGATGGAGTATGAAATTTTTCAATTGGGGCCAAAGCCAATTAGGGATTGCATTGGATGCAACAGATGCAAAAACGGAAAATGTATTTTTGACGATGATGATGTAAACAAATTTGTGGAGAAGGCAAAAGAAGCAGATGGATTTATTTTTGGGTCTCCAGTTTACTATGCGCACCCTAGTGGAAGGTTACTTTCTTTTTTAGATAGAGCTTTTTACTGTTCATCCAGTGCAGTTGACAAACATCCATTTAATTTTAAGCCAGCAGCAGCGGTGCTTTCGGCAAGAAGAGGTGGAACAACAGCATCTTTTGATGTAATAAATAAGTATTTTACCATTGCGATGATGCCTATTGTTTCCTCGAGCTATTGGAACATGGTGCATGGAAATACACCGGATGAAGTTAAGCAGGATTTGGAAGGATTGCAAACCATGCGAAACATTGGTGCTAATATGGCATGGATGTTGAAAAGCTTTGCTTGTGCCAAAGAACATGGTATAGAGATACCTAAGGTTGAAAAAGGAACTAAAACAAATTTTATTCGATAATATAGGGCATATAATCCCCTTTTGATTTGTAAAAAGATGTGACATCAAGATTTTCTTACCCCTTGCCGAAAGATTTATTGTCTTGACATAAATATATGGTCAGGTTATAGTAGGTTCAAAGAAAAATTTTTGAAAAAATATGTTTCAGAGGAGAAATTTTTCTGCTCTTGCATATTTTGAAAGCGAGGTAAGAAATATGCGGATTGGTTCCGGATATGATGTTCATAAATTGGTTGAAGGAAGAAAACTCATCATGGGTGGGGTAGAGATACCTTTTGAAAAAGGCCTTTTGGGTCATTCTGATGCTGACGTTTTGCTCCATGCAATCATGGATGCCCTTTTGGGGGCGGCTGCATTGGGAGACATTGGAAAGCATTTTCCTGACACTTCGGAGGAATATAAGGGCGCAGACAGCTTAAAATTGCTGTCGGAAGTTTTGTACTTGATTTTAGAAAGAGGTTATTGTATAATAAACCTTGACGCTACGATTATTGCTCAACGGCCTAAATTGGCACCATATATTCCAAAGATGCGAGAGAATATTGCAAATGTTTTAGGGATAGAATTGGATCAGGTAAATGTGAAAGCCACAACTGAAGAGGGCTTAGGATTTACAGGAGCAGGTGAGGGTATTGCTGCTACGGCAGTTTGCCTCATTAATCAAAAGTGAATAGGAAAAAGGTTATGATGGAAAAGAGTAATCCTTTTCTTGCCTAACAGAGAATAGCGGCCTTGGTGCAAGGTAATGAGATTTGAGACCATGAAAAACGTGGTTTTGACTGTCAATATCTTAATAGACATGGGTGGGAGTCGCTTATAGGTGGGTGAGGATGAAGTGCGTTCCTGAACTGAACAGGCGAAAGATTTGTTTTAGTAGCTTGTATCCGGTGACAACGTTACAGTCCAAAAGAGAGATGGTGATTGCCATCTAATTAAAGTGGAACCGCGGAGATATTATAGCTTCGTCTTTATGTTGTATAAAGACGAGGCTTTTTTTGTTTCTGTTAAGGAACTTTATTGAGAATCCTGAGGAATGCTACTTGGGATTGAGGTTTATAAAGCAGGCGCACAACTTTCATCCAGTGAAATTTTCAAAATAGGAGGAATTTTTATGTTAAAAGAATCAATTAGGGTAATTAAAGAAAAAGACCCAGCAATTAAAAGCAATATTGAGGTATTTTTGTATCCAAGTTTTTGGGCTGTAATCAATCACAGAATTGCCCACAGATTATACAAGAGGCAGTTTTATTTTTTGGCGAGATTGATTTCTCAGTTTTCACGCCTTGTTACAGGCATTGAAATTCACCCAGGTGCAACCATTGGGAAGAATTTTTTCATTGATCATGGAATGGGTATTGTAATTGGTGAAACAGCAGAAATTGGCGATAACGTTATGTTGTATCATGGGGTAACATTGGGGGGAACAGGTAAAGATAAAAACAAGAGACACCCAACCCTCGAGGACAATGTGATGATTGGTGCAGGTACGATTGTATTGGGACCTGTTACCATTGGCAAAAATTCAAAAATTGGTGCTGGATCCGTTGTAATTCAGGACATTCCAGAAAACGTAACAGCAGTTGGTTCCCCTGTGATGGTAGTGAGAAAAGATGGCGTACGCATTTCTCCTGTGGCACCAGAAGAATTGACAGGTTCCAAAAGAAGAGCTGTATAAAACTTTTGTTTCCGTTGGAAAAAATAAGTATTTTTTATAAAAGTATGATATAATTACTCAAGACAGAGGGGATAATCTTAACTGGGATTATCTCCTCCCAATTCAAATTACAGAAAACTAAATTATTGAGGTTTGGTATATGTAATATCCGTTTCTTGTTGTAACTTATTCTTTACTTTTTTAGCAAACTATGAAAGCAGAAAGGATGAATTTGATGAAAGTTTATAATACATTAACTAGACAAAAAGAAGAGTTTGTACCCATTGAGGAAGGCAAAGTTAAAATGTACGTTTGCGGCCCAACGGTGTATGACTATATTCATATTGGTAATGCTCGCCCTTACGTTGTGTTTGACACAGTAAGACGCTACTTGGAGTACAAGGGATATGAGGTAACTTATGTTCAGAACTTTACGGATGTGGATGATAAAATTATCAACCGTGCTAACAAAGAAAACAGCACAATGCAGGAAATTTCCAACAGATACATCCAGGAAGCTTTCCATGATGCGGATGGTTTGAATGTCAAGCGTGCGACCATTCACCCCCGTGTCACAGAGGAAATGGACCTGATTATTGAGATGGTAAAAGACTTAGTAGACAAAGGATTTGCTTATGAAGATAAAGGCACAGTTTATTATAATACTAAGAAATTTCCTGAATACGGCAAATTATCAAGAAAAAATTTGGATGAATTGATTGCCGGCGGCAGCGAGCGTGTTTCTGTGGATGATGCAAAGAAAAACCCTACGGACTTTGTTCTTTGGAAACCCAAAAAAGAAGGCGAACCCAGCTGGACCTCTCCTTGGGGAGAAGGCAGACCTGGATGGCACATTGAATGCTCCGTTATGGCAAAACATCATTTAGGCGAACGAATTGACATTCATGCCGGTGGCGAGGATTTGGTATTCCCTCACCATGAGAATGAAATTGCACAGAGCGAAGCTTGCAATGGTTGTCAGTTTGCAAAATATTGGTTGCACAATGGATTTATTACCGTTGACAACGAAAAGATGTCCAAATCTTTAGGAAATTTCTTTACGGTTAGGGATATTGCAGCTCAGTTCCCATATGAGGTTATTCGTTTCTTTATTTTGAATGGTCATTACAGAAGCCCTATCAACTTTAGCCGTGACCTGATGCAGGCTTGCCAGAATGGTTTGGAAAGAATTAAAAATGCCAGAAAAGAGTTGGATTTTTATATTCAGAATGCAGTTGACAGCAAAATGACAGATGAGGAAAAGGCACAAACAGCTGACCTTATGAAATATAAAGATCAGTTTGAGGCAGCAATGGATGATGACTTTAACACTGCTGATGCAATTTCTGTAATCTATGAATTGGTTCGCTTTAGCAACATTGCCGTGAAGGCTGGTGTTTCCAAGGAATATGCTGTGAAAATTCAGGATATGCTGGATCATCTGTGTGTCGTATTGGGTGTTGCTGAGGTTTCTGAGGACAGTATTTCAGACGAAGAAACGGATAAAATTGAAGCTTTGATTGCCAAGAGAACAGAAGCTAAAAAAGCAAAAGACTTTGCTGCGGCTGACGCAATTAGAGATGAATTGGCGGCAATGGGAATCACGATTAAAGACACTCGTCAGGGTGTACAATGGTTTAGAGGTTAAGTATGGACTTAAAAGAGCTTGATTTGATTTTAGGTGGTACGGGAGAAGTTGATCCTAGGGGACTTTCTCCTCTCGGCCTTGCTTATATAGGAGATGCTGTATACGAAATGTTTGTTAGGCTTACAGTGCTGACCGATGGAAACGCACCTGTGAACCGCCTACACAAAAAGGCAAGGGATTTGGTAAATGCCAAGGCCCAGGCTCAGATGTATTTTCGTATTGCAGAAGAGCTGACAGAAGAAGAGGCTGCTGTTTTTCGCCGTGGTCGCAATGCAAAATCTTTTACTACCCCCAAAAATGCAGACTTGATGGATTATCGACATGCCACAGGGCTTGAAGCATTGATTGGATATTTATATCTAAAAGGGGAAAAAGAAAGAGCAATATCCTTGTTTTCTTTGGGAATGACGGATATAATAAAGAAATAGAAATATAAAAAAAGCCGAAGGATTGAAAGAACCTATTCCTTCGGCTTTCTATAACATATTTTTAAGAAAAAAAGTATGGCTATCCTGTGTTATAGTGTTAAAGCTGGATAGACTTATTTCGCTGTGGGGAAAGCAATTTAGTTTAAAAGCAGCCCTAGCAGGTAAATAAAATGGTAACAAGAAGAAAAAACTTTATCTCACCTTTGAGGGGGGTGGAGTTTATTGGAGAAAATTACGGGAGGTTTTTCTGTGGAAAGAAAACAGAGAGAATATAGCGAAAAACAAAAAGAAGTAAATGAAAACCAGATTGAAGGAAGAAATGCTGTTTTGGAAGTTTTAAGAAGCGGCAGGGATATGGAAAAATTGATGGTATTGAGGGGAAACCTTGAAGGAACTATCAAAAGGATTGTAGCGATGGCATCAGAAAAGGGTGTTGTGGTTCAGGAGGTAAGCCGTCAGAAGTTGGACGAGTTGTCTCAGACTAAAAATCATCAAGGTGTAATTGCTTTGGTTTCTGCCCACGAATACGTTGAGGTTGAGGATATTTTGGCAATTGCCAGAAAGAAAGAAGAAGAACCATTTATCCTATTATTGGATGGAATTACCGATCCTCACAATTTAGGGGCAATTTTGCGTACTGCTGAGTGTGCAGGTGTGCATGGGGTGATTATTCCCAAGCGTCGTTCGGTTGGACTTAATGCCACGGTGGGTAAGACATCCGCAGGGGCAATTGAATATATGCCTGTGGCAAGGGTTACAAATATTGTTAAAACAATGGAAAAATTGAAAAAAGAAGGCCTTTGGATTGCCTGTGCTGATATGAAGGGATTAGACCATTTTGACACCAACATGAGGGGAGCTTTGGCTTTGGTAATTGGCAGTGAAGGCGAGGGTGTAAGCAGGTTGGTGAAAGAAAACTGCGACTTTACTGCGTCCATCCCTATGTATGGTCAGATTTCTTCGTTAAACGCATCGGTGGCAGCTGGTCTTCTGATGTATGAAGTGGTAAGACAGAGAAAGTTCAACAAGGAGTAATTGGAGCTTAGATTTATGGTATCAATATGAGTGAATGAAAAGGTTTACAATGTAAATTGTGGTTTTGCAAAATGCGACAAAGTATGATAATCTATTGTGTATATCAATACAGAATGGAGGGAGCTTTTGCAAAAGGAATTTTTATTAGTGGACGGATATAATATTATTCATGCCTGGGAAGATTTGAAAGAGTTAGCACTAGATGTAAGCTTGGAAAGCGCAAGGCAAAAGCTTATGGACATTCTCTCCAATTATAAGGGAGTCAAGAATACTACGATTATATTGGTTTTTGACGGGTATTTGGTCAAAGGCAATGTTGGGACTGCCTATCCTTACCATAATATTTACGTTGTTTATACAAAAGAGGCAGAAACAGCGGATCATTATATAGAGAGGGTAGTCACATCCATGCCCAAACATTACAGAGTAAGGGTTGCAACAGGGGATAGCCTGGAGCAGCTTATCATTTACGGGCAGGGCGCAACCAGAATGACAGCGAAAGAGCTACGATTGGAGATTCAAGCGGAGTCAAATTATTTAAGGGAACGATTTATCGAGAACAAACCACCGAAGAATAATTTATTGGCAGATCATCTTGATCAGGAGGCGTTGGAATGGATAGAAGCATTGAGGAGAGAAAAATAGACGAATGTCAAGGGGCGGTTAATGCCGCAGAACCCAAAAAATCAAGTTTTGCGGCATTTAGAGACGAAGAATTGGTTCTGATGGCACAACAGGGGGACACCCAAGCTGAAGAATATTTGATGGATAAATTTAAGCCCCTTGTGAAGGCAAGGTCGAGGGCATATTTTTTAATTGGAGCAGATAGTGAGGATATTATCCAAGAAGGGATGATTGGATTATATAAGGCTGTGCGTGATTTTAACAGGGAAAAAAATGCATCCTTTAGCGGCTTTGCTGAGTTATGTGTAAATCGCCAGATGATAACTGCTATTAAAGCCGCAACCAGATATAAACATCAACCCCTGAATTCTTATATCTCTTTAAATAAGCCGGTTTTTGATGATGATTCTGATCAGACCTATATTGACTTGTTGCAGGAGGGGGAATTATTGAACCCTGAAGCACTATTTATTGGGCAGGAAAACAAGGATTTCATTCAGATGCAGATGGTAAAGAACTTAAGTGGATTCGAAACCAGAGTTCTTTCATTATATTTGCAGGGCAGAAGCTATTTTGAAATAGCTAAAAGTTTGCAGAAAACTGAGAAATCTATTGATAATGCTTTACAAAGAGTGAAGAAGAAACTTGAGCGTTTTCTGGAAGAAAAAAATCTTGACGAAACAAAAACAATATGATAATATATACAGGCTGGCAAAATTATATAATTTTGCCACTTTGCTGATATGGCTCAGTAGGTAGAGCGTCGCCTTGGTAAGGCGGAGGTCACGGGTTCGAATCCCGTTATCAGCTTTTCAAAACCCTCATAAAATGGGGGTTATTTTTTTGTCTGAAAAAGAGGAGACAGTGATATAAAACACTAAAATTGAAAAAGCGAAGAGCCAGCATGAAAACTAGCCAATGAATGGAAAATACCTTTCATTGGCTGGTTTATGTTTTTAATTTATATTATTTCCATGCTATTTTTCATTTTGATTACATAATCAATGAGGTGAGGTTGGGCATTTTCCCCGTATTTTTCAATAATTTTGACAATTGCACTGCCAACAATAATACCATCAGCGAAGGTGGAGATTTCTTTGCACTGCTCCGGCGTTGAAATGCCAAAGCCCACACAAACAGGTATGTTGGAGTTAGATTTGATGCTTTGTGTCAGCAATGACAAATTGGTGGTGATTTGATTTCTTACCCCTGTGACGCCCATGGAGGAGACAAGATAAATAAAACCCTTGCTCTGCTTGGCAATCATAGAAATTCTATCTTCCGAGGTTGGTGAAATTAATGAAATCAGAGCTACATCCTGTTCTTCGGCAAAAGGGAGAACTTCATTCTTTTCTTCAAAGGGCAGATCAGGAATGATGATACCGTCAATGCCAACAGCGTTGCATTTTTTGAAGAAATTATCATAACCATAACAAAATACGGGGTTTAGATAGGTGAGGAAAACCAAGGGGATTTTGGTTTTTTTGCGAACCCGTTTCACCATGTCAAACACCTTATCGGTGGTAGTTCCAGCATTTAAAGCCCTAATATTTGCACGTTCGATGACTTTACCCTCGGCGATGGGGTCTGAAAAGGGGATGCCAATTTCGATTAGGTCTGCTCCGGCTTGCTCCAAGGCTAGGATGTATTGTTCTGTTTTTTCGAGGTTTGGGTCTCCGGCAGTTAAAAATCCGATAAAAGCGTTACCGTTTTGAAATGCACTTTCAATATTATTCATGAATATCTACCCCCTTATGCCTTGCAATTGCTGCTACGTCTTTATCTCCTCTACCTGAAATACAGATGATGATAATGCTATCCTTAGCCATGGTTGGCGCAACTTTTTTTACATAGGCAACGGCATGAGCGGACTCGATGGCCGGAATAATCCCCTCTATTTTGGAAAGATATTCAAAGGCATCGATGGCTTCATCATCGGTGATGGGGACATAAGTTGCCCGTCCTGTGTCATGAAGATTTGCATGTTCGGGGCCAATTCCTGGATAGTCCAGACCAGCGGAGATGGAATAAACGGGGGCGATTTGCCCACATTCGTCTTGACAGAAATAGGATTTCATACCATGGAATACGCCTAGGGTACCATTGGCAATGGTTGCCGCATTTTTATCTGTATTTACTCCATAGCCAGCAGCCTCACAACCCACCAATTTTACGGAAGAGTCGGGGATAAAGTGATAAAACATGCCCATAGCATTACTTCCACCCCCCACACATGCAACTACCATATCGGGGAGTTTTCCCTCTGCATTTAAAATTTGTGTTCTTGCCTCCTGACTGATGACACTTTGGAAATCTCGCACGATGGTGGGGAATGGGTGAGGCCCCATAACAGAGCCTAAAACATAATGGGTATCATAAATCCTAGATGTCCATTCTCGCATAGTCTCGTTAACTGCATCTTTTAGGGTTTGGGTTCCGCTAGTAACGGCATGAACCTTTGCACCTAGAAGTTCCATTCGAAACACATTTAGTGCTTGCCTTTCAGTATCCTCTTTGCCCATAAAGACTTCACATTCCAAACCAAGCAGGGCTGCTGCTGTGGCTGTTGCAACGCCATGCTGACCCGCACCTGTTTCGGCAATGACTCTGGTTTTGCCCATTTTTTTGGCCAGGAGAACTTGGCCTAACACATTATTGATTTTGTGGGAACCGGTATGATTTAAATCTTCTCGCTTTAAATAAATTTTTGCTCCGCCTAAGTCTTTGGTCATTTTTTCAGCATAATAGAGGTGGGATGGTCTACCTGCATAATTGTTCAGAAGATATTGCAGTTCTTGCTGAAATGCTTTGTCGTTTTTATAAAACTCATATTGCTGTTCCAAATGGATGATTTCATTCATTAATGTTTCGGGGATATATTGTCCGCCGTGAATTCCGAATCTACCTTTTGACATTTCTAACACTCCTAACTATTTCTTTTATTTTATTTTTATCCTTGATGCCCTCTGTTTCTACTCCACTTGAGATATCAATACCAAAGGGGTGAAAAAGCTTTGCCTGATTTACATTATGAATATCAATCCCACCAGCGATGAAAAAAGGTTTTTCAGTTTTGGGGATTTGTGTCCAATCGAAAGTTTGACCACTGCCAGCAATGGCTGCATCAAATAATAGAAAATCTGCCTTTTCTGAAATTTTATCGCCCATCCGATGAGCCTTTATGACAGGGGCTTTTATTTTTTCTATGTAGTCATCAGTTTCGTTACCATGGAGTTGAACGATGTCTATTATTTTTTCATCAATGGCTTTTTGCACAACTACCAAATCCTCATCGACAAACACGCCAACGGCTTGAATTTGGCAATTCAACTTTGCTTTTAATGCTTTTGCTTGAAGGAAGGACACCTGACGCTTACTTTTTGCAAAGACAAAGCCAATGTAATCAGGCAACGATTCATTTACAAAAATAATATCCTCGGGGCGAAATATGCCGCAAATTTTGATTTTCATAGTAGGCTCCTTAGTTTTGACATCATTTCGATTTTATCATTTGCCCTCATGAAGGTTTCACCAATGAGTACCCCATCTATGCCAGAATCGGAAAGCAGCTTAATATGCTCAGGGGTTTGGATGCCACTTTCGGCGACAAAAAGGATATTTGATGGAACATATTCCCGAAGGGTTAGGGCGGTTTTGATATCTACCTCAAAGGTTTCTAGGTTACGATTATTTACTCCAACAATTTTTGCCCCACAACGGAGGGATTTTTTCAGTTGAGGCAGGCTATGGCTTTCCACCAAAGCAGACATTCCCAGGCTTTCTGCCAACTGGAGAAAGGTTTTAAGTTTTTCCTCCTCTAAAATTTCTGCAATCAACAGCACGGCAGATGCCCCCAAGATTTTGGCCTCATAAATTTGGTAGGCATCGATGATGAAATCTTTACACAAGGTTGGGATTTTTGTCGAGGCACTAATTTCTTTTAGATATTGGGGGCTACCGTTGAAAAATTGGGGCTCCGTAAGGACAGAAATTGCGGCGGCACTAGCCTGCTCATAGTCCCTTGAAATGTTGAGGTAGGGAAACTCTTGAGCAATTAGACCCTTTGAGGGAGAGGCTTTTTTTATTTCGCAAATAAAGGAAATTCCCTCTTGTTCCAGAGCTTTTTGGAAGGGAAAATCAAACTGTGATTTTATGGAATCTACCCTTTTTTGTGTTGATTCAAGTATTTTTTCAAGAAACATTATTTCACCTCATTTGACAATCGGATAAATTTTTCTAGTTGTTCCATGGCTTTTCCGCTATCAATAAGTTCTTCCACCTCTTTGATGGCATCCTCAAAGGGGATATTTTTAGCCACGTATAAGGCGGCGGCGGAATTTAGGACAACAGCATCACGTTGTGCCCCTTTTTTGCCTTGAAGAATTTCTTTGATGATTAGGGCGTTCTGGGTGGCATTTCCTCCAACCAAGTCGGATTTATTGCAGCGGGTGAATCCAAACTGTTCGGGGGTGATTTGGTACGACTTTACCCAACCATTTTTAACCTCACAGACAGAAGTAGGAGCGGAAAGAGAGATTTCATCTAGTCCATCTAGCCCAAAGACCACCATGGCATTTTTTACACCCAACTTACAAAGAACCTTAGCGATAGGCTCTACCAGAGCCTCCTCATAAACACCTAAAAGCTGCATAGTTGCACCGGCAGGGTTACAGAGGGGACCTAAAATATTGAAAACAGTGCGGATACTCAGCTCTTTGCGGATGGGTGCTACATATTTCATGGCAATATGGTAGTTTTGAGCGAACATAAAGCACAGCCCAATCTCTTTTAAAAGTTTTGCACTTGCCTCGGCGGGGATGGAAATGTTCACACCCAATGCCTCCAGAACATCTGCGGCACCACATTTGCTGGAGGCGGAGCGGTTACCATGCTTTGCAACGGGGATGCCCGCTGCCGAAACAATAATTGCCGAGGTTGTGGAAATATTGAAGCTATTTGAATGATCTCCACCTGTGCCAACGATTTCAAGAGCATCCTCCTCGTGGAGCAGTTTAATACAATGATTTCTCATGCCTGCTGCGGAGGCAGTGATTTCCTCAATGGTTTCGCCTTTTAGAGATAGGGCGGTAAGGTAGGCGGAGATCTGAACATTACTTGCTTTTCCCAACATGATTTCATCCATGACGGAGTATGCTTCGGTATAGGTGAGGTCCTGCTTTTTGGATAATTTGATAATTGCTTCTTCAATCATTTGTCACTACCTCCAAAAAATTTTTAATAATTGTTTTTCCATTGTCAGTCAAGATGGATTCGGGGTGAAATTGTACACCATAAATGGGGTATTCCTTGTGAGCCACAGCCATGATTTCCCCGTCGATGGTGTTGGCGGTGATAGAAAGGGCAGGGGGCAGTGTTTCTTTTTTTCCCGAAAGGGAATGATACCTTGCTACTTGGATGATGCCAGGCATATTTTTAAAAAGTGTGCAATTGATATTGAGGAGTGCCTTAGACTGTTTTCCGTGCATTATCTGTTCCGCATGGGAAACGATACCGCCAAAAGCCTGAAAGATTGCTTGATGGCCCAGGCAGACGCCAAGAATGGGGATTTGACTTCCCAATTCTTTTACCACTTGTATACAGACACCTGCATCTGTTGGGTTTCCGGGGCCGGGGGAAAGAACGATGTGGGTGGGCGCCAATGTTTTGATTTCCGCCACAGTCATTTCATCATTTCGGATTACTTTGACTTCGGGGGAGATGCTCCCGATTAGCTGATAGAGATTGTAGGAAAAGCTATCATAATTATCGATGAGTAAAGTCATTTAGAAACCTCCTTGTGATTGTTTGAGGGCTACAACAACCGCCTTTGCTTTGTTGATACATTCTTCATATTCTTTTTCAGCGATGCTATCGGCTACAATGCCTGCACCGGAGCGGACAAATATTTTTCCGTTTTTTTGAAAGCAGAGGCGAATGGCGATGCAAGTATCCATATTTCCTCTAAAATCCAGATAGCCAATGGCACCTCCATAAACGCCCCTTTTGTTATTTTCCAAAGTATTGATGATTTGGCATGCACGAATTTTAGGTGCGCCGGAAAGAGTGCCCGCAGGGAGGACAGCTTCGATGGCATCTATGGCAGTAAGACCTTCTCTGATTTCGCTTTTTATGGTTGATCCAATATGCATAACATGGGAGAAGCGTAAAATAGATTGATAATTTTCAACGGTGACACTACCGAATTTGCTGATTTTGCCTAAGTCGTTTCGTCCCAAGTCTACCAGCATGTTATGTTCAGCTAGCTCTTTTTCATCAGCTAGCAATTCTTTTTCTAAGGCTGAATCTTCCTCAAATGTTTCACCTCTTTTTCTGGTTCCTGCCAGCGGGAAGGTATGCAGGGTTCCATTTTCCAGTTTAACCAGAGTTTCGGGGGAGGCTCCTGCCATTTCCATTTTGTCGCTGCCAAAGTAGAACATATAGGGAGAAGGGTTTGTAGAACGCAGGGTGCGGTAGGTATTTAAGAGGCTGCCTTCGAATTCTGCCTCCAAGCGGTTGGAAAGAACTACTTGAAAGATATCTCCCTCGTAAATATGTTTTTTTCCCCTTTCCACCATTTGGCAATACTGCTGACGATTAAAAAGTGGTTTCAATTCTGATTTTAAAGTGCCCTCCCATTCTGTTGGGGCTGGCTTGGAAAGAAGATAATTTTTCATTTCTTCCAACTGGGAAATTGCAGTATTATAGTTTTTTGGAAGGCTTTCGGGGTTTATATTGATAATCAGATATAAACGTTGCAACAAGTTATCAAAAACAATGAGTTTATGGAACAGCATAAGATCGATATCGTTGAAATTTTCCTCGTCTTTGGCATCCAAATGCAGGGAAGGCTCGCTATACTTGATGTAGTCGTAACTGAAATAACCAACCAAACCTCCGGTAAAAGGCGGTAACCCATCCATGGTAGGTGATTTATATTGGTTCATAAAAGATTTTAGGTAAGCATTGGGATTGCCTTGAATGATCTCCTGGGACGAGTCCTTTTTGACATGTATTTCCCCATGGTTGCAGGTGATTTCCATAAGGGGATCAAACCCGAGGAAGGTGTAACGACCCCACATTTTTGAATTTTCAACACTCTCTAGCAAAAAGCAGTGGGTAGATATGTTTTTTAGTGCCTTTAGCACCCCAATGGGGGAGAACATGTCTGAGGGCATTTGGTAGGATATGGGGATAAAGTTATAATGGGGTGCAAGATTTGATACTTGCTCTAGCGTTGGTGTATACATTTTTCATTCCTCCTGTAAAATAAATAAAAAAATCCCCCTAGGCTCACTTGCGTAAGCCGAGGGGGATGTAAGGTTTCAATAAAAGTCTTTTTGCGTTCTAAAACAGGATGCTTTAAAACGAGCTATATTGAAAACTATATTCCTGAAATCCTCTGCACGACAAAGTGACCCTGTTTGAAATAACAGAGCTCCACCAACGCCATGTGAAAGATTTTGTAGAAATATAGTTCATTGAGTATTCACCACCATAGATAAATTTTCCATAATATAACATCTAAATTTTATTCTGTCAAGAATTATTTTCATAGAACGTGTTAGCTTTTTTCCAAATAAACTGAAAGGGAAGGGGATTTTTTATTATCAATGAAAAGATAATAATAGGGTAAAAGGGGATTTACCCCTGAGTTTAAAACGAAAAAGACATCCCTAAGGATGTCTCTTTTTATACAGCAAGATAAGGCTGAGATTGCAAAAATGAATATGGGTAGAAAATTTTTTGTTTGACTAAATTAAAAAAATCAAGTCAGGGGAAGTTTTGATTACACGATTTCTGTCATGTTTTAATGCCCGATTTCATCGGGAGATACCGTTGGCAGATTGGAAAGGTTATTATTTTCTGTGCCATCGGGAATTGATTTTAGGTATTCGGTTTCGCCACGATGGGCAATGCCGACTCCCAAAATACCGCCTTGACGAGCCAAAGCAATAGCTTCTTCTTTCTGTATTATTGTATTATCGGAAAGTTGATAGCCTGTAACTTTGCCACCTTGTTTTATTAATCCAGTAATTTTTTTGGCGTTTGAGTTAGGCGAAGGAATATCGTCTAACGTATTTTTAGCCAAGGCCTGAGATAGTTCGTTTTTATCAAGGGAAAGCTCCATAACGATTCCTCCTTATTTTTTTATTATTGTGTCCCAGACGTTGAATTTTATCGACTCAAATTTTGGAGAATTTTTAGTAATTGATTGGAGTTTGGTAGAAAGAAGTTGTAGGAATTTGTTGGCGATGTTGATTTTGCTAAGATAAAGTTAGATTCCAAGCTTATGTTAGAATTATTTTAGCGCCATTTGTTAAAGGAGTCTTTATGTTTTCTTTATGCTTTCTTTACACTTTCTTTATACGAATGTATGCTATAATGCCTCTGGGTTGGACATTCCGGAATACGCCCTTATACTTGCAATTTGTATATTGTTGCAGGATTTATATAGAATCAAGTAATGAACATACGCTTCAAAGGGAGGAGATACATGAAAGAGTATGATACGCAAAAATTCTTGAATGATTCTCTTATTAAGATTTAAAAAATGATTTGTTAAATTTGCTAGCTGATACAAATTGTTTAATTTGTTACTTTTTACACAGAGAAACTTTTTAAGAGTAAATAAAAAGAAAAGAACTGGGGTTAAATAAGAATATGTACGTGAGGGAAGTAAAAATTTGCATTAAATTATTGTCATATTACTAATTTTAGTTTGACTATACTCACAAATTGTGATATTTTGTAAGAAATGGGGAAAAACTTACGCTTTATTAAAAATCACTTTGGATAATACCCAAAGTGATTTTTTTGTATCATGGTTTAAATTTCAGACTTTAGAAGTTTTTGTTGTACAAACTTACTTAAATTTTACAATAGTTTTAAAATTTAGGGGTTTACAGACATATGTCTTTGTGGTAGTATGGTAAAAAATAACCAAATACCAAAATAATTGTGAAAGAGGTTGCGAATATGAATCAGATTAAATTTGCTGCAACTACATACTTTTACTTTTACCGTGTTTTCAGAGATTCAAAGTGAATTTTACTGTGAGAAGAGACGGTTTGTTTTGATGGTTTTTTCTTAAATGAAGGCTTATAGAGACTTCGCAGTGAAATTCGCTGCGGAGTCTTTCTTTTTTTATAGAAAAAGCAAAGATGTATGTATTGATTCAATTTTTTACAAAATATCTTTCAGATGAGAAAATATTTGGGCACAATAAGGAGGATAATAATATGATCGTAGTATTGAAAAATGGAACAAAGGAAGAACAAATTGAAAATTTAAAAGCGTGGTTGAAGAGTATGGGTATTGATACACATATGTCTGTCGGCGTGAACCATACCATCGTCGGTTTGGTTGGGGATACTTCGGGCGTAGACATGGATTTGGTTCGTTCATTGGATATCGTTGAGAATGTTCAAAGAATTCAAGAGCCTTTCAAGAATGCAAACAAAAAATTCCATCATGAAAGATTAGTGGTCGATGTTAATGGTGTAAAAATTGGCGGTGGCGAATTCCAGATTATTGCTGGGCCTTGCTCAGTTGAGTCTAGGGAGCAGGTTTGCTACGTCGCGGAATGCGTTAAAAAATCAGGAGCAGGTATGCTGCGTGGCGGTGCGTTCAAGCCTCGTACTTCTCCTTACGCTTTCCAGGGTTTACATGGTGAAGGCATCGACCTTTTATGTGAGGCAAAAAAACAAACAGGGTTGCCCATTGTTTCTGAAATTATGAACATTACACATCTGCCTTTATTTGACCCAGTTGACGTAATTCAGGTTGGTGCTAGAAACATGCAGAACTTCGAACTGCTGAAGGAGTTGGGTAAAACTGACAAGGTGATTTTGTTAAAAAGAGGTTTGGCAAACACCATTGATGAGCTGTTGATGAGTGCAGAATACATCATGGCAGGTGGCAATGAAAACGTAATTCTTTGTGAAAGAGGTATTCGTACTTTCGAAACAAGAACAAGAAATACATTAGATCTTTCTATTATTCCTGTGCTTAAGAAGTTGACACATTTGCCCGTTGTAATCGACCCTAGCCATGCTTTGGGATACTCATACATGGTAAAACCTATGGCAATGGCAGCAACCGCAGCAGGCGCAGATGGCTTGATGATTGAGGTTCACAACGATCCGGCCCATGCATTATGTGACGGTGCACAGTCATTGACACCAGAAGCATTTGATGATGTAGCTAAGGCTGTTTTCCAATTAAAGCCTTACGCTTGCAAATTTGACAATTAATGAAAATTAGCTGAAAAATGAACATAAAGTTGGGTATTTCCTCGGGAATAGAGAGGAAAACCAACTTTACATAAAATTAGTCAGGGAGAATGAGGTGAGCATATGAAGATTGGAGTTATTGGTTTGGGGCTGATTGGTGGTTCTATGGCCAAGGCGATAAAACAAAAGACAGAGCATACGGTTTTTGGTTGGGATCAGTCAGAAACAATCTGTTTTAGTGTAAAGTTAGCAGAGGCAGTGCATGATGTTTTGGAGGGCGGGGATCCATCAGAGTGTGATATGGTATTGATTGCATTGTATCCTGGGGCAACTGTGGACTATGTGAAAAAGTTTGCTTCTAAATTTAAAAAGGGAGCTATGGTTGTTGACTGTGCAGGCATAAAGCGTGTTGTTTGTCAGCCTTTGCAGGCATTGGCGGAAGAAAATGGATTTACTTTCTGTGGTGCCCATCCCATGGCAGGGATTGAGCGGAGTGGGTTTACATATTCAACGCCCCATCTGTTTGAAGGTGCAACAATGATTTTGACCCCATACACAGGGACAGACATTGCACCAATGAACGAGCTAAGCTTTTTCTTCAAAAGCCTTGGGTTTGCCAGAATGCAGGTGGCCACTGATGCAGAGCATGACCAGATGATTGCTTACACTTCTCAGCTGGCTCACGTTGTTTCCAGCGCGTATATTAAGAGTGAATTATCCCCTAAATTTAAGGGCTTTTCGGCAGGAAGTTTTCATGACATGACCCGTGTAGCAAAGTTAAATGAAAACATGTGGACCGAACTGTTTTTGGACAATAGCGATTACCTTGCAGATGAAATTGATAGCTTGATTACACGATTACAGGGATATAGCAAGGTGATTAGACAAAAGGATGAAGAAAAGCTCAAGGCTATGTTAAAAGAAGGCAAGGAAAAACGCCTTGCAATTGATGAAGTAAAAGAATTCGAATGAGGTTGCCTATGAGAACAGTAAAGGTACGAACATCAACAGAATACGATATTTTAATTGACAAGGGGTTACTTAGTCAAGTTGGCAAAGAAGTAGCCAAAAGGGTAACTCCTTGCAAGGCGGCAATTATTACGGATAATAAGGTAGATACTTTATTTTCGGCAACAGTAGCTCATTCTTTGATAGAGGCAGGTTTTTCTATATGCAAATTTGTTTTTCCTCAGGGGGAAGGCTCCAAACATATCGGCACATTAGGTGATATTTTGGAATTTCTTGCCGAGGAGGAAATGACAAGGCAGGATATAATTATTGCCTTGGGTGGTGGTGTTGTTGGGGATATGGCTGGCTTTGCAGCGGCGGTTTATCAAAGGGGAATAAATTTTGTGCAGATTCCCACTACTTTTTTGGCGGCAGTGGATTCTTCTGTTGGGGGGAAAACAGCTATCGACTTGAAGGCGGGAAAGAACATGGCAGGAGCATTTTATCAGCCGAAACTGGTGCTTTGCGACACCAATGCAATGCTGACCCTTCCTAAAGAGACTTTTGCCGATGGCATTGCAGAGACATTGAAATATGGCATTATTGGCAATGAGAAATTGTTTGAAAAAGTAGAATCTCTGGAGTTTATTCAGGATTTGGAAGAAATTATAGAGATTTGTGTTTCTATGAAGCGAGATATTGTGATGCGTGACGAGTTTGACAATGGGGAGAGACAATTGTTGAACCTTGGTCATACTTTAGGACATTCCATAGAAAAGTTGAGTCAATTTTCCATCTCCCATGGCCATGCAGTTTCCATTGGTTTATGCCTAATTGCCAACGCGGCAGAGGAAAAAGGTATTGCAGAAAAGGGCATAAGCGAAAGAATTCGTAAGGCATTGGTGAAGAATGGGCTGCCCACAAAAACGGAGTATTCTATACAAGATATTGCCCAAGGAACATTGATGGATAAAAAACGCAGAGGGGGTACAATTAGCTTTGTGTTTCCAGAAAAAATTGGTGAATGTCGCATACAGAAGGTTCCCGTTGGGGAAATAGAACAACTGGTGGCGGAGGCTATGAAAAGCAGGTGAGACGAATGAATATAAAAATAGGAAAAAGTACCCTTAAGGGAAGTGTAAAGGTGATTTCTTCCAAATCGCACGCCCATCGATTGCTGATTGCGGCGGCGTTAGCCGATATTCCAACGAAGATCTCGGTGGAAGGATGGTCCAACGACATAGAAGCAACTAAGAATTGCCTTGAGGCATTAGGCTGCAAAATCGTTAAAGGGGGCGGCATGGTTGAGGTTACACCCCTTTGGGAAGCAGAGACCAAAGATGTTGTTTTGGATTGTGTGGAAAGTGGCTCTACATTAAGATTTTTATTACCCATCGTGGCGGCTTTAGGGAAGCATGCCATTGTGGAGGGACAAGGCAGACTGCCCGAAAGACCTATTGGTGTTTTGTTAGATGAACTTAGAAAATATGGTTGTCAAGTGAGGGAAAATGCTTTGCCCCTTGAAATGAGTGGGGGAATTACAGGCGGTATTTACACTTTGCCTGGAAATATTAGTTCGCAATTTATCACCGGCCTTTTGTTTGCGTTACCCCTTGTTGATGGCGACAGTGAGATTCGTCTTTCTACAAATATTGAGTCCAGAGGATACATTGATATGACATTGGAAACCTTGGCTGCCTACGGCATTGAGATTCAAGAACAAGATTGGGGATTCGCCATAAAAGGCGGGCAAACCTACCATTCTCCCAAAGAAATTTCCGCTGAGGGGGATTGGTCCGGGGCAGCATTTTGGGTTGTTGCCGGCGGTGTTGGTGGAGAAATCACCTGCACTGGTTTACGCAAAGATTCTTGTCAGGGTGACAAGGAAATTGTTAGCTTAATGGAACAATTTGGTGCAAAGGTAGAGTGGGAAAAAGATGGAGTTCTTGTTTCTAGAGGAGAATTAAAAGGCATTTCCATTGATGCCGCACAGATTCCTGATTTGGTGCCCATCCTTTGTACTGCAGGTGCATTGGCAAAGGGTGAAACCTTGATTTACAATGCAGGCAGATTACGCATCAAGGAAAGCGACCGTCTAAAGGCCATGGCTGAGGGCTTGCAAAAGCTCGGAGTGAAGGTAACAGAGCAGGCTGAGGGAATTTTGATTGAAGGCGGAAATGTACCCCCCGTGGGTGAGGTTATTTTGGATTCCTATGATGACCACAGAATCGTTATGGCCCTTGCTGTTGCAGCGGCGGCTTTGGGTGCAGAGGCTGTGATTGAACGAGCTGAGGCTGTTTCCAAATCCTACCCAACATTTTTCGCAGAGTTTACCAGATTAGGAGGTGTGGCAGATGTCTTCTAATTTTGGGGATAAAGTTAAAATTAGTATTTTTGGGCAATCCCATTCAGATGCAATCGGTGTTGTGATTGATGGGTTACCCGTTGGAGAGGAAATTGACCTTGAGGCAGCCCAGAGATTTTTGGATCGAAGAGCCCCTGGAAAAAATGCCTACTCCACCCCCAGAAAAGAGGGGGATCAGGTTCGGGTTGTTTCTGGATTATTTCAAGGCAGAACTTGTGGCGCACCCATTTGCGCAATGATAGAAAACACCAATACCCGTTCCAAAGATTATGATCAGCTTAAAGATATGCCCAGACCAGGTCACGCAGATTTTACGGCTGAGGTTAAGTATGGTGGATTTCAGGATCACCGAGGCGGCGGACATTTTTCTGGTCGGCTTACGGCTCCCCTTTGCTTTGCAGGTGCAGTTTGTATTCAAATTTTGGAACGCAGAGGGATTCATATAGGGGCACATATTTTATCTATCCATCAGGGAAAAGATAAGAGCTTTGATGCCGCTGAAATTACAAAAGAAGAATTAGCAGAAATCATTGCAAAAGAATTTCCTACCATGGATGAACAGGCTGGAGGGGAAATGAAGGACATCATTCAAAAGGCAAGAGAACAGGGAGATTCCGTTGGTGGCGTTATTGAGAGTGTTGCCATTGGGTTGCCTGTGGGGATTGGTGAGCCAATGTTTGATGGATTGGAAAGCAAGCTTTCATCCATATTATTTGCCATTCCAGCAGTAAAGGGTGTGGAATTTGGAGAGGGTTTTGGTGTTTGTGAGCTTTTTGGCTCTGAAAACAACGACAGCTTTTATATAGAAGAAACGGGACAAATTAAAACGAAAACAAACCATCATGGTGGTAGTTTGGGCGGGATTTCCAGCGGTATGCCTTTGGTGATTCGCACTGCCTTTAAGCCTACCCCCTCTATTAGCAAAAATCAGGACACAGTTAGCCTGAAAAAAGGTGAAAATGCAACGTTAAGCGTGACGGGTCGCCATGATCCTTGCATTGTGCCCAGGGCTGTGCCTTGTGTGGAGGCGGCAATGGCCATTGCCATTTTGGATTTATATGAAATAAAGGGAAGATAGGGGTTATTTGACACTAAAATACAGAGGGTAAGGGAAGCCTTTCCTTTGAAATAGCAGGGTCAAAGCCTATGGGAAAATGATTTGGAACACGGTATTTATTCATTAAATAATTGATAATTATGCAAACAAGGGGAATAAGCAATGATTGAATATGAGGAGGAACGAAAGATGGAATTAGAAGCTTTGAGAAATAGAATTAATGAGGTTGATGACGAGATTGTAAAGCTGTTTGTGGAACGTATGCAGACAGCAGCCCAGATTGCAGGGGAAAAAGCAGAAAAAAATATGCCTGTGTTAGACCAGAAAAGAGAAACCGCAGTATTACAGCGTGTGATGGAGCAGGCGGGAGAAGAATTTGAACTATATGCAAACACCCTTTATCATACTATGTTTGAAGTAAGCAAAAGCTATCAGGCTGGATTATTGACAAAAGAAACAGCTTTGTCCCAGCAGATTCTTGCAAACATCAGTGATCCCAAAATGGAGTTCCCCAGAAAAGCAATTGTTGCTTGCCAGGGTGTTGAGGGTTCTTATGCAGAAAGAGCTTGTGGCAAGCTTTTCGCAATGCCGAACACCATGTTTTTCAACAGCTTTGAAAGTGTATTCAATGCAGTGGAAATGGGCCTTTGCCAGTACGGCGTGCTGCCCATCGAAAACAGCTCCGCTGGGTCTGTAACAGAGGTTTATGACTTGATGGTTCGCCACAAATTTTATGTGGTAAAGAGCTTGAAGCTACATATTAATCATGCGTTAGTGGCTAAAAAAGGTGCAAAATTATCCCAGATTACAGAAATCATTTCCCATGATCAGGCATTACAGCAATGCAGTGAATTTTTGAAATCTTTGCCTAACGTGAAGATTACTGTTTTCGAAAACACAGCAACTGCGGCAAAATATGTTGCGGAATGTGAACGTACTGACATTGCGGCTTTATCCTCTCCTGAGTGTGCTAAGTTGTATGGTTTGGATATTTTGCAGGAGGATGTGCAAAACAATCAGAACAACTACACTCGTTTCATCTGCATCGCAAAAAACATGGAAATTTATGCAGGGGCAAACAAAATCAGCTTGATGCTTTCTTTGGAACACAGACCGGGTTCCTTGCATGAAATGATTGGCAAGGTTGCTTGTCACGGCTTAAACCTTTGCAAGCTGGAAAGCCGCCCTATTCCTGGCAAGGACTTCGAATTCCGTTTCTATTTCGATTTGGATGGCTCCGTATTCTCTCCTCATGTGTTAACACTGCTGAAGGATATGGAATTATCTGCTGAAAAATTATCCTTCTTGGGATGCTACTCCGAAATGTAAGGGGCGATAAAAAATGAAGATACTGGTTCTGAATGGACCGAATTTAAATATGCTTGGGATTCGGGAAAAAAGTATTTATGGCAGTGAGACTTATGAGGATTTGCTAAATTTAATTAAGGAGACTGCAAAGGAAAACAAAATTGAAGTAGAGGTTTATCAATCCAACCACGAGGGGGGATTGGTAGACCGTATTCAACAGGCTTACTTTGATGGCACAGAGGGAATTGTGATTAACCCCGCTGCCTATACTCATACAAGTGTGGCAATTTTGGATGCACTGAAAGGGGTGAGTTTACCTGCGGTGGAAGTACATCTTTCTGATGTTAGCCAAAGAGAAGACTTTCGCCAGATTTCTTATGCAGGAATGGCTTGCGTAAAGACCATTATGGGCAAGGGTTTTTTGGGCTACAAAGAAGGCATGGAGTTTTTGGTGGAAAAATACGACAGAAAAGGGGAGTGAACCATGATTTCTAAAAATATGAAGGTTTTGGTGGAAAAAAGTGCCGCCATTAGTGCGTTATTTACCGAGGGAAAACGTATGCGCCAGATTTTGGGGGATGAGAATGTTTTTGACTTTGGCATTGGAAATCCCAATGTGAAGGCACCCCTTTCTGTGAACAAAACAGCCATGGAGATTTTGGAAAACATGGACTCTTTGGCTATCCATAGTTATACGGACGGGGCTGGGATTCCATCTGTACGCAGTGCTATTGCAGAAAGCTTAAACCGTCGATTCCAAGAGGAATATACAGGGGAAAACATTGTTATGACCACTGGAGCGGCTGGTGGGTTAAATGTAATTATGAAGGTTCTGCTGGACGAAGGGGATGAGGTTTTAACCTTTGCCCCCTATTTTGGGGAGTATGATGCCTATGTTGCCAATGCTGGCGGCAAGCTGATTGCTATTGAACCAAACATCCCTACTTTTTTGCCTGACCCCAAAAAGTTGGAAGATGCCATTTCACCAAAGACAAAGGCAATTATCATCAACAATCCAAACAACCCTACGGGTGTGGTATATGGAGAGGAAATTCTTCAGGAAGTGGCTGAAATATTAAGGAAAAAAGAAAAGGAAATAGGAACTTCTATCTATTTGATTTCCGACGAGCCTTACAGGGAATTGGTGTTTGATGGGGTGACGGTTCCGTACATACCTAAAATTTATGGAAACACTATTGTGGCATATTCTTTTTCAAAATCCCTCTCTTTGCCCGGAGATCGTATTGGATACTTGACCATTCCCTCCACCGTTGAGGATTTTCAGGATGTGGTTTATGGGGCGGGGGTTGCCAACCGTGTGCTGGGGTTTGTAAATGCGCCAGCATTGCAGCAGCTAGTGGTTGCGAAATGCTGTGATGAAAAATCTGATGTTGCTTTTTATGATAAGAACAGAGAGATTTTATACAACGCATTAACCAGTTATGGATATGAATGTGCCAAGCCTCAAGGTGCTTTTTACTTATTTGTAAAGGCGTTGGAAGAGGACGATGTTGCATTTGTAAACAAAGCCAAGGAATTTGGCATCCTGATGACACCAAGCAGTGGTTTTCGCTGCAAAGGATACGCAAGAATTGCCTATTGTGTGGCTAGAGAAACCATTGAGAGTGCATTGCCATCTTTTGAAAAGCTAGCAAAGGCATATAATAAATAGAAGAGTGCTCCTTTGATTAAAAGAATTTGGCATGAAAAAGCAGATATTGCGAAAGCAATATCTGCTTTTTTTGTGTGCTGGGGAGAAAAGTGGAGCGTTGGCTAGTTTTGATTAAATTTAATGTGGAAAAGATGGGTTTTGGATGCACCTGTGGAGAAAAAAAGCATGATTGTGGATAAAGCTAAGCAAATATTTACTAGTGGTGGAGAATGGTGGATTCTACTTTTTTGTCGAATGTTGCTACAAATTGCAAAAATTAGTATAAAAGCCTTGAAATATCAAGGTTTCTTCATAAAAAAATCATATTTTTTTTGTGCTTGGGGGCTTGTCTTATTGCGTTAAATATATTACAATGTGGATAATAGTGGGGAAAAGTGGTAGGGAATGGTTAAAAACACCCATTTTCTTCGGCGATGGGTGAAAGGTGGTGACTGCAAAATGTTTCTGGGGGAATTTCAACATTCTATTGATTCTAAAGGACGCTTAATTGTTCCTGCGAAATTTCGTGAGGGATTAGGCGAACATTTTGTTGTGACCAAAGGACTAGACAACTGCTTATTCGCATATCCCCAGAGTGAATGGGCCATTTTTGAGGAGAAATTAAAGCAGCTCCCCCTAACGAGTAGTGGGGCAAGAAAATTTGTACGATTTTTCTTTGCAGGGGCGATTGAATGTGAACTGGATAATCAGGGAAGAATAAACCTGCCAGCAAACCTAAGAGAATATGCGGGGCTAAAAAAAGACGTTGTTTCCATTGGTGTGAATAACAGGGTGGAAATTTGGAACAAGGAAAATTGGAACGAATATAACAACGAAGAAAACTTTATTAGCAATGAATTGGCTTTTGAGATGGAGAATTTGGGAATTTAACAAGACAGAGGGCGTATCTGCCAAGGGCGAGAGAGGCTTACTTGTTTTTTAAACATTAGTAATGAAAGAAGGGTAAAGCTCAAGGGCTTTCGTCGGAGTAAACAAGAAAGGGAAAGGCGCCATAAAAACATGGTTTTTATGAGACTGCCAAGGGTAACCATTTTGGAATTTCATCACGTTTCCGTACTTCTTTGGGAGTGCATCGAAAATTTGAATATTAAGCCTGACGGGATTTATGTGGATGGTACTATGGGTGGCGGTGGACATTCCCTTGAGATTGCAAAGAAATTGACCACAGGTAGGCTAATTGCAATTGATCAGGATTTAAATGCACATAAGGCAGCAAAGGAAAGGCTGAAAGAGCATTTGGATAAAATTACGTTTGTGCATGATAACTTTGGGAATATCGGCAGTGTTTTGGATAGCCTGGGGATTGAAAAAATAGATGGTATGCTTATGGACATCGGCGTATCTTCCCATCAGCTGGATGAAGCAGAGCGTGGATTTTCCTATCAGCATGATGCACCATTGGACATGCGTATGGATGCAACAAGGCCATTTTCAGCATACGAAGTAGTGAACGAGTATGATGAAGATGAGCTGAATCAAGTTATATTTAGCTATGGTGAAGAACGTTGGGCAAGAAGAATTGCTCAGTTTATTGTAAATGAACGACAGGATAAACCCATCGAAACAACAGGCGAATTGGTTGAGGTCATTAAAAAAGCAGTGCCAAAAGGGGCAAGAAAAGACGGTCCCCACCCTGCAAAAAGAACTTTTCAGGCCATTCGAATTGAAGTGAACGGTGAGTTAGATGTATTGCAACGTGCCATTGATGACGTTGCCCAAAGATTAAATGAGGATGGCAGGCTTTGTATTATTACATTCCATTCATTAGAGGATAGAATCGTAAAAGAGGCTTTCCGTAAACAGGAAAACCCCTGTGTTTGCCCGCCCCAATTCCCTGTTTGTGTTTGCGCAAAGCAAAGAACAGGGAAAGTGATTACCAGAAAGCCTATTATACCAAGCGATGAAGAATTGGAAGTAAATCCTCGTTCCAGAAGTGCCAAGTTGCGTGTTTTGGAAGGAGTAAAAAAATAAGCGGAAAGGGGCATTGGTATGGCTGCAAAACGATACGACAGAAATGGAAATACGTACAGAGGTTCTTCCTACTATACCTATGGAAACGTAGCATATGACGTACAGCCGGAATACACCCCTTATTATACAGAAGAAGATGAGGACAGGACTCGCATTGCCCAGGAAAAGGCACACAAAGCCGAAGTCAGAGAAAGCAGGATTACTGCTTTAAAGCTGATCGCCATTATTGTGGTTCTTTTTGCGGGCAGCATCGCCTTTATGGGGATGCACGTGAGGGTTGCCAATGAAAACGTAGAGCTAAGACGGGAAAAAAGTGAGTTGGCTGATTTAAAATCCAACAATGCAATTTTAGCGGCAGAATTAACAGAGCAAATTGATTTGGATTATATCAAAGAGCAAGCAACAAATCGACTGGGTATGGCTGAACCCCAGCCCTATCAGGTGGTTTACATAGATGTGCCGAAACAAAGCTATACCATTCAATATGCCTCTGACGCAACAGAAGCAGAAAAAGATTCCGGATTTTTGAGCTTTTCAAATCGGTAAAAAAGGATTGATGCATGATGAGAAAATCAACAATGGGAATAAAAGCAAAGAGTAAGTTTGCTTTTATTCTTTTTGTGTTTATGGCAGTGTTTGTTATATTTTTAGGAAGAGTCGTGTACTTAAAAGTTGTGCATGGTGAGGAATATGAAGCGGCGGCAAAAAACCAGCAAATTAACCGCTATGATTCGGTAATTGCGGCAAACCGTGGCAGTATTCTTGATAGAAATGAGCAGGTTTTGGCTATTTCTACTGCGGTTTATAATATTGTACTAGATCCGTTGGTTTTGGCTGAAAACAAAGAAGAAGAACAGGAAAAAACACTAACGACATTATGTCAGTATTTTCCTGAGTTGGACTATGCAACGCTTAAAAAATACATTACTGTGAACCCTGCAACGGGAGAAATCAACTTACCAAACCACTGGAAATATTTGGTGAAGGGGGTTGACCGTTCCCTTAAGGAAGAGTTGGAGGCAATGAAGCTAAAGGGCATATATTACGAGCAAACCAGCAAGCGTTCTTACCCATTGAACACCTTGGGGTGTCATTTGTTAGGATTTATCCGAGGGGATAGCCACTGGGGCGTTGAGGGGCAATATAATGATTATATGGTAGGAACACCTGGGCGTTCCTTTATTTTATATGAGGGTGGAAATGGGGTTACATATCAAGACTATCCTGCCCAGGATGGGGATACGGTTATCACCACCATTGACTATACCATTCAGCAATATGCTGAGGAGGTTGTGGCTGAGACTGCTACTAAATGGCCCTCCGATAATGTTGCCGCAATTGTTATGGATCCCAACACAGGGGAAGTTTTGGCTTTGGCCGAATCCAACAGTTTTGACCTGAATGATCCTGGCATCCCGTTGCAGACGGAAACAAATGCCGACTTTAAAACAGCGTGGGAGGCAAAAAGCAGCCAAGAGCAAATGGAGTATTTGAATAACATGTGGAAAACCTTTTCCATAAGTAGTACCTATGAACCAGGATCCATTTACAAGCCTTTGGTGGCAGCAGCTGCGTTGGAAGAAGGGGTTATAACACCCTCAACCACTTTTTATTGCAGTGGCTCTATGGATGTGAGCGGAACCACCATTCGATGTCACTTGAGAAGTGGCCACGGTACCATTAACGTGGAAGAAATTTTGGCTCAATCATGTAATATGGGTATTATCCAGATTGCCCAGAAGCTTGGAGCAGAAAAATTATATCGTTACCAGATGGAATTTGGCTTTGGACAAAAAACCGGCATTGATTTGCCCGGTGAGGTGGATGCAGCAAACTTATTGCACTCCTTATCTGCCATTGGCCCTACGGAATTAGCTACTATTTCCTTTGGACAGACCTTTAACTGTACAACTATTCAGATTATTACTGCCTTTTCCGCCCTGATTAATGGGGGGAATGTCGTTAAGCCTCATGTGGTTTCTCAGGTGATTGACCAAAAGGGCGATGTGGTTTTCGAAAACAAACCTCAGGTGATTAGACAGGTTATTTCAACAAAGACTTCTGACTATATGCGTGTTGCATTAAAAGCCACAGTAGAAAGAGGTACAGGTAAAAAGATTAAAATTCCCGGATACTCCATTGGATGTAAAACGGGTACTGCGGAGCAGGGTGCAAGAAATAGGGATGACCTTTGGACATTGACCCATATGGCTTATTTCCCCGCAGAGAATCCGAAATATATTGTGTTGACAGTAATCAATTTACCAGAGGATTATGCCGATGGGGTGCAAAGTACTGCGCCGATGACAAAGACTTTGATTGAGAAGATTATCAAATACAAAAATTTGGAGCCAACGGAAGGAACTGAGGAAGTAGCGACTTTGACTGCCAAAGAAACCGTGGAGGTTCCAGATTATGTAGGTAGCTCAACATACAATGTTGTGACAGATTTGGATTCAAAGGAATTGAATTACAAAGTGGTTGGAACAGGCAACACAATTACAAATCAGGTGCCTAAGGGCAACACCAAGGTGGAAAAAGGTAGCGAAATTATTTTGTATGTTGAAAAATCTGCTGAGGATTCTGGTAAAATCTCTGTGCCTAATGTGGTAGGAAAATCCTATAATGATGCCACTACTGCGCTGACAGAGGCTGGGTTTGAAGTGGTTTTTGAAGGAGAGACCGATGGGGTTGTTTCCTCTCAGGATCCGAAATATGGTGTTTCCGTTGAAAAGGGCGGAGAAGTGAAAATTAAGCTTACCCCTAAAGCAGAGGAAACAGCGAGTAATACACAAGGTAACTAAAAGCCGATATGTGGGGGTTGGTAAAAAGGCCAGCTGACTAATGAGGAAAACTGCCCTTAATCCAGAGGGACAAAAGGATGTCCTTATGGTGGGATTGCATAATAGAATGAGAATGAATTTGTGAATAAAGAACTTTAGGTGCTTGGCAAGTTGCAAGAAATATGCGTATTGCTGTTTTGACACATGTCCCACCTAAATAAACGCATACACGCCCTGTTTTTTCCATATATTTTGTTATAAATGGAGAAGGCAGGGGTGTTTTTCATGGAACGACCACCCATAGGGGTTAAAAAGAAGCTGTTGGTCTTTCTGCTGGGAGCGATGTTTGGATTCTTACTTTTGCTTGGCAGAATTATTTATATTGAGCTTTTCCGTTCCCAAGAATGGCAGGAAATGGCCTATGAACAGCAAACAAGAGATAGGCTGATAATGCCTAAAAGAGGAAGCATTTTGGACAGGAATGGTCAGGGAATTGCGTTGACAGAAACCGTTAACGCGGTCAGCGTTATTCCAGTGCAGGTAAAAGACAAAGAGAAAACAGCATCATATTTGGCTGAAAAACTGGAACTGGATTATGAAACGGTTTTAAAGAAAGTGCAGGAAAATGTTGCTTTGGTTAGAATTAAAACCAAGGTTGACAGTGAACTGGCAGCTGAAATCCGTAAGGCAGAAGTTCCGGGGATTATGGTTGATGAGGACGTAAAGCGTGTGTATCCCTTTTCTGAAATGGCAGCACAGGTGGTAGGCTTCGTTGGTAAGGATAACCAAGGGATTTTAGGCCTTGAGGCAAAGTATGATGACCTATTGGAGGGGAAGCAAGGCAAGATTCTAACCCTTACGGATTCGAGAGGGAACGAGGTTGACAGCAAACAAGATAGAATTCCTCCAGAGGATGGAAAGAACTTAGTGACCACCATTGACGTTGTGTTGCAACAATATGCAGAGCAGACCATTGCCAAAGCGGTGGAGACCAAGGGAGCAGACCATGGCTTGATTATTGTTTTGAATCCACAAAACGGTGAGATTTATGCCATGGCGAACTATCCATTTTTTGATTTAAATGAACCATTCACTATCAACGACGAAACTTTGGCTCAAACCTGGGATTCTTTTTCGGAAAAGGAAAAGAATGATTATTTGAATGCCATGTGGCGAAACACAGCCATTAACGATACATATGAACCTGGTAGTACATTTAAAATTGTAACATCGGCAGCAGGGCTAGAAGAAGGCGTAGTAACCCCTGAAAGTGGCTTTTACTGCAATGGGTTTCACATTGCCGGTGATAGAAGGATTAAATGTTGGCGTTACCCAAGAACCCATGGGGCAGAAACCTTTGTACAAGGGGTTCAAAACTCATGCAACCCTGTATTTATGGAGGTTGGCGAGCGATTGGGGGCAGAGAGATTTTTGACTTATATGAAAAAATTTGGATTTGACCAGAAAACAGGCATTGATCTTGCCGGTGAGGCAGTGGGTATTATTCATAAATTGGATAACATTGGCCCTGTGGAATTGGCTACGATGAGCTTTGGTCAATCCTTCCAGATTACCCCATTACAGCTTTTGCGGGCTGCCTCATCCATTGTAAATGGAGGGTACTTGGTGACACCTCACTTTGCCAAAGGTATTGCTGATGAAGAAGGGAATTTAATTGAAGAGTTCCAGTATGAAAAAGGAAATCAGGTTATTTCTGAAAAAACCTCAGAAACAATGAAAATGATTTTGGAAAGTGTAGTTTCTCAGGGGACTGGTAACAAGGCTTATATTCCCGGATACCGCATTGGGGGAAAGACTGCTACATCTGAAAAATTACCTAGAAGAAGCGGCAAATATATTGCCTCCTTTATGTCTTTTGCTCCAGCAGAAAATCCACAGGTTATGGCATTGGTTTTGATTGACGAACCACAGGGAGTTTACTATGGTGGTACGGTTGCTGGGCCTGTCATGCAGGAATTGTTGAAAAACACATTGCCCTATTTGGGGATTGAACCTGTATATACCGAAAAGGAAGCTGAGGAAGCAACAAAAGAACAGGCAGTTATGCCTGAGGTAATTGGCATGACTTTGCAGGAGGCCAAAAATACACTACAAAAAGAGGGGCTTGCAGTGAGTGTTCGAGGCGAAGGTGAAACGGTGCAAAGACAATTGCCCCCTGGTGGTGAGACGATAAACAAGGGGACAGAAGTTATTGTTTATATGGAATAAGGTTGAAGCAGGCATTTGATAAAGATACAAGGGGATTTTAGTTAGAAAAACCAGAAAAAAACACGAGTTTTTCAATGTTGTGTTGAAAGAAAAGCGACTAAAGTGGTAAAAATATTTGGTAGTATAGCGTAAATGTGGTATACTTTTCCCATAGTAATTTTGGGAAAAGATACTGCATTTGCTAGGTGGGGACAGCCACAAGGCAATCATCATCAAACGTTTCTAAAAACTTGGTTTTGTCTTTAAGAATTGTTAAACATACAAGAAGATTTGCCATTGCGGGCTAAGATATATTTTTGGGGAGACAATTTATGTGCAAGGCATAAAAACAGGTTTTTAGAAACGTTTTGTGTGTAGTTTTTAAAAGGATTCATCCAAGGGTTGACTTTGAAAACAAGTGACACATTCCCATGGATCAACAAGAGGCGGAAATAGCCTTTTTTTTGAAACAGGGAAAACAAAATTCAATTTTTGTTTGGTTTATGTATCTATTTGAAAAGGAAAGTGTTGTAATTACCAGTTATTATGAGTAAAATAATGAAGTGATTTTTATCGATTTGTTTTAACTGACGAGGGAATAGCTTTCCCAGAGACGGGTGAGGGCAGTTCATCGTTTTTTTAACCAAAGGAGGAAACAGCGATGGAATTGAAAAAGCTGTTAGACGGGATTTCTTATGAAGTTTTGCAAGGAGAACCTGCCAAAGAAGTGAAGAATATTGAGTATGACTCCCGAAAGGTAACCGAGGGAGATGTTTTTGTGTGTGTCAGCGGTTTTCAGGCTGATGGGCATAAGTTTGCACCTATGGCTGAAAAACAGGGTGCTACTGCATTGATTTGTGAAAAAATGCCCGATGGAATTGGGCCGGAAGTTACTGTGATTAAAGTGGAAAACAGCCGTGAGGCATTGGCTTTGATGGCAGTACAATATTATGATGACCCTTCAAAAAAAATGCAGGTGGTGGGGGTAACGGGAACAAACGGCAAGACCACAACCACTTACCTGATGAAATCTGTTTTGGACCGCATGGGCAAAAAGGTTGGCGTTGTGGGGACCATTGAAAACCGTATTGGTGACAAGGTTCTGCATACGGAAAGAACCACCCCTGAATCAAAGGAATTGCAGGAATTATTAAACACAATGGTGAAGGAAGACGTTACCCATGTGGTGATGGAGGTTTCCTCCCACTCGTTGGATTTGCATAGGGTTGATGGTATTCAATATGAAATTGGGATTTTTACAAACTTAACCCAAGACCATTTGGATTATCACAAAACAATGGAAAACTATAAGCTTGCCAAAGGAAAATTGTTTGAGCGGGCACAAAAAAGCATCATAAATTTGGATGATGCTGCCGGCGAATTTATGAAAGACAGAGCCAAAGGACAGGTTTTGACATTCGCAGTTGAAAAAGAGGCTGACTTAAGGGCCGAGGGTATTACAATTTCCGCCGAGGGGACTGAGTTTTCCTTGCCTTGGGAAGGAAAAGAATATCATGTGCATTTAAGTACACCTGGCAGATTTAGTGTATACAATGCTTTAGGTGCCATTGGAGCTTGCCTATTATTGGGGATTCCTATGGAAGAAATCATTGCTGGCTTGGAAGAAAACCACGGTGTTGCTGGACGTTTTCAGGCGGTTCGCAGCAAAAAAGGATTTCAGGCTGTGGTAGATTATGCCCACACCCCTGATGGTTTGGACAATATATTAAAAACTGCCAGAGAGTTTGCCAAGGGCAGAATTATCACTATTTTTGGCTGTGGTGGGGACAGAGACAAAACGAAACGCCCTATCATGGGAGAAATCGCTGGCAATGGATCAGATTATTGCATCATTACCTCTGATAACCCCAGAACAGAAAACCCACTGACTATTTTGAGTGAGGTTGAGGCAGGCGTGGTGAAAACCCGTTGCCTCTATGAAAAGATTGCTGACAGACGTGAGGCGATTTTGCATGGAGCTAAAATGGCAAAGGCGGGGGATGTAATCATTATCGCTGGCAAAGGCCATGAGAATTATCAGATTTTTAAGGATGGTACCATTCACTTTGACGATATGGAAGAAATACGAAAGGCTTTTGGTGAGGATTGCTTATGAAAAATATGACCATTGGAGAAATTATTCGGGCAACAGAGGCACAGGTAATTGCAGTTGACGGTTTGGAAGATATTGTATATAGAACCATTTCCCACATCACACAAGACTCTAGAGAGGTGACCAGTGACAGTTTGTTTTTGGCTATTCAAGGGGAGAGATTAGATGGACATGAGTTTATTGCTGATTGTTTTGAAAAAGGCGTAGCCGCTTGCTTATCCTCTCAGGTGATTGCACCAAAAAAAGGCAGTGTTTTGCTTTTGGTGCCTGATGTGAAGAAAGCTTTGTTGAAACTGGCAGCACATTACAGAAATAAATTTCAGATTCCTTTTATTGGAATTACAGGTAGTGTTGGCAAGACCACAACAAAAGATATGGTTGCCTCTGTGCTGGGGCAAAAATATGATGTGCTTTGGACTCAAGGCAATTATAACAATGACATTGGTGTGCCTTTGACCATATTCCGTTTGGAGGATCATCATCAGATTGCCGTAATTGAAATGGGAATGAATCATTTTGGTGAAATTCATGCTTTGGCTGAGGTAGTTCGACCTCAATTGGGCCTAATTTCTAACGTGGGGGTTGCTCATATCGAATACTTAGGCAGTAGAGAAGGCATTATGCAGGCAAAATGTGAAATGTTTGACTTCATGCCAAAGGATGGCGTTGCAGTTTTGAACGCTGACAATGATATGTTGATTACTTTGGATGGAAAGTTACCTCAAAAGTTACGCTGGTTTGGCGTGGAAAATAAAAAAGACGTTTATGCAGATAACCTTGAACTGGTGGGCATGGAAAAAACCAAATGCAGTGTGCATACACCCATAGGCTCTTTCGATGCTGTGATTCCTATGCCAGGTGAGCATATGGTTTTGAATGCCCTATCCGCAGTTGCTGTGGGCCTTGAAATGGGCTTAAGCCTCGAGGAAATGAAGGCTGGCATTGAAAATTTTGTACCAACAAAAAACAGAATGAATGTGATGAAGCTTGACAACGGAATGACGGTTTTGAATGACGTTTATAATGCAAACCCCGTATCTATGAAGGCTTCATTAGATATACTTGCAAATGCAGAGGGACGCAAGGTTGCCATTTTAGGCTTTATGGGCGAACTGGGAGAATATGCACCCAAGATGCACGAAGAAGTTGGGGCTTATGCAGCAGAAAAAGGCATTGATCTTTTGTTCTGCATTGGTAGGCTTAGTGAGAAAATGGAACAAGGTGCAAAAGACGGGGGCGTGAAAGAGGTGCACCGTTTTGACAATCAAGAAGAATTTTGGGATGAAGGGTTGGCAATGCTGAAAAAAGGGGATGCTATTTTGGTAAAGGCATCCAGAAGTATGGCGTTGGAGAAAACCGTAGAAAAAATACAGGGAGTGAACTAAAGTGGGGTCTTTGGAACAGGCAGTATACGCAATTATCATATCGTTTGTGGTGGGGGTTATCCTTTGTCCAGTTATGATTCCTATGCTGCATAGATTAAAATTTGGACAAAATGTTAGGGATGACGGGCCCCAGAGCCATTTGTTAAAGCAAGGCACGCCAACTATGGGTGGTATTGCCTTTTTGATTGCTTTTGCTGTTGCGGCTGCCTTTTTTATGAAGGGGAACACCGACGGCACGGTGATTTTATTGGTTACAGTTTGCTATGGTATCATTGGGTTTTTGGATGATTACATTAAGGTTGTGAAAAAACGCTCCTTAGGGCTGAAAGCAATGCAGAAAATTTTGCTTCAGCTGATTGTGACAGGCGGTTTTTGCTGGTATATTTACAAAAGTGGCATCGGCACTGAGGTGTATATTCCTTTTACAAACGGAGCAACCATAGACTTAGGTATTCTTTTTATTCCATTTTTATTTGTTGCTGTATTAGGAACAGTAAATGGTGTTAATCTGACGGATGGTTTAGATGGTTTGGCTGGTGGAGTTACGCTGATTGTTGCTGCGTTTTTTGCCATTGTTGCATGGGCTTCAGGCAGCACAGTTGCCCCTATTTGTGGCGCAATCATTGGTGGGTTATTGGCATTTTTGATTTTTAATTCTTATCCTGCAAAGGTATTTATGGGTGATACTGGATCTCTGGCTTTGGGCGGATTTGTGGCGGCGACAGCCTTTATTTTGAAGATGCCCATCTTTATTTTGATTGTTGGTTTTATTTATCTTTTGGAGTCCATCAGTACAATGCTTCAGGTTGGTTATTTTAAACTGACAAAGAAAAAATTTGGTGCTGGAAAAAGATTATTTAAAATGGCTCCTTTCCACCATCATTTGGAACAATGCGGTTGGAGAGAAACAAAGGTAGTTACACTTTTTTATGTAGCAACAGCTATGCTTTGTTTGATTGGCTTCCTGGGATGTCAAAATATTTTTTAAGGTTTGAAAAAAGCATTTAGAAAGCAGGAATGAAGGACCAAGTGTTATTGTAAAATAGTTTTAGGGTCGTTTTTTATTGGGGCAGAACGCTGTTTACTAATGGTGATTACAATAAGACGGTTTTAGGATTCAAGGGGTTAATGACAAAGCCTTTTTTGGATTTTGAGATGCTTTTGAAAGCCTTAGGAGAAGAAGCTTAAAGAAAAAACGAAGGTTTTTCATTGTGAAAACAGTGAGAAATTGAGATTGGCTATGGCCAATAGGCATATTGCCCACACATTGGGAAAATAGCGACGCATTATTTTTGCTTACATTAATAGGGTTTTTGGGGAAATTTTGCCTAGGATCCCGGAGAAAGAGGGAATTTAAGTTGAAATATAGGGACAAAAGGGTTTTGGTTTGCGGTATGGCCAAAAGTGGCATTTCTGCTGCCAAGCTTTTAAATAAAATTGGTGCAAGGGTTACATTGCAAGATATGAAAAAACGAGAGGAGATCAAAGAGCCTCATTTGTTGGAAAATGAGGGCATTTCCCTGTTTTTAGGGGCAAACCCCGATGAAATTGTTTCTAATCAGGATTTTGTTGTGTTAAGCCCTGGGATTCCTTGTGACCTTCCTTTTATTTTGAAGGCGGAGGCAGAAGGGGTGCCTGTAATCAGCGAAGTGGAATTGGCATACAGCTTAACCCCTTGCCCTGTAACAGCAATAACAGGGACCAACGGGAAAACCACCACTACAACTTTGGTAGGTCAGATTATGCAGGCGGTAAAACCAGACACGGCTGTGGTAGGTAACATTGGCGTTTCTTACAGCGGTGAAGTTGAGCGATTGACAAAGGATGACTGGGTAGTGGCGGAAATAAGCAGTTTCCAGATGGAAAAGGCAAAAACTTTTAGCCCATATATTAGCGCAGTTTTGAATATCTCCCCTGATCACTTGAACCGACATAAAACCATGGAAAATTATATTGCCATGAAAGAGCGGGTATTTGAAAAGCAGGTTGAGGGCGATTTTTGCATCTTAAATTATAGCGACGAGGTTTGTCGTAGAATGGCAGATAAAACAGAGGCAAAGGTATTTTTCTTTAGCAGCAAAGAGCCTCTGACAGAGGGGATTTATCTGGATGGGGATATGATCCATGTTTGTTGGAATGGTATAAATGAGGATTTGATTTCCATTCATGAGTTACAAATTTTAGGGGTTCATAATTACGAAAACGTGATGGCAGCGGCAGCTATGGCAATTGCTGCAAAGGTACCTCTTGAAACAATCAGAGAAGTTTTGAAAAAATTTAGCGGTGTTGAACACAGAATTGAGTATGTTACTACGGTTGACGGCGTAGATTATTATAATGACTCAAAAGGCACCAATACGGATGCATCCATTCGTGCCGTTCTTGCTATGAGAAAACCAATTGTGTTAATTGGTGGCGGTTACGACAAGGGGGTATCCTTTGATGATTGGACGAAATTGTTTCCTGGCAGAGTGAAACACCTTGTATTGATTGGGGTGACAGCACAGCAGATTAAAGAATCGGCAGAGAAATTTGGTTTTAACAATATTTCAATTTGCGAGACTTTTAAAGAAGCGGTAGACCTTTGCAAAGAAAAGGCTGAAGAAGGGGATTGCGTTTTGCTTTCACCTGCTTGCGCAAGCTGGGGAATGTTTGATAATTATGAACAGCGTGGCGACATGTTTAAGGAGCAGGTTAGAAACTTTGCAAAGCAAAAATAGCCCCCACCGCCAAGAAAGGCGGACGACGAAGTCGGCTTAGCGGAGCGAAGTGGTTGACCCCCCACCGCCAAGAAAGGCGGACGACGAAGTCGGCTTAGCGGAGCAAAGTGGTTGACCCCCCACCGCCAAGAAAGGCGACAGGCTTTTGGTTTGTTGCTGTTTAGGAAGTAAAAGAGAGCCTAGAGGACGAATAAGTGTTAAGGGATGAACTCCCTTACGGTGGTTGAGGCAGAGCCTCAAGGTCTTGAAAAAACACAACCTCAGGGCTTTAAAGATTGAAATCAAATGAACGGAGTGAGGAAATGGGAAGAGGTAATAGCCAAAGAAAGGCGACAACTGCAAAAAGAAAACGAATCAAGCCCGATTCCTTCGACTTTACGATTCTGTTTGTGGTATTGACCCTAATGTTGTTTGGTGTGGTAATGATTTTTAGTGCCAGCTATTATACAACAATGACCAGTGCAAAGTACGACTATGATATGTTCTATTTCCTAAAACGCCAGAGTATTTGGGTAGTTTTAGGTACGGTGGCCATGGTGTTTTGCATGAATATTCCGTATAACTTTTGGAGGCGGTTTGCCTCATTGGCATATTGGCTTTCTAACTTCTTCTTGATTCTGTTGCCTTTTATCGGGATTGAGGCCGGTGGACAGAAACGTTGGCTGGGAATTGGTATGTTGCAGTTTCAGCCTTCTGAATTTACTAAGCTGGCATTGGTACTTTATTTATCCCACTATATTATTGATCATCGGCAGGAATTGGCTAACTTAAAGGGATTCCTTAAGGCTTTAATGGTTTTGGCATTGCCCGTTGGACTGATTGCCATTTCCAACTTCTCGTCGGCATTGCTGATTATGTTGATGGGGCTTACCATGCTATTTATTGGCAGTCCAAGAATTTGGTATTTCGTAGTTGCGGCTGCAGGTATGATACCAGCGGCTATACTTGCTATTGTGGTTTTCCCTTATCGACTAAGTCGTATTAAGGTTTGGCTTGATCCTTGGTCTGACCCAACAAATAAAGGATTTCAGACCATTCAGGGGCTTTATGCAGTGGCGTCAGGCGGTATTTTTGGCTTAGGGTTAGGTCAGAGCCGGCAGAAAACCTTCGTTCCAGAATCCCACAACGATATTATTTTTGCTATTATCTGTGAGGAGCTTGGAATCATTGGCGCGGCACTGGTTATTATTCTTTTTGCAGTTTTGATTTGGCGTGGCGTTAAGGTTGCCATGAACGCCAAGGATACATATGGTACGCTGATGGCAACGGGGATTATTTCAGTAATTGCCTTTCAGGCCATTATTAACATCGGCGTTGTTACCAACACCATCCCTAATACAGGTCAGCCATTACCCTTTATTAGTTATGGTGGTACGTCGTTACTGTTTTTGACAATTTTGATTGGATTGCTACTGAATATATCAAGGTATCAAAAAGAATAGGACAATGGGCGGCACAGGACTTTTGAAGAAAGAGTCTGTGCTGTTTTTTTACAATTAAAAAAGTTCCCTTTTTAAAATTGGGGAACTTTTATTTTTATGAGCTAATTGATATGCGTAGATTACAGGCTAAAGATGCCGTCCATATCTAACACAAGGAGTGTGGCAGCGGAGCCTTCCTTCTCACCAATGTGGGAAAGAACCTGAGGCCCACTGGTGCTTAGGCAACTTGCAGGCAGATTTTTTAGGGATAGAGGCTCTACCGCCAAAACTTCATCTACAAGCAAACCAAGCAATGTATTTTGCTTATCCTGCACGATGACACACATGGTTCTGGTGTTATCACGGAAAATTGTTTTGGCTTGATCTAGCAGGCCAACGACGATTTTCATATATGTATTAGCATCTTCCTTGAGTTCTTCACGCAGGCATTTTTCTCTTTCGCAGTCGTCACACTGGCGAGGACAATCGAAGGCTAAATGAGCCGTATGATGCAATTTTTTGTGAGGCTCATCAATTTTTCTTAGGTGAAAGGCAATGGTTTGGTTGTCTGTTTGATAGGTATCGTACCATTTGCCGAAAGCGCATTTATGAGGGTCTGTTGCCAAGCGAAAGGGCTCCTCATTCTGAAGGCAACGCTCCATTTCATGTACCCAATTGATATGGTCGTTTTTTCTTTGCTCCAGCATCTCCTCAAAGGCGGTTTGCTCTGCTTCTAGAGTTTTCAAGCCCAATGCTGCCCTAAGATTTATGAGGGGGATAACTCTGCCCCTAGAGTGAATAATGCCGGGTTTTATATCATTGCTTTCGGGTAAAACGCTTATTTTTTCTTCTAAGACAGAGATGGATTCAACGAGGGTGCTATCGATGGCATAGAGCTGCGATTGCAGTTTTATAGTAAGCCATAAATCATTGCTGTCCTTTAAAGCATCTAATTTATTCATCATATGCTTATTTCCTTTCTGATACATAAACATTACATTATATTAAATTTATAGTACACCAAATTTCCAAAATATTCAACTGAAATGATTATTTGGAGGGGATTCCGAGGATTTTATGTATACTGTTTTTTGAAAACGGGATGAAAAAGTGAAAATATTTAGAATTCGGTAAAAGTTAGCTTTTTTTTGGGAGTTTTGAAAAAAATGCACTTGACAAATTTAGCGAAATTGACTAAAATCTTGTGATATAGAGACTGCGAAAGACAGTGAAAAAGAGGAGTATGCATCAAATCATTGGCAGAGAGAAAGGGTCATCGGCTGGAAGCCCTTTTCAAAATAGGATGCAGAAGGTAGCTTTTGAGTTGTTTTGCCGAAGGAATTTTCTGGGTAGGCAAAAACGGCTAACCCCGTTATCGGTTATTGAGTGTCTGCCCCCTTCGGGCAGAAATAAAGGTGGTACCGCGAGCTTTCGTCCTTTTTGGGATGGAAGCTCTTTTTTCGTTTATCAAATGATTATGATTTCTCTAGGGGGATTAAAAACACAAATTGTGGAGATAAATTTGATGGGGTGGAAAGATAAACGCCAGAGCTATAAGGCGAGGATTTCTTACCCAATGCCCTTGATGAAAAGGCGAGGGTATTGGGTAGGAAGTGCACCTTATGAAAACTTGACCATTGGTGAGAGCTTTGCGGTTGGTCTGATTCAAACCAGAAAATTATAAGGGTTATGATTTTAAAAAGAAACGAAAGTTTAGGGTACTTCACGAAATTAGGAAAGTTTGATACCAAGGAAAACCAGATAAAAATTTAGGAGGAGAAAGCTTATGAAAGAATTGGCTAAGAATTTTGATCCAGCTATCGTAGAAGAAAAGCTTTACGAAAGATGGATGGAGAAAAAATATTTTCACACAGAGGTAGATAAGAGCAAAAAGCCTTTCTGCATCGTTATGCCACCCCCAAATATTACAGGACAGTTGCACATGGGTCATGCCCTGGACAACACAATGCAGGATATCTTGATTCGTTGGAAAAGAATGGCGGGCTTTAACGCATTATGGATTCCTGGTATTGACCATGCAAGTATTTCCACTGAATTAAAAGTAGTTCAGAAAATGGCATCCGAAGGCCTGACAAAGGATGATGTTGGTCGTGACGGTTTCTTGGAGCGTGCTTGGGATTGGAAAGAAGAATACGGCGGTATTATTTTGAACCAGCTGCGGAAATTAGGCTGTTCTTGCGACTGGGATAGAGTACGTTTTACCATGGATGAGGGTTGTTCCGATGCCGTATTGGAGGTATTCTGCCGTTTATACGAAAAAGGCTACATTTACCGGGGTGAAAAGATTATTAACTGGTGCCCTGAGTGTCAGACTACAATTTCTGATGCAGAAGTTAACCATGTGGATACAGCAGGACACTTCTATCATATTGATTACCCTGTTGTTGGTTCCGATGAAAAACTGCGTTTGGCAACTACAAGACCTGAGACAATGATTGGTGATACAGCTGTTGCCGTTCACCCTGAAGATGAAAGATATCAGCACTTAATCGGCAAGATGTGTGTGTTGCCTTTGATTAACAAAGAAATCCCCATTATTGCTGATGAATATGTTGACCGTGAGTTTGGTACAGGTGTTGTTAAAATTACACCTGCTCATGACCCTAATGACTTTGAAGTTGGCTTACGTCATGATTTGCCCCGTATCTGCGTTATGAACGACGACGGCACAATGAACGAATTGGCTGGGGAATACGCAGGAATGGACCGTTATGAATGCAGAAAAGCAATTGTTGCGAAGCTGAAAGAAGAAGGCTATTTGATTCGTATTGAGGACATTACGCATGCTGTTGGCTGCCACGAACGTTGTAACATTGCCATCGAACCTATGATTAAATTACAGTGGTTTGTTAAAATGGAAGAAATGGCAAAGCCTGCTATGGAAGTTTATGAAAACCAGAAGGTTCGCTTTGTTCCTGATCGTTTTGGTAAGGTTTATATGCACTGGTTGGAAAATATTCGTGACTGGTGTATTTCTCGTCAGCTTTGGTGGGGTCACCGTATTCCTGCCTACTACTGTGCAGATTGTGGACATATTACCGTTGACAAAAACACACCCCATAAGTGTGAAAAGTGTGGATCCACTAATATCAAGCAGGATGAGGACACATTGGATACATGGTTCAGCTCTGCTTTGTGGCCTTTCTCCACATTGGGCTGGCCTGAAAACACCGAAGAAATGCAACATTTCTACCCTACAAGCACACTGGTAACAGGGTATGATATTATCTTCTTCTGGGTTATCAGAATGGTATTTAGCGGTTTGGAGCAGATTGGCGAAATTCCTTTCCATGACGTTTTGATCCACGGTTTGATTCGTGATGATCAGGGTCGTAAGTTCTCCAAATCTTTGGGCAACGGCATTGACCCATTGGAAGTTATTGCAAACTACGGCGCTGACCCCTTGCGTTTGATGTTGATTACAGGTAATGCACCTGGTAACGACATGCGTTTCTATTGGGAAAGACTGGATAATTGCAGAAACTTTAGCAATAAAATCTGGAATGCAACTCGCTTTGTAATGATGAACTTGGATGAGAAGGAAGAGACAAAGCTGTTAATGCTGACTTCCGCAGACAAGTGGATTCTTTCTAAGGTTAACACACTGGCCAAAGACGTTACTGACAACATGGAACATTACGACTTGGGCTTAGCAGCACAGAAAGTTTATGATTTCTTGTGGGATGAATTCTGCGACTGGTATATTGAAATGGTAAAACCTCGTTTATACAACAAGGAAGACCAAACAAGAGAGGCCGCTCTTTGGACATTAAAAACAGTTTTGATTAATGCATTGAAGATGTTGCATCCATTCATGCCCTATATCACAGAGGAACTGTTTATGCACATTCAGGATACAGAGGAAAGCATTATGATTTCCGAGTGGCCAGTGTATAAAGAAGAATGGAACTACAAGGAAAATGAGATGGAGATTGATGCAATCAAAGAGGCTGTACGTAACATCCGTAACATTCGTGCAGAAATGAATGTTGCACCATCTAAGAAAGTTCAAGTTTTCGTTGTTTCTGAAAATGAGGAAGTTCGTCATATTTTTGAACATTCCAAAGTATTCTTCAAGACATTGGGTCATGCCAGTGAAGTAGTGGTTCAGAGTGACCGTAATGGTATTGGTGATGATGCGGTTTCCGTTGTAATTTCTGACGCGACCATCTATATGCCTTTGGCTGAGTTGGTTGATATTTCCAAGGAAATTGAACGTTTGGAAAAAGAACGTGATAAAATGATGAGTGAAATTCAGCGAGTTGACAAGAAACTTGCAAACCAAGGCTTCGTTGCAAAAGCACCTCAATCTTTGATTGATGAAGAAAAGGCAAAAGGCGAAAAGTATAAAGCTATTTTAGCCCAGGTTGAAGAACGCTTAGCGCAAATGAAGAAGTAATTAATTTTAGAAAAAAAGGCAGTAACCTGAAATAAAAGTAGTCATAAAGACAACTTTTGAACCGAGGGTTAAGGCAAACGGAATACGAAAAAAGGCCAGCTATGATTTCTACTTTTAGCTGGTCTTTTCAATTTTTCTAATTCTTATTTTTGGCAACCCACCGGAATACCCAAACGAGAATGATGCTGATGAAAATGACAATAGACCTACTCTTAAACGAGAAGGGAATATTAAGATAAAACCGATTCAAATTAAGAGAATTCCTTGGGCAACTCTTTCGGATATTTGTATTGAGAAAACGAGCCTGACACGTTGTAACACACAAGCCATGCAAAAGCTATCAATCGTTTTAGAGATGACTATTGAAGAATTTTTGAAACTGCAAGCAGAGGCTTATGAAAATAAAAAATGGCGAATGGATGGATTGCACTTGCCTAAACCCACCTGTAAAAGGCAATAGCTAATTACATGCAGGGAGTAAAAGATAAGATGGGCTATACAGATTGCCTGTGGGACAACTATATGATTCTATCAATTTTGACTTTGGGTTAGGTGTCATTTTGGAGGAACAGGCAAATTACTGTGGGGAGAAATTTTTAAGGGGAAAATTATGATGGAGAGTAAGAAATTACAATATAAAAATTGGATGAGAACACGCACAAAGAGTAATGAGGATTCAAAGCAATATCTAAGCTGAGTGCAAAGGTAACTAAATATGGTAAAGCGGAATGGTACTTTAACAATGACTGTTAGGGTACCATTCTACTTTTATAAAAAACGCCAGATAGTAATCATAGACATAAAATGTCAAAATATGATAAACTGTATGAAGTATCGAAATGGGGTGAAATATATGCTTAAAATAGCAATCTGTGATGACCAGCCAGACGAGCTTAACATCATCTATACATATCTAAGAGAATACTGTGTTTCCAAGGATCTGAAGGCAGAAGTTCGGCAATTCCCCCATCCTGACGAGCTATTGCAAGTGCTGCAAAAAGAGAACTTTCATATTTACATATTGGATATCGTTATGCCTATGATAAGCGGGTTGGAGTTAGGTAAGGAAATTCGACGCCTTGATAGAGAGGCTCAAATTATTTATTCCACCACAGAGCCTCAGTTTGCATTACAGGCATATGCGGCAAACCCTATCAACTTTTTGGTAAAGCCTATAAGTCAGGAGGCGCTTTTTTCAACTTTAACCCTCGCCTTGGCAAAGGTAGAAACGGAGGACGAAACCATTACAGTAAAAACCAAGGTGGGGATTTTTGTGGTTTCGGTAGGCAATATCCTCTGCTGCGAATATATTGGACGGGGTGTTACCTATCAGCTTGCAAGCGGGGAAAAACTGCACAGCCTTTCATCCACCCAGAGCTTTGCCGAGCAGATAGGGATCCTGTTAGGTAGAGCTGATTTTTTGCAACCACACATTTCCTTTGCAGTGAATTTGCGTCATGTGGAACTCCTTACCCGTGAGGAGATGCGCTTGCGTGGCGGCATTTCTGTGCCTGTTTCCAAAAAGCAATATACCGCTGTCCGTGACAGATACCTTGACTTTCGGCTGGCAAGGGAGGGTCAAAAGCGATGACAAACATTCTTCCCGATTTACTGCGGGCTATCGTCACCGACATTATGCTGATTTTGCTCCTTTGCACCATGGCAACGCCAAAATACAAAAGTAAATGGGTGTATGTTCTGGTAACAGTGACGGTTCTGGCTGTGAATATAGGTGCAAACTATTACTTCTATCTTGCGCAAAATTACACCGCAGTATTTTATATTGACCTTATTATGCTCGTTGCCATCGGGATTGCACTAAAGCCCTTGTTTCGGGATAAAATGATGCAGTGGTGCTTTAGCTATCTTACCATGCTTAACATTTATGCCGCCGTGGTATTTTTAAGCTATATTCTTTGCGACTTTTTCCCAAACCCCTACTACGCCATTGTTTTTCTGAGGTTTGTTTTCTTTAGCGTTATTGCTTTTGTATTTCACAAATGGGTATCTCAGCTTTATCGTAAGGTGCTTGATTATTGGCACATCTACTTTTTGCCTGTGGTTTCTCTGTTCCTTTGCTTTCTGGGTTACTTTTTCGGTGGTGATATTGAAGAAAGGCTATACAATAACTTTTTGCCACTGATTCTGCTTGTTTTGCTTGGCCTGTCAATTTATATCGGCATTATTCATTCTCTCAAAGCCCTTACAAGGGAGTATGCCGTTCGGGAAGAAAACCAAAGAATGCAAAACAGCCAGCAGCTCTTGCGTCAAGCCGCTCACTCAATGGAGCAACATATTGCGCTGATGGCTGAGTCCCAGCAGAAAATGAGCATACTCAATCACGATCGTCGCCACTTCAACAATACATTGCTAGAACTGCTGTCAAAGGGTGATACCCAGGAAATTGGCATTCTGCTACGCCGACAGCAAGAACTTTCCGCAGGAAGCCCTCAAAAAATATATTGTGAAAACCCTGCTGCAAATGCTGCAATTGGTTATTATGCAGCTCTTGCCAAGAGTAAGGACATTTCCTGCAATATCCGCACCGAGATACCAAAAGAGATTTTTATAGACTCGCTGGAACTTTCCATGGTGCTTTCAAACCTGATGGAAAATGGGATAAATGCCTGCGCTGTGCTGGCACAAGGAGAAAAACGATATATCAACCTGACGGTGCTTTGTGAGAAACAGCTTATCATAGAAATAGAAAACCCATACCAAGGTGAAATTCTCTTGGGCGAAGATGGCAGTCCCACATCAACAAAGGTAGGGCACGGCATTGGCACAAAAGCAATCCGTACTTTTGCTGAACAGTACGGTGCAGATGTGATTTATCAAACCGCTAATGGCATTTTTAACGTAAGGGTTTTCTGCTGAAAATCACATTGAAGATGAGTTGTCAAGTCTAATTTTTCATAAAAGTAGGAACAATTTGTAAAAAAATGACCCTGTTTTGTAAAACAGGGTCATTTTTTTGTTTTTTATGCTATTGTCTATGCAATATATAAACACTGCAAATAAGGAGGTGATTTGACGATGCAGGAGCAGGGAAACAAGGGACTTAGCGTCATGGAATTAGTTGCCCCCAATGCTGAGGGCAATGTGTGGCCAAAGCAGGTATGCCCCGCATTTACGCCCAGGGATGTGGCGGTGGAAAGCACCTGTTGGTACTGTGTCTACGCAGACTTTCATTTAGACAAGCCTCGCTGCCTTGAAGTGGGAGTATGCTATTGGCCTAAAAAAATATTGGACTGAGAGGATGAAAATAATGAAAAAACGACTTTTAAGCCTATTGCTTGTGCTTTGCATGGTGTTTACCATGATGCCTGTTGGCGCATTTGCCACCGAAACAGGCATGCCAACAGGAACAAGCAGCACACAAGATGCAACGCTATGGGAACATCACACGGAACATAATGAGGACTGTGGATATGCGCCTGAAACAGCAGAGGTGCAGTGCAATCACCAACACAATGAAGATTGTGGATTTATTCAAGCCAAGGAACTAGTCCCATCCACAGAGGAGATTTTTTGTGACAAGGACTGCACTGACCCAGATGGGGATGGCAACATCAACCATGCTGACGGTTGTGCCTATACCCCAGCCACAGTGGAAACCCCTGCGGTAGAGGGCATACCTTGCAACCATGAACATGAGGATACTTGTGGCTATGCTCCTGCAACAAAGGGGTCTGCGTGTAGTCATATATGTGAGGACTGCGTAGCGACAGAAGCAATGCTACGATTGAGAAGTCCAAGGTCTTTAGCTGTAACTGATGCAGCTAATTTAGCGGATGCCTTAGGCGGAGATAGCTATGCAGCAGTTTCAGGTAATACAGTGACACTTATAGACAATGTTGATGTATCTGACACAATAGAGATATCCTCGGGTACAATTGTACTTAATCTAAATGGTAAGAACATGGTAGGCATTTTTGGTGTAACCCCTATAATGATTAACGGTGATGCTGATGTAACAATTCAAGGCAACGGAAAAATTACAGGCGGCGAGGCAATGATGGAAGATGGCGGTAATGGCGTCAATATTTCAGGTGGCAGTCTCACAGTAAAAGGTGGTACCTTTGCAGGTGGAGACAGTTTCAATGGCAGCGGCGCAAACGGCATCAATGTTTCAGGCACTGCAAATCTCACAATAATCGGTGGAACCTTCGTAGGTGGATTCAACCACGTGGGAGACCAAGCAAAAGCCATAGTAACCACTAACAGCGGTGGCATTAGTGCTCATATCGTAGAAAGCTCTATGGCGGTTGATAAGCAAACCCAACCAGTAGAAATTTCAAATGCCAACCTTGCAAATGCAACATACATTGAAATCATCCCAGATATTAGCGCACCAGCCGACTACGGCGATTTTTCGGTTGCTGTTGTCGATGGGGGTACTACTCCAAGCTTTGCTGACGGTATTTTGACGTTTGGGACAGAGGGTGAATACACCGTTTCTATGAAAAGTGGTGTGACAAGCACTTCTAACCGCATTGCGGTAACTGCTGGGAATGTTGCATTAAACCTAAATGGCGTTACCATCAGTGCGCCACAAGGAGCGCCAAACAGTGAAGGTACAACCGCCCTCACCGTTAAAAATGGTACGGTTCTAAACATTATAGCCAACAGCTCCTTCACAGGTGGAGTTCCCGGCAACTACACACCGCCTTTTTTGTCCAGCAATAAAGGCGGTGCAGGAATTAGTGGCAACATTGTAGTTACTGGAACGGCAACGCTCACTGCCACAGGTGGCAACAACGAAAGTGTTGCAGGCGTTGGCATCAGTGGTAATGTAAATGTCTCGGGCGGTGTATCCTTGATTGCCGCTGCTGGCAGTGGCGAGTTCGGCATGGCGATTAAGGACGGCTTTACTGGTGGGAAAATTACCGTTGGCGATGGCTATATCGTAAAAGAAGGAGATGATGCCGCCAGTGCTGCCAGCGCAGAGCCATTTCCCAACGACCAATTGGAGGGAAATTCTTTTCATAGCCTATACATCATCGTGACACCCGCACCTCTCCGCACCTTTGACATTGCAAATGGCAATATTACTGTAACAGACAGCGGTACCAACGGAAAAATAAAAGTGGCTTACAAAGATGCAACCCACACCGATAAAACTGAAGATAATATCGACCCCGGCGATATGCTAACAATTACCCAAGCAAACGCAGGCGGACCAACCAACTACACTGTTACAATAAACACCAGCTTGGCTTCGCCTATTAACATCACCCTTGATGGTGTGAATATTGCGGCACCAGATGGTCCTTTCAAACTACAAAATGCTTCCGTAGTTAATCTTACCTTAAAAGAGAATACGATAAGCACCTTAAAAGCGGGTTCTAGTAATGCAGGCTTAGAAGTGTCGAAGGATGCTTCTGTTATAATAGAGGGAAAGGGAATGCTTAATGCAAGGAACAATTCTTATGGCTCTGGCATAGGCGGTGGTGAACACGGGACTGTAACCATTAAAGGTGGAACTGTTAATGCTACTGGAGGTAGCACTGGTGCTGGCATAGGTGGAGCAGTTACTGAAAGTGGCGGCACTGTGGTTATTACTGGCGGAAATGTCAATGCAGTGGGAGGTAGTGACGGTGCTGAGAACATCGGCAAAGGAACAAATGGAAGTAGCAGCGGCACGCTAAAGAACACAACTGATACTGATATCTTCCTTGCAACATTCACAGAACCCACAGACAACAAGGGTAAATCTTTTACTATAACAAAAGCAGGGGGCACTGCATACAGCTATGATTTAAGCAGCTCACAAGCCATTGACGGCAAATGGTATGTCTATCTTCCTTCTGGTGCGGCAGAGGCAACTTATGGGGGTGAAACTTATACAGCGACTGTTAGGAACGACCATTCGGCGGTGTTTGAGAAAAAGCTCCCAACTGCCGCAGAGTATGCAGTTAATGCAACAAACGAAAAGGACACGGGGGACTACTGGGTAGATACAAGTTCATCGCCACAAAAACTACACATCTACACCGACAAAGGTGCGGCATACTGGAGCAGTAACGGCAACACATATCTTGACTACTATATACTGCTTGAAAACAGTGTAGAGGTAGGAGAATTCCTTTGGACACCAGTGGGTGACGAAGGACATAGATTCATGGGGATTTTTGATGGTCAAGGCAATACGCTTCGAAACCTAACCATAGCGATTACTGCGACAAGTGATGATATTTATGCAGGACTCATTGGAGGCTTTCAAGGCACGATAAAAAATCTAGGATTAGTAGATTCCAACATTTCAGCCACTGGCAATGGCACTGTTTATGTTGGTGGTATTGCAGGTGCTGCGCTTTCTTACAGCAGTATAGTAAACTGTTATAATACGGGGGCAGTTAGGGGAAGCAGTGGATCAGGTGAGGCAGCTGTTGGTGGTATAATAGGTATCAACTATCAAGCTGGAATACAAGGATGTTATACTTCTACTGCTATTACTGCGGAAGGAACTACCCCTTTGGCTGGTGGTATCGTAGGTGAGCATAAAGGTGGAAATTACGGTGATATTTACTACTCAAGTGAGAAAGCTGTTATAGGTACAAACTCCAGTAAAGGTACAGCAATGTCAGAAGCGAATATGAAAGCCAAAAGTGGTGACAATGCGCTATTGACGAAGCTTAATGCTTGGGTGACTGGTACAAATTCAACTGAATATTATAAATGGAAAGCTGACAGCACAGAAACTCCAATAAACAACGGTTACCCTGTCTTTGAGAAGCCGGTAGCAGTGACAGAGGCCAAATGGGGCACAGATACTTCTCACTCTGTTGGCAGCGGCACGCTGACAGATGCGGTAGCATATGCCAACAGCTTATCAAGCGGCACAGCATACATCCAACTTCAGTCTGACGTGAACACCACCACCAAGCTGGAATTTGTAAACGACAAAATTACCGTGTTGGATTTGAACGGCTTTGACATTGACCGGGGGCTTACTTCTGAAACATTCGAGGGTATGGTTTTAATCGTGAGGGGCAATTTAACGCTCAAAGACACCAGCACCACTACTGTTGCCGATCAGGGCAAAATCACGGGAGGAAACAATAACGGGGCCGGCGGAGGCGTGTATGTCAGCGGCACTTTCAGCATGGAGGGCGGTAACATCACCGGTAACATGGCGAGTAAAATCGGTGGCGGTGTGATTGTCTATAATACGGGCTCTTTTACCGTAGGTGGCACAGCAGTAGTTTCGGGCAACACCAGCGGCACAGCGCCCGATACCATTACAAGCAATGTGTGCCTGGAAGGAAGTATGTCTCCACCGATGGTAAAAACACTTACCATCAGCAAAACAACACCTTTGGCAAAAGGAGCAAGCATCGGTGTGACAAGTAGCTGGGCACCCGGTATCGCCCCAGTAGAAATTAGCGGTGAAAACGACGAAGATTATAGTAAATACTTCACCAGCGACAACCAAAGCTACGAAATTTTTAATGGCACCAATAACGTGGTGAGCCTGAAGAAAGCGCCTGCTACTACCTATACCATTACGAAAGGCACCGCCACCAACGGCAGCTACACCGTCAAGGTGGGCGCAAGCGAGGTGACAAGTGCATCGGAAAATGCAACCGTCACTATCACCCCAACGGCAGGGGTTGGCTATGAGCTTGATAAAATTACTGTAACCAAAACAGCTGATATAACCACCACTGTGACAGTGACAAATGGCAGCTTCACCATGCCCGCCTACGCAGTGACGGTAAGCGTCAACTTTAAGGCTGTGGGCGATCCCCCATCTTTAAAGGGGTCCATTACCGGCACAATTACCGATAGCAGCGACACTGCTGTAAACAACGCAAAGGTGAAAATTATGCGTGGTGCAACCCAGCTTGCCACTACCACAACCGATGCAAGCGGTGCCTACAACTTTAGCGCCCTTGATTACGGTGTATACAGCTTGGTGATAGAAAGTGGCACAATCAAGGTTACAAAAATCATCGAAATTAAAGCTGAAAGCACTACGCAGAACATGAAGTTGCCAAGGGGCAACAGCAACACCGAGGTGAAAACAGAAGCAAACACACCGCCAACAGCGGCTGAGGGGCTAAACGAGCTGTTTGACACATCAAATATTGGTAGCAACACAGACGACACCAAGGGTATTACAACAGCCGACATCACAGAAATTACAAACGGGGGCAGTGTTACCGTTACCTTGACTTCGGAGAAGAAAACGGAATCAGAAGTGCAGGCGGATGCCAATGCCATCAAGGCAGTTGCCACAGGCGAGGGGTTGATGCTACTTGATTTCACTGTCAGAAAAGTAGTTACACCAAACGGCGGCACAGCAGGAAGCCCGATTGTCATGACCGAGCTGCCCTCTGTAATCGAGGTTGTGGTAGAGATTCCTGAGAGTCTGCGAGGTGCGGCTAGCATCAACGCCTACCGTGTTCATAACAATACGGCAACCAAATTTGCAAATACAGCAGATGGCAATGGCGAGTACGCTGAGCGCAAGGGCAATTATATGCACATATACACCAAGAACTTCTCAACCTATGCACTGACTTACACAGCGTATCAGGTAACCATTTCCAATGGCGGCACAGGTGCAATCGGTTCTGGCGGCTATGTTGCAGGTGATACAGTTACCATTCACGCAGGCAGCAAGAACGGCTACAGCTTTAACGGCTGGACTACTTCTGACGGCGTAAGCTTTGCCAATGCAAACAGTGTAAGCACAACCTTTACCATGCCTTCAAAGGCAGTTACCGTAACCGCTAACTGGACTCAGAACGGCGGTAGCTCTGGTAGTGGCAGTGGCGGTTCTTCCTACGGCAGCTATGGCATAAAGATCACCAAGGAAGGCAACGGAACCATCTCTCCTGACGGCGGAAGTGATAACACTCTTTTTGTACGTGAGTGGAAAGACCAACCCTTTACCTTTACCCCGGAGAAGGGCTATGTAGTCTCAGAGGTACTGATAGACGGTAATAACATTGGCGCTGTATCAAAGTACACCTTTGAAAATGTGAAAAAAGACCATACCTTGAAAGTGATTTTTAAAGCAAATGATGGTCATCAAAATCCACAAACTGGTTTGTACTTTGATGATGTTAAGGAAAACGACTGGTTCTATGATGATGTGATAAACGCAGTGGAAAAGGGTTGGTTTACAGGAACCTCAGATACAGGTTTTAGCCCCAACCTTTCTACTACCCGTGGTATGATTGCAACTGTGCTTCATCGAATGGAAAATCAGCCAAAGGCAACGATAGCATCTGCGTTTGACGATGTGACAGCGGAAAGCTGGTATTATAACGGTGTTACTTGGGCACAGGAGCATGACATTGTGAAAGGGTATGAAAATGGAAAATATGGCCCACTGGATGAGATCACCCGTGAGCAAATAGCATCTATCCTCTATCGCTATGGGGAATTTAAGGGCTATGATGTATCTATGACGTCAAGCTTAGATAACTTCAAAGATGGGGATAAGGTTTCTGCCTATGCAACGGCAACAATGAAATGGGCAGTAGGTGCAAATTTGATTAGTGGTAAGCAAGATAAAATTCTTGACCCTCGTGGCAATGCAACTCGTGCAGAGGTAGCTGCTATTCTTACAAGATTTGATGAGATGTTTTCTAAAAAATAAAACCGAATAAAGTAACAGAATTCAAAAAGGAGGCGATGAGCGAAATGCTTATTGCCTCCTTTTATAAGCCAGATTTCCGTAAGGTTATTATCTTTTTTTTGATGCAAGAAAGTACTAAATTATGTAAACTTATATTTTTCTATTTGTCGTTAAACTAAAAAGGGGGGAAGGAAGTATAGGGATGGGAAAGAATGATTAGGGAATAGTTTTTTTCTGGAAAAGGGTGTTTTGGTGAAAAATAGCAGTGGTAAAAATATTATGGCAAACTGAAAAAGCAATAAAAAACAGGAAGGTTTTTTGGTTTTTTTAGGGGCAAAAATAACACAATAAAAGAAAGTAAAAACCAATGGTTCTTGAAAAAAGAAAAGAAAAAAACCAATGGTTTCGGAAAAAGGGGATAAGGAAAAACCTAAGGTTTTGGGAAAAAGGGAAAAAGGAAAACCGTTGGTTCTTGAAAAGCAGAGAAAGAAAAAACCTAATGTAAATGATAATGTAAATGTAAATGTAAATGCTAATGGGAATGTAAATGTGGAGAGAAAAAGAAAAAAGAAAAAGAATCCCCCACCCACATTTACCCTTTTGGTTTTTTGGTGGAGGAAAAAGTGGGAGGTTTGGACAAAAGGAACCAGTAAGTGTGATAGAGTGATAGCATGGCAAGGTTGGCTGAGAAGATAGTTTGAAAACTTGAAAAAAATGCAGACAAGGTTTGGACAAAAGGAACCAGTAAGTGTGATAGAGTGATAGCATGGCAAGGTTGGCTGAGAAGATAGTTTGAAAACTTGAAAAAAAGGGCAGACAAGGTTTGGACAAAAGGAACCAGCAGGTGTGATAAAGTAATAGCGTGGCAAAGTTAGGTTACAGGTGGAGCTGAGGCAATGGGAAATTTTCTCTGGCATAGCCAGTTGTCTTTACGGAAAACTATTTTTGAGGTGAATAAAATGGCTAAAGCAGGTATGAGGCGACCAAACCCTGAAGAACCCCACGGAACAGAAAGTAATCACAAAGCAAAGTTCAAAAAGAACGATGCGCCTCCTGTTCCTGAGATTCAGGGAAAGGCAAAACACGGACATGAAAAAGCAGGAAGAATCAATTGAAAATCTCGGTGAATTTTTGATTGGCACAGAGAATAAGATGAAAAAATTCTGAGGTGATTTTTGTGGACAAAACCCGAAAGAGACAGCAAGAGCAAAGAAGCAAAAACAAGTTTAACAACGAGACAAATTCTCAAAAAGTACAGAATCAGAATGAAACCCATAACTCCATCAAAGAGGGCATGGGACCAAACACCAAAAGATAAAGAAAGAGACATCCACAGGTTGGATGTCTTTTTTTATGGAGTGGGTGGGTGATTAAAATTTTAACCTTGAGGATTCATTTATAAGGGTAAAGGGATGGCAGGGGTGCCTGTTCAAGGTGTGTGGAAGCAAAATAAATTTGCTTTAGAGAGGTGGTGATTTTGGTGGCAAGAAGCAACAGAAAGGGTTTGCCCCACTATGAAAGCAGGGAACAGATAGAAAGGCTGGTACATAGATATTTTGAACAATGCAGAGGAGAGGAACTGCGGGATGAATATGGCAGTGTTGTTTATCAAAAAAATGGTGAACCCATGATGGTTGGTGTGCATCCCCCTACTGTTGCAGGCCTTGCAGCAATCCTTGGGTTTTCATCTCGGCAGGATTTTTTAGATTACAATGGAAAGTATGCTGAGTCCATTGCAAAAGCTAGGTTGACGCTGGAGGGATATGTGGAGCAACGTCTTTATGATAAGGATGGATTGCAAGGGGCAAAGTTTACACTGATCAATAATTTTCAGGGATGGGCAGATAAGCTTAAGGAGGATTTTGATTCACAGATTTATGAGAAGTTAGATGGAATTTTGGAGGGGATAAACAATGCAGCTAAGCAGTAAGCAAAAGGAGTATTGGAATGATGCCAACTGCCGCTGGAATATCAAATCGGGGGCAACACGTTCGGGCAAAACTTATCTGGATTATTACATGATACCCAGAAGGATTCGGGCGGTTAGAGGCAAAGATGGCCTTGTGGTGATATTGGGAAACACAAAGGGGACGTTACAGAGGAATATTATTGAGCCATTGCAGAAAATTTTTACGCCTGCCCTTGTTTCCGATATTCGTTCTGACAACACTGCCATGCTTTTTGGCGAGAAATGTTATTGCTTGGGGGCTGACAAGGAAAACCAGGTGGATCGCATTCGGGGGGCTAGCATCAAATATTGCTATGGTGACGAGGTGGTGACGTGGCACGAGGGGGTTTTTCATATGCTGAAAAGCCGATTGGACAAGCCATACAGCTGCTTTGACGGAACCTGTAACCCAGAAAGCCCGAACCATTGGTTTTATCATTTTTTGCAGAGTGATGCAGATATTTATTTGCAAAACTACACACTTGATGATAACCCATTTTTAAGCATGGCCTTTGTGGAAAACTTAAAGAAGGAATACAGGGGTACAGTTTTGTATGACCGATACATATTGGGAAAATGGGCATTAGCTGAGGGGCTTATTTATAAGGAGTTTGCCGATAATCCCGCAAAATTTATGGTTGATAAAAAGGATTTGCCAAAGCAATTTGACTATATTGGAATTGGCCATGACTTTGGCGGGAACAAGTCTAACCATGCCTTTGTGGCAACGGGGATTTCCTTTGACAATCATATGTACAAGCTTCGGGCAAAGAGCATTGTGGCAACGGGAATGGGATTTGCGGCTTTGGAGCGGGAGCTTATAGATTTTGTGGAGGGAATTATTCGGGATTACGGATACCCCAATGGTGTTTATTGCGACAGTGCGGAGCAAACCATGATAAACAGCTATCGTCAACACACGCCATACCCAATTTACAACAGTATCAAGCGCCCCATAAACGACAGGATTCGTTGCACATTATTGCTAATGGGTGGCCAGCGGTATCACATCGTTGGAGGGGAGTGCGATGACCTTGTGAAGGGGCTTTCCACGGCGGTTTGGGATAGTCAGGTTTTGGAAGACAAACGATTGGACAATGGCACCAGTGACATTGACATACTGGATGCCGATGAATATAGCTTTGAATACAACATTTATAGATTGGTGGGAAATTACGATGCTTAGATCGGTTTGGGAGTATATTTTACGCATTTTTGGGGTGGCAAAAACCAACACCACTGGAGAACAATGGGAGGAGAATCGAGGGTTTGCTCAGAATTACGAAGCCAAGGAAAGGATGAATTTTACTGCTATTTTTGCAAACAGACTTTCTACCCTTGCCATTAGCGAAAGCACCGCCGATGTGGTGGGGGATAACAGCAGAGTGGCCTTTTTGGATGAATGCCTTGGCGATGTTTGGGGGAGGATGAAGCGGGTGGTATCCCGAATGTTGGGGGCAGGTGGCTGTGTGATTGTGCCTTATGTCTGCAACGGAAGGATTCAATTTGACATCCTTTCTCAGGAACGCATGGTTATTCACGAAAAACAGGGGAATCGTATCACAAGAGCTACGGTTTTGGCAGATAGCGTGAAGCATGGGGAAAGGCAGTATTTTAGATGGATGGATTATCAGGTGGTGGAGGGGAACCTTTACATAGAAAATAAAGTGACTGACCAATGGGGCAACGATGCCATTGTGGAGCAATGGGCAGGCATTGAGGATAAAGCCATCGGTGGGGTGGATCGGGTACTTTTTGCTTATTTTCAATCGCCAGTGGATAACCGCAGGTTTGGCGATGATTATGGTGTGCCTATTACTTATGGTTGTGATGGGTTGATAGAAGAAATATTTGATTGCTTTGACCAGATTCGGGATGAGTACAAGCTTAAAGAAGTGAAGATATTTGCTGATGAAAGGATGTTTCAAAAGGATATAAAAACCGGAAAATATCGCATGCCCAGCAAGGTGTTTTTCGCCGCCCATGGGAAAGAAAGTGGGGATATGATTGAAGTCTTTAGCCCTGAGATTCGTCACAGCAGTTATTACGAGCGGTTGCAATGTCTTTTTGGGCTTTTGGAAACCAGCGTTGGCACGAGCAGGGGGATTTTGACGGCTCCGGAAACAAGGGGGGCAACAGCCACAGAGATTAAGGCGGGGCTTTATGACACCTACGCTATGATTGGGGATATTCGCCTTACCATTGAAAAGGGGGTAAGGGATTATCTTTATGCTTGCAATGTGCTTGCAAATTACTATGAATTAACGCCCCTTGGGGAATACGGCGTTGGATTTGACTGGTCTTACGAGATGATTGAAAGTAGCAGTGAGAGTTGGGGGCAGCTTAAGGATGCTTTGGATATGGGGATTAAGAGTAAGGTGGAGCTTAGACAATGGCTTAATCCAAATGAAACGGCAGATGAGGCTAGGAAGGTTTTGGAAGGAATGGAAATTGTGAACTGACTGGAAGGGGAGTACAGCTTGTCTTTGGGCAATAGACGTTAAACAGGCCTTGTTTTTATGGAAAGCTACCCATGCCTAGGGACAAAACAGGCGGCTCAACACCGGGACTGGCCGGAAAAAAAGGATAGAGCTTATATCACTCACAAATAAAAAACGAAAACTGGAAGGAGACAGAACAGATGGAATGGTTGAAGGAAATTTTAAAGGGATTGGAAGATGCACAGGAATTGGAAAAGAAAATTTTGGAGGGCATTGGCAAAAATTTTGTTGCTAGGGCAGACTTTAACGCTTTGAATAGCACCAAAAAAAATCTTGAAGTTCAGATTTTGCAGTTGCAGGATGGAAGTGCAAAAGAGGGGGATTTCAAACAAAGATTGGAAGAGTTGGAACGAAAAATTGCACTGGAAAAAGAGGAAGCATTGCGAAAAGAAAGAGAGACGGCTCAAGATGCTTACCTGAAAGATCGTTTTGATGAGGCAGTTGGTGAAAACCAGTGGAGAGATGAGCTGACGGAAAAGGCGGTTTTTGAACAGTTTAAAACTGCTGTTTCCTTGGAGGTTAACAAAGGGAAAGAGGACAAGGTGATTTTTGAGGAACTGACCAAGGAGAAAAATTACTTTTTAAATCCCAATAGACCTTTGGATATGCTGGGCATGGGCCGAGTGAGCATGACAAAGATGGAAGAAAACAAAATGAGAGCGTTGATGGGATTGTCCTTGAAGGACTGAGAGGAGAGAGGCATTATGGCAAATAGCATTGTATTAGCAAAAAACTACACAAACTTAATCGACGAGGTTTATAAAACAACTTCGGTAACGGCTGATTTAATCAGCGATAGCAACATGATGAAAGCCGGCGGCAATGGCAACGAAATTTTGTATCCCCAAATCAGTGTATCAGGCTTAGGGAACTATGACAGAAATAGCGGCTATACCAACGGCTCTGTGGATGTGGTTTGGAAAACGGCTACCTTTAATTATGACAGAGGCACAAAGCTTTCCATTGACTCTATGGATGATGGTGAAACATTCCAGGTGGCTTTCCATATGGCGGGTGCAACATTGCAACGAGAGAAGGTTGCTCCCGAGGCGGATGCCTTTACCTTTGCAACCTTAGCAGGAGAAACAGGTATTTCTAAGGCAACACCAAGTACTTATGCAACAGCCGAAGCCTTTTTGGAGGCACTGATGGCGGCAAAGAGCAAAATGGACGAGGATGAAGTCCCTGAGGAAGGCAGAATTTTATATGCTACCCATGCTCTTTTAAACAGCGTTATGGCTTTGGACACAACAAAGTCAAAAGAGGTTTTGACCAGTTTTGAGGTGGTTCGCAAGGTGCCACAGAGTCGTTTTTATACATCCATTGAACTTTTGGATGGAAAGACAACTGGCGAGGAATTGGGTCATTACAAAAAAGCTGCCGATGGTAAGGACATCAACTTTATGATTGTTCATAAAGGGGCAGTGATTAAGTTTGACAAGCACGTTGTGGGCAATGTAATTGACCCTGCGGGCAACCCCGATGCCGACAGCTATATTGTAAAATACCGCAAGTATGGCATTGTTGATGTTTATAAACATAAGGTGGCGGGAATTTATTTATCCCACAAGGCGTAAGGAGGGAATTTGAATATGGCTAAGAAAATTGGTATGGGTGTTATGCATGAAGTGGGGGAAAACTTGAATCCTTTTGAGCTTGAAATGAAAGCTTTGAAGGCTGAAATTGAAAAGCTGCGTAAGGAAAAAAAGAAGACCCTTGAGGAGAACAAAATGCTGAAAAAGGAATTGGCAGATTGTAGAAAAGAGGCAAAGGAACAAGATGATTTTTTGTTTCAGGTGGAACTGCCTGAATAGGAAAGGAGGTATAGGCAATGGCTTATGCAACCTATGAATTTTACAAGGACAGCTACGGGGGAGACGCCATCCCCCAGGCTGATTTTTCCCGTTTGGCTAAGCGAGCTTCGGAATATATTGATATGGTGACCTTGGGAAGGGCAGTTCGGTATTTGGACGAGCATGATGATTTAAAAAAAGCCTGTTGTGCTGTGGCTGAGGCATACAAAATAAACGAGGAGGGTGGTGGCGTTGTGGCTGAAAGTGTTGGGAAAATCACCAGAAACTATGCAGCCAGTGTGACCAATACACCCACTGAGGGGGAACGCCTTGCCATTGCTGTTTTCACCCATTTATTGCCCACAGGGCTATTATATTTGGGGGTGTAGGGGATGAAAGGCAATGGAATATGCACAGTTTTCAACAGAGTTTATGACCCTATTTATCGAAAATATATTTTGCAGCCTACGGTAATAGAGGGAGTTTTTTGGCAGGAAGAAACGGCAGCAAGAAATACAAAAGAAGGACTTCATGAAGCCAACGAGGTACGTATTTTTATTCCTTTTCGTGCTAAATGCCAACGCAGTTTTGGCACTCTTGAAGAATTGCAGAAGAACCCAACGGCACACTTTACATTGTTGCCGGAGGATAAAATTATGCACGGAATTTCTTTAGGGGCGAGCCTCACCATTGTTTCAGTTAGTACCTTTGATTATGGCGGTAAGGGATTGCAACATTGGGAGGTGGTGGCGAAGTGAGTTTTTCAGTTGGGTTCGATGATTTGAATAAGCTGAAAAAGAAGCATGGGCTAGGAGCAGATGGCAGGATACAACGATACATTGATCAAGAGGTGGTGCGCCACCTAGCACCCTTTACCCCCATGGATATGGGGAATTTGGTAAACAGTGTTTATGCAAAAAACGGTGAGGTGGTGTATCGGGTGCCATATGCTAAGTACTTGTATTATGGCAAGGTTATGGTTAGTCCTGAAAACGGTTCGCCCTGGGCAAAAAGAGGCGAGGAAAAGGTTTTGACCAAGAGGACATTACAATTTCAAGGGGCACCAGCGCGAGGGGCCTACTGGTTTTTAAGGATGAAGACCCAATGTGCAGAGGAAATTTTGAAGGGGGCAGGGAAAGGAAATGGAACATAAAAGCTTAACAGAACAAGTCAGAGAATATCTATTTACCTGCCCTTTTTTAAAGGATGGGGTCATTCATGTGGATTACTTGGGGATTCGTCCTACGGAATACAGCATTGATGGAGTTCCAGCAAAAAAAGAAATTAAGTCTTATATTGATGGCAGTGCATTGTGCCAGTTTGTGTTTGCTTTTGGTAGTGTGGAGGAATATGGCTCTGATGTGGATATTAATTTAGCGAACAGCGGATTTTACGAAAACTTTGCTTTTTGGTTGAAGAGCAAAACTCAGAAAAAAGAGCTTCCTGATTTGGGGGCGAAGCGTCAAGCCTTACGCATCGAGGCAGAAGGTGAGGGCTATGCCATTGATACCAGAGAGAACATGGCAAGGTATCAGATACAGTGCCGATTAATTTATTTGGAGAAAGGGGAAGAAAAAATATGATGAACGAAACAGTGATGAGACATCAAATTGCAGACTATTTGAATACAAGCACCAACAGCACCCCCAGTTTTGCGTTAATGGGGGTGGGGTTTAACACTTTAGATGAGAACCCAAATGCACAGACCGATGGGAAAACATATATCCATCAAAAGGCTCAGACCAGTCAGATTAAAAACTATCAAACACAGTTTCCGTTTGATACGGATTTAATCGCCTCGGAGGAGGCGGTGATGGCGCTATACAACATTGGCCGAAACCAGAAAACAGGGGCAGACGCCGAGATGGAGTATGTACGTGTGGAACTGTTTCAGCCCCACGAAACGCTGGAAAACACCTTCTCAGCAAGGAAATTTAAGGTGGCGGTTGGAGTTACGGGGATTGCCGGAGCAGGTGGTGAAAGTGTGAAAGTGACAGGAACACTTCATGGGGTGGGAGATCCTGTTTATGGCACATTTAACACCACAACAAAGGCATTCACCATAACTGCATAATTCATCTGGAGTAAAGGGGAGAGGTATTATGGCTACATTTCAAAAAAGAGAAACGGTAAAGGAAATGAAAATTTTGGAGCAATGGTACTCTGTGGATTTTGGCAAAGACAGTATTGCTTTGGTCTTAAGAAGGGTTCAAGAGGAACTTGAAAACATTGAAGAGAAAGAAAGAGGCTCTTTGGGACAGGCAGAATGTTTTGCTGATATGATGAAGGAAGAAAAGACATTGTTAAAAAAAGCCATAGGGGAGATTTTGGGTGACCCCGAAGGGGTCAGTCATATTTTTGCCGCAGATGACACCGTTGTCATGCACAGAGATGTTTATACTTTTTTGGTGGCGGAGTATATCCAAGTGATGCGAGGGTGCTCTCCCTATGATATAGAAAGGATTGAAGGGTATGAATCTTTTAATTGACCCTTTGCCTGAAAAAATTACCATTGATGATAAGGAATATCCCATACGATGGGACTTTCGGGTGGGGATTTTGTATGAATTGATGATGCTGGATGAAGATGTGAAGGGGGCTGAAAAGCCCCTTCTTGCTTTACGCTTATTCTATCCTGAAATTCCTCCCAATTGGAAAAAGGCTTTAGAGGGAATTCAGTGGTTTTACTGCGGAGGAGATGAGAAAAAGTCTTTTTCCAAAAGAAAAGGTGGACAGAAAAAGCGGGAGCGAATTTATTCTTTTGAGCAGGATGCAGCTTATATTTACAGTGCTTTTTTGGAGCAATATAATTTGGATTTAACAGAGGCGTGGCAATTGCATTGGTGGAGATTTCGAGCATTATTTCAGGGGATAAGAGAGGACACGGAATTTGCTAAAATTATGGGCTACCGTGCCATGGAAATTTCTGAGGGAATGGCCAAGGAGCAAAGGGAGTTTTACCGCAGAATGAAGGAGATACATCGCTTACCTATTTCGAAAGGTGAGGAGGAAAAACTTTCTGCCATTGAGAGTGCCCTTATGTCGGGGGGCGATTTAACGGGGCTATTATGATTGATTTTTTAAAGGGGGTGAGGTAGATGGCATATAATTACGATGGTTATTTGACCTTTGGGACGAAGGTTGATGAAAGTGGCTTTGAAAAAGGGGTTGCCGATATGAAAAACTTGGCAGAACTAAGTGCAAAAGCCATTTCGACAGGGATATTAGGTACAGGCGGAAGTATTTCCCTATTTACTGGAGTCGTTGCAAAAGGCTTGGAAAAGATAACAGCCCAAGCCCTAACCATGGGGGACGGAGTGAAAAATGGCGTAGACAACAGCGTTGTTCATGTAGGAAGATCCATGAGCCAACTGGAGAAAACAGTGGTATCCATTTCCGATGCATCGTTTTTCAAGGCTAAGGAACAGGCAGTTTCTTATAGAGAATTGGGCTCACTGTATTTGAAATATATGAAACAAGGTATGGAGGAGCAAACAACAACGGCAATTTCCAGCATGCAATGGCAGGTGGATGCCAATGTAAATGCTTTTGCTGAGGCGAATAAAAAGGCTGCCCCGGGGTATCGCAAAGCGGCCAAGGAACTAATGGATGTGTATAAAAATGCCTTAAAAAGTGGCACCGATGAGGCATATCGCCTTGTTGCAACAAGAATCGAGGATATCACATCCCAAGCTCAGGTACAGTATGATGCTATTTTGAAAGAAAAAGAGCGTATGGAGGATAATCTGTCTGGCTTCGGCGAACTATTTTCCAGAAACGAAGAAGGAGACGTTCAGCTTGAAAAGATAGATCAACAAATTGAAGGGCTAGAAAGGTATGCTGAGGTTTTGCAAAAGCTTCAGGAAAAAGGAATTTCTCAGGGGTTGTTTGATGAGATTTTGGGGATGGACGTAGAGGATGGCACGGATTTTGGTGAGGAATTACTTTCAAAAAGTGATACTTTTTTTGAGAAGTATTCCGAAACATGGGAAGAAAAACAAGGACTCATTAAAGAAATCGCTACTAAATTTTATGAAGATGAATTGGAAACCCTAGAGAACGAGTTTACATCTGAAATGGAGGAGGCTTTGAATGATATTCCCACATTGTGCCAGGGGGTGGGTGTGGATGCCATGGATGGGGTCATTGATGGGATGGAAAGTAGGAGAAGTGACGCCGTTGCCACGGCAAAGAGCATTGCCGATGCAATAATCAGTGAATTAAAGCGTGCCACAGAAACAGCCAGTCCATCCAAGCGTGCCGCCAGAGAAGTGGGAGCACCCATTACCCAAGGGGTGGTGAAGGGAATGAAGGATGCCTACGACCCAATGGAGATGGAGCGGTATGCTGACCGCATGATGGTTGATGTAGGGCAAGCACAGAATAGGGCTGCCCAAAGTGTTTTGCAGAAAAATACTTCAAACGTTTGGAATAGTTCTACTTATAACAATGGTGGAGATTTTATTTTGAAAATTGAAAAGATGGTGAATGACGGAAAAGGTTCTGTTTCTGGCTTATTGCAGGAAGCTGAATTCTACCGCAGGCAAAAAGTATCGGCGACGGGAGGTGCATAATTCTGGAGCCTTATTTTATATTTAAAGGGAAAAACAGCAAAGATTACGGCATTCTCATTTCGGCTATGCCGGATATGGTGAAGCCAAAACGCCGGGAGGATGAAGTCACTATTCCTGGGCGAAACGGGGTGCTGACCATTGACGAGGGATGCTATGAGGGATATACCCTTTCTGTGGAGTGTGGCAAACGAGGAACGGAAAAGCTGGGGGATATTGTGACCTGGCTGGACGGTAGCGGAGATTTGATTCTTTCCACAGAGCCGGATAAGGTGTATCGGGCAAGAATTAGCAATGCCATTTCCATTGCTGATGTGATTTATCTTTATAACTCTTTTTTGGTGCAGTTTAAGGTGTTCCCCTTCAAATATTCCGTCAATGCAATCCGTTCCCACGCCGATGACCTAACATTAACCACCCCTACTTCCATCAAAAACAAAGGGACTGTCTACGCAGAGCCTACCATAACCGTTTATGGCTCAGGCAACATTACCCTAACTATAAATGGAGCGAACTACACCCTAACTGGTGTAGATGGGTATATCACCGTCGACAGCGAAATGATGGAAGTTTACAAGGGGGCAATCAATGCAAACAACAAGTATGCCGCTATGGATTTCCCTCGGTTTGAGGTGGGTAGAAATACAATCAGCTGGACAGGGAATGTGACGAAAGTGGAAATAGAGCCAAAATGGAGGTGGTTATAACATGGCACAGGTGTTTAACAAGATTTATGTTGATGTGCGGACTAAGAACGACGACATCATTACGGCGGTGCAGAATGACAGTAATAGCCGCTTTTTAGATGTTTTCTTATTTGATGGAAGTACGCCAATAAATCTTACGGGGCATGAAGTCAGGATTTATTGTAGAAAGCCCGAAAGCGGCGGCGAGGTGTTCAACGATGGCGAAATTACGGAGCCGACTAACGGCAGATGTCAGTTTCCTTTGACAGACCAGACATTGGCAAAAGTAGGATATGTAGAAGCACAAATTGTTATTTACTATCAGAATGTGCAAGTTTTGCAAAGTCAGCCATTTAATATCAACGTGGTAGAAAGCCTTATTTCAAGCGGTTCTGTTGAAAGCAGCAACGAATATGGCGCCTTGGTGGTACTGTATCAGAATCTGTATGAAGCCCATGACTTAATGACTACCATGACGCAGAATCAAGGTAATAAGGGGGAGATTTCAACTGAGAGGAATATCGAAACCTTTTGGCAAGCGTTAGAGTATGTTGCAAAGTACATGGATACGGATTTGAGAAATTTGCTCAATCAAGTATTATCAGATGCAAATGTACAGGGCGTTATTGATAGATTAGGAAATACGGCTGATACAGGAGTGACTACGGTGTTTGGCAAGCTGAATAATATGGGGGTGAAATCCATTCAAAGAGGTATTACATCTCTCTCTTATTCATCGTCTCCAATGACAATAACGATAAGCAATATAGATAAATCAAAAGCCGTTGTGCTGTTAGATGGTGGAACCTATATAAGTGCAAATAGCGGTATAGCTTCGCCGAATGCTTACCTTCAGTCCATAACAAATAGTTCAATTACAATTGCGCTATCAAATGTCAGTGTGGGAAGCAACAACGCTACAAATTCAGGTAGTGTTTCTTGGCAAGTGATTGAATTTAATTAAGGGGGGAAAGAGGATGTTTTACTGCGCACAAATAGATACACAAAATATTTGCGTTTGCATTTCTCAGCTTGCGGGGAAAATTGATGTAGGAAATATGATTCCTATTGATAGCATGGATGGGGACTTGATTGGTAAGCGATATAACAAAGGTATTTGGGAGGATGTGTTACAGCCAGAACCCATACCATTACCCCTTTCTCCAACAGAACAGGCAATTTTGCAAACAGCAATCAATACAGAATACATGATGTCGCTGATGGAAGTGAAGGGGTGAGAATAAATGCTTTTTGATTTGATGAAAACAATGATTACCAGAGGTACATATACCAAAGAGGATATGATGAAGAAGATGGACGTTTTTCTGTTAAACAATCGTATTACGGAGATAGAATACAATGAGTTAGTAACATTAATGGGGTGATTTTGTGGTTACCATACATGAAAAGAATAGCATAGTATTTAACACTTTAGGCTTGGGGGCATTGCTCCCGAGCCTTTGTGTTGTAACGGAAGAATTGAACGGAATGTATGAACTGGAAATGGAGCACCCCTACGATGCCGATGGCAAGTGGAAGCGAATCGAAAAAGAACAGATTATTTTTGCATCCACACCAAGGGGGAGACAGCCTTTTCGCATTTATCATGTGAGGCCTAATATGGACGGAATTACAGTAAATGCAAGGCATATCTTTTATGATTTGCTGGACAATGTTTGTATGAATGTTGATGTAACAGGTACACCACAAGCTGTCCTGAATGCAATAAAAAATGCATTTGTGTATAGCACACCATTTGTGCTGACAAGTGATATGACTGGCACAGGAACAGTTAAAGCAACCAGGGAGAACCCAATAACAGCATTGTTGAAATGCGACGATGACGCCACAAGTTTCATTAAGGCTTTCGCAGGTGAAATTCTTCGTGACGGCTTTTATGTTGCCATGAAAACCTCCATTGGGCAGGATAGAGGGGTTGCCATTCGCTATGGAAAAAACCTTGTAGGGCTTACGGTCAGTGAGGACACAACGGATGTAGTTACCCGTATCTATCCCATTGCCACAAATGGCGCAACCTTGCCAGAACTTTATATAGACAGCCCCTATATTGATGCCTATGCCAACCCCAAAATGTATGTTTTGGAGGGATTTTATTACTTTACGGATATGCGTGGAGAAGCCCAAAAAATGTTGGATGGCGGTTGTGACTTGCCAAAAGTAAATATCACAGCAGACTTTCAGGAACTTTCCAAGACGGAGGAATACAAGGATTATGCCATTTTGGAAGAAGTTCAGCTGGGGGATGTGGTGACGGTTTCCAATGTGAAAATGGGTTTTCACAAAAAGGCGAAAGTGATTTCCTATGAGTGGGACTCTTTACTTGAACGGTACAACAAAGTGGAATTAGGTGACTTTGTTGCCGATTTGACTACTTCCGTCACAAGTGGGGAGAAAAGTTTTGCAACGGCAGTCGGTGCATCTACGGAGGTTAAACAGGTATATGGATTGATTTCTGGTAAGACCACAATAAACGTAGATGGGCTATATATTTGCGTAGATGGCACGGGTATTTCCAATGCGACAAAGTTATTTCATTTTGGCAGTAACGGCCTGAGATACAGCAGCACAGGAGTAAACGGTACATGGAAAACGATTATTAATGCAGAGGGGAATTTAGGGACGTAAGAGAGGTGAGGAGATGAATCAGGATGAGATTTCGGAAAAGTTGGTGGAGGTGGATGCGCGAAGCAAGAGCAACACTAAGCGACTTGACACCATGGAGAAACGACAAGGCAACCTTGAGCAACTGACCAATGCATTCTCTGTGATGCAAAAGGAGCAGGAATACATCAAAGGGGATGTTGGTGAAATAAAAGCTGATGTGAAAACCTTGGCGGAAAGACCGGGTGAACGGTGGGAAAGCATTGTGGAAAAGACTTTAACCGTGGTTGTAGGGGCAGTGGTTGGTTATTTCCTTAGTGGGGGGCGGTTGCCTTGAGCAGAAGAAAGAAGACGTTCTCTAAAAAGGCGGTAAGATGGTTGCTTATCATCGCATTGTTTGATTTGCAGCTTTCTTACCTTCTTGCGTTTCTGGGACGTGAGCAGATAGCGGAGACGCTTTCTATCACAGTTGTGACGGAAATTATTGCTGTGATGCTAGGGTACTTTATGAAATCCTTCAAGGAAACAAAAGAGGAGGAGAATGTACGGCTGCTTGAGGAACAAAGGGAAATAGATGAAAGACAAGAATTTGTGGAAGATTTGAGAAGGGGGATAGAAAATGAAAATCAGTGAAGGAACAACGGTAACAATTCAGAATCTTTTGACGGTAAAATCCATGGTAACGATTTTGCTGACGATTGTTTTCGCTTACCTAGCAGTGGTTGGTCGAATTAGCGGAGAGCAGTTTTTGACCGTATTTAGTGTGGTGATTGCCTTTTATTTTGGTACCCAGTATCAAAAAGGAAAGGATGGTGAAGCGGAATGACGGGACAGGATTTAGTAAAATTTGCCCGATCTAAGCTAGGCACGCCTTATGTTTATGGTATGAAAGGGACAGTTATGACACAGGCTAATTTCAACTATTTGCAAAATGCATATGGCAAACGGTGTGTTTGGGATTCTGATGAGAAGAAAGTAGGGAAGGTCTGTGTGGACTGTTCCGGATTGATTTCTTGGGCCACTGGGGTGATGTTGGGATCATCCCAACTATTTGATAAGGCAATCAGAAAAGAGCCAATTCGCACCATTGAGGATGCGCCCATTGGTGCTTTGGTTTGGATGCGTGGGCATGTGGGGATTTACACAGGTATGAGAGGTATGGAGCCTTATTACATAGCGGCAGATGGGTCGGCGTATGGGGTGAGGGAAGTGCCTTTAAGCAAGAATAATTTTACCCATTGGTTGCTAATGGATGATATTGAATATACACAGGAGGATAAGGAAATGGTAGAAAAAGGAAAAATTTTGGTTGATGGTGAGGAGTTTTTGGTAGAACTAATTTTTAAAGATGGCACAAACTATATTAAGGTGAGAGACTTAGGTGAGGCTCTTGGGTGCAGGGTGAGCAACAAGGGCAAAATACCTGTGTTGGAAACAATGCAGTCTGAAAGATAGTTTTTTACTCAAGAATATCAACTTTACGAAGGAGTTATATTTTTTCTCGGGGAATATTTTCACTTTTAGGAAGGCATAGAGAAGGTTGTTAGAAAAGCCAGTTGGGATGGACGGATTAAAAAAGGGTGGCAAAAGCCACCCTTTTATCATTTTAGTTAGGAATTACTTCAATCCAGTAATTATCAGGATCACTGATGAAATAAATGCCCATTTCTGGGTTTTCGAAACAAATGCAACCCATTTTCTTATGTTTTTCGTGAGCCGCATCGAAATCCTCTGCCTCAAAGGCAAGATGGAATTCATTTTCGCCAAGGCTATATGGTTCGTTACGATCCTTCAGCCATGTTAACTCTAAGTTAAAATCGGTTACTCCATCTCCTAAGTAAACCAATTTCCAGCTACCATCGGGGGATTCTAATCTACGAACTTCTTTTAAGCCAAGGGCCTCTTCGTAGAACTTCATGCTTTTTTCCAAATTTAAGACATTAAAATTATAGTGGTTAAATGTGAACATAAGCCGCCTCCTTTTTCTTCTGTGTCAAATTAGTGGTGGTGGTGGTCATGATCATGACCGCAGTTGCAATCGTGGTGAGGATGATCATGGTCGTGACCGCAGTTGCAATCGTGGTGGTGATCGTGGTCGTGACCGCAGTTGCAATCGTGGTGGTGATCGTGGTCGTGGCCGCAATCGCAATCATGGTGATGTTCATCCTGTGCGTTTGCGATGGATTGGTATCCATTGTCGGAGAAAACCATACCAATTTTATCGACGATTAGCACCTTTTGTTCATCTGTGGCTGCGTTATCGATGGCTTCCATCAAACGATCCATAACGTCTTGAACTGTGCAAACAGGGGGCAGAGCACCCATAAGGGTTTGCATTGCGATTTTTCTTGTTTGTACAGGCAATGTATCAATGCTATTTCTTGTTTTTAAAATGAAGTCATCAAATAGAATATTTTTTTCTTCCTGGGTCGCAGGAGGTAAATCCTGAGGCAGGTCAAATCGGAACAATTCATCGTTCAAACTTCCAAAGAAGCATTCACGAATAAATTCTTCGGTCATAAGAACTTTTTTGGTATCTTGGCTAAAGCCTTCAAAAGAACCAATGGTTTGCAAAAGCTCATATTCCTGATGTCCAATTTTGTTTGCTTTATCAATCACAGGCTCCACTGCTTGTTCAAGTTGCTCGTTTAAGGAGTCTAAATAAGCTGCTTTTTCTGATAAATTCCATTCTCCGCCAACAAACTCACATACAGCATGATATAAATCAGCATAGGAAACATCTTTTTGTGTTAAGTCGGTGAAAGTATAGGTGAGGTAAAGCATAAGAATCAAGGAGTTAATATCGTGTAGGATACATGAGAAATATTCTTCAATTTCTTCCAAACTTTCAAATATTTCATTCATTTCTTCATATGCTTCGTTAAGTGCCTCGTCCGTTAGTTTATGGGGCAAAAGCATTCGTTTTGTGCCCAAAGCTTCGGCAATTTCTCCAAAGTATTTTCCATAAAGAGGGTTAGTTTCAGGGCAACAAAAGCCTTCAAAGGCTTTTAATGATTTTGCAATAAAATCATTGCTTTCTCCAGCAAAGGCAACGTTTAAGCACTGTTTTACCTCAGCATAAAACTTGTCCCTGGCAACCCAAAGGGGAACACACTTTAAAAGTTGGCCCATATAGCTTTTTTGATCCAACATGGTTTCTGCGCTTTCCATAAAGGCATGACAATCGGCGAAGAATAAGGACCATTCTACTTGCTTTTGGCCTACATTATCCTCCGCATATTTTCTTAATGCTATCTGGTCGCTGATCAATGTGGAAATGATATTCCACTGGGAAAAGTAGCTATATACGGTTTCATATATAGATAAAAGGCGTTTTTTTAGCTCTACACATTCCTCTAAAGCCTGAATACGCCCTTGGGCATCGCCCTCTAGCAAATCTTCTAAGTTCAGTAGATAGCCTCGGATTTCTTTTCTGATTTCGGCGATATCTTGAGGGATTTCAAAGGGAAGTGCAGTCACGCCTTTTTCCTCTTCCTCCATTGCGCTCATGAGAAGCAGCAACAAACTACCAACAGCTTGCTGATAGATATAATCTGCCGAAAGGTTTTTTATTTGTTCCTCTGTTGCACGAATAGCCAAAAGAAGATCTCCTTTCTGAATTCAAAATCTGCAAAATAAGTTTCCCATCTATTATAAAAGATTATTAGAAAAAGTACAATGATACTTTTTGTTAAGAAAAACAAAAAGTGTTTCATTTTGTTGCAAAAAATAGTATTTTAAATTATTTTTAGTAACCTAAACCGGCATATGCAATGGTGCTATCCGCATAGGTTTCAAAAAAGTTAGCCAATTTATGGAATTTTTTAACTTATTTAAAGGGCTTAGCCACTGTATTTAGAAAAAATATGATATAATGTTTATGCTACAATACAACTAATATGGCTAAAGTTAAGCTTAAAACCTTTATGTTTTAAGTGTTTCATGGTAGAAAAAGTGAATCTTATTTTTTTGCATTGTTTCTTTTTACTTGGCATAGGACAAAATTTTAAAATGATCAAAAAAATGTACTAGAAATTTTGCAGCATCACTCAAAGGCTTTTAGAAAAATTAAAGACAGAAGGCATACCGTGATGAAATAAAGAAAGGAGGAAGTAGTTTATGAGTATTGTGTTCGTATTTGGAATTTTTATGTTAATTTGTATCTTTGGTAGCTTTGTTTTGGCAGGTGTAACTATTTGGGCTTTGGTCAACAAAAAAGAGGTGTTGCCACAGTGGGGAAAAGTGGTTCTATGGCTATTGCTGGCATTGGCTATTGCAGTACTTATTATTGGCATAATTAGTGTGTTTGTGTTCATGGGTAACTTTGTTATTGGGTAAAGCTTGTAAAATTGTCCGAAAATGGGGGGCGTAGAGCTTACATAAAAAGAGTTTCTAATGACAAAAATTAGGCTAAACACCATGCGTTAAGCATTGACAACGGAGGGACATTGCTTATTGTAAACCAGGGTGCGAACAGTTTTTGTAAAAGAATTTTGAACTTCCATTCATCCGTCCAAGGTATTATTTTCTTTGTTTGGGGGAAACTGAGAAAGAAATATTTCTAAGGAGGGCTTATGCATGGAATTAAAAGGTAGTAAAACAGAACAAAACTTGATTTCTGCTTTTGAAGGAGAATCAATGGCGGCTAACCGTTATAAGTTTTATGCGGAAAAGGCGCATGAAGAGGGCTATGAACAGATTAAGGGTGTTTTCACCGAGACCTCAGATAATGAAGTACAGCATGCCAAGAGAATTTTTAATTTTCTAAGTGGTGTGGGTACTACGGAGGAAAACCTGAAGGCAGGAGCTTATGGTGAGCACGAAGAATGGTCAGATATTTATAAATCTATGGAAGCAACAGCAAGAGAAGAAGGATTTACTGAAATTGCTGCTTTCTTTAAAAACGTGGCATCCGTAGAAAAAGAGCATGAAGAACGCTATCAAGCCCTGCTCAAATTGTTGCAGGATAAAAAAGTGTTTGAGGGGGATGAAACCACAGTTTGGATTTGTAGAAACTGCGGTTACGTTCATGTTGGGAAAGAACCTCCTAAAAAATGCCCTGTTTGCTTGCATCCTCAAGCTTACTTTGAAAGAAAGCCTGAAAACTACTAAGAATAATAAGAAAGAGAGTCTCTTTCTAAAGATGGGTTGAAAAACCAATAGTCAAAGAAATGCCCGGTTTTGCAAAAGATTTGCCTCGTCGATCTTTGTGATGCGGGCTTTTCTTGTTTATAAGGTTGAGAAAACAGCAGATTAACTTTATAATCAAGAATTAAGGATGGAATATATGCACCGATAGAATATTTATTATGGATACATAGGAATTACATAGAGGGATTGATGATTCTGGGGGACTTCTGGAAGTCTCTGACCATTATCGGCGGCTGGCATCTATCATAAATATTTTTACGAGGTAAAATGAAATTAAGTTCTTTTATAAGGACAACAACTTGTGAGGTTAAAAAATGGAATATAAAGATATGAAAGAAGCTATATTTTTACGTCGAACTAATCGTTTTTCAGCTTTTGTTTGCTTAGACGGAGAGGAGATACAGGTTCATGTGAAAAATACGGGACGCTGCAAAGAGTTATTACAAGAGGGGGCGAAGGTTTTTTTGGAACCAGCCATAAATCCCGATCGTAAAACAAAATACTCGCTCATTTCTGTCTACAAGGGGGATATGTTAGTCAATATGGACTCACAGGCCCCTAATCAAATTGTGGCAGAGGCATTGGCAGAAGGCCGAATTTTGGAAATTGGTGAGGTTAGCTTTTTAAAGCGAGAGGTAACTTTTGGTAATTCTCGCTTTGATTTATATTTTGAGGCGGGTGAACGCCGAGGGTTTATCGAGGTAAAGGGGGCAACTTTGGAGGAGGACGGCATTTGCCGATTTCCAGATGCCCCAACAACAAGGGGAACTAAGCATGTGCAGGAGCTAATTCATGCCGTTGAGGCGGGGTATGAAGCCTATGTTTTGTTTGTCATTCAGATGGAGGGTATCAGGGCCTTTTGCCCTCATTGGGAAAGAGATGAGAGCTTTTCAAGGGCATTGGTAAAAGCTCAGGAGGCTGGCGTAAAAATTCTGGCTTACGATTGCAAAGTGAATGTTGAATCGTTGTATCTTTCCGAAAAAGTTTTCTCTACCTTAGAAAGGATAAGATAGGGTATATCCATCCCTCTCAGGACATAGACTATAAAAGAATATAGTCTTTTGGGGAGGAACGTGCATGAAAAAGAGGATATTGGCGGCAGTGACAGCATTTTTCTGTTTTCTGGCGCCCTTTTCTGTTTGTGCGGAAGAAGGCGACAGTAGCGGGTTGCAACTGCAGTCGAAAAGCGCTGTTTTAATGGATGAGGCAACGGGCACAGTAATCTATGAAAAGAATAGTCATGAGGCAATGCCCCTTGCCAGTGTAACCAAAATTATGACCTTATTGCTGATTTATGAGGCACAGGCAGATGGAAAGTTTGCTTGGACCGACTCCGTTCAGGTGAGTGATCATGCGGCAGGCATGGGGGGATCACAGGTGTTTTTGGAGCCAGGCGAAACCCAGACAGCGGCGGATATGACAAAGTGTATCGCCATTGCATCGGCCAATGACGCAGCGGTTTCCATGGCAGAGTTTGTTGCGGGAAGCGAAGAGGCATTTGTGGAAAAAATGAATGCAAGGGCAAAAGAGTTGGGCATGGAAGATACCAACTTTGTAAATGCCTGTGGACTGGATGTGGATGGTCACGTTTCCAGTGCTTATGACATTGCCTTGATGAGCAAGGAATTAATGAGCCGTTTTCCAGAAATTAAAGAATACACAACAACTTGGATGGACACCATCACCCACAAAACCAGAAAAGGTGAAACAGAGTTTGGCTTAACCAATACCAACAAACTAATTAAATGGTATGAGGGTGCGACAGGACTAAAAACAGGTTCAACAGGCAAGGCGTTATATTGTTTATCAGGTACGGCAGAGCGTAATGGGCTAGGCTTGATTGGTGTTGTTATGGCAGCTCCTGACTTTAAAATTCGTTTCCAAGAAGTTATGAAACTGTTAGATTATGGATTTGCAAACTACACCGTAGAAAAAGGATATCCTGTTGGTGAAGATATGGGTTTGATTCCTGTGGAAAAGGGTATGAAGGAAGGCGTAAATGCCGTTGTGAAAGAGGAAATTTCAGTTTTGATGGGCAAAGGCAGTAATGGCCAATGGGAAACCAAAACGGAGATGTTGCCATCTGTTAAGGCGCCCATAGCTCAAGGCACAAAGGTTGGAGAGATGATTTATACGTTAGATGGAAAAGAAGTTGGTAAGACAGATTTGGTGGCTGCTGAAGCAGTGGAAAAAGCAAGCATACATATGATGTTACAACGGATGATGAAGCTTTGGTGCTAATCTGAAAGAGTGATTTATCAATCTCGTTTCCTAAACTAAAAATATAGGTAAATCACCCAAGCATAAACACGAGTAGCCAAAAAGACAACTTATGATTTGAGAATTAGGGTAATCTGAGTACACAAAAATAGCAACCGCACTCCAAGTTAGTTTTTGGGGTGCGGTATTTTTTTGTTCTGATTTGTTTTATATACTTTAGGATGAGAGGGGTATCACTGGTAACTGTTTCTCTCCTATTTTATTTATTCGATTTTTAACTAGATTTTGGATTCTGAGAGTCCCTTTATCTAAAAACTTGCAGAAATAAAACAAAACATGTGGTAGTCATCTATTGGAGATGATGGCTTTCCACAGGAGATGTGGCAAAAGAAATATCAACTGTATTTAAGTTCGAAACTCATCTAATATGCAAAGGCACCTTTTCTATTAAAATTTTGAAGAATAATCCCTATCAAAGTAAATACCCATCTGCATTCCGTGGATTTTCTACCCTTTACCGAATTTACTTAATGAAATTCGTCAAGTCCTCAATTAGAAAAACTTATAACAAGGACTTTAGCTTTAGCAAAATAAATCAAAGGAAACCATTAATAAGGTTTGTCCTTTTGCAATTTTCTATATCGGTAGATAATACCTCGCAGCTGATCATAACTGATAGACAGCTTATTTGCGGCATCTTTATAAGTCAATTCGCCATTTTCAATTTGCTTATAAACCAACTCAAATTGGTTCGGCAAGGGGTTAGGTTTGCGACCTAAATGCTTGCCCTGTGCCTTTGCAATGGCAATACCCTCTGCTTGGCGCTGGCGGATAAACTCCCGTTCAGTTTGAGCAACATAGGATAAAAGCTGAAGCACAATATCGGAAATCAGCGTACCAATCAAGTCCTTATTGGTTCGGGTGTCCAAAATAGGCATATCCAAAATAACAATGTCGATCCCTTTTTCTTTAATGAGGTAGCGCCATTCTTCTTGAATATCTTTGTAGTTTCTTCCTAAACGGTCAATTGATTTTACAACTAATACATCGCCTGGTTTTATTTTTCGCTTTAACTTTTGATATTGAGGACGATTAAAGTCTTTACCAGAAAGCTTATCGCAAAAAATGTGTTTCTCCAAAATTCCCCAACGCATCAATTCTTGTTTTTGGCGTTCTGTGTTTTGCTCCAGCGTAGATACACGCATGTAGCCATAAAAAATGCACATAAAAAAACCTCCCTATCTTTTTATTATGATAAAGGAGAATCCAATCTATCCAAAACTATTTATTTTGCACATAAGGTATAGGTTTTATGCATCGGCTTTTAATTGCAAAAAAATATATCTTCTCATTATAAATTTTACGACAAAAAAAGGTAAAATACAACACTTTTCCTCTTATATTTTTTTCGTTCTAAACCTATACCATGTGTGATGATTAAAAGTGAAGATGGTATAACGATGGGGGGGAAACTTGTGAGTCAATACGTGAGCAAAAATTTATTAGATTATTTAACTGAATCAATAGGATGTAGGTATCTGTCTGATTTGCACCATAAGCATCTGCACTCCGCTATTCTTTACCAGTTATCAAGAATAAGACCTGAGGATTATAGTCTGGGAACTTGGATTGATGCCATTGAATACATATTAGATTTGACATGCATGTTCACATCTTCTCAGGAGGCATATAACTTTTTATGCCATAAGTTGTCGCGGAAAAGGGGAAGTGTAACTAAACCGTTTGCAAATAAGTTTCATTTGGAATCTATGGAAGTGAAAAGCGGGAAAAAAATAATTGGTGAAGATGTAGAGAGTATCTCTAGCATCAGTGATTTTAACAGCGAATAAAGAATAAAACATATGTACATAAAAGTTTATGCCAAAGGTACCAAAAAGAAAAATTCCCTTTGATAGAGTTTAGCAAGGGGAATTTTTCTTTTTTTGCTTATCACAATACATTTTACGGTCTGCCGCCTGCACCAGGCTTTCCAGCGTTGTTGCGTCGTCTTCCCCATAGATGGAATATCCTGCACTAAGGGATAAATTGTAGGGCAGTTCTTTTGAAATGTCAATTAAAGATAGATCAATCTGTTTTAGGTAGGATACGACTTCCTTTTCTTCTTTGTAAAGAATTACGGCAAATTCATCTCCCCCATAGCGGGAAAGATAGGCGTTTGTATCAGAAAAGACCACCCTTAAAGTTTGAGCAACCATGATCAAGGCCTTATCCCCCTCTACATGGCCAAATTTATCGTTGATGGCTTTGAAATTGTTGATGTCAAAGAAGATTAAAAATATTTTTCCTTGTTTTGAAAGTTTTGTATTTTGTGCCAAGTGCAGTTGAAACTGTCGCCGGTTATAAAGCTTTGTTAGAGGATCTAGGTAAATTTCTTTTTTCAGATTGCTAAGATAAAGCATCACGATTGAAATGACAATGGTTGGTGTAGCAATGTTGAGCCCAGGGAAAGCAACCTCTACACATTTGCCTAAAAGGGGAATCATGGAATATATGAATAAATGAAGGCAAAGTTTTCGTTGTTCTAGTATTGTTTCTTTGCAATACCTTATAAAGGCAAGAAATGCACTTGCAAAAATATAGCCATAAATAAAAATATCTTGCAGATAGGAAAAGCTGCCAGGGGTAAAGCAATTTTTCTCATCTACAATAAAAATCCAGTGGGTGTAAGGAGAGCTTAGTGCGATAAAAACCCATGTAATCAAAGGCAGAGTATAAGCCTTTCGTACATTGGGTTGGCACTGAATATCGGGTAGTGTTTCGTTATGGGTAAATATAAGCCAATAATACGCACCCACAACGGTTGCGATTCCATAAATAAATAAAAAGAAATAATGGATGAATCTTGCGGCTTGCAAGGGTGTTTCTTTCATGAATAAAAGGATGGTATCTGCTGTTAACGTAACGATAATGAAAAACAGTACAGCATAAAAAAATTTATGACTATTTTGTTCTGGTACTGCTGTTTTGCCATGAAAGATAAGCAATACAAACAAAATGCTACCTAAAATATTAATTTCTGCAATTCCTGTGTTCATAGGTCTCCCCCCGATGACTACATATGGAGCATCTGCAATTTATGTAAAGCTAATCTGGAATTCCTATAAGTTTATATTTTGTGGGCAGGGGAGAATGTCGAAAAAAGAAATATTTACTCTTGACATTATGTATTTAAACTAGTACAATATAAAGAATTTTAGAGAGGAAATCTAATCTTAATAAATGATATTAAAAAAAGATTTTTGTGTGTCATCTCTCGTTCGGATGCTTTTATTTAGCTTGGAAATATACAAAAGACAAACTTGGAGGTAGCCTTTGTGTTTAATTGGATGAATTTTTTGACGTATGCAGTAATTACCACAGCAACTCCTGGCCCCAATAATATTATGTCTATGTCTAATGCGGGTCGAGTGGGATTGAAAAAGTCTTACCCCTTCAACCTAGGTATTTGGGTTGGTTTTATGGCAGTCATGATTATATGTACCGTTCTAAGCAGTGTGTTAAATGCGGTTATGCCAATTATCAAAACACCAATGCTTATTGCCGGGGCGGCATATATGCTTTATTTGGCTTACAACACCTTTAAAAGGTCTGGAGATATACAGGAAAAGCAAGTGAAGAATGGGTTTCTTTCAGGGTTGCTCTTGCAATTTATTAATCCCAAAATTTATATTTATGGTATGGTTTCTATGGAATCTTACATATTGCCTTACTTCCATAATAGCCCCGTAAAACTCTTTGCATTTGCCATTTTGTTGGCCACCATTGGTTGCTTTTTTAATCTTTGTTGGGCTGCCTTTGGCTCTGTCTTTCGAATTTTATTTTCACGCTATGCAAGGGTGACAAATACAGTTATGTCATTATTATTGGTTTATTGCGCCATTTCTTTATTTTTATAAAGAATTTAAATTTGCCGGAGTTTCAATTTTCATAGATGCAGTCATTTTCATGTGCCGTTGGTAAATGGAGATGGCTGCTTTTTTGTGTCATGTTTTTCTTAAACACAAGGGTGACTGATGGTTCGGGCTTTATTATTGCAGTAATTCACCATCTTATACTGGGCTACTTTATTATATGCTGGGGCGAAGGGGATGTGTTTGGACTGGCAGATAGTAAAAAAGGCATAGGAGGAAGGATGTTTCGAAAGATGGGAGATTTCCTTATGAATCAGGAAAGAAAAATATTTTTGCATTGTTTATGGAGCGGATATTATGTAAAGCTTTATGCTGCCCCAATCATGACCTATGGGATAAAGTTGAAAGAAAAGCAGGAAGTTTTCTCAAAGAAAAAGAGCCTGAAGCATAACTGCTTCAGACTCTTTTCTGCCTCAGACAGGAGTCCTTAGAGGCAATGTCAAAGCTTATAGCCAATTAAGTCTAATTAGCTAAATTAGGGAGTAATTGCTTAGCCCTGAGTTTTACCTGCCATAGCTTTTTCCTGAGCTTCGATCATTTTCTTAACCATATAGCCACCAACATAGCCGTTCTGTGCGGATGTTAAGTCGCCATTGTAGCCTTTCTTCAAAGGTACGCCGATTTCGTTAGCTACTTCATATTTGAACTGTTCCATAGCTGCTCTTGCTTCGGGTACGTTTACTTTATTACCTGTACTGTTAGATGTTCCACTCATTTTAATTACCTCCTTGAAATAACTGTGTTTTTGTGTTGCAATAATATTATTACACCATCGTTTATTATTATGTAGGAACATATTGGAACGAAAAGAGGTAGATTTTAGCAACACAATTTTTAGGCCAAGAAAGCCTTGAATTCTGTTACATTCTTAATGAGTGAAATCATCTTTTAAATGAAATACATTTTTCTGATACGTTAAATAATCTTCTTTTTGAAGCTTAGAAAGCTCTTGAGACATTGCACTGCGATCAACTGCTAAGTATTCAGCCAGCTGTTGACGGTTAAATGGAATTTGAAAAATTGGTGAACCAGCCTTTAGGGATTCAGCAGAAAGATAGGAGAGTAACTTTTCTCGTGTCGTCCTTTTTGTAATATGATCGATTTTCCCTGTTAAAATCAGATTTTTTTCCGCTAAAACAGAAAGCAGATTTCGTATCAACCTGGTGTGAAAAACACAGGCTGAGGAGCAAGTATTCAAAATCTTCTTGATATCTAAAAATAAAACTGTTGTTGGCTCAACGGCCAAAACGCTCACAGATAATTCTTGATTTTGAGCGCAAGCGAAGGACTCACCAAACATCTGGGCAGGTGTGACATCGCTGAGAATGGTTCGGTTTCCCCAAAAATCATCTTTTACTATATGAATCCGTCCAGACAGAACCAAGCCCATATAATCAACGATTTCCCCCTGGTGAAGGATTAATTCATTTTTATCATATTTTTTTTCAACGGCAGAAAGACAGCCAAGCATGGACTGCATTTCTGTTATTTCAATGCCCGAAAAAAGTGGAGATTTTTTTAAAATAGCAAAAGAAATCATAATAAAACTCCTTTTTGTTGTAATTACAACGGAAATGTTAGCTTTATTATAGTATTCTATACCCAGAAAGACAAGTAACTAAAAAAATAAATTAAAATATATCGGGGGTAAAGAAAATGATTAGAAGAATTATTGAAATAGATCAAGATAAATGTAATGGTTGTGGGTTATGTGCATCGGCTTGCCATGAGGGTGCGATTGCCATGGTGGATGGAAAAGCGCAGTTGATTCGAGATGATTATTGCGATGGACTGGGCGATTGTTTGCCAACTTGCCCTACGGGAGCTATTCAATTTGTGGAAAGGGAAGCGTTGCCTTATGATGAGGAAGCAGTTCAGAAAAACATGGCTGCTAAAGCCCATGCTTGTAGCTGTCCAGGAAGCCAGTCTCGTTCGTTGCAGCCAAAGGAAGCTCAGCTCCAAGTAAGTGAGCAGCCTATGGCAGGGGTGGTGGCAAGTCAACTTCGTCAATGGCCAGTGCAGATCCAGTTGGCACCCATTCAGGCACCCTATTTTGACGGTGCAAACCTCTTGATTGCTGCAGATTGCTCTGCGTATGCATATGGAGACTTTCATAACAAATTTATAAAAAATAAGGTAACATTAATTGGTTGTCCAAAGCTTGATATGGCTGATTATGCTCAGAAAATTCAGCAGATCATCATGCATAATGATATTAAGAGTGTAACGGTAGTTAGAATGCAGGTGCCTTGCTGTGGCGGTATTGAAATGGCAGTAAAGACTGCACTTCAAAATAGTGGAAAATTCTTGCCTTGGCAGGTAGTAACCATCTCCACCCAGGGTGAAATCATCGAATAACAAATTAAATTTATTTGCTTTATAAGGAAGCAAAAATTTCAAGGCTATAAATTTAGGTATTCCTTTAACCTATGCTAATCCTTTTATTTTTTAACTATATTCATGGAAAAGCCCCATCTCTTTTTGCAAGTTTGCAAATGGAATGGGGCTTTTTATGTTGTAAAAAATATGTTTCGTTTTTAAAAGGTGAATTACTATCTAGTACTAATTTGGGTTTGCAAAGTTTTAAAAAGGGTAAGTTTACCTAAATAAAAAAGAATTGCAGAATGATTATATTAATTAAAGAAGGAAGTAAAAAAAATTTAGTTTAAGATATATGCCCGAAAGAAAATAAAGGAGAAAACAAATAAAATTTGGTGACCTACATAAACTAAGGCCAATTTGACAATATGCTTTTCATTTTTTGAAATGAGCAAATTCTTTGCCTGTTTCGAATAGAAGCCTTTTTTCTTAGAGGGTGTTTCTGAAAAGGAAGGGAGAGAAAAATAGTTGGAATCATATGATTTTTTATTGGTCTTAGCGTTGATTTTGCTATCCACCAAGATGTTTGGCTTGGCAACAGAGAAGGTGCATCTACCTCAGGTTGTAGGGGCTTTGATTGCCGGGATAATCCTTGGCCCCAGTGGGTTTGGGATTTTAAGGGAAACTGATTTCTTATTAAAGACATCGGAAATCGGCGTTATTCTTCTTATGTTTACTGCTGGGTTGGACACAGATTTGAATGAACTAAAAAAAACTGGCCTAATGTCTGCCCTAATTGCAGTTTTCGGTGTGCTAATCCCCCTTATTTTCTGCGGAGGACTTTATTACTTTTTCTTCGCAGAAAGTTATTCCTACACAAATTTATTGAAAGCAGTTTTTACAGGGGTGATTTTTTCAGCAACATCTGTAAGCATTACAGTTGAAACATTAAGTGAAATGGGAAAAATCAAAACCAGAGTGGGTACAACTATAATTAGTGCAGCAATTATTGATGATATTATTGGTATCATAATGTTATCTGTTATTTCTGGCTTGGGAAAAGAGGGTGGCGGTAGTCCATTAGCTGTGTTGGGCAAAATTTTTTGGTTCTTTGTATTTATTACAGCTGTGGGCGTTATTGTCCATTATCTGTTTAAAAAGCTAAATGTAAATCATGGTAAAAGTAAACGTGCAGCTGTTTGGGCATTGGCATATTGCTTTTTAATGTCCTTTGGAGCAGAAGAATTTTTTGGGGTGGCGGATATTACGGGGGCATATTTTGCAGGGCTGATTCTTTGTAATATTGCAAAGACAAAGACCTTTGTGGCAGATAAGATTACAATTGCCTCATATCTTATTTTCTCACCCATTTTTTTTGCTAGCATCGGTATTAAAACCAATATAAGTGGGCTTAGTGCGCAAGCGCTTTTGTTTGCAGGAATCCTTTTTGTTGTTGCTATTGTCACCAAAATTGTGGGGTGTGGTGGCGCTGCAAAGGTGTGTAGAATGACGAACCGCCAAGCTTTAGGCATTGGTATTGGAATGGTCTCTAGGGGAGAGGTGGCTTTGATGCTTGTCCAGAAGGGGCTGATGTTAAAGCTGGTAGATGAGGCTATTTTCCCAGCCCTTGTCCTGGTTATCATTGCAACCGTTTTTATAACTCCAATTTTATTAAATTTGACGATGAAAGATTATGTAGAGTAGAATTCTTAATAAGAAACAATATATTCCCTAAATGATATTATAAACGGTAACTTCACATTTCTGAGGTTACCGTTTTTTTGTGCGGTAGGAGGCCTATTTATTGCATTTTTAACTGATTTTTTTTGCTTTTTTGAGCATTGAGGCGCAAAATGTGGCATATCATTTTTTTATCTTATTTTTTTAAATATAAGATTAGTTGAATAAAAATAAGGATGAATTAGATAACATCATCTTAACACGAATTCATATACAAAATATACAATAACAGAAAATGAGGCTTAGAAGCCTATTGTTGAGAACTCAGTAAAATTAGGGCGTTTTGTACTTGAAAAAATACAAAGAAAAATAATGCTGAAAAATACGAAAAATTTCTTAATAATAAACAGAAAAAAAGTAATTAATACCAATTTTACACTTACTGGAAACTGACATTTTCTCTATATAAAGCGAGAGTTTTTACTTGATAATTGGAAAATCAAGGCATATAATTCTCTCCATGACCAATGGATTTATTAAAATGTGTATATTAATTGCGGAAAAGAGATGAGAATATCATGGAATCTTATGAATTTTTATTAGTGCTGGCTTTGATATTATTTTTCACTAAAATATGCGGTCTTATGACGGAAAAGGTAAACCTACCACAGGTTTTAGGTGCGTTGGTTGCGGGCATGATACTTGGCCCCAGTGGTTTTGGGCTTATTCAGGAAACAGACTTTTTGATGACTGCGTCAGAAATAGGCGTTATTATGTTAATGTTTAGTGCTGGCTTAGGGACAGATATTAGAGAGCTAAAAATGGCGGGTGGTCCTGCTTGTTTGGTTGCGGCTTTGGGTGTTATATTCCCTGTCATTTTTTGTGGTGGCCTTTACTTTATCTTTTTTGAAGATAGTTTTACCTACATCAACATGATAAAAGCGATTTTTGTTGGTGTTGTTTTTTCTGCAACTTCAGTTAGCATTACCGTAGAAACCCTAAGCGAAATGGGAAAAATCAAATCCAAGGTTGGTACCATCATTATTGGTGCTGCTATTATTGATGATGTCATTGGCATCATGGTGTTATCTATAATCTCTGGGCTAAGCGAGGGCGTCTCAGGAAATCCTTTGATGGTGTTGGCAAAAATTGCTGGTTTCTTTGTCTTTGTTGCAGTTGTAGGGTTGATTGTAAATGCTGTGTTCCGAAAGCTGGATGATTATCATGGCAAAAGTAAGCGTGTTGCTGTTTGGGCACTGGCTTTTTGCTTCCTTATGTCTTATGTGGCAGAGAAACATTTTGGTATCGCAGATATCACAGGGGCTTATTTCGCAGGGCTAACACTATGTAATATCACAAAGACAAGAGACTTTGTTGGGGAGAAAATTTCAATTGTCTCGTATTTGTTTTTTTCGCCGGTATTTTTTGCTGGCATCGGCATTAATACCAACATAACAGGGTTAAACCCTCATTCGTTCTTATTTGCCTGGGTACTATTTGCAGTTGCGGCATTGACGAAGGTTATTGGTTGCGGTGGTGCAGCTAAATTGTTTAAGATGTCAAATCAGCAGGCTCTTGGCATTGGCGTTGGGATGATCTCTCGAGGTGAAGTTGCGTTGATGGTGGCCCAAAAAGGGTTGATGCTTAATGTGGTGACACCGGAAATTTTCCCAGCACTGGTGCTTGCCATTGTGGGAACGGTGTTTATAACGCCTGTCCTTTTAAATAAGGTAATGAACGATTATAATGAAGAAGATCTTTTGTGTTAGCTAAGGTATTAAATATTTTAAAAAAATTCAAGTGGTATCCACAAATTTTTGTGGGTACCATTTTCTATGAGGATCATAATGATGGGGGCCGTGGAGACTGATAATTTGATAAAAAGAAGGTGCATGTGTTCTTATTTTGAAGGTAGTAAATTACTTCTTATTAATTAAGTAGAAAAGTAATTTCTGAAAGGCCTAAGTGCTTGCAACAAATTTTTACAAATCCTCAAAGTTAGATAACAGTGGGGTTTTGTGGCAATAATAAGATGGAAGTCCTTAAAAATGCTTATTTAGGAAGAAAAATAGAATTTACTTTCCCCAATAACAGAAAATTTAGAACGAATGTTTGCATTTTTTGCTATACTTTTTCAAATGGGTGTGTTATAATTTGTAAGTATTTAAGGCATACTGGCAGGCAATGCTTAGCCACGTAATTTGCATTCAGAGAGAAAAGACTGGTTTTAAAAAGGCTCGTCTATTTAGCAAGATGAGTATTTAGCACTTGTTTTGAAAAATAGACGAACTTTTTTATGGCTTTCTACGGAGGTGAAATAAAATGAAATTTCAGATTCATTCTCAATATAAGCCCACTGGCGATCAACCTGAGGCGATTGAAAAGCTGGCAAAAGGCTTTCAGGATGGGAAAAAATTTCAAACGTTATTAGGGGTGACGGGTAGTGGTAAAACCTTTACTATGGCAAATATTATTGAAAAACTGCAAAAGCCAACCCTTGTCATTGCCCACAATAAAACACTGGCGGCACAGCTTTATAATGAGCTGAAAGAGTTTTTTCCTGAAAATGCAGTTGAATATTTTGTTTCCTATTATGATTACTATCAGCCGGAGGCTTATGTGCCTAGTACCGACACCTACATCGAAAAAGATTCTTCCGTAAATGATGAAATAGATAAGTTGCGACATTCGGCAACGGCAGCGCTGGTGGAACGGGAAGATGTTATTGTGGTTGCCAGTGTTTCTTGTATTTACGGGTTGGGCGACCCAGAAGAATATTATGGAATGATGCTTTCCTTGCGCCCGGGTATGGAAAAAGACCGTGACGAGGTTTTGCGTAGTTTGATTGAAATGCAGTATGACAGAAATGACATGAACTTTGAAAGAGGTTCCTTTCGGGTGCGTGGGGATGTAGTTGAGGTGTTTCCCATCGGTTCCTCGGAGCACGCTGTTAGGGTTGAATTTTTTGGTGATGAGATAGAAAGAATTACGGAAATTGATGTTTTGACAGGAGAAATTCTGGGGACGAGGGCTCATATTTCTATTTTTCCTGCATCTCATTATGTTACGGCCCCTGATAAATTGAAAAAATCAATTGTATGCATTGAGGCTGAATTGAAAGAGCGTTTGGAAGAACTTCGTCGTGAGGACAAGCTGTTGGAGGCACAGCGGCTGGAACAAAGAACCAATTACGATATCGAAATGATGCGGGAAATGGGCTTTTGCACGGGCATCGAAAACTACTCTCGTCATTTGTCTTTGCGTGAGGCGGGAAGCACTCCGTTTACCCTAATCGACTTCTTTCCCGATGATTTTTTGATGATTGCCGATGAATCTCATGTATCCATCCCCCAGATTCGAGGGATGTATGAGGGAGATAGATCCAGAAAAACAACATTGGTTGACTTTGGTTTTCGTTTGCCCTCTGCTTTGGATAACCGCCCATTGAAATTTGCGGAGTTTGAAAATAAAATCAATCAGCTCTTGTTTGTATCAGCAACGCCTTCTGTCTATGAAAAAGCCCATGCAGAGCAAATAGCAGAGCAGATTATACGTCCAACGGGTCTGTTAGACCCTGAAATTTCTGTGCGCCCCATTGAAGGGCAGATTGATGATTTGCTTTCTGAAGTGAAGAAAACAACGTCCCTTGGTCAGAAAGTTCTTGTGACCACTTTGACCAAAAAGATGGCAGAGCGCTTGACAGATTATTTGCGTGAAGCAGGGGTTCGAGTTCGTTATCTTCACTCGGATATAGATACGCTGGAGCGGTTGGAAATAATCAGAGATTTGCGAATGGATGTTTTTGATGTTCTAGTGGGTATTAACCTTTTGCGTGAGGGGTTAGATATTCCAGAGGTAAGTTTGGTTGCCATTTTGGATGCGGACAAGGAAGGCTTTTTGCGTTCGGAAACCTCACTGATACAGACGGTGGGCCGTGCCGCAAGAAACTCGGAGGGCCGTGTTATTATGTATGCAAATGTTATGACGGATAGCATGAATAAGGCGATTTCGGAAACAAACCGTCGTCGAGGTATTCAGGAGGCTTATAATGATGCCCATGGAATTATCCCTCAGACCATTCAAAAGAAGGTGCATGACATAATACAAATCAGCAAAAATGCAACAGAAAAGCAAAAGTTTGGTTTGGATAAAGACCCTGAATCCATGAGCCAAGAGGAGCTGAAAAAACTAATTAAAAAATTGGATAAAGACATGAAACAGGTAGCGGTGGAGTTGCAATTTGAGCGGGCCGCTGAGCTTAGGGATAAAGTTTTAGAGTTGAAAAAGCTATTGGAAGATTGATGGACGGTTTTTCCGCCTTTAGGAGGAATTATGAAGGATAAAATTGTGATTCGAGGGGCGAGGGAGCATAATTTAAAAGATGTTGACCTCACAATCCCCAGAGATAAAATGGTAGTTTTTACAGGGGTAAGTGGTTCGGGTAAAAGCTCATTGGCGTTTGATACCCTTTATGCTGAGGGCCAACGACGCTATGTGGAGTCTTTGTCGTCCTATGCCCGTCAGTTTTTGGGCCAAATGGAGAAACCCGATGTGGATTTGATCGAGGGGCTTTCTCCTGCCATTTCCATTGACCAAAAGACAACAAGCCATAACCCACGTTCTACCGTGGGAACGGTAACAGAAATTTATGATTATTTGCGTTTGCTCTATGCCCGTATTGGGGTTCCCCATTGCCCAAAATGCGGTAAAGAAATTAAGAAACAAACCATAGACCAGATTGTAGACCGTGTTTTGGAACTGCCGGAACGCACAAAGCTCCAGCTCCTTGCCCCTGTGGTTCGGGGTAGAAAAGGGGAACATGTAAAGCTTTTGGAGGATGCCAAGAAAAGCGGTTATGTTCGTGTCCGTGTAGATGGTATTTTATATGAGCTTTCAGAGAAAATTGAATTAGAAAAAAATAAAAAACACACCATCGAAATTGTGGTGGATCGCTTGGTAGTGAAAGAGGGAATTCAAAAGCGTCTGACGGAATCTATCGAAACAGTTTCTGCCCTAACGGGTGGGCTTTTGGTGGTGGATGTTAACCAAGGTGAGGAAGAATTGATTTTTAGTCAAAATTTTTCCTGCCCTGACTGTGGTATTGACCTAATGGAAATTGAGCCACGCCTGTTCTCTTTCAACAATCCCAGCGGTGCCTGCCCTACTTGTACGGGCTTGGGAATGCAGATGAAGTTTGATGAAAGCCTGATTGTGCCCAACGAAAGCCTAAGTATTTTGGGAGGAGCAATTGTTGCCCCTGGGTACAATTCTATTTCCTCAAAAGATAGCATGAGTCGTGTCCTGTTTGAGGCTTTGGCAGAAAAATATGGGTTTGATTTAGACACCCTATTTAAGGATTTACCAGAAAAAATTAGAAAAATTATTTTTTACGGCACAGGCGGAGAAAAACTTCGTATCACCTATTCCAATTATCGTGGGACGGGAACTTACGACTATGATTATGATGGGTTGATTCCGAATCTGCAGCGTAGGTATAACGAAACATCAGAGAGTATGCGGGGGGAATACGAAGAATATATGACAAATATTCAATGCCCCTCCTGCCACGGACAGCGCTTGCGCCCTGAGGTTCTGGCGATTACCGTAGGGGGCAAAAATATTTCAGAGATAACAGAACTTTCTATTGAAGAAATCCAAAAATTTTTCCTAAGTCTTGCTTTAAGTGGGCGAGATGAAATGATTGCCCAGAGAATTTTGAAAGAAATCAACGCTAGAATTGGCTTTTTGGTGGATGTTGGGTTGGAATACCTTACACTTTCTCGTGGAGCAGGTACATTATCTGGTGGTGAAGCCCAAAGAATCCGCTTGGCAACCCAAATTGGCTCGGGGTTGGTTGGCGTTGTATATATTTTGGATGAACCAAGCATCGGCTTGCACCAAAGGGATAATGATAAACTACTGAAAACTTTACAGCACTTAAGGGATATTGGTAATTCTTTGATTGTGGTGGAGCACGATGAGGATACGATGTATGCTGCTGACTGCATTGTGGATATTGGTCCAGGTGCGGGTAAAGATGGTGGCGAGGTGCTTTGTGTTGGTAGTGTTGAGGAAATTATGGCTTGCCAACGTTCAGCCACAGGGGATTATTTGAGTGGCAGAAAGAAAATCGAAGTGCCAAAAGAGAGAAGAACCTTTGAAAAAGACAATGTAATCAAAATCGAAGGTGCAGTGGAAAACAACCTAAAAAACATTGATGTAGAAATCCCTTTGGGGATATTTACTTGTGTAACAGGTGTCAGTGGTTCGGGAAAAAGTTCGTTGGTAAACGAAATTTTATATAAGCGTTTGGCCAGAGATTTAAACCGGGCTAAGTGCCGCCCTGGTGGTCACGATGATATGACTGGTCATGAAAAATTGGATAAGGTAATCGATATTGACCAATCGCCTATTGGGCGTACCCCAAGGAGCAACCCTGCCACATACACCGGGGTTTTTGATATGATTCGTGATGTGTTTACCCAGACTACGGAAGCCAAAATGAGAGGCTATCAAAAAGGTAGATTTAGCTTTAACGTAAAAGGTGGCCGATGCGAGGCTTGTGCTGGGGATGGCATTATCAAGATTGAAATGCACTTCTTACCTGATATTTATGTGCCATGTGAGGTTTGCCAAGGGAAACGCTATAATCGTGAAACTTTGGAAGTTAAATACAAGGGAAAGACCATTTCCGATGTGCTGGAGATGACTGTTGAGGAAGCCTTGGCTTTCTTTGAAAATATTCCTCGAATCAAAGCAAAACTTCAAACCCTTTATGATGTTGGACTTTCCTATGTGCAGCTAGGGCAGTCCTCAACCACTCTCTCCGGTGGTGAGGCCCAAAGGGTGAAGCTGGCAACAGAGTTGAGTAAAAAAAGTACGGGCAAAACCATGTATATTTTGGATGAGCCAACAACAGGTCTGCATACCGCTGATGTTCATAAATTGGTGCATATCATTCAGCGTTTGGCTGAAGGCGGCAACACCATTGTGGTTATTGAACATAACCTTGACGTAATCAAAACCGCAGACTATATTATAGACTTAGGGCCAGAAGGTGGAAATAAGGGTGGAACTATCATTGCCCAAGGTACCCCTGAAGAAATCTGTAACGTAAGTGAATCCTATACAGGACGGTATTTAAAGGGCGTTATGGAAAGGAAGTAAAATAGCAAAATTCGGTAGGAAAATCAATTTTTTTGATTTTTCCTGCCTTTTTTGTTAGAATTGGTAAAGAAGGTTTTTGCACAAAAGAAATGTTTATATTGACAAGTCGTTTAGAAATCATTACCATAAGTATTATAAGATTTTAATTAAGTGGAGGAAGGTATGGCCAAGGGAAAAGAACCAGTGCAGGATTTTGTACAGGCAGGTAAGAGAGTAGCCGATTTTTTTGGCTGTGAGGGAGATTTCTTTTTAAAGCCTCTGTTGGATTTGGAGTGGACAGTACGTCAGGATGATGATTTTTACTTCCTCTGTTATTGGTTGGAAAACGAAAAAAAAGTTGAAGCAGTCATTGTGAAGAAAAATGGGGAGCCATTGATATACAAAACAAAAGATTACTCTATGGTCGTAGCGATTGATTGTGTGAAGATAGGGTTTATTTTTCGTAATGGCAAGAATATTACGGAACTTCATACAGAAGGCTAAGACAGCAGCGAACGCACCTTAGGAAGGTCTTGAAGAGTTTTTTTCCATTCGGACTTCTAAAGGTTTGTTTTTTTGCGTAAACTGAAATACAGAAGGAAGCATTGTCGATGATAAAAATCGGCATAGAAAAGGGGAGAAAGCGATGCATATGGATGGATTGCCGGAAAACAACAATGTTGCCATTGCCGGTAAAATCGTGGAGGAGTGCGTATTTAGCCACGAGGTTTATGGAGAAGGCTTCTATACGTTTAAGATAGCATCTGAACGCCTTAGCGATCAGGCTGACATCCTTCCGATCACCGTTTCGGAACGATTAATTGACAAAAATCAATTGAAAAACGGTATTTGTGTAGATGTGTTAGGGCAATTGCGTAGCTACAATAACTACAACAGCAAGAAAAATAGGCTGGTACTTACTGTTTTCGCCAGGGAAATCCGCATTTTAGCGGAGGACGAAAAAAAGAATGAAAATCAAATTTTTTTGAATGGATTTATCTGTAAAGAGCCAATTTATAGAAAGACACCTTTTGGCCGTGAAATTTCAGATATTTTAGTTGCGGTAAATCGTGCATATAATAAATCCGATTACATCCCCTGTATTGCATGGGGGCGCAATGCAAGATATATGGTAAACCTAAAGGTAGGGGCAAACATAAAAGTATGGGGTAGAGTACAGAGCAGAACTTATCAGAAAAAAATGGGCGATGCCATCGAAGAGCGTGTTGCTTATGAGGTTTCTGTATCTAAAATTGAAATTCCCCATTCTGACGAAAAGGCAGAAGTTGTTGAAAACACTACCGAAGAATAACAGGAGTTGAATAAAAAGTGAGACAAGGACAGATTTCCATTTATTATGGCGCAGGCAAAGGAAAAACCTGTGTGGCTGTGGGCAGAGGCTTAAGAGCTATCGGGGATGACTTGCGCGTTGTGATGATACAATTTATGGACTATCACAATAATAAAGAAATCGAGCTATTAAAAAAGCTAGAGCCTGATTTCCGTATTTTCCGTTTTGAGAAAAACCGCGTGGAACAGGAAATTGACGATACTGTTCGTCGTGAAATTAGTGGAGAGATCAAGAATGCTTTTAATTTTGCCAGAAAAATCGTTGATACTGGAGAATGTGAAATGCTTCTTTTAGATGGCGTTTTGGAGTGCATTGAAAAAGGATTTTTATCCGCAGAGCAATTAGAGGAGTTATTAAACAAGCGTCCTGATTTTATGGATATTATCCTGACGGGCGATGCTCTTCCACCAACCATTGCGGAACGTTCCGACTGCATTTATCAAATAAAAGCGGAAAAACAGTAACCCAAAGAAGCTTTGCTTCGGTAATAAGCAATTTGCTTCAGGGGTAGGCTTATTTGTCAGGATATAAAGGTGATTTTTATAAAACTCAGTGTCTAGTGAAAATTTCTATTTTTTAGGGTGTGTTAAAATAGCAAAACCTATGAATTTTTTGTCATGCAAAAAATAAGTAGGGCTAAAGTTTTATTCGCTTTAGGGACATCTTAGTAAAATAAAACAAGAAGTGATTTTCAATTCTTGTTAGAGGATACTATTAAGAAAGAAAAACATTAAATTATAATACTTAAAATCCATCGTTTTTACGGTGGATTTTTTTGTTTTAAATCATTGGTTTTTGCCAATGTATGAAACAAAAGGAATTCAATTCGTTTTCTGTTTTTATGGATATTACAGGGTTCTATCCGTCTGTCTATGCGAAGGAGTTTTACAATAGGAACTTTGTATTTGAAGGTGTCTGTGAAAAAGAAAAATTGTCCTTTTTCTTTTTATAACCAAAATAGTGAAGTGCTTATTTTTGAAACATAGTGGGTGAAAATAGGGTTTTTTTGTAGGCTGTTTTATTTAATAAAAAATTCGTTTTGTATCTCCTGAAAGCTTTTGATAGGCATGGTGTTTCTAAATTTAAGAAATTTAAATTCCTGCAAGGCCTGATCAATTTTTAAAAGATTAAAAAGCTATGCCATAGCCGCCGTCAGCTAGAAATTAGGGCTATTTTTAGCATGGTATGCAAGAGCGGTGGGTGTGAAGTGTAAATAAAAAGCCGTAGAAAGTTAAGACTTTCTACGGCTTAATTTTGTTTGGATTTTATACCCCTTAGGAAAGAGACACCTTATGCCAAAACATCTTTCATGGTATAAAAACCGGCACCTTGGGATGCCAGATATTTTGCTGCTTTTACTGCGCCTACGGCGAAAACTTCACGAGAGGTAGCACGGTGAGTCAATTCAATTACTTCGTCTCTGCCGGCGAAAATAACGTCATGATCGCCAACAATGTTACCACCACGCACTGCATGAATGCCAATTTCCTTGCGCTCTCTCTTCTCTCTAGTTTGAGAACGATCATAAACATAATGGAACTGCTGATCCATAGCTTCATTTATTGCATCTGCCAAAGCCATGGCAGTGCCACTAGGTGCATCGATTTTTTGGTTATGATGCTTTTCAACAATTTCGATGTCAAAGTTTGCATCATATAAAATTTGTGTCGCCTTCTGAACCAATTCTAACAATAGGTTTACACCGATTGACATATTGGCAGATTTTAAAACAGCCACGCTTTTTGACGCTTCGCTGATTAATTCCATGGTTTCATCGCTGAGGGCAGTGGTGCAAACAACAACGGGTATTTTTTTTGCCTTGGAAAACTCCAACAAAGCGGGTACGGCCGTTGCTGTGGAAAAGTCAATAATTACATCTGCATCAACGGTGCAATCAGCAGGGGTGGGGAACACGGGAAAATTAGCTTCAGGCATACCTGGATCGATGCCAGCCACGATTTGGCAAGCCTCATCACTAGCCACAATTTCAGCCACGACTCGTCCCATTTTACCGCCGCAACCATGCATGATAATATTAATCATATTGTACACTCCTTTAAAAATCAAACCCTTATCATGGCTTTTTTATAATGGTACAAATGAATGTATGCCAAATTATCAAAAAAGCCTGTTCTTTTTACTGGCAATCAATTGCCAGTCCATCTATTGTAGTCTAAATCATCTTTAATTATTGCGCCAGAAGAATTTTAAAACCAAAGTAATAAAAAAGTACCTCTGAAAAAATTTTGGCTATGGTTACCCCAATTTTGCCCTTAAAGCTCTATCTCAATAGGGACTTTGGGGTGATTGATAAAATGCGGCAAAGAGAGTTCTTTGCCGCAAGCTTAGTCATTATCAGATCAAACCATAGTTATGCAATGCTTTTTTCAGTGTTTCTAAGTTTTTGTCCTCCATTGGGCAAAGGGGCATACGGCAAGGGCCAACTTCATAACCCATCAAATCCAACGCCGTTTTTACAGGGATAGGATTTACTTCGCAGAACAATGCAGAGATCAACTCAATTGCGCCCAGCTGCAAAGCGATAGCACCTTTTACATTGCCATCTAAGAATTTAACAACCATATCATGGGTTTGTTTTGGTGCAATATTAGAAAGTACAGAAATAACGCCTTTGCCACCCAAAGAAAGAATTGGCAGAATTTGATCGTCATTGCCGCTATAAATATCGAAATCAGGGCCAACCAAAGAAGCGATTTCAGCAACCTGAGATAAATTACCGCTTGCTTCTTTCACAGCAATAATATTTTTCACTTTAGACAGTTCCAATACTGTTTTTGGTGCGATATTGCATCCGGTACGACCGGGAACATTATAAAGGATGATAGGAATAGAAATACTGTTTGCTACTGCTGTATAATGCAGAATCAAACCTCGCTGTGTTGCTTTGTTATAGTAAGGGGTTACCAATAAAACAGCGTCTGCACCAGCTTGTTCACATCCCTGGGCAAGGGCGATGCAGTGTGCTGTGTCATTGCTTCCTGCGCCGGCGATAATGGGCACACGGCCGTTTGTAACTTCAACAGCAAAGCGAACACATTCAATCTGAACTTCATCGGTCAAAGTGGATGCCTCACCGGTTGTACCACAAATAACAAGGGCGTCGGTGTCGTTAGCAAGCTGAAACTCAATCAATTCTTTCATTTTTTCAAAATTAACGGTACCGTCGGGAAATGTAGGTGTAACCAATGCAACACCTGCGCCTGTAAAAATTGACATAATGCAAGCACCTCCAAAATTTAATTAGTTTTATATAGTTATGCGTGATTCTTTGTTATGCGTTCATGTTTCTAATAATTTCTTCTGCGATTTGTACAGCATTTGTAGCAGCACCCTTACGGATGTTATCTGCAACAACCCAAAGATTGATGCCGTTGTCCAAGCTTTCGTCGCGACGAACACGGCCGATGAAAACCTCATCATGATCTGTTGCGCTAGTAGCCAAAGGATATTCGTTGTTTTCAGAATCATTCATCAGGACAACACCAGGGGCATTTTTCAATGTTTCAATTAATTCGTTTAAGTCGAAGGAATTTTCAAACTCAATGTTGATGGATTCGCTATGAGAGTTGAAAACAGGAACACGTACAGTTGTTGCTGTTACCTTCATGTTATCATTATGAAGAATTTTTCTTGTTTCAAGGATCATCTTCATTTCTTCTTTTGTATATCCATTCTCTAAAAATACATCAATGTGAGGCAAGCAGTTATTTGCAATAGGGTGGGGGAACTTTTTAGGTTCTTCGCCCTTTAAGCCGTTTTCAAGGTCCTGCCAACCTGCAAGTCCTGCACCGCTAACTGCCTGATATGTAGAATAAATGACACGTTTGATTTTGTATTTTTCATCCAGAGGCTTTAATGCAACCATGGCCTGAATCGTAGAGCAGTTGGGATTTGCAATGATGTTTTTGTGCCAAGAAATATCTTCGGGGTTTACTTCGGGCACAACCAATGGAACTTCGGGATCCATACGCCACTGAGAGCTGTTGTCAATTACAACGCAGCCATGAGCCGCAGCGATGGGAGCGAATTTTTCACTTGTGCTACCACCAGCGGAAAACAGGGCGATGTCGATGGGCTTGTCAAAAGAATTTTCTGTTAATTCTTCAACAACATAATCTTTTCCGTTAAATGTGATCGTCTTGCCTGCGGAACGGCTAGAAGCCATTACATAGAAATTTTCGATTGGAAGCTGTCTTTCTTCTAAAACCTTTAAAAATGTTCTACCAACCATACCTGTCGCGCCTACAACTGCTAGATTAATTTTCTTCATTTTAAAACTTCCTTCTTTCTTTTTAAAATATATAATGAGTAAGTATGTGCGAAGAACCAAAACTTGATGAGAGTGTAACTCACACCTAACAACAGATATAGATTTTTTTTGAATATATGCCTGCTTTCTTCGCAATAAGTGTAATATATGTGTTCCAAAGTTGCGGTTTTGCCGGAAACAAAAAAGAGCCGGCAAGCGCCGACTTCCAAATTTTGCATACGACAAAAAGTAGTATTGCTAAAACTTAGTCTTGTAGCGCTCCATTGGGGATACCAATGACAGTTGGACGGCTATTAACCGGACAACCAGAGAAAAAAAGATAAGGTTTTTTCCTCTTCGGCGTTTTCCCCTTTCGGCGGACGGCCTTTATCCCTTATGATATTCGCCCGTGTACTCTTGAAAAACGCACCTCTACTTTTAGAACTATTTACTTAATCCATAGTCTACCATCAGTTATGTGATATGTCAAATGATTTTCGTTCACAGACAATAATTTTTTTCACAGGGACAAAAAAATGAAAAAAAACTACAAAAAAAGGAAATACTTTTAGGAAAGAACAAACGTGAAAGGGGCTTTATCATGGGACAGAAAAAAGAATTAACTGAGGCGCAAAAGCTTGATTTGACCATGAAGTATGAAATTGCTGAAGAATTGGGATTATTGGACAAGGTAGAACAAGTTGGCTGGAAGGGCTTAACGGCGAAAGAAAGCGGTCGGATTGGCGGTATTATGGGGAAGAAAAAAAGAGATGCTAGAGCAAAGGCAACAGAGAAAAGCCCTTGCAATACACCAGAGGAGAAGATATAATATACTAATGTTGAAGTCCGGAAATAAATGGTATAGGAGAAACGAAAATGGAAGCATATGAGGGTTTTGCCTCCGTATATGATGTTTTTATGGATGAAGTAGACTATCCTGCGTGGGTACAATATATTCAAGATACTTGGAAAAACCTTAACACAATGCCTGAAAGTGTGATTGATTTAGGCTGTGGAACAGGAAATATCACAATTCCTTTGGCAAAGGCTGGTTATGCCGTTGTTGGGGTGGATATTTCCGAGGAAATGCTAGCAGAGGCACAAAGAAAAGCAATGGCAGAGGGGCTTTCTATTCCCTTCTTTTGTCAGGATATGGTGGAGATGGAGTTACCATATCAGGTTGATTGTGTTTTGAGCCTATGTGACAGTTTGAACTATTTGACGGAGGACGGGGAACTGTCCGCCGCTTTTTCTGCTGTCAAAGAGCATTTGAACCCAAAGGGTCTATTTCTGTTTGATATGAACACAAAGTATAAATTTCAAGAGGTTTTAGGAGATAAGACTTATGCGGCTATGACAGAAGATGCTGCATATTTTTGGGAGAACTCCTTTGATGAGGAGGATCAGGTTAACGAATATTATGTAAGCTTTTTCATCCGCCAGAAGGATAAAGAAACCTATGAAAGGGTAGAAGAATATCACTATGAGAGGGCTTATAGCCTGGAAGAGGTTCAGGCTTGCCTCGACGAGCATGGTTTTTCTTTATTGAATATCTATGACGGATACAGTTTTGAGCGAGCAAAAGAAGATAGCCATCGCTATTTTTTTGTGGCGCAATTAAAGGAGGAAAAATAAAATGGGTGACTATATTGTAAGAGCAACAGCGGGTGGTGGAAGTATTCGTGCTTTTGCGGCTACCACAGGTGAGATGGTGCAGCATGCCAGAGAGGTACATCATACTTCCCCTGTGGCTTCAGCGGCGTTAGGCCGAATGCTAACTGCTGCGGCTATGATGGGTAGTATGTTAAAGGGTGAGAAGGATTTGGTTACACTGCAAATTCGTGGCATTGGCCCCCTAAAGGGTGTTGTTGTATCCGCCGATAGCCATTGCAGAGTGAAAGGCTATGTGTTTAATCCAAATGTGGATATCCCATCCAAATATCCTGGAAAATTGGACGTAAGTGGTGCCATTGGACAGGGGTATATGAGTGTTATCAAAGATATTGGCTTAAGAGAGCCTTATGCTGGAAGAATTCAGTTGGTTTCTGGTGAGATTGCAGAAGATTTAACTTTCTACTATGCTCAGTCCGAACAGACACCCTCAGCGGTAGGTTTGGGTGTTTTGGTTGATACAGATACTTCCATTCGTCGCGCTGGTGGTTTTATTATTCAGCTTATGCCTGATGCAACAGAAGAAGTTATTTCTAAACTGGAACAAAGATTAAATGCAATTCCCTATGTAACAGACTTATTAGACATGGGACAAACGCCTGAGGGAATTTTAGAAATGATTCTTGAGGGTTTGGATTTGAAAATATTAGATAAGGTTCCCACAGAGTTCTATTGTAACTGCACTAAGGAACGTGTGGAAAAAGCTTTAATTAGCATCGGTAAAGAAGAACTAGAGAAAATCGTGTTTGAAGATAAAAAGGCAAATTTGCACTGTCACTTCTGCGGCAAGGAATATGCTTTCACAGAAGAGGAACTAGCAAAGCTGTTGGAAGAAGCAAAATAAGTATCGGACAAGCTATAATTAAATAGGTAGAAACAGAGAAGGGAGGTGAGCCCATGAAGCGAGATTTTGCTATTGCAGTGAAGGCGGTAATTGTAAAAGATAACAAGGTTTTGGTCCTAACTAGATCCCGTGGGGAGATGGAATGCAGTTATATGAATAGCCATCAAAAGTGGGATTTACCCGGCGGTGGTCTGCATTTTTACGAGCGTAGTCAAGAAGGATTACAGAGAGAAATCAAGGAAGAGACCGATCTAGATGTTTTTGTGGGTGAGCCTGTTTCTCTTTTTGATGTCATAAAAAATCATATACATTTATGTATTTTTACATACGCTTGCCGTTGGAAAAATGGCGAGGTGGCTTTAAGTGATGAGCATGAAGGCTACTTTTGGATGACAAGGGAAGAAGTATGCTCAAGTCAACTGCCCAATTGGATGAAGAGGGACTTGTTGCGTGCTTTGGATAGAGAACCATATATGGAGTTTGAAGGTAGGTTGTAGGCTTAGGTAGGATATCTAGGCCTATTTTTGTGGGGTTTTAGCATTATAGTATAAACTTTTTAAGGCTAATAGATATAAATCGTTTTTTATACGGTCCCATATGCATGGACTTAAGGTTTGATTTTGGTACTTCAAATTTTTCATTTTAATTCATACACTAATAAAATATATTTCGTTGAAATCAATTTATATTAGTTCTGTAATGGCGAACTCAGATTAAGGATAAGAATTTTGCACTAAGATGAGAAGTGTTAAATGTAATTTTATCACAGATTAATCTTTACAAAAAAGCTATTATATATTAAAACAAGAAAAGAGGAGATGCCTTTGTTTCATTACAACCGCGAAAATAACGTAAAAACAACTAAACAAAGAGAAAAAGATAATTTATTGGTCAAAATCTATGGGGTTCCGTGAATTGACTGAAATTTATTTCATTCACCAACTGTCAAAAGAACGAAAAAAAAGAAAAGCTCATAGATAATTGCATAAAATATTGGGAGAGTTTTTGTGCAAAAAGTATAAACGGTTAAAATTGATAGTGTTTATATTGCTAGTAAAAAGCTTTGGGTACTAATAAATCGCATGCAAACTACCGTTCGCAAAGCCTGTAAAACTCAATATAACAGTGAAATTAGAAAAATGATACTGATTTTAATTTAACAATTTTTAAAAGAGACGATAAAATATTACCGTTTTAGCTAGAAAGAATGGGTTATTGACAATACAAGGTAAATAACTTATTATTTAAACTGAGGTATGTTTTAGATTTAGTACATACTAGGCGAATTCAAAAAAAACCTATGGTTTTAGTTGCATTTGTGCCACAAGCAAGTCCTGTTTTCCTAATATATATAGGAAGAAAGGTAAAAGAATTAGGTTGAACCTCTTCTTTTTTTAGAAAAAGCAGTGTTATAAGTTTAACAAAAAGAGGTTCGTATCCTAACAGAAATGTATACTATACAATTTGTTTAGCAAATTGTAAACAAGAGAGGTGATGGTAATGGCTTATGAGATCCTGAGAAGCATCGTAGAGGCTGAAGAACGAGCTGGTCAGATCGTAAAGCAGGCCACAGAAGACGCGGAAGCTTTAAAAAAGGATGCGCAGAAACAAAGGGAAACACAACTGCAACAGGTACAGCAGCAAGGTAAAGAATTGATGCAACTTGTTGCCAAACAAGCAGACGAAGAGAGTCGCGTCGAAATCCAGAACATCCAACAGGATACGGAAAGTGCTTGTTCAAAGATCAGAGAGCAAGCAGCAAAAAAGAGAGAAGAGGCTGTTCAAGCAGTAATTGGAAGGGTTGTGGGAGCATATGGCAGTCGTTGAGATGCGTAAGCTTACTGTCATTGGTCTAAACAGTGGACGTACCCCTTTCCTTCATGAATTGATGCATCTTGGTGTTGTTGAAATCAATTCCCAAGAGGGCATGGTAAATGACGAAGAATGGATGCCTGATATTTTTAGAACCAGTAACAGTGCGGATGTTTCACGTCTGGAAGCAGACATTGCCCGTGTTAGTACTGCAATTGAAGCGATTAATCGCTACGACACAAAGAAAAAACCCTTATTTCAAGTTCGGGAAGAGATTGTTCGTCAAGATTTTGTTGATCATATGAATCGAACAAAAACCGAAACGGAAATGAATGTGGATACGGCGGTTATGTGCTACAAGCAAATTGCAGAAGGGCAAAATGAAATTAATCGCTTAAAAGGTATTATTGCTGGGTTAAAGCCTTGGGAAAGCCTAGACTTACCTTTGCAAATGAAAGAAACAAAGTTTTCCGCAGTAATTCTTGGGACAGTTGGTATTAAAACAAAGTTTGAGGATTTATTGCAGACTGTGTTGGAAAAAGTTCCTTCGGCAGTTGTACAACAGGTTAGTGCGGATGTACAGCAAATATACATATCCATTATCTGCCTGAAAGAAGAGCGGGATTTAGCTTTAGAAACTCTCAGGGAGTTCGCCTTTAACCCAATTTCTTTCGGTGAGCATAAAGGAACACCTAAGGAAGCAATACAGACTTATGAAATTGAAATTGAAGAACACGAGCAAGTGATTCTTGCTAAGGAAGCGATTTTGTCAGAATTATCAGTGGCAAGAAAAAATATCGAATATCTTTATGACAGCCTAAACATGCGTCGTGACAGAGCAAAGATTGTCGGCGATATGCTTAGCACAGAAATGGTATTTTACTTCGATGGTTGGATGCCCAAACAGGCTCAGCCTGAAGTAGAAGCTCTCTTAAAAAGATATGAATTCTATTACGATATTAAAGAACCAGAGGCGGATGAAGAGATACCAGTTTTCCTTCATAATGACGGATTCTCCACTCCTTTTGAGGCTGTTACCAATATGTACAGCTTGCCTTCAAGACATGACATTGATCCAACAAAGCTTTTGGCACCGTTTTATTTCATATTCTTTGGTATGATGCTTAGCGATGCAGCTTACGGTATTATTATGGCGGTAGGTTGTTGGTATATTTTGAAAAAGTTCAAGTTGGAAGGCATGACCTATCGAATGATAAAAATGTTCTTCTACTGTGGTATTTCAACATTTATCTGGGGTGCCCTGTTTGGCGGGTGGTTTGGTGACTTTATTCCAGTAGCCGCAAAAACCCTATTTGATGTTGATATTGTAATCAAGCCAATTTGGTTTGATCCAATGGCAGAACCTATGAAATTATTGATTTTCTCCCTGATCTTAGGTGGCATTCACCTATTTGTGGGTATGGGTATTCAGGCGTACATGTTTATTAGAGATGGTCATCCTCTGGATGCGTTGTTTGACATCGGCCTCTGGTACGTATTATTAATCGGTTTGGTTCTGTTTGGCATTGGTGGTAGTGTAGCACCGGTAATGGTTACAGTGGGCAAGGTGATGTCTATTGTAGGTGCGGTAGGTATCCTACTGACCGGTGGTAGAAAGAAAAAAGGTATTTTCGGCAAGATTACAGGTGGTCTTGGCAGCCTTTACGGTATTACCAGTTATTTATCGGATGTTCTTTCCTACTCCAGACTTCTTGCGTTAGGCTTAGCAACAGGTGTTGTTGCAAAGGTAATTAATACCTTAGGCTCTTTGGCAGGTGGCGGGGTGAAGGGCGCAATCGTTCTGCTTTTAGCATTTGTAATCGGTACAGTATTTAACATTGCAATCAATGCTTTGGGTGCTTTCGTTCACTCTTGCAGATTGCAGTATGTAGAATTCTTCGGAAAATTCTATACTGGTGGCGGCAGACCCTTTGAACCTTTTGAAAGAAAAACGAAATATATCAAGATACTCAAGGAGGAGAAAAATAATGGTTGAGAGTTTATTTAGTGGCGAGTTTTTAGCGTTATCTGGTGCAGCAATTGCTGCTCTTGCAGGCATAGGTAGTGCGATTGGTGTTGGTGTTGCAGGTGAGGCAGCAGCGGGTGTTGTTTCTGAAGATCCTAACAAGTTTGGTCAGGTTCTGTTGTTACAGGCGTTGCCTGGTACACAGGGTATTTACGGTTTGTTGATTGCCTTCTTGGTAATGGTAAAAGTAGGCCTTTTGGGCGGCGACGGTATGATTGAATTAACCATGGTTCAGGGCGCGGGCATTTTTGCAGCAGCATTGCCCATCGGTTTGGTTGGTATCTTCTCCGGTATTGCCCAGGGGAAGGCAGCAGCAGCAGGTATTATGTTAGTTGGTAAAAAACCCAGCGAGTTGGCAAAAGGTATGCTTTTCGCAGCGATGGTAGAAACATATGCGGTATTAGCTCTGCTCGTTTCCTTCCTGATGCTCAACAGCATCCAGGTATAATTAACTTGAAAGAAAAGGAGGCGCACTCCTATGAATGACGGTAAAATTATAATCGATAAAATCATAGAGAAGGCAGAAGCAGAAGCAAAGGCAATCATAGATAAAGCCAATTTGGATGTGGAAGCAATTTTAAAGGCAGCTGAAGAAAAGGCAAAGCGTGAAAGCGATGTCTTGAAGAAAAAAGCAGAGGAAGAGGCTGAAAAAGTAAAAGCCAAAGCCATTTCAGGTGCCCAGTTGCAAGGCAAAATTGCACTTTTAAGAGAAAAGCAGAGCATATTGGAAGATATCATTGCAGAGGCGAAAAAACGCTTACAAACTTTGCCTGATGCCCAGTATGCAGAAACAGTAGGCGTTATGCTTGCTAAAATAGATAAAGAAAACGGAACAGAAATTATTATTTCTGAAGGGGATCGGGAGCGTTTAGCAACTGTTATCGAAAATAACGGCTTTTCCCTTTCCAAAGAAAGCCGAGAACTTGATGGTGGTTTCATTGTGAAAAATGGGGATATTGAATATAACTATACTTTTGAATCCATAATCACAGTGGAGCAAGAAGAAATTAGACAAATAGCTGCACAAATTTTGTTTTAAGGAGGGGGATTCTTGATGGCTAAAAATAAGATTTACCCTTTCGCAGTAGCCAGCGTTCGCTCTATGGAAAACTCCTTGATGACAAAGCAAAAGCTGATGCAGATGGCAGATGCAAAAACCCCCGAAGAGGCTTTGCGAATATTGTCTGACAGTGCTTACGGAAAAACTCAAATCAAAGGCGTGTATGAATTTGAAAAGATGATTGGCAATCATTTGGAGGAGACTTATCAGGCTGTGGCGGGATTAATCCCTCAAGAAACATTCATAGATATTTTTCTTTATAAAAATGATTACCATAACATCAAAGTTCTGTTGAAAGAGGAAGTTTCCAAAGTAAGCGGTAAAAAGTTTTTGATACAAGGTGGAACAATTCCCATAGAAACACTGCGCAAGAATTTGCGGGAAAGAAACTATGTAGAGCTACCCAATATCAATGGGGAGGCTGTGGAAGAAGCCGTTAGCATGTATGCAAAAACCCATAACGGGAGATACATCGACACTATTTTGGATAAGGCTTGTTTCTCCACTATGGCGAAGGCAGCAAAGAAACTGGATAACCCCTATGTTACAAAGTATATTCAGATGTTATCTGACATCACAAACCTAAAAACCCTTCTTCGTGTGAAGAAGATGGAAAGAGATTATCAGGTTTTTGAAGAAAGCTTTGTTCCTGGCGGAACCATTGGCCTTGATATGTTTTCCAGAGCATTCCGCAGTGACTCTCCCGTAGCAGTCTTAAAGGAAACCCCTTATGGTTCCCTTTGCGAAGAGTATATGGACCAAGGATTTACAGCTTTTGAAAAAGCTTGTGATGATTACCTAATGGAGTATATCAAAGATGCCAAATATAAAACTTTGACTCCAGAACCGGTTATGGCGTTTATATTGGCGAAAGAAACCGAAGCGAAATGTATTCGCATCATCATGACTTGTAAAATGCATAACATAGATGCAGCCATTATAAAAGAAAGGGTGAGAGAAGCATATGTCTAAAGTTGGCATTATAGGCGATAAAGACAGTATTTTGGGTTTCCTCGCTCTTGGAATTGATATTTTCCCTGCATACAATGCAGACGAGGTAAAAAAGACAATTCATAAACTAGCAGAAAAAGACTATGCGATAATTTATATCACAGAGCAGGCTAGTTTGATGGCAAAGGAAAGCATCGCAAAATACAAGGACTTTGAATTGCCCGCTATTATCGTGATTCCCGGTGTTGGTGGAAGCATGGGTCTGGGTATGAATGAAGTAAGAGAATCGGCAAAACGTGCGATTGGTGCGGATATATTGTTTAGTGAATAATACGATTGTAGGTGAATGAGCATATGAAAACAGGCACGATAGTAAAGGTGTCGGGTCCGTTGGTAGTAGCGGAAGGCATGAGAGACGCCAATATGTTTGACGTGGTGCGTGTATCAGATAAACACCTTATTGGTGAAATTATCGAAATGCATGGAGATAAAGCATCCATTCAGGTTTATGAAGAAACATCAGGCCTTGGTCCTGGTGAAGAAGTAGTATCCACAGGGATGCCAATGAGCGTTGAGTTGGGACCTGGATTGATTTCAACAATTTATGACGGTATTCAGCGTCCTCTGGAAAAGCTGTATGAAGCAAGTGGCACGAATATCCAAAAAGGTGTTGAAGTAACATCCTTGGATCGTGATAAAAAATGGAAGTTTGAACCCGCAAAGCAAAACGGTGATGCCGTAGAAGCAGGGGATGTAATCGGTATCGTACAAGAAACAGCAGTTGTTGTATGTAAGATTATGGTTCCTTATGGCTTGAAGGGTACAATTAAAGAAATTTATGTTGGTGAGTTTACAGTTGAAGAAACTGTATGCGTAATCACAGACGAAAAGGGCAAAGATGTATCTGTTTCGATGATGCAAAAATGGCCCGTACGTCGTGAAAGACCATACAAAGTCAAAAAAACACCTGACTCCTTGTTGGTAACAGGTCAGCGTGTTATTGATACATTCTTCCCTATTACAAAGGGTGGTGTTGCTGCGATTCCCGGTCCTTTCGGTAGCGGTAAAACAGTAACACAGCATCAGTTGGCAAAATGGGCAGATGCAGATATCGTTGTTTATATCGGTTGCGGCGAGCGTGGCAACGAAATGACTGACGTTTTGAATGAGTTCCCCGAATTAAAGGATCCCCGCACAGGTGAATCTTTGATGCAAAGAACTGTTTTGATTGCAAATACCTCTGATATGCCCGTTGCGGCTCGTGAGGCATCAATCTACACAGGTATTACCATTGCGGAATACTTCCGTGACATGGGTTATAGTGTTGCTCTGATGGCTGACTCCACTTCTCGTTGGGCAGAAGCACTTCGTGAAATGAGTGGTCGTTTGGAAGAAATGCCCGGTGAAGAAGGTTATCCTGCTTACTTGGGTTCCCGTTTGGCTCAGTTCTACGAAAGAGCGGGTCGCGTGGTTTGCTTGGGCAATGAAGAAAGATATGGCACATTGACAGCAATCGGTGCAGTATCCCCTCCTGGCGGTGATACATCCGAGCCTGTTTCTCAGGCAACATTGCGTATTGTAAAAGTATTCTGGGGATTGGACGCATCCTTGGCGTATAAACGTCATTTCCCTGCGATCAACTGGTTGACCAGCTACTCTTTGTATCAGGATAAGGTGGATGAATGGGCGGATATTAATGTACACCCTGACTTCTCCGAACACCGTACAGAGGCAATGCGCTTGCTTCAGACAGAGTCTGAATTGCAGGAGATTGTACAGTTGGTTGGTGTTGACTCCTTGTCTCACAGTGATAGATTGATTCTGGAAACAGCACGTTCTATTCGTGAAGATTTCTTGCATCAGAACTCCTTCCATGAGGTAGATACGTATACATCTTTGCACAAACAGTATAGAATGTTAAAGTTGATTTTAACTTTCTACCATGTTGCACAGGCTGCGATTAAAGCAGGCGTTCCTATTCAGAAGATTACAAAATTGAATGTTATCGAACGTATTGGTCGTGCTAAGTATATGGAAGAAACAAACGTGGATAAGAGCTACGATGAAATTGAAAACGATATTAGCAAAGAAATTAACGAATTAATCAGAAAGGGGGCAGATGAATTATGATAAAAGAATATAGATCGATTCAGGAAGTTGCCGGCCCTCTTATGGTAGTTACAGGCGTTGAGAATGTAAAATATGACGAGTTGGGCGAAATTGAGCTGGCTAGCGGTGAAGTAAGAAGATGTAAAGTATTGGAAGTGAACGGTGATACGGCTTTGGTACAGTTGTTCGAAAGTGCAACAGGTATCAACCTTTCAGATAGTAAAGTTCGTTTCTTAGGAAAAAGCTTGGATTTTGGTGTATCCCCTGACATCTTAGGTCGTGTATTCAGTGGTATGGGTAAGCCTATTGACGGCGGCCCTCAAATTATCCCTGAAAAAAGATTGGATATTAACGGTGCGCCAATTAATCCTGCGGCTAGAGAATACCCCGCTGAATTTATTCAGACAGGTGTTTCCGCCATTGACGGCTTGAACACATTGGTTCGTGGTCAGAAGTTGCCTATCTTCTCCGGTGCTGGTTTGCCCCATGCAAACTTAGCAGTACAGATTGCTCGTCAGGCAAAAGTTAGAGGTACAGATTCCAAGTTTGCTGTTGTTTTTGCAGCCATTGGTATTACCTTTGAAGATGCGGAATTCTTTATCAACGACTTTAAAGCAACAGGTGCTATTGACCGTTCTGTTGTATTCGTAAACCTTGCAAATGACCCTGCGGTAGAACGTGTTTGTACACCTCGTATGGCATTAACTGCGGCTGAATATTTAGCGTTTGAGCAAGGAATGCACGTTTTGGTTATCTTAACAGATATCACAAACTACGCAGAGGCTCTGCGTGAAGTATCTGCGGCGAAGAAGGAAGTTCCCGGTCGTCGTGGTTACCCTGGTTACCTCTATACTGACCTTGCAACCATGTATGAACGTGCTGGTCGTATGAAAGGTAGAGATGGTTCCATCACAATGATTCCGATTTTAACCATGCCTGAAGATGATAAGACCCATCCTATCCCTGACTTAACAGGGTATATTACAGAAGGTCAGATTATCTTGAGTCGTGATCTTTATAAAAAAGGCATTCAGCCTCCTATCAATGTTTTGCCATCTCTTTCCCGTTTGAAAGATAAAGGTATTGGTAAAGGCAAAACCAGAGAGGATCATGCCGATACAATGAACCAGTTGTTTGCTGCTTACTCTCGTGGTAAGGATGCTAAAGAATTGATGGCAATTTTGGGTGAATCTGCTTTGTCTGATATTGACTTGATTTATGCTAAGTTTGCAGATGAATTTGAAAAGGAATATGTTTCCCAGGGCTTTAGAACCGATAGAACCATTGAACAGACTTTGGAAACCGGCTGGAAATTGCTTCGTATGTTACCAAAGAGTGAATTGAAGCGTATTCGTGACGAATATCTGGAAAAATATTTAGCAGACGGGGAGTGATGAGTCGTGGCTAGATTGAATGTCAATCCTACCCGTATGGAAATGACCAGACTCAAACAACAGCTTAAGACAGCAACAAGAGGTCATAAGCTGTTGAAAGATAAGCTGGATGAGCTGATGAAGCAGTTCTTAAACATCGTACGGGAGAACAAACGCTTGCGTGAAGAGGCTGAGTCAGCTTTGGAAAATGCATATAAAGACTTTATTATTGCCAGAGCAGTTTTGAGTGAAAGCGTTTTGGGTGAATCTTTAATGATTCCCCAGCAATCCGTTGCTGTAAAGGTCAAGAAAAAGAACATCATGAGTGTTAACGTACCTGTATTTGACTTCCAGACGGAAGAAAGCAGTGGGGATATTTATCCCTATGGTCTTGCGTTTTCTTCTGGCGAGTTGGATAGTGCTATGCTTTCATTTTCCGATGCTATGGAGCCTTTGTTGCGTTTAGCGGAAAGCGAAAAAACAGCCCAGCTTTTGGCGCAAGAAATCGAGCGTACACGTCGCCGTGTAAATGCTTTGGAAAACGTTATGATTCCAAACTATCAGGAAACCATAAAGTATATTACCATGAAGCTGGAAGAAAACGAGCGCGCTGGTACCACCAGAATGATGAAAGTCAAAGACTTATGTCGTGCCAAAGAGTTGGAGCGTAAAAAGATATACGAAAAAGAGATTGAAGATAGGAGAAATGCTGCAATTTAAGCAAAAGTCCATTTAATTTTTATTTCGTCATTCGTGATAATAATTTTATCAATTAGCATTTGGAGTAACTGGCGTAATTCGTTGGTTGCTCCATTTTCTATTAATTCATCAACGCATGATAGCATAGAACTCACCTGTTCATACTTTAACTTAGTATGTTTCACTTTGCCTTGTAACTCAATAACTGTTTTTTCCAATGCTGCTTTTTTATCCGTTAGCGATTTGATTTTTTGAGATAAAACAGTAATGTCCATTCCATCTAACCCATATAAATCCAACATTTTCCCAATTTGTTTACTAATTTTGTCTATCTCTTTTTTGTTTTTTTCAATCAAGATAGAGGCATTATCATCTTTTGGCTGTTTCGCAATGTTATTAAAATAGTCCTCATTTCCAAGATTACGTATTTCATTTAATATAATCTCGTCTAAATCATTCATAAGGTAGGTGGGTGCTTTGCATCCCTCTTGTTTTGCCATATAAGCAGATTTTTCCGCCCTTGAATAACAAATATATACGGTTTTTTTCGGGCGTGGCATTACCCTGTAACGTGCGCCACATTGGCCGCAGAAAAGAAACCCTGACAGTAAGTAGGAACTTTTTGTACCTGTTTTTCTTGTTCTGGTCGTTTCCCATTCTTTACGTCTATGATCCATTACGGCATGAGCATTTCTATATAATTCATCTTCAATGATTGCAGGGTGGTCACCTTTACAAATAACATCGCCGAATTTTACATAACCGCCATAAGTAATGTTGTGGGCTATGTCTGCCACTTTGTTTGCAAAACTAGTTCCGAATGCTGGGAATTCGGGATAGTCCTTGATAAGATCTCTTTTAATTTGTGCGAAGGTATAATTTTCGCTTACACGTTCAAAAATCAGTTTAACTACTTCCGCCTCAGTGGGTTCAATAACCAATTTTTTATCCACATAACGATACCCAAAAGGTGCAAATGAATGATGTTTCCCTTGTTTCACTCGTTCTTCTAGTCCCATTCGGGTTCTTTCTTTTATTTGTTCCCTTTCTAACTGTGCGAAAACGGACAAAATACCAATCATAGCACGCCCAAAAGCTGTTGAGGTATCAAAGTTTTCATTTAATGAAATGAAAGATATTTCGTTTTTCAAAAATACATCTTCAATTAAAAACAATGTATCCTTTTGACTGCGGGAAAGCCTGTCCAATTTATAAACGAGGATTCCATCGAAAATATCTGATTTTACATCATTAATTAATTTTTGTATTTGTGGCCTATCCAAATTAGAGCCAGAGAAGCCGCCATCAACATATTCAGTAACTAACTGCCATCCTTTTGCCTTGCAGTAATTTGATAGCCGTTCCTTTTGTGCTTCGATAGAATAACCTTCAACGGCTTGTTCCTGTGTAGACACACGTATATAAGTAGCAATTCGCATAAAAAAAAGACCTCCTTTGTATTTTTAGGTATAGCAAACAAAGCGGTCTTATGGTATAATTTGCTTGTTGGGAGCTGTTATACTATGGTATGACCGCTTTTTGCCCTCTGTATACAGATACAGAGGGCTTTTTTATCTAGTAGGTAAGTGCTACATCAGGCCTATGCGTTTACTGATTAATATCCGACAGCCGTTGCACCATGTTCAGCCTGTTCGGTTGTAAAACCTTCAAATTGTAATTGCTCAATCAAACCACTACGGGAGAAGGAAGAAATACTTAGATAACTCTCAGCTTTTTTTGCAGCTTGTTCATTCCAATCTGCCCCACATTGATCTGCTGCATATGTTGCTTCTTCGGTAGAAAAACCTTCAAATTCTAATTGCTCAATTAAACCACTATAAGAAAATGCAGTAAAGGAAAGGTAGCTATCTGCCTTGGAACGAGCATTTCTTTGCCCCATGGTTTCAGAGGGTTGCGCTTCTTCAGGAGCTGGTTCGTTAGGCTGTTCATCTTTTGCTGTACCTTCGTTGGTATTTTCATCTTTGTTGGTGTCACCACTTTGAGTTTGTTGAGGTTGGCTGCTACTAGCTGGTTTGCTTTTATCATCTTCGCCGCCACCAAGCATCGAACCAATTATGCCAAGAGCAATAATAAGGATGATAATTACCAGACAGCCAGACATACCCTGTTTCTTTTTACAGTTTGGGCATATCTTTGCATCTGAAGCTATTTCTGTTTTGCAATGTTTGCATAATTTTGTTGCAGATGTTTCTTTTGCCATAGTATATTCCTCCCTTAATTTGACAATATATTACATATATTGTTATAATGTTATTAAGGGTTTGTAGTTCGCACAAATCTTATTTTCCCTCACAGTATTCGTAGTATTGTGGGGGATTTTTTATAGATCGAAATATAACCAACTTTTACCTCTTTTCTTTCTCCTATCATCCAACTTTATGACGTTTTTAAATTCTTTTTCATTCCCTTTTCATCTACAAGTACGGGTAGTTTTAAAATAAATCTTATATTGTTTTTAGTGTCAAAATCTGCATTTTCATATGCAGTGGCTACTTCGAAAGAATCGGGGGAAAAATCAATATTTGGTTTTTCTTCACAATTTTTTCTATCCTTGAGCTTTATAATCCCTTCGTCAAGTGCATCAACATCTATTTCTAATGCTTTGCATATCTTTAGTACGTTTCCTACGCCTGCGCCCTGTATCCCTCGTTTAAACATAGTATCAACTGTAGAATACGGTATTTCGATTTCTTGTGTGAAAGCCCTTACACTTTTATATTTTTGCAATATAAACTGTTTTAAATCTTCTTCTACACTCATTTTCATATACCTCCTAGGCATTATTATACCTACATTTTGTATTTTTGCAACAATAATTTACGTAATTGCAAAAACTTTTTCGAAAATATATTGACAATTTACGAAAAAGCGTGTACTATCTGAATAAATTAACGAGATTGCGTTAAAAAATAGAGAGGGGGATTGAGTATGTATCCAAACTTAAGGGCTGAGATGGCAAGAAAGAGAATCACAATGAAAGCACTTGCTAATCTTCTGGGAGTAGACCCTTCCACAATGACCGCAAAAATGAATGAGCCAAACAGAATGAAGCTTTCAGAAGCAAGAAAGATTTATAAAGAATTTTTTCCAGAATTAGATTTCACAGACCTTTTTTACTCCGATGAAACTGGCACAAGTAAAGCAAGCTAAAGGGGCAGAAAGGAGAACATGGGAAACTAAAAACACGAAAGGAGGATATTTTTATGGAGGAGAAAAAAAGTGCTGCTCTCAGGCAAGAAGTAAATCAAAAATTAAAGGAAGAGTTTGATGCTATTCATGAAAAAATTATGAAGGGGATAGATAGAGGAAACGCATTAAATCCAGATGCGTATGGTAAGTTAGTTGAAATTCAAATTTCTTTGGCAAGTCAAATTGTGCGTGAAGAACGTTCGTTAAAAGGAGAAGGTGCATATGCGCTTCCGCCTTATACAACCTCCTCATGCAATTAATTGTTTTTATTAATCCAGTTGTGATATCGTTCGAGCAATTCAAGGGCAACAAAGTAAGCATTGTCTGAAGGTTCAAATTTGTTAGCGACTTTCATTGATTGATTCGCATTATGCATTATGGTTTGATATTCACTTGGACCAATTAATTCTATGAATTTCTGAAAATCTTTCATAGTTTGCTACTCCTTTCTTTATAACTTGGTACTGGCATACCTGTAAAGAAAGGATAGCACAATATTACAAAATATTCCATATAAAGGAGGCAGAGGTTATGGAGGAAAATTTGAAAAGATTAACTAAAAAAGACATTGAGGATGGAAAAAAGATTTCTGTTATGTTCGCTACGCTGGACGAAGTTAGTAAGACTATGGCGATGGTTTATCTTTCTGCATTAAGAGACAAGCAGTTGGTAAGCAAATGTGGCTAAGGAGGGATTAATATGGGTACCGTGTATCTGAATGGGAAACCACAGAAGATTAAATATGAACTTGCGGACGGAAGAGTACTTGAAGATATGAGTTCTGTGAGGATTCCTGAGGGGCATCCGGCATATCAATTTGTTTTAGAAGCTTCTAACAAGATACAGAAGAAAAGTTTGCAACAGGAAATTGGTTAAGTATTTTGAGAGGATGGTCTTATGAAAGCAACGGGTATTGTAAGAAAAGTAGATGATTTGGGTAGGGTGGTCCTGCCCATAGAGTTAAGAAGAAATTTAGGTATTGGCATTGGTGACCCTCTGGAAATTTATACAGAAAATGATGCCATTGTATTGAAACGCTATAATGCCGTAGATGATATTGTTTCTGTAGCGGAGCGGCTGAAAAAAATGATTGAGGCAGAAAGCAGTCCTAAAACAAGGGCGGAAATGCTTAATACAATAGGCGAGATTTTAGAAGCGACAAAAAAAGAAAATGCCGGAAAAGGTAGGAGTAAGTGAGGAAAGAGGAAAGTCTTTGCCTTTCTTGTAAGAAGGATACTAAGAAATGCAATGCGCTGTTCTTTGGGAAATTGTTGACGGAAATTATTTTGATGAATGATATTATCATTTGCTCTGGCTATGTGCCAAAAAAGGGAGGAAAGGAAAGTGGACATCAGGGAAACCGAAGAATTCATTGATTTAAAAAGAAGGAAAGAGAAGCGTCAACAGAAAAAGCATAGAAAATACATACTTTCAGAAATATGTAAAATGGTTTTTTTATTTTTTATAGGAGGAGTAGTAGCGGCAGTAATTGTTCCACAATCGGAAGCGGCACCAGTCGAGGCACTTTTAATTTATGAGTGTGCCACTATTATTGGAAGTATTGTACTGGTTAGTTTCTGCCTGGACAAGCTACGCAGAAAGAAATGAGGTATTAGATGAGGAATTTATGCAATAAAAAAGGCACTGGGAAACCCAGCACCACACTCAAATTGATTATAGCATAAGTTCCTTTTTGAAACAAGAAAGTTTTCAGATATAAGGTTCAACGGATAGGAGGGCTATTTTATGGCTAAGTATGATGTTTGTCCCAGTTGCGGCGCAACTTTAGACCATGGGGAAACCTGTGACTGTAATAAGGAAGAAACACAGGAAGCCTGTGTCTGCCAAAATGATGAAACAGAATAATAAAAACAAAATGCCCCTCTCTTGCTTTAACAGGAGTGGGGCAAGGTTTTAGATAAAAAAACAAAATTGAATTAGTGAGGTGAGATTTCATGAAATTTTCAAAAATAACAACACTGGCTAAAAGAAATAAAACTGCCGTGTTAATGCAGGACGGGGATGGCCAACAATGGCTAAGTACGGGAAGTGCTGTATATCGGCTGGAAAATATGCCCCTGTTGGACGAGGATACTGTGCTAACGGTTATGGGGGTGCCGGATGATAAAAGGGAAAAATGGTTGGCAAGGTGTGAAGATGAACCGAGAAGATTTTTGAAAAATGATTTGCCCGATGAAGAGGAGATAACTGCAGAGGATGCGGGTATTTCTGTAATTTACGCAGGGAGTTTATTGACACCCATTTATACATTAGATGGGGTGATATGGCTTGATACGGAGTTGCTGGCACCTACTGTAAAAAAAGAAGATGGGTATAAACGCTATTTTATCAGAAACATGGGGAAACAGAGAGCCATTGCGGTAAAGGATGGCATGTTGCTTTCCGCTTTAATTCTGGAGTACATACAAGAGGGAACTTCATTGTTTGAAGCTGTAGATACATTAGCCGATCGATGCAGGGCAGAGTTAAGGCGGCCAAAGATGGAAGAATATAGCGACCAAGAAGAATAGGCAAAGTAAGAATAAAAAAAGTGCCCCAATTCTGCTGACACAGGAGAGGGGCAAGGTTTTAGATAAAACCCAAGATATAGTACCTATATTATACACCGAAGCACATAGTTGCACAAGTATTTTGGGTTGCTTTACATGAAAAATCCAGTTTCTAAAACCTTGAAATTTTGGGGTTTAAAAGCCCCTCAGCTCCTTGATAAAGAGATTAACATTAGGGCCATGGTTTTATATAGAAAGGGGAAAGAAAATGCCAAGATATAGAAAACACATATGGGCAGGAGATGTATACGAATGTGAGGAGTATTTCTCTCCAAGAGCCATAGGGAAAAAATACAACAGAGGACAAAATGAACTTCTTACGTCAGAGGAACAGAAAGAACGTAATTTAAAAATAGCACGTAGAAAATTATCAAGATTAATTAATACAAATTTCAAAGAAGGAGATTTGTTTATTACCCTTACATACCGAGAACGATTGACGCTAGAAGAAATTAAAAGAGAACTTCGGAATTTTTTAAGTCGGATGAGACGGTGGAGAAAGAAAAAAGGGCTTTCGGCAATAAAGTACATCGTGGTAACGGAAAAGGAAGATAAGAGAGAACACCACCATCTTTTAATAAATGCCATGGACATTACCCTGAAAGAACTGTCGGAACTGTGGGGATTGGGTAGAGTGATGATTTCCCAGTTAGAGCCGGGTGGAGATTATACAGGCTTAGCCAGATACATAACCAAGGAAAATGTAAAAGAATATGAAAAAAGATGGACCACCAGTAGAAATTTGGAGCAACCAAAAGTTGTTGTGAAAAAATTAAAATCAGTAAAACCAAAAAAACGGCCACAGGCACCCAAGGGGTATGTGGTTGTGGAAAGCAGTGAATATTTTTCTGAGGATATCGGTGCGGTTCGGTATTTGAAAGCAATCAAAATAGGCGGTGAAGATTATGGAGCAGGAAAAGAAAAAGAAGAATTGTGAAAAATGTCTGTGCTGGGGGTGCTTCGATAATGAAGCGGGTACCTGTATGAATTGTGCAAAGTGTGAGGAAAACCGTGGGGCAAATAAGGTATGGTGTTTGATGGATTGCAATTTAGTAGAAAGATACCGAGGGTAGGTGATTTCTTTGGAATTTATAGATTGGTTTGCAGGTGTAGGTGGGTTTCGTGCAGGGATGGAACAAGCGGGACATAAATGTATTGGATTTTGTGAATTTGATACCTTCGCTGCAAGAAGCTATATTGCAATACACCTGCTGACGGATGATGAAAGATTGATATTAAGTAATTTAGAAATTAGAGCAGCACAGAAATACATAGATCGTGAAATCATATCAAGAATTGAGGAAAGGGAGTGGTACAGAAATGATGTGCGGACAGTTAACGCTTCCGATATACCAAGAGCCGACTGTTGGTGTTTTGGGTTCCCCTGCCAAGACATTAGTGTGGCAGGAAAGCAATGTGGATTTAACGGACACCGTTCAAGTTTGTTTTTCACAGTTACAAAGCTTATTAGAGACCTCGAAGAAAAAGATAGACCCTCATACTTACTCATTGAGAACGTTAAGAACTTACTTAGTGTTAATAGAGGGCTTGACTTTGCCAAACTTCTCATTGAACTGGATGAAATCGGGTACGATGCAGAATGGCAAGTTATCAACTCTGCCGACTATGTACCGCAAAACCGAGAGCGTGTATTCATTGTTGGACATTTTAGAGGACGAAGTACCAGTAAAGTATTTCCTATCGAAGGAGCAGACAGAAAAAATAATGTTTTGACTATTAATATAAATGACAGCATGGGAAAAGAACGTTATCAGCAAGATAGGGTATATTACTGCTCGGGAATTCTTCCATCAATTTCAGCACAGCTAAATGGGAGAAATAATATTGCGATGCCTGCGTTTTGTGATTTGAGTTTTGGAGCGGGATTGCATATAACAAAAGGTGCTAGGTGTTTACAAGCTAGATATAACAAGGGTATTGCAAATAGAAGGGGAGAAGTGAGCGGAGTGGCGATTCCTGTTTTAACACCTGAAAGAGCAGAAAAACGGCAGAACGGTAGACGTTTTAAAGAAAACGGTGAGCCTATGTTTACACTAACTAGCCAAGATAGACATGGCGTTGTTGTAAAGGTGAGAGAAGCAACAAAGAAAGGATATGCCCTTGCAGGGGTGGGGGATAGCGTGAATTTATCTATGCCAAACAGCAAAACACGGCGTGGACGTGTAGGGAAGGGCATTGCAAATACTCTTGATACCCAATGCAATCAAGGTGTTTTGATTGTAGTTGAGGGTGGTGCGATTTATGCCATTTGGAACGAAAAATATCAATGTTACATAGCCATTCGCAGATTAACACCTAAAGAATGTTTCCGTCTGCAGGGTTGGCATGATGTGAATTTTGAAAGAGCCGCTCTTGTAAGTAGTGATAGCCAACTGTATAAGCAGGCGGGAAATGGGGTAACGGTTCCGGTGATTAGGAGCATTGGTGAAAAAATGGAAATTATGGAAGGAGGTTTTTATGAATAAAGTAATTCTTATGGGTAGACTTGCCAAGGATCCAGAAGTGCGATATTCCCAGGGGGCGGAGCCTTTGACCGTTGCCAGATATACTCTGGCCGTGAACCGAAGATTTAAAAGACAAGGAGAGCCGGAAGCAGATTTTATTAATTGCGTATCATTTGGCAAGGCTGGGGAGTTTGCAGAAAGATATTTCAAAAAAGGTCAAATGGTAAGCGTGATTGGTCGGTTGCAGATTCGTTCCTGGGACGATAAGGCGGGCAAAAAACACTGGGCTACGGACGTAATCATTGAAGAACAGTATTTTGCAGAAAGTAAAGGCAGTGGGCATAATACCCAATCAAAAAGTAATGAGTCCCAAGAGTGTCCAGATGGGTTTTATCTCATAGATGAAAGTGTAGATGATGATGATGACTTACCATTTTGAAACGAGGCGGAAGAAATGAAAGAAAAAGAATCGATTGCAATCTTCATCTTTATTTCAATTTTGTTAGGTGTAGTTATTATCTGGAATTTATTAATTCTAATAGGGTTTTTGGCAATATTCAGATAAAGGGGGGATACAATGCAGTACAATCAGCGGAAACCAAAGCAGCAATACCAAAACGCAACAAATAACGCACAGGGGCATTTATTTGAAAGTGCCATTGTAGCGGCTTGTAATACATATAGGGACACAGGTCGAGGGGAAATCAATAAAACCCCTGAACCTTTTCGAGTTTTGAACAAAAGTATAAATGGAATTTTTACAGGGAGATTTACAGCCCATGCACAACCTGACTTTCAAGGCACTCTTACAGATGGAAGGTCAATCGTATTTGAAGCAAAAACAACTTCGTGCAACCGAATGAAGCGGGACGTTCTTACAACGGAGCAACAAAATGCTTTAGAACGTCATACCAATTTGGGGGCAGTGGCGGCGGTTTGCATAGGGCTTGAGGATAATTTCTTTTTTATCCCATGGACTGTATGGCGGGATATGAAAGAACACTATGGACGGAAGTATATCACCGCAAGGGATGTGGAGAAATACAGGGTAAAGTTCAACGGTACCGTTTTATTTCTTGATAGGGTGGAGGAGAGCAAATGAGAAGTAAAAAGACAAGAGTTTTAGGCAACACACAGCCACTATCTATATCAGAGCAAAAGCCGAATAGACGGTGTGCCGTATTCAACTGTAATCGTAGGCATGGAAATACCTGCTGTGCAGATTGTGTTAATAGAGCATCATGCAAAAATCCATGTTTAAATAATCCCCAACGATGTGGACAAGTTAAAGCTGAGGTGGTGGGCAATGAGGAAAGATAATATTCGTGACTATGCAACAGAGGCATTTCGGTATTATGCAGTTTGCGGAAGAAAAACGTCAGGGGAGCTTATGCAGGAGGTAAAGGACATTATCTATGAGCAGACAAAGCAGGAAGTTATCCGAGGTGGAAGCGGAGGTTATTCAGATAATACAGCTTATTTTGCTATGAAAGCAGATGATGAGGTTTTAGATATGGAGGCTGAATTTCTAGATATTATCGCAGTGGGTAAAACAATGAAGCAGCTGACTCCTGAACAAATTAAGGCTGTAGAGATTGTATACTTTACGGATGCAGATAAAGAATTAACTAGAAATGATATTTCGCAGAGAGTACATAAGGCGGCAATGAGTATACCAGCAGAGGAAAGAACCGTCTACAGGTGGTTAGGCAAGGCAAGAAGAATTTTTGCTAGGGAGCGGTGTCTAAGAATTATTTAAAAAGATGTCAGTAGTGGGGGTTAATTCTGTGGTATTATGGTATCATCGAAAGAAGCGAGAAGAAAAACAGTACAAACAAAAGAGTGGTGACAAAAAAGACCGGGTAAGACGGTCTTTTTTTGTTCCCTTTGGAAGTCAGGGGTGTTGTGAGGCAGTACCCCTAGGGAAAGGCGTTAGGTACTACCGGGGACCAAATCCATTGCGGGTCCGCCTGACCGCAGCATTTTGCTCTAAAATATAAAAAAAATATCGGTACTTCCTTCCGCTAGCAAGGGAGAAATAGGAGTTGAAAGGGGGTAAAAAGCATTATATGGAAGTCAATCAAAAGCAATTAGCCACAATTTTAGGCGTAACGGATCGTAGAATTCGCCAGCTTATCAACGAATTTGGGCTTTTTCATAATAATGAACATGGTGGAAAAAGGGAAAAAAGATATGACCTGGGAAAATGCGTTCAGGAGTTCATCCAATACCAAGTGGATGCGGAAACGAACAGGGGTGCATCTTTAAACAAGGAACAAGTTTCGGCAGAGCATGAAGAAATCAAAAAAAAGATATCTATGCTTAAGTTAAAACGCCTCCGTCGACAGCTCCATTCGGCAGACGATGTGGAAGAATTTTTAACCAGTATGTTGGTGAATTTCAGAGATCGCTTATTATCCATTCCTCAAAAGACGGCTCCTATTTTGGCATCGGTGGATGATGTAAATAAAATTTTAGAAATACTGGAAAAGGAGGTTTGTGAAACCATTGAGGAACTCTCTGAATATGATCCTTTGGAAATTGAAAAAGAAAAGGATTATGAAAGAATGGATGATGATATGGAAGAGGATGAGGAGGAGGAAGAATAGTGCCTACGGCAGATAAAAACAGATCCCGCCAAAGGACAAGAAATTTATTTGTTTCTGTGCTGAAAAAATCTCTGAGAAAGCCTGAGAAATTAACAGTTTCGGCGTGGGCTGAAAAATATAGAATTCTTGATGAAAGCAGTAATTTTAAGGGGCGTTGGTCGAATATGATCACGCCCTATTTGATTGGAGTTATGGATTCCTTTAATGATCCATATATTCAAGAAATTAACTTCGTGAAGCCTACCCAGGTGGGTGGGACTGAGGCCATGATAAATATGCTTGGCTATATTATTATGCAAAGTCCGGCTCCGACTATGGTTGTTTATCCCACGGATGATTTAGCAAAGGATATTTCAAGAGATAAATTGCAGCCGTCTTTGATGAAAACAAAGGCAATAGAGGAAAAGTTTCGTAAGAATGAATCCAAGGAGTTGGCTTTAAAGTTTTATGGAATGAATATGTACTTACGTGGAGCGGGTTCGCCTTCCAAACTGGCATCTAAGTCAATAAAATATCTGTTTTTTGATGAAATTGACAAGGTGGGTGGCGCAAGCAAGAAAGAGGCATCCCCTTATAATTTGGCTAAAGAGAGAACAAGGACGTTTACCTTCTCTAAAAAAATATTTACCACGTCCACACCTACGCTAAAAACAAACTATGTGTGGATGCTCCATGAAAGTGCCGATGAGCAAAGGCAATATTATGTACAGTGTCCTCATTGTGGAAAGTGGATAACATTAGTTTTTAAACAGATCATTTTTCCTAATGGTGAAGAAAAAATATCCACCACTGATCGTGCAAAGGAAGCGGTTTATCGTTGCCAAGAGTGCGATGAGATAATTACCGATAAGGAAAAATATCAAATCATACAGCAGGGGGAGTGGCGAACAGTCAACAAAACCTGTAGTGGCAGAGCGAGAAGTGTTTCCTTTTGGCTGAATGCTTTATATAGCCGATTTTTAACATGGGAAGAAATCGTATTGGAATTTTTAAACAGTAAAGACGATCCGGAGCGGCTTCAAAACTTTGTAAATTCGTGGCTTGCGGAGCCATGGGAAAATACAAAATTGAAAACCAGTGAAGATTTGGTTATGGAATGCCAAACAGAGTATGAGGAAATGGTGGTGCCCGATTGGGCGAAACTGCTCACCGGAGGCATAGACGTACAGGAGAATTGTATTTACTGGACTATTCGTGCATGGGGTGACTTTATGACTTCTCAAAATATTGCTCATGGACAAGCGTTGAGTATGGAAGAAGCGGAGAGAATTATGGGTATTCCTTACCGAAAGCGAAACGGTGAAGGGTATTTGGTGAGTTTGGCTTTGATGGATTCAGGAGACCAGACAGACCAGGTATATGATTTCTGCGTAAAGAATACTGAGTGGGTTTTGCCTTGTAAAGGGCGTCCGCCCATGTTGAGTAATTATAAACTGAGCACAATTAATAAAGCAGGATCTACTGCCAATGGCATGACACTGGTATTAATTGATGTTGGAAAATACAAAGATATGATTGCCGCCAGAATGCAGAGAAAAAAGGGTGAGGGTGCATGGATGGTTTATCAAGGATGCGATATGGATTATGCTTGCCAAGTTACATCGGAGCATAAAATCACAGAGCGTGGCAAGGGACAGATTACCCAAATTTGGGTGAAGAAAACCACCCATGCCGATAACCACTATTTAGATACAGAGGTTTATGCGGCGGCGGCAGCGGAAATTATGGGGGTTCGAAGCCTGTTTCTTTATGGTGAGGAACAGGAGGAAACCACGGAGAAGCCGGTGGAAACACAACAGGAAGAAAGTTGGATTTCTGGTAGTGATAACTGGATTTAAGGGGGGTAAAGTATGGATATTCAAGAACCGGGTGCATTGCTTAGAGAGGTTGAAGCGGCAATCTCCACGATTTTGAAAGGTGGACAAAGCTATAAAATTGGCTCACGAAGCCTTACCAGGGCGGATTTGGGAACACTGATGAAAATGCGTGATGAGTTATTGATGCAAGTGCAGTCTGGCGGTGGCGTGCTATTTGGAAACACAAGCGTTGCTTTTTTTGAAGGGAGGTGAAGCCTATGGGGGCATTAGAAAGTTTAATCTGCTGGATTTCTCCCGAAACCGCCTGCCGTAGAGAAGCATGGCGGCAAGAATATGAGGAAATGAAATCCTATGATGCAGGGGGTTTTGGCAGACGAAATGCACGTTGGGGTGTCTATAATCAATCGGCAGAAATGACCGACAGATATGATAGGGATACCATCCGAGCCAGAGCCAGAGATTTGGAAAGAAACAGCGATATGGCGGCAAGTATTATTCGTGCGTACAAGAGAAATGTTGTAGGACGTGGATTTAGTTTGCAAGCAAGAACTAATGATGAAAATTTCAACAACACTGTTGAAAAACTGTGGAAAACTTGGTGCAAATCTAAGAATTGTGACGTTACAGGGCAGCAAAGTTTCAATCAAATGATGCGCATGGCTGCGGTGCGGAAAAAAGTTGATGGAGGTCTTTTATTTAAGAAATGCTACACTGATGGTGGTCTAGTGCCATTTAAGCTGCAGGCAATAGAAGTGGACGAATTGGATATCTCTATTACGCAACCCATGCGAAAAGGGAATAAGGTAGTGGGTGGTGTGGAGTACAACGAATATAATAGGCCGGAAGGGTTTTGGATAACCCAATATTCTATTGACGGTTTTGTCATTCCTGAGGCACAATACGTGCCTGCCAAAGATATGATTTTCTATTTTGATAAAAAAAGACCTTCCCAGATTAGGGAAATTTCTGACTTGGCATCCACTATTCCAAGAATTCGGGATACCAATGAATTTATTACAGCGGTTTCTGTGAAAGAACGAATTGCCGCCTGTTTGGCTGTGTTTGTAAAAAAAGTAGTACCCACAGGTGGATATGGTAGGGGAATCAATAACGCTGGAGTAGATTCAAAATCCTATTCGGGAAAAATGCTTACACCAGGTATGATTACGGAGTTAAATGCGGGGGATGAAATACAGGTGGTAGATCCCAAGGGGAGTAGTGACGATGCAAATTCTCACTTGAAAATGCAGTTGCGCCTGATGGGTGCAGGGCAAGGTATTAGTTATGAAGCGGTTTCAAGGGATATGTCTGAAACAAATTACAGTTCTGCAAGACAGGCAAGCATTGAGGATGAGTTGACCTTTGCAGAGGAAATTGAATTATTGCAAGAGAATGTCATGTCGGAGATATACGAAACTTTCGTAATCTCTGTTTTTTTATCTGGGTTAATCAACATTCGTGATTTCTGGAAAAATAAACAGGAGTATATGAATCATGAATGGGTAGCCAGCCCTAAGAAATGGATAGATCCACTGAAAGAGGCCAATGCAAACCGTATTGCCATGGAAACAGGGCAAAAAACCTTTAAGCAAATTGCGGCAGAAGGTGGGCGAGATTGGAAAGAGCAGATTGATGATATGGCAGAGGTGTTTCAGTATGCTAGAGAAAAAGGCGTTCGATTAGGAGGTGAGTTATTTGAGTCAGAAGAAGAAAAGTAGTGGGGAGCGTTGCTTTAATGCCCAGATTCGAGTGGTTGAGGGTGATGAGAACAAAAGAAAGTTTGTTTTAAGCTTTTCCAGTGAAGAGCCGTATATGCGTTGGTTTGGCCTTGAAATTCTTTCCCATGAAGAGGGGGCAATAGACCTATCCCGTCTCAGTGAAATGGGGGTTTTGTTGTTTAATCACCATCGTGATCAGGTTTTAGGTAAGGTTTTGCGTGTTTGGGTTGAAAATGATCGAGGCATGGCAGAGGTTGAATTTGATGATGATGAATTCTCAGAAACAATCCGTAAAAAAGTGGCCAGTGGCACTTTAAAAGGGGTGTCCGTTTCTTACCGTGTCAATGTATGGGAGGAAGTTGAGGCAGGAGCTACATCTTCAGATGGTAAGCACAAAGGTCCATGTAGTATTGCAAAGAAATGGGTAGCCTATGAAATTTCTATTGCCACGGTGCCTGCAGATCCATCAGTGGGCGTTGGTCGAAGCTCGGAGGAAATGGAACTGGAAATGTGGCACATGGAAAGACAGTTAGAAATTAACAGAAACTATTTATGAGGGGGAAAACTATGAAAAAAGAGTTGTTGGAAAAAATCAACCGTCAGCATGCAATTTTAAACCAGGCCAAAGCAGAGGGCAGGGTGTTAAATGCCGATGAAGAAAGAGAAATGGCAGACTTGCAAAAAGACATTGAAAAAATGAAAAATCCTGAACCCACAGGTGGGGATGATGCCCAAAGAGCGGTAGAAGCGGAACGTCAAAGAGTGGGTGATATTTCAGATTTGTGCAGAGAGTTTGAAATGGATGCATCGGAATTTATTAAAAATGGTGACACCCTTGAAAGTGTTCGTGAGGCAGTCATTGAAAAGTTGAAAAAAGGCGGGTCTCCTGTGCGTGGTAGTGCCAGAGTAAGTGACACAGGGGAAGATGCTTTCCGCCAGGATTTGTCCGACGCTATTTTGATTAGAACCGGCCAGAATGTGAAAAACGCAACCACAGAGGCAAAAGGCTTTTCTAATATGAGCCTGAGAGATATGGCCATTGTATGCTTAGGCAGACAAGGGGAAAATGAGGGTTCTTTATTACGTAAGGGCAATGAGGAAATCTTGGATATGGTGAGTAGACGATCCTATAACCCTGAAGCAGCATTTCCTGCTATTTTAGACAATGCCGTACAGAAAAGTATTGTTAAAATTTACGAGGAAGAAGAAACTACCTTCCAGCTTTGGGCGGGTAAGGGTAGCGTAAAAGACTTTAAGCCTACCAAAGACCGTCAGTATCTCATCGGTGGTTCGGGTGGTTTTGAGTTGGTACCCGAAAATGGAGAGTTAAAGGCAAGTAAGCCTTTTACAAAAGAGCTGCCTACCAGAAAAATTGATACATACGGTACTTCTTTTTCCATGACACGACAGGCCTTTATTGATGATGATATCGGTTTTATTACGGAAGTGCCTGCATACTATGCGAAAGCGGCAAAGAGAAAAATCAACCGTCAGGTTTATGAGGTTTTGTATAACAACGGGACTATTTACGATGGTAAAACCTTGTTCCATGCAGACCATAATAACTTAATCACCACTGGTTCAGATCCAAATGCAAAGGCAATTCAAGAAGCAATCTTGAAAATGAAAATGCAGAAAGATCCCTTTGGACAAGCAATTAGTATCAATCCGAAATTTATCATTACTCCTGTGGGTTATGAGTTTGACTTGTATACTATTTTTAATTCCGCAGGAATGCCTGGCACTGCCAACAACGATGTAAACCCTCTTAGAAATTATAAGATGGGAATTATTGAGGATGCAGAACTGAACGCTTTAGCGGGTACTGGTGCATTGCCTTGGTTTATGGCAGGTGGCAAGCATATCTGTGTAGATTACTTGAATGGCAAAGAAGTGCCTACCATTGTCCGTATGGAAAAAGCGGGCGTTTTAGGATTTTCTTGGGACATTTACCTGGATTGGGGCGTAAGTGTGGTTGATTTTAGAGGTTTAGTAAAGAACCCTGGTAAAACGGTATAATTGAGGAAGGAGAATGAAAAATGGCAAAAGCAACGTATGTGCAAGAGGGGAATAACCTTGATTACAAAAATTCGGGCAGTGATAAAATTGAAGCGGGAGATATTATCAGCTTAACCACCCGTATTGGTGTGGCCGGTACGAGTATGGAAGCGGGTGCCCTTGGTTCCGTGGTTGTAGCAGGTGTATTTTCCCTGCCGAAGGCAACGGGGGAAATCTCATTAGGTGCCGCAGTTTATTACAGCGATTCTAAAGGAAATGTTTCTACTACAAATACGGACGTTCCTGCTGGTTATGCGGTTGCAGCAGCGAAGAGTAGTGACACAACGGTAATGGTGAAACTGTTAGGCTAAGGAGGCGGACTATGAAATATAGAGCAAATAGTCTTTTTTATGATGGTGAAAAGGAATATCGTCCCGGTGAGATTGTTTTGGCCGAGGTAGAAAAAACAAATCGGTGGAAAGAAAAAGGCTTTGTGATTGAGGAAGAACTCACACCGGAGGAAAAAGCTGCCGAGGAGGCGGAAAGAAAAGCCGTAGAGGAAGCGGAAAGAAAAGCCGTAGAGGAAGCGGAAAGAAAAGCCGTAGAGGAAGCAGAAAGAAAAGCCGCCGAGGAAGCAGAAAGAAAAGCAGCAGAGGAAGCGGAAAGAAAAGCCGTAGAGGAAGCAGAAAGAAAAGCCGTAGAGGAAGCGGAAAGAAAAGCTGTAGAGGAAGCAGAAAGAAAAGCCGCCGAGGAAGCAGAAAGAAAAGCAGCAGAGGAAGCGGAAAAAAAGGCTGCGAAAAAAGCAGCAGAAAAAGCAGCAAAAGAAGCTGCCAAGAAAGCTGATGAAGAATCCGTAAATAAATCCGATGGAAAGGGTGAGGGGAATGAGTGAATCCATGAGCTTTAAAGATATTCTGAAAAGCGATTTGGATAATACGTTTTTCCTTGCTGATGAATTTGCCGAGCGTCACACTATCAACGGCAAAGAAATGGATGTACTTTTGGATGCTTATGAGTTGATGGAACGAAAGGGCAGCCAAGGAGCTAACAATCATTTTGATGGTCTTTATAAAGCAGATTTATTGATGTATGTAAAAGCACAGGACTTCGGGGTGCCTCCAAAGGTGGGGGCATTTTTGATTCTAGATGGAAGCAAGACGTACCGTGTACAAGAGGTAACGGAAGAAATGGGTGTTTATGTCATTGCTTTGGGGGCGAATAGGGCTTGATTCAATTACTTGAAATTAAAAATAGCGATGCAAGTATCAAAAGTATTGAAAAAAGACTAGGCAGCCTCCACAAGGATGCACCTATTGTTTTAAAGCTTGCCATAAACGAAACAGCCAAAAAGACTAAAACGCTTATGGCAAGGGAAGCTCAAAAAAAATATGTTATGAAATCTGCTGATTTCAAAAGACGTGTACAAATCAAGCGTGCAACTGCAAATAAACCTATGGCGGTGGTTTCTTCTAAGGGCAGACCAACCAACCTTATTGACCATAAAGTAAGCCCTATTAAAATGCAGGCGGGGGAAAATGCACCAAGCATATTAAAAGCAAAGGTATTGAAAAAAAGCAAAATGAAACCTTTGGAAAAAGGAGGTATAAAGGCTTTTCTTATTGAGTTTGTAAACTCCCATAAAATTGGTGTGGTAAGAAGAGAGGGGAAAAGACGATATCCACTTAAAACCTATTATTCCCCCGCTGTTCCTCAAATGTTAGGTAGTGAAAATGTTATGAAAAGTGTTCAGCCCCAAGTGGGTGACATTCTTCAAAAACAAATTGCTCGCCAAATTGACCGTAGGATTCGAAAGGAGATGTATGTAAAGTGACACCGATTTTTTTACAAAGGAGTCTGGTGGAGGAATTAAAAGCGTTGTTTGTTGATTTTTATTCCACCGATGATATCTCCAAAACGCCACCAAAGGTCAATGTCTATCAGCAAGATTTACCCATTGCTTTGGGAAGTGAGGAGGATGAAACAGTTCCTTATATCATTGTAAGAATTGACAGTGGAAACATACCGGAGCTAAACGAGCAGGAGCGGGTGGAGGTCATTCTTGTTTTCTGCATAAAGGCTAATAATGAAAATCGCCAAGGGTACCTTGATGTTATGAATATGATTCAGCGGGTAAAAGAGCGGTTTTTCAAAAATTTCAGTGTGGGGAAGTATTTCTACTTTGAGCCACCCTTTGAATGGGCGGTACAGGATGAGGATACTTTCCCATATTTTTATGGGGCGGTAAAGATGAATTTTTATTGTCCAGGCATTATGTTAGAGGATCCATTGTTATAGAAAGGAGGGGTATTATGAAGAAAACTGGCCAAAGGACAAAGGTTATTTATTGTGGCCCGACAATTCCCTTTGTAGCCAAAGAGGGAACCGCCTACCAGGATGGGGATATTCCCAAAGGGCTTATGGAAGCGGGAGAGAGTTGCTCTGCGATCCCGGCATTGATTGTAAAAGTGGAGGACTACGCTGAAACAAGAAAAATGCTGCAAAAGAGTGGGTCTGCGGAAAGCATCATTTATGAAAAAGCAAAAGAATATATCCAAAAGGGGGTAAAACAGTATGGCCTATAAACATGGCGCATATGTGGGTGAGGTACCGACTAGTATTATAGCACCTATTGAGGGGACGGCAGGTTTGCAGGTAATTTTAGGCACGGCACCCGTGCATCTTGCAAAGGATCCTTATGGTTGCGTGAATAAACCGATTTTGTGTTACAGCTTTAAAGAGGTTGCGGAGCAGGTGGGGTATTCTGATGATTTTAAAAAGTATACCTTATGCCAAAGCGTGGATGCTAGTTTTCGTGTGTTTAATATTGCACCAATCATTTTGATTAACGTTTTAGATCCTGCCAAGCATAAAAAGGTACTTACTGGTAAAACCATTGCAGTTACAAATAAGCAAGCGTTATTTCAAGAAGAAGGTGTTCTGTTAGATCAATTGGTGGTAAAGAGTGAGGACGGTCAAACGGCATTGGTCAAGGATATGGACTACATTGCAACTTTTGATGATGATGGATTTGTAACAATCACATTGATGAAAAGCACTGTGATTTCTAGTATCCAAGTGTCAGGGGTTGCCATTGATCCAACAGCGGTGGAATCCACTGATATTATTGGTGGAATTCAGGTCAGCACAGGTGAAGAAACGGGTATGGAAGTGATTCGCCAAGTTTATCCCAAGTTAGGAATGACACCAGGGATTCTGTTGGCTCCCGGTTGGAGTCAGGATCCCAATGTAGCGGCAGCACTGCAAGCGAAGTGTGAAAAAATCAATGGTGTTTTTACTTGTGAGTGTTTCTTGGATATTCCGAGTGGTACCAACGGTGCAAAGACCTACACCGAAGTAAAGGAAGTCAAGGAGAGCCTTGGGGCAACCTCAAACCATGCTTACCCATTATGGCCAAAGGGAGCGGTTGGCACCAAGCATTATTATATGTCTGCCTTAGCGGCGGCTTGTACGGCTTATACCGATGCAAATAACGAGGACGTGCCCTATGCATCTCCATCAAATAAAAATCTCCGAATTACTGGAACGGTGTTGGAGGATGGGACTGTAGTAGATCTTGACCAGGAACAAGCAAATACCGTTAATAGCTTTGGTGTAACCACGGCTTTAAATATGAACGGGTTTAAACTTTGGGGTAACAATACAGCGGCATATACTTCCACCACGGATCCCAAGGATCGTTGGCTTGCTTGTAGACGTTTTTTTAGTTGGTGGGGAAACAACTTCATTTTGACATATGTGCAAAAGGTTGATAACCCTGGAAATCCTCGTCTAATTGAAAGTGTTGTGGATAGCGAAAATATCAAAGGAAACAGCTTTGTAGCTAGAGGGTTCTGTGCTGGGGCAAGGATTGAATTTTTAGAATCTGAAAATCCCATTACAGATATTTTAGGGGGGAAGATTCAGTTTCATATGTATTTAGCACCGTATACACCTGCAGAGGAATTAAAAGCCTTATTAGAATTTGATCCCAATGCTTTGAAAACAGCTTTAACAGGAGGTGAATGAGAATGAATAAGAACATTCCTGATAAATTTACACATTACAATGTGTATTCAGAAGGAAATAGATTGCTTGGCATGGGTGATGAAATGCCCATTCCTGAATTGGCTTCAAAAACAAGTACCCTGACAGGAGCGGGTATTTTGGGGGATATTGAAACGGAAACATTAGGGCAGTTTGATAGTATGGAGGTTGAGGTACCCTTCCGTATGCCTATGGATGATTGTTTCAGCGTATTCAAGCCTGGCGAGCGTGTAGACTTAACAGTAAGAGGCGCAATTCAAACCATGAAGGGTGATGGTTCCCTTAAGCAAGTGGGTGCCAGAATGGTTATTCGTGGCGGTTTAAAGGGTGCCAACTTTGGGAAATTCAAGGTTGGTGAAGCAGCAGAGTCTTCTGTAAAGGTAGAGGTATATTATTTTTTGCTAGAAGTAGATGGGAAAAAAATGATTGAGCTGGATAAGCTCAACTCTATTTTTGTTGTGAATGGAAAAGACATCTTAGAGAAAGTGAGGTCTTTGTGCTAATGGAAAAAAAGACTTGGGAAGAAGCAATGAAGGTGGCTAGAGCAATGTGTGAGGGGCAGGATGTATCAGAGGAGCAAGTGGAAAACTTTGCAAAGAAAATCATGAGCTATTCTGAAAAGGAAAACGTAGAAGTTGCAGTAAATGCAGATAAAAGTGTTATTGGCGAAATTGCAAGGTGTGAAGTAAATCAGAATGAAGAAGTAATCGGTAGCGGTATTGTTTTAGAATCCGTAGCAGAAACCTCTGTTACGGTAGAAGAGGAAGATTTTATTATTCGTTTTAAGGAGCCATACTTTTTTGAAGGAAAGACCTATACGGGTGTTGACCTTTGGGGTCTAACGAACTTGAGGGCGAAAGACATTTGGAAAGTCAATAGAAACTATCGTAATGCAGGGAATATCAGTTTACTGCAAGAAATGGATAGTGAGTATACCGCACGAGTGGCTGCAAGAGCTTCAGGAATGCCTGTTGAGTTTTTCGAAGGTATGTCTTTGCAAGATATGATTAAGGTCAGGACAAAGGTAAGCGATTTTTTTTACCCAAGGGAATAAAATCCCACTCCGATGTAAAAAGATTGCGCAAAATCTGTATGGATTTGGGGCGTATCACAGGTGCCGGAATCGACTATTTCATGGATTTAACATTGGATGAACTCTATGAAGTAGCAGGGGAAGTTGCGGAGGGGGTGAAGGAAAATAGCCGGAAAAAAAAGTAAAAGCTATGAGTTGATGGTAGAGATTGCAGGCAGAGTAAATAAAAACTTGGGTTCGTCTGTGGGGAAAGCCCAAAAGCAGTTAGGCGGGTTGAGAAACACCCTGAAAAAAGTAGTTGCTGCTACCAGTATAGCTGCCACTGCCATGGCGGGTGCTAACTTTTTAGGTGATGGTGTGGAGAAGGCCATAGAATATGAGAGCACCATGGCGGATGTTGCCAAGGTTGTGGACGGACTAAGGGAGAAAAATGGCCAATTTACCGAGAGCTATTATGAACTGTCAGATGCAATACTGGAAATGTCAAAACACATTCCTATGACAGCTAATGAAATTGGAGAAATTACAGCGGCAGCGGGGCAAGCGGGCATTGCTAATGAGGATTTAATGCAATTTACGGAAACCGCCGCAAAAATGGGAATTGCTTTTGATACAACAGCAGAGCAAGCTGGGCAATGGATGGCAACATGGAGAACGTCATTTAAAATGAGCCAACCAGAGGTAGAAGCTCTCGGTGATCAAATTAACTATTTGGGAAATACAACATCGGAAAATACGGAAAAATTATCTGGCGTTGTCACAAGGATTGGTGCGTTAGGTAAGACTTCGGGATTAAGTGCCGGTGAGATTGCCGCAATGGCTGCCAGTATGACTGGTGTAACAGAAGAAATCAGTGCAACGGGTATTAAGAATTTAATGCTTGCTATGACAGCGGGCGAAGCGGCCACGGATAAGCAACAACGTTTATTGCAAAACCTTGGCTTTTCTGCCACGGATATGGCGGAGCGAATGCAGGTGGATGCAAAGGGAGCTATTCTTGATTTTTTAGGAGCTATCAAGGCTTTGCCGGAAGCGGAACAAGCAGCAGCATTGACACAATTCTTCGGGAAGGAGTCTGTTGCAGCCATTGCACCTTTGTTGTCCAATTTGGACAACCTAGACGAACAGTTCAAAAAAGTCGGTGATGCATCCCAATATGCAGGTTCCATGGAAGAGGAGTATGCCACTCGGTCAGACACCACTGCAAATAAGATACAACTTGCAAAGAATCAGATTGATGCTTTAAAGATAATGCTAGGGGAAAAGCTAGTGCCTATGGTGGGGGCAGCGGCAGAAAAGATTGGTGCCCTTGTAGATGCGGCACCGGAGTTTGTTGCCAAATACTCAACAGTTATTAAAGTGGTAGGAACGTTTGCGGCAATAATTGCTGGGGTGAAATTAGTTGGGTTTGCTATCAATATAGGAAAGGCCACAAAAGCATTAATCTTACATAAGGTTGCTACTACAAAAAGCATTGCTGAAACCTTAATTTTACAAGGGATGTATGCTAAAGATGCTATTGTAAGGGGGGCTAGTACCATTGCAACTGGTGCGCAAACAGTGGCACAAACAGCGTGGAACGGCGTAACTGCTGCAGGTTCATTGATTGCAAAAGGTTTTGGTGCCGCATTAACATTTATGACGGGGCCTATTGGAATTGCAATAGCTGTTATTGGGGCTTTAATTGCCGTAGGTGTGTTGTTATATAAAAACTGGGATACGGTAAAGGCAAAAGCAATGGAACTGTGGGAGGCAACAAAATCTGTTTTCTCAGGTATAAGCGATGCGGTAACAGGTGCTTTTGATGCAGCAAGAGAAAAAGTCGCAGGATTTTTTGATTGGGTTGGAGAGAAATTTTCCGGGCTGGATAAGAAAATTTCATCTATCCCTATTTTGGGTTCCTTGTATAGCGGGGTTAAAAGTGGTATTGGTGCCATTGGAACTGCTTTATCAGGAAGTTCAAAGGTTCCTGCGTTGGCATCGGGCGGTGTTGTTACTGCGCCCACCCTTTCTCTGATTGGTGAAGGTGGGGAGCCGGAAGCGGTCATTCCATTGTCAAAATTAGAAAGCATTTTGGGTAGCGCACCTACCTCAGCAGGTGGAGGAGTAACCTTTGCACCAGTGATACAAATTTCAGGGGAAGCAAGTAAAAAAGATGTGGATGAGGCATTGAATCATGCTTATGAAAAGTTCAAGGCCTTTATGGCACGATATGAAAGAGATAAACGCAGGGTAGCATTTTAAAAAATCCCAAAATCGCAGGCACTTGCGGTTTTGGGGAAAGGAGGAAACGGTGGCAAAGTATATTACAAAAGCAGGTGATCAATGGGACATCATTGCCAAGAATGTATATGGTGATGAGTGTAAGGCGGATATTTTAATGGCAGCCAATTTTCCGTTATTGGATATTTTTCAATTTGAGGCAGGAACAGAAATTGTGTGTCCTGAGTTGATAGAAACAACAAAAGAATTTATGCCGCCGTGGAGGACATGAAAGCACGAAGGTCAGAGGTTGTATTGAAATATAACGGTGTAGAAATTACACCTGCCATTATGGGATTTTCTTTTGAACTTTCTGCGGAGGGTACCGCTGATAATTGTTCCTTTCAGATTGCAGACCGTGGCGAACGCTGGATGGGGGATTTATTCCCCAAAAAAGGTGATTTAGTGGAAGCGACTATTTTTGTTTATGACTGGCAAAGGGAGGGAGATCATCGCTCCCTTCCTTGTGGTACCTTTACTGTGGATAGTGCAGGGGCGAATGGTGAACCGGTTTCCATATCCGTTGGGGCGGTGGCAAAGCCTGTGGTGGCAGCTTTTTCTGCAACACAAAGAACGCAAACATGGGAGAAAGCCACGCTGAAAAAAATAGCTGAAACAATAGCGGGGCGGTATCGCCTCGCTTTGTTTTATGAAGCGGAAGAGATTGAAATTTCTGCAAAAGAGCAAAGCGAACAGGAGGATGGAGCATTCTTACGGGATTTATGCCAAGAGTATGGGTTGATATTAAAAATATATCGGGATAAGTTGGTTATTTTCAATCGGGAAAGTTATAAAAAGAAAAAACCTATCAAAGAAATTTCACGCCACAGCATAAAGCGTGAGGCGGGGTGGAATTATCAAACGGAATTAGAAGGTAGTTATACAGGGGGTATTCTTACATACACTGATGCAAGCACAGAAAAGGATATTTCCTATGAAGTGGGTACTCAAGAGCGACCACTAAAACTAAATGAACAGGTGGATAGCCCTGGGGATGCAAAGCGAAAATTAGAAGCGGCCATTGCCAATGCAAACCATGGATTGTTCAAGATGACTTTCAGTGTTAAGGGAGATCCTGATTTGGTGGATGGGGTGGTGGTGACTGTTGTAGACTTTGGCCCTGAAATATCAGGAAAGTATTTTGTGAATAAGGCTGTACATTCTTTGTCCAGGTCGGAGGGATATGTGACTGCTTTGGAAATGAGTAAGATTATTTGAAAGGAGGGCTTTTTTTGGAAGGCTTAAGGGTAGGAAGAATTTCTTCCATCAACTATGAAGCAGGTACGGCACGAGTGCTATACATGGATAAAGATGAGGCAGTAACAAAGGAATTGCCCCTCCTTTCCTTTGAGTATTGTATGCCATCTTTAGAGGATATGGTTTTGGTGTGTCATTTACCTAATGGGGCAACGGCAGGAGTGATTTTGGGGCGGTTTTGGTCTGTGAAAAATATGCCGCCGGAAAGTGGCCAGGGATTGTATCGCAAGGATATGAGTAGAGAAGCGGGCAAGGCCATGATACGCTACCATGAGGGTGAAGGGGTACTTCAATTGAAAGGACCACAAATGGAGCTGAACACGGAAACCCTATACATAGAAACAAAAAGCGTAGCGGGAAATGGGGAACAGATTGGTTTTAATGGGAGTCAGGTTCAAATCAACGGCTCTGCAGCCGTTACCATAGGGGGTACTACCATTTCTATATCAGGTGGTACGGTGCAAATTTCAGGAGCGGGGGACGTGATTTTGGATGGCATTTCATTGAAAAATCATACTCATATTTGCAATCCCGTTGGTACCCAAAGTTCAAAAGCAAATTAAGGGGGAATATTTATGATTGGATCCTATGGCCCTATTATTTTTGCTGTTTCGGATAAACAGGCTTTAACTTTTTCGGGATTTTCAAGAACCTCTGGGGGAGAGTGGGCTACCCATGAAACCATGAGAGGGAAAAAACGTTCGGAATATGTGGGTGCTGCTTTACAAACCATTTCATTAGAAATAACCCTTTCTGCCATGCATGGGGTACGGCCAAGGCAAACGGCGGATATGCTCATTCAAATGGCAGAGGACGGAGTAGTATATCCTTTTGTTGTGGGTGGTAAGCCTGTGGGGAAAAATCTTTGGAGATTACTAACGGTTACTGATGATTGGAAAACGATTTATTCAAAGGGCGAAGTTTCGGAAATAACGGTTTCGCTATCGTTAGAAGAATATGTATAGGGGGTGGCGCATTGTCCCAAGTGAAAATTGATTTGATTGGTGCATCAACAGCGGCGGAGGATATTCGCCGCTGTCTTACGATTTTATATGCAACACCCATTGGGACTGTGGCATTAGATAGGGAATTTGGTCTAGACTGGGGTTTTGTAGATTTGCCTACGGAGGTAGCAAAAGCAAGAATGGCGGCGGAGATTATCGGGAAAACAGGAAAATACGAGCCTAGAGTTTTGGTACAAGAAGTGAAATGGGAAACAAGCAATGAGGGAGAGTTAAAACCAAAGGTGGTGATTCAGATTGTCTAATATTGAAGCTTTGAAAAATGTGCCTGGAATTTCTTTTATTGAGGAAAAATCTTTAAAGGAGTTACAAGAGGAAATGATTGCTGATTACCTGATGGAATTGAAAGCTATAACAGGAGAATCGGAGGAATTACCTCAGGCACACCCTGCTAGATTAATTTTGAATAGTGCATCCTTGGCAATCTATCAGGCCATGCAATTTGTTGACCGTGCCGGAAAGATGAACCTTTTAAAATTTAGTTATGGGGACTTTCTGGATAACGTTGGAGCTTTGAAAAAATTGTTCAGAAAAGAGCCATCCTTTGCAACAGTAATGCTTAAATTTTCAATGAATAGTGCTAGAGGTCAAGCAACATCTATCCCCGGAGGTACAAGGGTGTCAACGGAAAAGGGTGTTTATTTCATGACGGACCAATATGCAGAAATCTCAGTGGGGGAAACCTTTGTCACAGTAAAAGCTACTGCTCTTGCGCCGGGGGTAGGGAGTAATGGTATACCCGTTGGAGTGATCACGGAAATGGTGGATCCTGTTCCCTATATCAAAAGTGTGGCCAACACCAAGGTTTCTGAGGGTGGCGCAGAAATGGAAAGCGACGATGCTTTTACAGAACGGATTTTCTATGCACCTTCAGGTTACAGCACTGCAGGGGCAGCGGAGGCCTATGAATACCATGCCAAGGATTTTCATACCAATGTTTCTGATGTTAAGGCTTATAGTCCTTCGGAAAATCAAGTGGTGATTGTATTTTTGATGAATGAGGGGCGGCTACCAACGGAAACGGAGCGAGAAGGCATGCTTGCTCATTTGAGCAAAGATAAAATTCGCCCTCTGACAGACCATGTAACGGTATCAGCTCCCCAGGAAAAGGGGTATACAATTAGTCTGGATTATTACATTAATCGTTCTGACCAAGGTCAGGCAGTGGCAATCCAGAGTGCAGTTACACAAGCTGTGGAGGAGTATTTGCAGTGGCAAAGGAAATTAGGGCGAGATATTAACCCTTCGGAATTAATCAAACGGGTTGTTTTGGCAGGTGCTAAACGAGTTGAACTTACTGCACCTGTACATACAGCAGTAAATGAGTATGAAGTTGGTAATTGTACGGCTAAAACATTGACTTATAGGGGGCTTGAGGATGATTAAGCTATATGATGCACTCATTACCCAAAGCTTGCCTGATATTGTGGCAGAACAGCCTTGGTGCATTGCCATTTCTAGAGTAATCCGGGAGCAAATCAGAAAGATTATGATTGCTGCGGAACAAAGCAGAACATACAGTGCCATAGACCAGGCGGATCATAAGATTTTAGATGTAATGGCGGCAGAGCTACGCACTCCGCAGTATTCTGAAAATTTTAGCATAGAGGTAAAGCGTAGCTTAGTAAAAGGTACACTAGCATATTATTCTCAAGCAGGAACAGCTGAGGCCTTAAAGACTGTTTGTACGGATATATTTGGTGATGCATCTGTATTGGAATGGTATGAATATAATGGTCGGCCAGGGTACTTCAAAATTACTACAAAAAGCCCATCCGTTACAACGGAAGCCGTAAATGAGTTTATTAAAACGGCAGAGAGTGTAAAAAGGCTGTCTGCCAAGTTGGATGGCATTGAGGTTGTTTTATCTGCTAAGCAAGAAATATTTGTAGCGGCTGTGCTTCATACAGGTACCCGACATACGTTCCGTTTTATCAGTTAGGAGGGAGAAGTTTATGAGTTTTGATGCGGTGCAATTTACTGCAGGTGGTAGGAGGATTATGCAAGAAGCCGTAGCGGGGAAGGTACTGACCTTTACCAAAATACAGCTTGGGGATGGCAGGCTGACTGGCCAAGCAATCGGCGAGTTAACAGCTTTGGTAAAACCCGTTTTGGATGTGAGTATTTCCTCCATTACAGCCAAAGAGCAGTATGCCAATGTGCAAGGCTCCTTTGATAATAGCCTGTTGACACAAGGGTTTTATTGGAGGGAGATTGGTATTTTTGCCAAGGCGGGGGCAGATGGAACAGAAACGCTATATGCCTACGGTAATGCCTATGAGTTGGCGGAATACATACCAGCAGGGGGCAGTGAGATTATTGAAAAAATCGTGAGCGTTCCCGTTTTCGTAAGCAATGTAAGCCAGGTTACAGCAGTGATTGATAGTAGTTTGATATACGCATCTGCGACCGACCTTGAAAATCATAGGCAAGAAAAAGCTAGTGTGACAACATATGGACATACTATGTTGAGTAGTGATATCAATTCAGACAGGGAGGATTTGGCGGCTACACCAAAAGCAGTAAAACTAGCAATAGTCGAAGCAGGAAATAATCCGCAGTTGGAGTTGGACGTAGCGGAAATAAAAC
>DFWH01000015.1 GCA_002380805.1 Clostridiales bacterium UBA4139 | reverse complement strand
TCAAATCTGGCCTCCGCAATTTTAAACCTTGAAAATTTTTTCAAGGTTTTTTTCTTTGTCTAAAATTATTTTTATGACAGCCTTTCTTATTCTAATTCTAGAAAAATGAATTTATCCCCTAGTTTTATCCTAATTAAAATAGGTTTTGTAAATTTTTTAAAAGGAAATAAAATTTGCTTGAAATTTAAAGTAGATTTTAAGTTGCACCACTATACTTTGCCTTGGAAAAAGGAGTTAGGCTTGCAGTTAAGCTGCAAGCAAGGAGGCGATAAAAGTGTCAACACCCACCACTTTTGAAAGAAAAGAAGTAAAGTATTTCATTACGTATCAGCAAAGAGCAAAGCTAGCAAATCTGATGGAATTGTATATGAGCCCTGATAGCTTTGGAAAATCAACCATTATGAATATTTATTATGATACGGATGATAAACAATTCATTCGTCATTCTATGGAAAAGCCGGTATATAAGGAAAAATTGAGAGTGCGTAGTTATGGAACTGCCACACCTGATTCTACGGTTTTTGTGGAACTAAAGAAAAAATATAAGGGGGTTGTTTATAAAAGAAGGGTATCCATGAGTCAAAGTGATGCAAAACTTTGGCTGGAAAAAAACACCCTACCGCTCAAGGATTCACAAATCATTCGAGAGATTGATTATTTTACGCATTACAATGCGATTAAGCCTTCTGTATTATTATCTTACCAAAGAGAGGCATTTTTCGGTAAAGAAAACTCTGATTTTCGTATGACATTTGATGAGTCTATTCTATGGAGGGATTATGATGTTTGCCTTTGCAAGGGGGCTTATGGCTCNNAAGTTGTTGCCGAAGGGGACGCAGCTTTTGGAAGTAAAAGCTGCATTAGGCATACCCCTATGGCTAACCAAATTTTTTAGTGAAAACAATATTTTTAGGACCAGCTATTCCAAATATGGCAATGCATATGTTGCCATGACACAAAGGGAGAGCGAGAGGGGGAATAAATTTAGTGCTTAATTTAATTTCTGGAAATATTTTAAATCCATCAGTGGAAACGCAAATACCGTTGCTATCTTTTTTTCTTTGTTTGGCCACAGCGCTGTTTATCGGGTTTTTGTTAGCGTTGGTTTATAAGAAGCAAAGCAAGAGTTCATCTGGTTTTTTGATAACTTTAGCTATTTTGCCTACGGTGGTTGCCATGGTAATCATAATGGTAAATGGGAACCTAGGAGCAGGTGTAGCTGTTGCTGGTGCATTTAGTTTGGTTCGGTTCCGCTCTGTTCCCGGGACAGCAAAAGAAATTGGTGCAATTTTTATTGCTATGGCGGCGGGCCTTGCCGTAGGAATGGGTTATTTGGCATTATCAATTGTATTTACAATCATCTTGGTGCTGGTGGGGTTGATATACAATTCTAAAAAAATGAAAGGCTTTTATAGCAACACTCAAGATCGTCAATTGCGTATTACCATTCCCGAGGATCTTGATTATACCGAAGTTTTTGACGATATTTTTGAAAAATGTTTTAAAGAGTATGAGCTTTTGGAAGTAAAGACAACAAACTTGGGAAGCTTATTCCGCCTAACTTATCAGGTAACGATGAACGATGGAGTAGCAGAAAAAAAGATGATGGATTCGATTCGATGTAGAAATGGAAATTTGGAAATTAGCCTTTCCAGGCCATTAAGCCATAATGAACTATAAGACTAGGAGGTATTTGATGAAACGGATAAAAAAAACAACAATAGCCGCTGTAACCATGGCTTGCTTGCTTTGTAGCTGTAATCAAGCAACAGCAAAGGGTGAAACGACAGATTCAGCCATTGCCACTGATGAAACAAAAGCAATTGCAACACCGTTAGACCCAACAACATTGTTTAGTGATAGGGATAAGGCAGGGTCCTATGATGAAAGTACAGCTGTTACTATCAGTTTGAATTCCACGAAAGCAACAACCTCTGATAGCACCAAGGTTAACATCAAGGGTTCTGTGGTAACCATTAAAGATGAGGGTGTTTACGTTTTAAGTGGTAATCTTACCAATGGTCAAATTATAATTGATGCAAAAACAACGGATAAAGTCCAACTGGTTCTTAAGGGAGTGGCCATTAATTGCGATACCAGTGCAGCTCTCTATGTTCGACAGGCAGATAAAGTTTTTGTGACTTTGGCTGCCAACACAGAGAACATTCTTACCAACAAAAGCGAGTTTGTTGCCATTGATGACAACAACATTGATGGTGTTGTCTTTGCGAAGGATGATATTACGATTAATGGCAGTGGCGCATTATCCATTCATGCGGTTTATGGCAGTGGTGTTGTTTCAAAGGACGAACTAACATTGACGGGTGGAACATTTGAAGTAACTGCGGCAGAACATGGCTTTGCTGCAAAGGATAGTATCTGCATTGCAGATGGTACCTTCCAAGTAAAAGCGGGTAAGGATGGATTCCATAGTGAAAACAAGGACGATGCAACAAAGGGATTTTTATATGTTGGTGATGGGGAATATACCATTACATCCCAAGGGGATGGCTTCGATGCCGCAGCCCTGTTGCAGATCGATGATGGTACATTCCAGATTGTATCCGGTGGAGGTAATGAGGTTTCCTTAGCAAATGATGCCAGTGCAAAGGGGATAAAAGCTGGTGGTGATGTGCTTATCACTAAGGGGAGTTTTGCTCTAGATTGTGCTGATGATGCGGTACATACCAATGGCAGTTTCAGTGTTAAGGGTGGTACTTATACAATTGCCTCAGGTGATGATGGATTCCATGCAGATAGCCAAGCCATTATTGAGGGTGGAACAATTAAAATCACAAAATGCTATGAGGGTATTGAGGGTGAAAAAGTGTGCGTTAGTGGAGGCGATATTAATATAGTTGCATCCGATGACGGGATGAATGCAGCAGAGAGTGGCGAGGATAGCGATGAGGGAGAATTTAGTCCCCAACAAAATAAAATAAAAAATGGAGAAATGCCTGCCTTCGACCCTGATAAGACTCCTCCAACAGCTGAAGAAAGACCTGCTTTTGATGGAACTACCAGTGTAACAACAATGGGTAATCCGCCAGTGCAACCACCCCAAAATGCAGAGGATCAAAATGGACAGATTTCAATGGATTCTACGGGGAAGGGTGGAGGTTTTAGAGTAAGCGAAAATTGTGACATTACCATTTCTGGTGGCAAGGTTATTGTTGATGCAAAAGGTGATGGGATAGATTCCAACGGAACAATTCATATTTCTGGCGGTGAAGTCTATGTGACTGGGCCTGAAAGTGGTGCCGATTCCCCCATTGATGCTGATGGTGAGGTGACCATTACAGGAGGCAAGGTTGTCGCTTGTGGTTCTAATGGAATGTTCCGTGGATTTGGTAGTCAATCTACTCAAAGCTGGGTCCAGTATAACCTGACATCTTCTGAAAGTGGGAAAGTAACATTAAAAAATGGAAGCACAACAGTTTTGGAATATACTCCAACGAGAGTTTATCCAACAGTTTTGATTTCCAGCCCTGAATTAAAGGATGGTTCATCCTACACCATAGCAATGGGAGAGCAAAGCCAGAATTTTACAATGAGTGGACTCAGTTATTCCTATGGCACAGCAAATTCATTTGGCAATAGAGGCGATAAAGGACAAATGAATGGCACCAGGCCAGAAAAGACAACAACGTCAAATGAAGCGCAGACACAAAAAACAGCACAAACATCTTAAATTGACATAGAGAAGCAGGGCCTACACCTTAGCTAGGAGATGAACGACCCCTTAAATATGTTCAAAAAAATCAAGTTGTCTAAGGTGTGGCTACTTTGCACGAGGTAAGAAATGGGGATCTACAATACGTCATATCGTGTTTCGCAAATGAATAAAAACATGGAGTAAAAGGTTTGGTTTAAGCTTCATTTAAGTTATCATGTTTATACTAAGTTCAAACAGTATTTAACCCCTATTCAATATTTTACTCTTATTTAAAATATTGATAAAAAGACCTATTGCCGAAAAGACAAATAGGTCTTTTTTATAGAAGAGGAACACATTTATATGGTTTATGGTACAATGAGAAAAAGATTTTATTTTGCTTGTCAGGAGGTGGTTACCTATGAGGATTTTATTGGCTGAAGATGAAAAAGAACTCTCTGATGCATTAGTGACGATTTTGCAGCGTAGCGGTTTTTCTGTTGATGCCGTTTATAATGGAGCGGATGCTTTGGATTACTTAGAGGCAGATAACTATGATGGCGTTATTTTGGATATTATGATGCCTAAGGTAGATGGTCTCACCGTTTTAAAAAGGTTGCGAGAAAAGAAGAATACGATTCCTGTCCTCATGTTAACTGCCAAGTCTGAGGTTGATGATCGCGTTTTAGGGCTAGATAGCGGAGCCAACGACTATTTGACAAAACCCTTTGCTATGAAGGAGCTAATTGCACGAATTCGTGTTATGACGAGAAAAACAGAGACCGGTGGGGATAACCATTTGACAATTGGAAATATAAAATTAGATCGTAGTACCTTTATCCTTTCCACACAAACAGAACAACTACGCCTTATGGGAAAAGAGTTTCAAATGATGGAATTATTAATGGTAAATCCCAATCAATTAATTTCGGCAGAGCGTTTTTTGGAGCGAATTTGGGGTTATGATACCCAAGCGGAGCTTAGTGTGGTTTGGGTGTATATATCCTACTTACGCCGTCGCCTTACAACTGTGGGGGCAAATGTACAAATAAAGTCGGTAAGGAATTCGGGTTATACCTTGGAGGTTATAGCATGAGCGAAAAATTAAGGCTTCGTTTTATTGGTATTGCTTCGTTGTGTGTCTTTATCGTGCTTTTTTTGTTTCTTGTTTGTATCAATACATGGAATTATAATAATATGACCCATAACGCAGATAGAACATTAAATGCCATTTCTGCCAATAACGGTATATTTCCAAAGATTCATAAAGACAAGCCCAAAGGTGAATTTATGCCTGAAAAGAGATTAGAATTTTCGCCTGAGGAGCCTTTTTCAACGCGGTATTTTTCAGTCACTTTAAATGAGGAACAAGAGCAAATTTCCATTAATATGAATAGCATTGCATCTGTTTCTTTAGAGGAAGCAACTGATATGACTAATACAGTGATGGAGAGGGGGAAGGACAGGGGCTTTTATGGCTCTTATCGGTACCACAAAACAGAAGTAGAAGAGGGATCATTACTTGTGTTTTTGGATTGTACCAAAGATTTGTTTTTTACGAACAATTTCTTTCTAAACAGTATTTATGTAGGTGGTGCGGGCTTTCTGGCAGTTTGCTTCTTAATTGTGCTTCTTTCAAAAGCAGCGGTGCGCCCTGTGGCGGAAAGCTATGAAAAACAAAAAACGTTCATTACCAATGCAGGGCATGAGTTAAAGACTCCCCTTTCTATTATTGAGGCCAATAGAGAGGTGATAGAGATGGAAAATGGAGAAAGCCAATGGACTCAAAGCATTAAGCATCAAGTAGAGCGCCTAACCAGGCTGACTAACCAGCTGACCACCCTTGCGAAAATGGAAGAGAGCCAAGAAAAAATATTTTTGGAAAGTATTGATTTTTCTTATATTATTACTGATGTATGTGATGAGATGGAAGCCTTTGCCCAGGGGCAGGGAAAAACCATTCTTTCGTCAGTCAGTCCCAATGTGATGATAAACGGGAATGAAGATCAGTTGCGCCAATTGTTATATATCCTTTTGGATAATGGCGTAAAGCATTCTAAGGAGAACTCTGTTATAGAAGTAACTTTAGCCAATAATGGAAAGCTAACCATTAGAAATCAGGCGTACTTGGAACAGACAGGAAATATGAATATTCTATTAGAACGCTTCTATCGTACAGACACCTCAAGAAGCAGGCAAACGGGTGGTTATGGCTTAGGACTTTCCATTGCAAACGCCATTGTGGAGCAACATAAAGGCAAAATTTCTATTATGGCATTAAAAGATGATATTTTAGAGATTACAATTATGTTTCGATAAAAAGAAAAAGCATCGCCCGTTGATGAATACAACATGGGGATGCTTTTTTAGAATTAGTTTTGAAAATTAATATATTGCAACAAACAGTAACGATGACATGAAATGCCATAAATGACTTTTCTGCAGACTTTTCAAAATAGATTTAAGATGCTAGAGGAATGAATGGCATTAGCATTCCAAAGCCTTCAAGTCTATTCCATCTTCTCTCATATTCTCTAACAATTGGGCGTGGAAAAAGCAGCAACCATAGCAAGGATAGAGAAGCATATGGCTTTCCATAACTAGAATTAAGCAGTCTTCTATTGCTGTGTAAGGGAGTTCTTTTGTTGGCATAGGGCAAAAACGCCCTAATTCTAGGGTGGAAACCTTCCCAGAAATCAAGCAGGCAGCTTTGTTTTTATCCCCCAAAAAAGTATCTCCTTTTTTTAGATGGACAAATTCTCCGCAAAAACAATCCATCATGGTTTGTAGCCCTTGGATAGATATTTTTCGAAAAAGGGGTAAAGCTTGTAAAAGTTCAAATTCTGTTTTCATCTTTTGTACCTCCATATATGTATGGCTGGATTTTAGCACGAACCTTGGGTTCCGTCAAGGAAGCAGCACTTGACATTTATGGGATAGCAACATAAAATCAAACCATATCATGGTAGTTGTGTAAAGGAGGATTTATATGGTTCCCAAGCATATGGAAGTTTTACCGTTTTTTAAAAGTCTTTCCCATGAGGAAAGGGAGTTTGTTCAAAGAAATCTTAAGATCCTTACTTTTCAAGAAGGAGATTTAATTTATACACCGGCGAAAGGCTCTTTGGGTATGGTGCAAGTATTAAAGGGCGCAGTACGTGCCTATTTGGTTTCAGAAGAAGGGAAAAAGGCAACCATCTTTCGCTTGCATGAGGGTGAGTTTTGTATGCTGACCATGTCATGTGCCATGTCTCAGATTACTTTCGATGTGGAGGTTGAGGCTTGCGAGGATTGCGAGCTTTTATTGCTGCCGACTGAGGTTTTTGCTAGCGTAGAGCAACAAAATATTTATGTCAAAAACTTTTCATTGGAGTTGATGATGGAGCGTATGTCATCCTTGGTGGAAGCGGTACAACAGATGATGTTTTTGAATCTGGAACAACGCTTGGCATCGTACATTTTGGATGAAAGTAGTCAGCGAAAAAGCGATACACTACACTTAACACAGGAGCAGATTGCAGAGAATATTGGAAGTGCTAGAGAAGCGGTAAGCCGTACTTTAAAGCGTATGAAGGAAAAAAATATGATTTCCGTAGGTCGTGGTTGTATTCAAATCTTAGACAAAAAAGAACTGTATGCATTGCTTTGACATATAAAAAGGGTACCATTGATTTCAATGATACCCTTATACGGGGGAATACTATATCAATTATTGTTTATATTTTGCTTTACATACCAGTTGCGTCATTGTTCCCATGGGGCAATATACACACCATGTTCGGGGGCGAAAAAGTATCATTGTAATAAAACCTAGTAATGTAGAAGTCAGCATTATGCTATAAAAACCAAAAGCAAATTGTTTCACCCAATCTGCCACAGGGGCGGAGGAAGAGGCAAACTCCCAAGGGAGGGAAAAACTCCAAAGGAGGGTAACAATTTCTTTTAGGTTCCTTACTCCAGAAAAAACCAAGTAGGTGGAAAAAATCATGTTGAAAAACATGACCATAAAGAAAGTTAAAAAGCCATAGCGAAACCACTTACTATAAATCCATTTTGGTACTGGCATGTTCAGTGAAAAGCGTTTGCCAAGAATGGAAAAAAGCTGTCCTCTGCCGCAGTAGCGGTTACAATACCCTTTTTTGCCACCTGAGAAGGACATAATAAGGGGAATAAAAAAACAAATTAGGCCAAGCCATGCAAATAATATGTTGAAAAATCCTAAAAGCAAATAAACAGAGGATAAAATCCAAAGGTATTCATACCAATTCTTTTTCTTAGCCAAAGGTATCAACCTCCTTTATGGAGATGATATCCGCCGGGCAGGCTTTTCGACAAATTCCACAGCCAATACAAAGGTTTTCATTTGCTTTGGCATAGATGCCATTATAAACTCTAATTGCATTTTTCGGACATACTTTTTCGCAACAGCCACAGGATACACAATCCTTTATCGATAATGTTGCAATTTTTTTCATATTAAACCTCCTGGGCCATATATAGAGCCTTTTTGGGGCAGGTCATAGCACACCTGCCGCATCCGATGCAGATGTCCTGATGTACAGTAGGGGCAGCATTTCTTTTATCTTGTGTTAAAGCGCCAACAGGACAAACCCGTACAGCGGGGCAAGTGTGATCCTGTGGGCATTTATTAACATCAATTTTAGCAATTCTTTTCATATTTTTTCATCCTTTCAAATTTTAAGAGAAAGTTTTTCACTTTTATGGTATGATGATAACATAAACCGTTGCATAGTTCCGTAACTTTGTTACGAATTTTAAAATTTCAGGAGGATAGACAATGAACGAGGAAACAAAGGAACTGACTTTGGTGGAACAGGCAGAACAAAATAGTAGCAACTATTTCCGACAAGGATTAAACTGTACAGAGTGTATTATGTGTACATTTTTAGATATTTACAATAAAGAAATGCCAAGAGAGAGTTTGGCATTAGCAACAGGGTTTGGCGCAGGTTTGGGCAATACAAAAAATACTTGTGGAGCAATTACTGGTGCAGTTATGGCGTTGAGCAGCGTGATTGGCAGAAAAGATCCCTTTGCGAGGGAAACCGTAGGGGAGAGGGTAGCTGAGCTGAAAGAAGTGTATTCCCTGGTGGGTGAAATGGTACATGAGATCGAGGACCACTATGGAACATTGATTTGCAAAGAATTATCTGCACCTTTGGGTGAATTTGAAGGAAAGGCAAGAAAGAAAAACTGTATGCAGATTATTGGCTATTGTGGTGGTTTGGCTATGAAGTATGCATTAAAAGCAGAAGATCTTGTAAAAGCAGAAGAATTAGCAGCTAGTGAAAATTAAAAAAGAGGTGGCTTGAAATGAAAAAGAGTATTTTGGCAGCGATGGCGGCATTATTATTATTTGCAACGCCTGTATCTGCCCATCCGCCCATACAAGTATATGTAGATGGACAAGCAGTTTCCTTTGACCAGGCTCCTGTTATTATAGATGACCGCACCTTGGTACCCATGAGGGCCATCTTTAAGGCTTTGGGAAGCGAAGTGACCTGGTCGGAGCCTACCCAAACAATAACATCCACCAAAGGTGGCGATACCGTAGTTTTAAAAATCGGAGACACAGGCCTTTATAAAAATGGGCAGCTGGTATATACCATGGCAGTGCCTGCTCAAATTATAAATGAAAGAACCTTGGTTCCTGTTCGTGCCATAGCGGAGGCGTTTGAGGCTGATGTTGCTTGGGACCCCATTGGTTACGTAATTACCATTTTGTCATCTGGCAGTGAGGTGGAAGAAGGATACCATACTGATGTAAAGGCAGATGATGGTACAACTGTTTTGTCTTTTAAGATGGACTTCACTGGTAGCAATAGTAGTTATGCCGGAAAAATAAAGGATTCCCTTGGGGCAGAAGCAAAATCCTTGGCAAAGGATTTTATTAGTAAATTTGGGGATCAAGCAAAGAGGGAATATGAGTTAGCAAAGACAAAAGGGGCAACTTTTACCCCCTATTACTTTGTTGGTTCTTATGAGTTAACTAGAGATGATGCCAAAATTGTATCTTATTATGGCACTAGCACCCAATATACAGGGGAGAGTGAAAATGTAAGGGGATGTACTTCCCATACTTATTCGGCCACAAGTGGAAAAGAGTTAGAGGTTTTTGATATCATTAACGATAGTGAGAAGGAGCTGCAAAGCTTTATCATTTCTTCTTTTTCGGCATTGATTGATGAAAAGCCAAAGAGTTTTTATTCCAATGGAAAAGAACGATTGGAAGGTTGCTTGGATAAAGTTGGATTTTATGTAACAGGAGATGGGTTAGGGTTCTACTTACCCCCTGAAACGATTGCTCCCAATGAAATGGGAATTGTTTCTTTTACGGTGAAGTATACAGTTTAATCATAATCATGGTTCCTGATAGCAAAAAAACGAAGCACATGTATGCATGAAGCACCTTTCAGGTGTTGTTAGTTAGCAGATGATAATATTAAGCCCCCAAAACCAGATGGATTTGGAGGCTTATTTTTATATGCACACATTTTAGAACTCTGTTCAGCGTTACTTACCTTGACCAAGTTTTCAATTATTCCTCAATGCCACATAACACTACCCTCTTTCAATTACAAAAAATCACTGATAAAGCATAGATTCAATGTGTCTTCAATTCTTTAATCACTAAAGAATTTGAGGGGGACAAAAAAGCTTCCCTTCAGTTTTGCATCATAACTTTCGCCACTCAGCTTTTAATTCTCCAATAATCTCATCTTTTGTTTGAGGGGGATGATGGCCTTTTATGGCAAAGCGAAAGTCAATACGCTCAAGTTCATCAATATATGCCATTAGTAGTACTTTATCATAAACCCATGTGTCCCCTTGAGGAACGGAGCAATAGGAGTCACCCAGAAAGATGACGCCATCTTGTGGGATGATAAAAACTACAGAATCTCTGCAATGGGGGGAAACAATTTCTCTTAGAATACAGGTTACATCTCCCAAATCAATGGTCATAGAGCCATTAAAACTGATTTGTGCAGTTTTGACTTTGATATCACTGCGGTGGGGGTATTCCTTGCGGATATGGGTATCAGAAAAAGAAGTTTCCTCGCCCGTTTCCAGGCGCTTTGTCATAGAAGGCTCGTCCCAAGTCCACTGCATCATCTTTTCCAGCTCTTTGTTAGTTTTGCCACCGGCAATGGTGGCAGCATCAGTTGCCCAAAGGCCAAAGCTATGATCCCAATGGGCATGGGTGATCGAAAGATAGCGGGGAGTGGGTAAGTGGTTTTCCTGCAATTTTTCAATAAAATGGTTATAGTGGGCAGCAGAGTTACCTGCATCCATCATAAAGGACCCCTTTTCACCTTTTACATATCCTAGAGTTGGTCGATCTGTTTCGGGGTCGTGTTCCATATAATAAATGTGTTCCGTAAGCTTGGTTAACTTCATACAGTTGTTCCTCTCATTTGTAAGTGTTATACATGGAAAGTACCGTTTATTTTTAAAATAAACGGTACTTTATTTTCTATCAGTATATCGCTAGTGCAAATAGAAAAGCAATATAAAGTTTTTCTTTTTATGCAGTTATGCTTTTTTCAGCTTTTTTAGCCGCTTTTGCTGCTTTTTTGGCCGCCTTCTTTTCTTTCCGTTTGGATTTACGCTCATACATCCAAATATAAATTACAGGAATGAACACTAGGGTTACAACGGTTGAGAAAGCAAGGCCGAAAATAACGCCAACTGCTAAGCTCTGCATCATTTCACTACCTTCTTGCTGGCTCAACGCCATAGGCAGCATACCCAAAACAGTGGTTAGGGTGGTCATTAAAATTGGACGTAAACGTCTGGGGCCAGCTGTTACCAAGGCATCATAGCAACTGAGGCCACGTCCCATGAGCTGATTTACATAGTCAACCAACACAATAGCGTTATTTACTACCATACCGACCAGCATTACAAAGCCCATGAGGGCAGGCATTGTTACTGAATGTCCCGTTAAGAACAAACCTAAAATACCGCCGGTAATTGCCAAAGGCATGGAGAACATAACGATAAAAGGATAACGTATGGATTCAAACTGAGAAGCCATAATCATATAAACCAACAGCACGGCAATAACCATACAAAGCATAAGGCTTCTGAAAGAGTCCATCATCATTTCCATAGAACCGGAGTAGCCAAAGGTACAGCCTTCGGGGAATGGATAGGAAGCCAGCGTTTTATCAACCAATTTTCTTGCCTCACTACCTGTCAAGTTTGGTGTGTTGGCGTTGATACTAATATAGTTCTTTTGGTTTTCGCGAGAAATAGAAGTAGCACTTTCGCTGATTTCCACAGTAGCAACGTCGGAAAGAGGAACTTGACCTCCAGTTGCAGAAGTAACTGTTAAGTTATTTAAGTCTGTCAGATAGTTAAGCTGATCTGTATCATAACGAATTACTACGTCTAATTCTGAACCATTTACTTTATACTGGGTTGCAGTAGAGCCGGAAATAGCTGTATTCAATGCGCCGGCAATGGAAGATGTAGTGATGCCATAATGGGAAGCCTTACTACGATCAATGATTACCTTTGCTTCAGGCACAGTATCACCGGTAGAGCCTTCAACATCGGTGAAACCTTCAATGTTGCTTAACAGGTCAACAATTTCGTCTTCGATTTGCATCAAAACTTGGTTGTCATAACCATAAACATTAAAAGTAACATCAGCGCCGCCCATGCCGCCCATTGCAGCATCGGAAGAAGATACAGAAAGATCAATTCCTGGAATATCTCCTAAGAGTGTTTTGATTTCATCACAAACCTCAGAGGTGCTTCGATCTCTTTCGCTCTTTGAAACTAAGTTCATAGAGATGCTTGCAGAGGCAGTACCGCTAGACATCATGCCTGCGCCAACGTTGGCATAAACGGTTTCAGCCTCGGGGATGGTTTGCAAACGGTAAAGTGCTTCCAAAACCGTTTCCTCTGTGGTATCCAAATCGGTACCGTTTGGCAGGGTGATGGTGATATTTGCTGTACCTTCATCCATCTCTTCCATGAAGTCCATACCAGCCATAGGCACTGTTGCCAAACTGCCGATAAAGATGGCAAGCACAATCAAAACTGTTTTCTTACGGTGTGCCAAGGCCCAACGTAATACGCCATCATAGAGTTGGGAAAGACGATCTAAGGCGCCATCCCATTTGGAGAGAGTTGAAGAGAATTTTTTGTATTTTCTCAGCTTTGTTTTCTTATCCTTTTGCAATAGCAATGCACAAGCCATAGGTACGAATGTTACCGCAACTACAAGGGAGGAAATCAAAGCAAAGGTAATGGAGAAGGACAGGTTCTGTAATAACTGTCCAACGGAGCCTTTTACGAAAGCAATTGGTAAGAATACGGCTACGGTTGTTAATGTGGAGGCAGTGATTGCCATGGTTACTTCCTTAGCACCAACTTCAGCTGCTTCTGCAGGTGTATATCCACGTTCATAATACTGATAGATACTATCTAAAACTACAATGGAGTTGTCTACCAGCATACCAATACCTATGGCGACACCGCCCATGGAGATGATGTTTAAGGACATATCTGCCAAGTACATCAAGGCGAAAGTTGCCAAGATAGAGGTAGGGATGGAAACAGCGATAATACCTGAGGTGATTGGATTCTTTAGGAACAACAGTAGTACAAAGAATGCAATCAAAGCACTCAAGAACGCAGTCCCTGTTACGTTTGAGATAGAATCCTTAATATAGCCGGATGTGTCTGTTAAGAGGCTAATTTGAAGTTCGGGGTATTCTTTTGTAAGCTTATTAATTTCTTGCTGAATCTTATCACTTGTTTTAACTAAGTTTGCAGTTGACTGTTTGTCAATGGAGATTAAAATACCTTTTTCACCGTTAATGTATGAAAAAGCGTCTCTATCTTTCTCCACTTCTTCCACCTGTGCAACGTCGCTAAGCTTAATAATTGCCCCAGTTGGTGTGGTTATAGGTAATGTTTGAATTTCTTCGATGGAAGAAAATTGGCCTAATGTACGAACCTGAACAGCGGTGTCGCCTTGTGAAAGGGAACCTGAGGGCAAGTTCATATTTTCAGCGGCTAAAATCTGAGAGAGAGTATTTGTATTGAGGTTGTAGCCTGCCAATTTACTTGGGTCAACAGTAATACGTACCTCTTTTTCAATGCCGCCGTATAACCCAACGGAGGCGATACCTTCGATACGCTCAAAACGAGGCGCAATGGTGTCTTCCAATAGGTCATTTAATGTGTTTAAGTCAAGGTTTTCTGCTGTAACCCCTAAGTTAATAGGGATAGCATTCATATCCATTTTAAAGATAACAGGATCCCCAACATCATCAGGGAGGGAATTTTTTGTACGGTCAATTACATCTCTAAGATCCAAAGATGCCATATCAATGTCTGTTCCGTCAACAAATTGGATTAAAACCATAGAGTTGTTGGAATTTGAGATGGAAGTAATGGTATCAACATTATTTACCGTGCCTAGTGCCTCTTCTAGTGGCTTTGAAACTAGGTTTTCAATCTCTTCGGGGCCTGCGCCTACATAAGTAGTACTTACCAAGGCAACGGGAATGTCCATGTTGGGCATTAGTGATAAATTCAGGCTGGTATAAGCTACAATACCTGCAATAAAAACCATCAATGACACCATGATTGTGGTGACGGGACGGCGTATGGAGAGTCTAGATAGCATGGTTTATTCCTCCTTTGCCGTATCTTCTTGTGAGGTTTTTTCTGCTGGAGCAGTGTCACTGGCAATAATTACTTTTTCGCCATCGGAAAGGTATGTTTGACCACGGGTAACTACTTGTGTGCCTTCTGGCAACTCAGAAGTAATCTGAACTGTTTCGCCGGTTTCGATACCGATGGTTACAGGGGTTTTTTTGGCAACATCGCCTTCAACAATGTAGATATAAGTTTCATCATCTTTTGTTAAAACTGCATTTCTAGGAAGAACTAGGGCATCATCAGCTTTTTCTTTTGTAAAGCTTACTTCTGCTAGCATACCAGATTTAATAATGCCATCTTTGTTGTTCAATTCAACTTTTACAGAATATGTACCTGTTTGGTTTGATGCAGGGCTAATAGTGGAGACTTTACCAATTAAGGGTGTTTGAGAGATAGCACTCATTCTTACTTCAACTTCATCCCCAATTTTGATGGCGTTGACTGCCTGTTCAGATACACCAACCTCAACTTTAATTGTGGAAAGATCCATAATCACATAAGCGGGGCTAGACTGGCTGGCAAAGCTGCCCCTTTCTACGCTTCTGCTAACAATAACGCCAGACATTGGCGCTGTAACAGAGCAATCACCAATATTTTTTTGTAGAACATCAAGGTTTATTTCCAGGGCTTCGATATTTGCCTTAGCAGATTCATAAGCCAATTTAATTTGATCCATTTCTGTCTGGGAGATGATACCTTGGTCAAACAAAATTTTGTTGTTGTTATAGGTTTTTTCTGCATTTTCCAAGTTTAGCTTTGAAACATTATAGCTTGCCTGTGCACTACGCAATTGATCATTTAAGTTTGAGGAATCAACAGTAAAGAGAACCTGATTTTCTTTAACATTGTCGCCAACTTCAAAGTTATAATTGAGTACTTCTCCTGGGATGGTTGGTGCAACTGCAATTTCTTTTGATGCGGCAGCTTTGCCGGAATAAGTAAAGTTACTGGATATGGTATCTTTACCAATTGTGGATACTTCAACGGTACGCAATAAAGCTTCTTCCTCTTCACTGACGCCGTTGGCACACCCAGCTAAAAGTGCTGTACAAAGACTTAATAGTATCAGTTTTTGTTTCATTTTACGGTTCCTCCTGTTGATAGTAAATGATTAATCGTAGTGAGATGGTTGCAAAGGATATTTCTTGTTTCATTATCAAAAGAATCAAAATAGCATCCTGCGGCATCCATTAAAGCATTTTCTGTTGCAATTACGGCCTCGTTTCCCTTTTCTGTCAGATAAAAGTATATTTTCCTGCCATCATCACCCTTTATGGGTGATTCTTTTTTCAGATACCCCTTAACCACCAATTTTGAAATGCTTAGGGATATACTACTCTTGCTAAGGCAAAAGAAATCGGATATATCCGAAACGGTGTTCAAACCAAAATCTCTAATATGTAGTAGGATATGAAATTGCTGTACGGTAAGTTTTTCTTCCTCACCTTTTCCGTTTGTACTAAAAACCTGTTCTAAATGGACCCTGCTCCAACAAACCAAATTTATGTTTAGGGTTATCAGAAGCTCGGCAATTTTCTTGCCGCTCACATCGGACATAAAACATCCTCCTCTTTCAGCTTACAATATGAAACTAATTTTATGATAAAACTATTTTTGTGTCAATTGATTTATCGTAATTTATTATTAAGAAATTTTAAAGATTTTAATGAATTTATAAAATAAGATTATGTAAATTGTTGATATGATTGTATTTATTCTAAACAAAAAATAAATATTTTACTTGAACAAGGGAATCCTCCTATTCTATGAATTGTAAGGAAAATATAGAGAAAATAAGGCTTTACGGGTTTTTGAATACAATATACTTTATTTTGTTGTTGAAAGGCCCAAAGAAGGCTGTTGTAGTATAAGAGAAGACGAAGTTTATGAAATTTAATATTGGAAGTGACAGTGCTTGCGATTTACCATTAGAAGTAATAGCGGAGAATGAAATTTTATTAGTGCCATTTTATGTATCTATCCAAGAGGGAGAATATAAAAAAGACATGGAAGAAATCTCGGACAATCAGCTTTATCAAGGCATGATAGAAAATCCAAAGGTTTTCCCAAAGACTTCAACACCATCGGCAGGGGATTTTTAGAGGTGTTTTGTCTTGCGGTCAATAGAGGGAAGCCCTTTATGTTTTTTTGTCTTTTTTCAAAGTTAAGTGGTTCCTATAATGCGGCTCTAATTGCCCGTAATATGGTTTTGGAGGCGTTTCCGGATTTTCAAATTGCAGTCATTGACAGTGCTTGTATTAGTGCGTTGCAAGGTCTACTGCTGTTGGAGATGGCGCGGGTGCAAAAATCTGGAATTCTTATGAAGAGGCCTGGAAAAGGCAGAAAGGCTTAAAGGCACCGGACGGATATTCTTTACCATGGAGGGTTTGGAGTATTTGCAAAAAGGAGGTCGAATTGGCCATGTGCCGAAGGTTGCCGCAGTCACACTTAAGATCAAGCAAATAATTGTATGGCTGAGGGGGAAATTTTCCCCTTAGGGATTGCAAGAAGCCGAAAGAAATCATTACAATTTTTACTGCAAGAGGTAAATAAGTTTTTTGCTAAGGAGGATGCTAATTTGTATCGCATAGCGGTAGGATGTGGATATGCTTTAGAGGAACAAAAAAACTTCCACCAAGATGTATTGGAGTTTCTGAAAAAGCATGGATTTGACGGTGAGCTAGGAGCTTATCAGGTAGGAGCTACAATTGGTGTACATACAGGCCCTTATCCCATCGGATTTGGAATGGTTCAAAAATATGAAACAATATAATAAAAAGCATTTCTCCCAGGAGAAATGCTTTTCGTTTATGCCTATTCAATTATATCCACTGAAAGGTTGTCTTTAAAAATACCGGTTATTTGACGGTGCACATTAGGGGTTATGTTGTAGGTAGAAAAAGTGTTAATCTAGTCCCAGTTCTTCCAACAAGTTTACATAGGTATCAACACCGTGGCACAGAATTTTTTCATCAAAATCGAAGTCGGCACTATGCAGCGAGTGTATGAACCCCTTCTTAGGATTGCCCGAGCCAAGAAAGAAAAAGATACCTGGTACTACCTGTTGGAAAAAGGAAAAGTCCTCGGCAAGCATATAGGGCTGCGTTGTCATATAGTTTTTTCCACATGCTTTTTCCAAAGCTTGTACTAAAGAGGCATCGTTGTTAACAACACGGTACATATGATTAAACTCTACAATGCCTTGACAGCCATAGCCGGCAGCGATATTCTGAACGGTTTCTTCAATTCGTTGTACCATTTTTTCATAGACTTCATCACTAAAGGCGCGCATGGTACCATCCATACGAACTTCTTTTGCCACAATATTGCAGGCTTCTCCGCCGTGAATGGAGCCAAAGGTTAATACACCACTATCCAAAGGGGAAATATTACGGGACAAAATGGTCTGCAAACCGCAAATAACTGCGCCTGCCGCTAGGAGGGCATCTGCTCCCAATTGGGGTTGTGCACCATGAGAACTTTTGCCTAAAATGCGTACATATACCTCTCCGTTTCTTGCCATCATACCACCGGGTTTGCAAGCAACTTTACCCTGGGGTACCTGAGGGAAGATATGACAGCCAATGACCCTTGAAATATTGTATTTTTCAAGGATACCTGCCTCCACCATGAGTTTTGCGCCACCAGGGCCTTCCTCTGCTGGCTGAAAAATCAAAATAATATCACCTTTTGGGCGCTTGTTTTGTGCCATGAGGTATTTAGCAAAGCCTAGGAGAATCGTCATATGACCATCATGACCACAGGCATGCATAAGGCCTTTATGGCAGGATGCATAGGGACGAGGTGTTTCTTCCACGGGAAGAGCATCCATATCGGCACGAAAGGCAATAGGACTTTCTAGTCCTTGTCCTCTAATTAGGCCGACAACTCCAGTTTCCAGACAACGCTCAACAGAATCAACACCAAATGATTTTAGTTTATCTTCCACATAAGCGGCAGTTTTATGTTCTAAAAGACCCAACTCAGGGATTTGATGTAGATCCCGTCGCATTTGTCTTAGTTCTTGTTCCATATTTAAAATATCATCACGCAATCAAATCGCTCCTTTTTAATAATTTTTACCATTGTATCATAAAAAACTATGGAAGAACCTTGGAAAATAATTTTTTTTCATATATAATATTGGACATACTATCAAGATTGGAGGAACGAATGATGAATTATGACATGACTAATCCTTATGAGATTGCAAAATATATTAAGGATGCCAAGAAAGTTACACCTGTAAAGGTTTATGTAAAGGGTGACTTAAGCGGTGTAGAAAAGGAAAATGTAAAAATTTTCGGAAGTGAAAACTTTTGGATTTTGATTGGTGATTGCATTTTGGTGAAAGAGGTTTTGGATGACAAGGCTGACAACATTCAGGAATATCATATGGAATATGATAGAAGAAATTCTGCGGTGCCTATGTTGGATGTAACCAAATTGGATGCACGTATCGAGCCGGGTTGTTTTATTCGTGATCGTGTGAAAATTGGTAAAAACGCAGTTGTTATGATGGGTGCTGTCATTAACATTGGAGCAGAAATTGGCGATGGTACCATGATTGATATGAATGCAGTTTTGGGTGCCAGAGCAACTGTGGGTAAAAATGCACACATTGGAGCAGGTGCAGTTTTGGCGGGCGTTTTGGAACCCCCTAGTGCTACTCCTGTTATTGTTGGCGATGGTGCTTTGGTTGGTGCAAATGCTGTTGTTTTAGAAGGTGTTCAAATTGGTGCAAATGCTGTTGTTGCAGCAGGGGCTATTGTAACAGAAGATGTGCCTGAAGGTGCTGTTGTGGCAGGTTCTCCAGCAAAAGTCATCAAAATGAAGGATGAAAAGACAGAAGGCAAAACACAGATTTTAGAGGATTTAAGAAAATAAAAACGTAAAAGATTAAGGTTTGGTGAAATGTTTGCCAAGCCTTTTCTATTGCTTGCAAGACAAAGTGGGTTGTGATACCATGAAGATATTCCTTTGAAAAGTGGAAAAATATGAATAGTGGAGAGGGAAGTAAATGAAAATGAGAAAAAGTTTGATGGTTTTGTTTTCTGTATTAATGGTTTTTTTGGTAGGGTGTGGCAATGATGATAATGGGGGAACTGCTTATACTGAGGTGAATGTGGAAGAGGGAATCAACTTTACACTAAATGAGGACACGTTAAAAAATTCTAGGGCAACCTTCACTCTAGCGAATGAAACAGAAGCAGCAATAAATTATAGTACCCATGAATACCATTTTGAGCAAATGAAAGATGGGCAATGGCAGGAGTTTACGGGTACGGCTCAATCCGATTGGGGAGATGAGACATCGGTTTTGGAGGCAGGACAGACGGTAGAGCTGAGCTATGATTGGAAGACACTTTGTGGGAATACAGCAAAAAATACCCAGTATCGGTTAATAATACTGGTAAATGACAGCCCTGTTGCGGCAGAATTCACAGCTAAATAAAAAATTGGACCCTCCACCAAAAAGGTGGTGGGTTTTTTTGTGTGAAAAAACAAAGGATTGTTTTTATGAGTTGAAAAAAATCTGATTTTGTTTGTTTTGCTATTTAAGAAAGATAATATTATATGAAAGAACAAAGAATTTTTTGCATAAGATATTTGGAAAAAGGAAATGTGTAGAGAGAAAAATGATATAAATTGCTTTCTTCTATGTGAATTAAAAGCCTAAATGGGAATAAAATCTGTTTTTTTTGCTTATATTAGGGTAACAGGAAGGAGGCAAGCGGATGAACAAAAGCAAGCAAAAAATGGATACTATGCTCACGGAAGGGGAAAAAGTATTACTTGCCATTCAAGAGGTTCAAGCGAAGTTAATCTGCGCGCGACAGGGGTTTGAGTCGGCAACAGATGCGGCTTTGGTTGATAGCTATATTTACGAAATCACCGCTTTGCACAAAAAGTACGAATATTATTTAAAAACAGCAAAGGAAATGGGGTTGACGGCACCTTTTCGCAAAATAGGCTGAAAAGTACAGAAGGGGGAGAGCAGTATTATGACAGAAGTGTTGTCAGTCATGATTATTAGTTGTTTGATAATTCTGGCGTTGGCTACATTATCAAAACCATTAAAGGTATTATTTCGTTTTATTCTTTCGGCAGCGATTGGCGGATGCTGCCTTTGGCTTTGTAATCGGTTTGGGTTACAGGTGGGGGTAAACCCAGCGACAATTTTTACCGTTGGACTATTGGGTACACCCGGATTTCTCGGATTATTAGTATTGAGCTTTTTTCTTTAATTTAAACCTATAATATTTGACAATTAGTTTCGAATGTGTTATATTTTTTGTGGATAATATTGTGGATAATATTGTGGATAATCAGGGCTTCCCTGTGTATAAAACTTGATTGTTTACAAATCCACGGAAAAAGAAATCCTTATGCGATAAGATTTAACCCCATTTCTTATCTATGGAAAACTCACTGCATTGCAGTGAGTTTTTTCATAGAAAAAGTAGGTGAAAATTGTGGATAACTTGAAGAAATTTATAGAAATTTTGAATGAACAACTCTTGGCCCATAGTTTTGAGGTGGTCAAGGATTCCAACGGAAATAAAATACCGGGGATTTATATTCGTATGGAGAACCCTGTGTTATATATTTTAGGTGTTTATGAGAAACAAAACCAGCAGGAAACAACCAGTGTTTTGGCTGCATTTACAAAGCAAATGTCTGACGAGTTAGAAGAGATGCGTTGTAATCATTTGGTTAGCCTTAGCATACGATTGGACGAAGAAGGTGGGGAAGTGTATTCGCCATCTTATTTGGATGAGCGGATACATACTGTAAATTGGAGATATTCGCTGGCAGAAAAAAAGGTTTACGCCAGTGAAGGTCAACCAAATCGCCTTTTAGGGATAGAAAAGTTACTGTTTCTGTCATCTCAGGGGCATGAAGTGGAAAAACCAATAGAACCCTCTATGAAAGGCGGTAAGCCATGGGTAAGTATTGGGATATTTGCTATTTGCACATTACTGCTAATTTATACCACCCTTTCAGGAAGGGGAGCAAGTACAATTCGTGCTTTTGGTCTTAGCAGAAGTGGTATTTTAGATGGTGAATATTATCGTTTTTTAACATCTATGTTTTTACATAGTGGGATTGCCCATCTAGTTTCTAACGGCATTTTTCTATATTACTTTGGGGTTAAGGCAGAGTATTTATTAGGAAGAGGTCGCTTTTTGGCGTTATATCTGATTGCAGGTTTATGTGGTGGGTTATTAAGTGTAGCATTTCACAATGTTTTAGCCATAGGGGCCTCGGGGGCAATTTACGGTCTTTTGGGGGCCATGTTGATTCTCACAAAGAAATATGGCCCACGGTATACGCAGATGAATTATTCAACTATGCTGTTGTTGGCATTTACCTCCATAGGATTTGGGTTCCTAGATATGGGGGTAGATAATTTCGCTCACATTGGTGGCTTCCTAGGGGGCATATTGGTATTTCTATTTTATATGAAGTGTGAACGGAAAAATAGGTAGTTATCCACATAAAAACTGTGGATAATGTGGAAGTTATCCACCTGCAAAATATGCACCACAAGATGAATATTAGTAATTCCTTAAATTTCAATGGATTTTTGATATAAAACTGTCGAAGTAAAAAAAATAATACTAGATATTGGGGTATACATAAAAAGTTATCAACAGAAAATCTGTGGATAAGGCTGTGGGAATGTGGACAACTTGATGAAATTGGAAAGGAAATACAGATTTTTATGAATAAGCAGATGGATTTTCAAGAAAAATTGACACAAAACTTCCAAAATTGTGTTTTTGGAGAAAAGACCCTTGTTTTTGGTGAAGGGGCAGATGCACCAGTGTTGATGATGATTGGCGAGGCACCGGGTGGTGACGAGGAAAAGCAGGGAAGACCTTTTGTAGGGAAGGCAGGAAAAAATCTTTCTTCTTTTTTGGAGGTTATTGGTTTAAAGCGAGAGGAAATTTACATTTCAAATGTTGTTAAATTAAGACCAACGAAAGAAAGCCCAAAGACTGGCAAAGCGGTAAACCGCCCTCCGTCCAAGGAAGAGATTTCTTTCTTTTTGCCATATTTAAAAGAAGAAATTCAGATGATTTCACCAAAGGTGATTGTGACATTGGGAAATGTGCCACTTAAAGCTGTTTCTGGTGATAAGGGAATATCCATCGGGGATGTTCATGGTAAACCATACCCCTTGGAGGATGGCAGGGTGTTATTTCCGTTATATCACCCGGCGGCAATCATATATAATCGTGCTTTGACTGAGACATATCAGCAGGATTTACTGGTTTTGAAGGAGTTTTTGGCAGATTTTAAATGATAAGAAAGTAGAGTTGCCTTATCTGGTAATTTGGAATAAGGCATCTTAATTCTTATTAGATATGGGAACTGTATACTTGTAAGAATCCAAAAAAATTGAATTTGAACTGGGGAGGTAGAAACATATGGGAAAAACAGCAGTGGTATATCGCTCAGAGTACGGAAGCACAAAGAGATATGCAACTTACATCGGGGAACAATTACAGGCTGATTTGTTTGGCACAGATGATTTCAAAGACATATCCTCTTATGATACAGTTATCTATGGTGGGGGTATTTATGGTGGTTCTATAAACGGAAATGACTGGCTAAAAAAGAATCAAGAGGCTTTGTGTAGCAAAAAGCTGATTATTTTTACCTGTGGGATTTCAGACCCTATTGATGATAAGAATAGGGAGAGTATATATGCAGGCTTGAAACAGTGCCTAACGGAAGATTTGGTTAACCGTGCCAAGGTATTTTCTTTTAGAGGTGCTCTAGACTATAAAAAATTAAAATTTACCCATAAAGGTATGATGACAGTCATCTTTCAATTTTTAAAACGCAAGAAGGATCGTAGTCCGGAAGAGGAAGAAATGTTGAAAAGCCGGGAAGGTGCTATTGACTTTGTTGACCTATCTGCGGCGGATACCCTAATTAAATATGTAAAGGAATAAGAGTATGGAGTTTCAAGATAAAGTTGTAGTTGTGACAGGTGGTGTCCATGGAATCGGTAAGGCTATCGCTGATGCTTTTTCTCAGGCGGGAGCCATAGTGTGCATCATTGACCGAGAAAAAAATGATTATTTTACTGGGGATATTGGTGATAAAGATACCTTAGAGGCTTTTGTGAAGAAGGTGCTGAATGAACACGGTAAGATAGACTATTTAATTAATAATGCCATGATTTCCATGGGAGGCATTAATGCTTGTGGCTATGGGGCCTTTGATTATGCCCTGCGTGTAGGTGTCATAGCACCTTATTATCTTACTAAGCTATTCAATTCTAATTTTGCCCCTGGTGCAGCAATTGTAAATATTTCATCTTCTAGGGATCGTATGAGTCAGCCAAACACAGAAAGTTATACTGCTGCCAAAGGAGCCATTTCTTCCTTAACCCATGCCCTTGCCATAAGCCTTGGCGGACGGGTTAGGGTAAACTCAATTTCACCAGGTTGGATTGATACAGCTCATCTGGTGTATGATGGTGCAGACGCAGAGCAACACCCTGTGAAAAGGGTCGGAAACCCTATGGATATTGCAAATATGACATTATTTTTATGTAGTGATAAGGCCGGATTTATAACGGGTGAAAATATTTGTATTGACGGTGGTATGACTCGGCAGATGATTTATCATGATGAAAATAGCTGGAGCTTTGAAGAATAAAAAAGAACACCCTTTTTGCCAGGTTTGGCAGATTGGGTGTTTTTTTATGAGATTGTTATTCCAATAAGGTTTAATATTATTTAAGTTTTTGCCATTCGTCCTCTTTGAAGCCAACTAGGACAAAGTCATCGCCTATAATTAAGGGGCGTTTTATTAACATACCATTGGAACCTAATAGGTTCAATTGTTCCTCTTCGGTCATTTGGGGCAATTTATCTTTTAGACCCATTTCTTTATACAAAAGTCCACTGGTATTAAAAAATTTCTTTAAGGGTAAACCGCTGATTTTCCACCAAAACTCCAATTCTTCTGGAGCTGGGTTTTGTTCGACGATATGGCGATCAAAATATTCCACATTGGCGGAATCCAACCAATTTTTTGCTTTTTTACAGGTGCTGCACTTTGGATATTGTAAAAAAATAACGCTCATCTTACGACCTCCTTTTTATTACATTATAGTATGTTCTTGTTTTATGGGCAAGGATAGTTAGGATTGCATTTTAAAATAAACGGCAGTACAATGAAAAAAAGTTCTGTTTTTATTTTAATATGGCTATTGTTTAATTTTTTTGATGAGAATATGAAAAGATAGGTCTGATTGGAGGAAAGTAGAATGAATTTTGGTTTTATTGGTGCGGGGAATATGGTAGGAGCTATTGTTAAGGGGATGACCTTAGGCAAAGCAGGATATAAAGGGAAGAATATTTATGTGACAAGCAAGAGTGTGTCTTCTGCGGCCAAGTTAGCAGAGGAGTGTGGTGCTAATGTATGTAAAACTTCAAAGGAAGTTATTGCAAAAAGTGATGTAGTCATTCTGGGAGTAAAACCAAATGTGCTTTCTGAAATTTTGCCCCAGTTATTGCCTGATTTTGCAGAAAAAACCCCCGTTGTGGTTTCCATTGCAGCAGGCAAAACGTTAGAATACCTGAGTCAGCATTTGCCTGAAAGAACACCAATCGTCAGAGTTATGCCCAATATTAATGCAAAAATTGGTGCATCCACAACTGGAATTTGCGTAAATGAATATGTTAGTGATGAAGTGAAACTTCAGGTGGAAGATGTTTTTTCAACGATTGGAACGGTAGTTGAAGTTGATGAGAGCCAATTTGCAATTTTTAGTGTGATCGGCGGGGCGTCTGTTGCGTTTGCATACCTTTATATGGATGCGTTGGCTCACGCTGCATTAAAGGCAGGTATGCCCAAAAAACAAGCGTTAAAGATTACTGCAGAAACTGTGCTGGGCAGTGCAAAGATGATATTGGAAGGTGGGGAAGCCCCTTGGCCTTTGATTGATCAGGTATGCTCCCCTGGTGGAACCACAATTGAAGGGGTGACTACCTTGCAAGCTGGAGGTTTTGAGACAACCCTGGTGAAAGCTTTTGATGCTGTTTTGGCAAAAGACAAGGCCATAGGTGAAAAAAAGTAAAAGAAAGTAAAAGTTTTAGTGAAAAGGGGGCAAACGAGCCCCTTTTTTAGAGGACGATTTCTAATTTCCCCTTTGCATACATAAGAATAGGATAAAACGGAAAAAGGGGAAGAAAAAATGAATCGAAATGATATGAGAAGTTTTTTATCAGGTATGCCTAATATTACCGATTATGGCCCTGAGCCTTTTGTGGTGAATATTGATATGGTGACGAAGCAGAACCCTAATTATCGTACTGCATTATGGACAGGTAATAATTTACAATTAACACTAATGAGTATTCCTCCTGGCGGAGATATTGGATTAGAAATCCATCCCAATGTGGATCAATTTATTCGTGTGGAGGATGGTGTGGGCGTTGTTCAAATGGGCAGTAGTAAGGATAAGCTTAATTATCAACGTAATGTAGACAGCCAGTTTGGAATTTTTGTACCGGCAGGAACTTGGCATAATTTGATTAACATTGGAAACAAACCATTAAAGGTATATACCATTTATGCACCACCTCATCACCCTAGTGGCACAGTTCAGGCAACCAAGCAAGCTGCACAGGAAGCAGAAGACCACGAACATTAACGAAAAAAGCCTTTTGATAAGAAGTTCGGTCTATCAAAGGGCTTTTTTTTTAATTTCATAGAATTGTGCAAATAGGATTTTATCTCTACTAACGGTTAATATTGAAGAAGTCTGTATCTTCCGCAAAATTTATAGAATTATACAAAACCAATGCATCCGTAATATTTTTAGCCTCAAGCAATTCTAGAGTAGAACCATTGAAATAACGATAGTCAATCATCGTTATGGTTTCAAAGTTTTTGGTAAGGAAGGGAACAAAGCAATGAGCAAAGGAATCCTTTATTACCAGAAGGTGCTTGCCATTTGCTGTTCTTGTTTTGATTTCAGTGATAGCATGGTTTCCATCTAAGAAATATGCATATTTGTCCCTTTTGGCCAAAGCATCTTCCTGGTATAGGCTGTTGGTTTCCTTTTGAAAGTCGTAGGTCACACGAAATCCATCATCATCCACATAGCGATAGATGGAGTCTGATTGAACATTAGGTAACTGAACTTTGGAATAGATAGTACCTAAGAAGGTATCAGATACCAATTCTTTGGCATAATCGACTTCAGAGGGGGTGGAAAGCCCCCAGTAGCGGCAAAGCTCTTGGTATGCAACAAATGCGCCTTGTGTTGTCCAATGATGATCGGTACGGTAGTAAATATCCTTATTTTGATTTTCCTGAAGGGTAGGAAGGGTATTTAAAAATTCATTACCCAGTGCACCTTCAAGTTCATCAAAAATAAATTGCTGATTATATTGAGTTGCAAAGGCGGGAAGTTTTTCCTGCAATACAAAGGGGGCAGTGGGAACAATCATAGCCACAGGGGCAATGTTTTTTTCCTTAAGGGTATGGAAAAAGGTTTCTAGGGATTGCATATTTTTGTCCAATTGTCCCTCTTTTATGGTGTCTACCTTTTCAAACAAGTACCCGTCTTGTCCAAAATAAACACCATTGCTATCTTTTTTTCCTACAATATATTCGGACATTACATTTAGCCCAATAAAGGCATCACGAAAAGGGAATTGGTCTGTGGTGTAGGTTTCAAATTCTGCTGCAAATGTACCATCCAGAAATTTGTCCCTTGAAAATTGGGGGAAGGTAGCAAGATAACGATTTTCACTTTCCGAAAATCCTTTTGCAGGCATTATAGCATTTAGCGTGGTAAACCCACCCAATAGGAGGGCAAATGTAATTGTAATCAGATAATGATTTCTTTTCATAGATTGCCTCCTTAAAATCTAAAATATAAAAATGGATTGTAAGACGAATTAATAATAAAGGCTACACATAACAAGAAGATGATAGCCATAAAGATGGCAGTTGTGAAGCCATATGCCATGGTTTCTGTTTTTCCATTCCAAAGGGTAGTGGCTATTTTTTGGGGTAAGGGAGTGCTGCCAATGACCATAACCGCAAGGAGCACACCATAGGAAGACAGAAAATACAGGGTTTGGGTATTCCAATAGGGATTTTCTGTTAAGCCGAATAGGGCTTTAACATATAGCCATACCTGGTTGACGTCATCAAAGGCAAAGATGCACCAGCCGATTAATATAAAGAAGCAGGCATAAAGATGACGTAACAAAGCAGGGCTCTTCGTCAGAAGGTGGGACAAGAACTGCTTTTCAATAATTAGTAAAACACCAAAATAGATACCCCAAAGAATAAAATTCCATGCTGCTCCGTGCCAAAGGCCAGTAAGAAGCCAAACAACAGAGATATTAATAAGGGTTCTACTGGTACCCTTTCGATTTCCACCTAAAGGGATATACACATATTCCCGAAACCAGGTGCCCAAGGAGATATGCCATCTTCGCCAGAACTCTGTGATGCTTTGGGAAATATAGGGGTAATTGAAGTTTTCAGGGAAAGAAAAACCAAGCATTTTACCAAGGCCGATAGCCATATCACTATACCCTGAAAAGTCAAAGTAGATTTGAAATGCAAAGGCAAACAAGCCGATCCATGCGGTAGCTAGGGGGAGGCTACCAATTTCCATGGCCGAAATGGTATCCCACAAAAGGCCAATATTATTGGCCAATAGAACCTTTTTACCCAAACCTTGAATAAAACGAAAAGCACCCTGAGAAAAGTCATCCATAGTTTCTTTTCGCTCATCCAGTTGGTGGGCGATGGTTTGGTAGCGGACGATGGGCCCTGCTATTAGCTGAGGGAATAACGCTACATATGCACCAAAGGAAATGATGTTTTTCTGTGCTTTTACATCACGACGGTAAACATCAATGCTATAACTCATGGTTTGGAAAGTATAAAAGGATATTCCTATGGGTAGAGGGAGTTGCAGTGGGGCGATGTCTGAGCCAATGAGTTTATTGAGGTTTAGTATGAAAAAATCGCTATATTTAAAGAAACAAAGCAAAGCCAAGTTGATGGTGATGGATGATAAGAGAACAAGACGTGCTTTTTTCTTCTCGTGATTATTTAGAAATTTTTCGATGAAAATCCCATGGGTGTAATCCACAATGGTGGAAAAAATCATAATTAGCACATAAATTGGTTCTCCCCAGGCGTAGAAAAATAAACTGGACAGAAAAAGAACCCAGTTTTTCATAGACCGTGGGCTAATAAAATATAGCACAAGAACCATTGGCAAAAAATAAAATAAAAACGGAATACTGCTAAAGACCATAATATTCTCCTTACATTGGAAAAGGGCAGATTTATCTGCCCTTTAGGAAATCCTACTGATTTACAACTTCGTTGATTGCATCAATTGCTTTTTGTACTTCTTCTTGTGCGAAGGAAAGCTGTGCAGATTCTTCTTCGTTTACTTCATCAATAGCACCTAACATAATAAAGAATACGTATTCATCCACACGATAGACTACGGATGAATTGATTTTTGCTAAATTCATAGGGTACTGCATGGTATCAGCTAAAAGGGCATCTCTATATTCGTTTAAAGAGGTTTCCACAGCATCTGCTTTGCCGTCTTCTGCTTCAATAATTACCAAGGTGTCTACAAAGGTTCCAATCATAGGGACTTCTGCCAAGAAGTTTTTCACATTAGCTTTGTCTACACCGAATTTTTGAGAAAAGTTCTCTTCATCCAACTGAGTGTTGGGCAAGTAGTTATCACCATATGCATTACGAATAGCCTCGTGGAAGTTTGAAACCATACCGCTTTCGACACTTACTTGTGTACCACTATCGGTTGAGCCTGTATCAGTTGTTCCGGAGTTGCCACAGCCAGTTGCAATGCCCATGGCTAGGACAGCTGCCAATCCTAAGACTATAATTTTATTCTTTTTCATTTTATTTCCTCCTGTATCGGTCTCTTTTAAAATCTTTAGTAGTATGACGCAGAAAAAATAAAAAAGTTCTTTCTATTTTGTACTTTTTTTGATACCATTAGGTGGTTGAAGTGTTGTTCTTATTTGGAGTTATAAGCTTTATAAACTTAGAAAAAGCAAGTAAACTGGTCGAACTTCCAGTTCTCCTCTTCTTTCACTAGGGCAAAGGTAAACTCTTGGGTGGAAAAATCTCCGCTGTTTTCCGGCTCTACGTAAAATCGTTCTCCATCATAGGCTTCTTGGGTATTTGAATAATAAGCCGTGGCAGTAAAGGTTATTTGGTTCTCGTTGCTGACGCTTTTATGGAAGACATGGCCAGCATAAAAGATATTGGCGCCTCGGCTTGCATCCATCATATACAAATCTCCATTATCAGCCTTCATAAAGCGGATACTGTCGGGGCTTAAAATTTCCCTATTGATAAAGTCTTGTGTAAAGTAATTGGACAAATACACCTTAAAGGAGTCAAAAGAGTCGTATTCCGGTTCATCCACTTTATAATAAATGTAATTATCCCTTTCTATTTTTTGGGTCGTATCGCAGTGAAAGTTCCCAAAGACAATATTTAAGTAGATTGCTTCGGCGTCTTTATATAGTTGTTGCAAATCTGTCTCTAGAAGGGGCAGCCCTTCCTCTGAAGTAAAATCTTCCCCTGAAATTGAGGTATCTGTGTTAGGTAAGTTTTTATTTGTGTTTCCGCAGCCGGAGAAAATTAAGGCACTGAAAACGATACAAGCAAAAATGGCATATAATCTTTTTTTCATAGTAAATCTCCTTTCAGTAATTAGAATTCCCTTTATTTAAACTATTATAGCATAATCTTATATTTTAAAATTCAATGTTAAGAGCATTGAAAAAAACATTTAAGAAAAAACAAGTCAAAAAAGGTTAGTGGCGAAGTAGAACTTCCGTGTTATTTTGCAATGATTAGACGAAGATGTTAGATAAAAATGACCATAGTGATAATGGATACGGGGTACCTTTTTTATCCCTAAAAAATTATCGCATTTTTACGAATTTAGAAAAAGAAGGATGAGATGCCGATGGTGGATATTTTGTATTTGCAAGTGAATTTAATAGGAATGGTCATTTTAGGTGTCATTATCATGAATCAGCAAAATATGGACGATGGGACTGGTAGGCAAAGAGCCTTTATATTTTTAAATTATTCAACATTTATTGTATTGATTTTAGACTCCGCTATGTGGTTGATAAATGGAAAACGATTTTTGTTCAGTATTGAATTAAACTGGATTGTTTCTAGTATTTATTATTTTTTTAATGGCTTTGTTGTTTTCGTTTGGTATGTTTATATTTCTTTGTTTTTTAATCAGAAAAGAATTAGGGAACCCAAATACCTTCTGATTTCTAGTATACCGGTGATTTTAAATACTATTTTTATTCTGTTAAATTATAAGTATAATATCTATTTTTATATCAATGAAAGCAATACTTATATAAGGTCTCCCTATTTTTTAATTTCTGTCTTTATTGTAATTCCCTATATTGTGATACCTTTTGTCGCGTGTTTAAAGTTATATCAAAGGGCAGAGAATATTGTTGAGAAGAAGGACAGTATTTTAATTATGAAGATTCATATACTTCCGATTATTGGGGTTTTGGTGCAAGTACTTTTTTATGGTATATCTCTAATATGGATTTGTTCAGTGTTATCCCTTTTATTTATCTTTATTAACTTTCAGAATAAGAGAATTTCCATGGACCCTCTAACCCAGCTAAACAATCGCCATCAGTTTGATATATGCTTGCAAAACATACAGCGGGATGGGGTAGGGACTGAATCCCACTCTATTATCTTTATTGATGTAGACAAGTTTAAAGCTATTAATGATAAGTACGGACATGTTTTTGGGGACAAGGTTTTAATTTCTGTGGCCGGTATTTTAAGAAAGGCATGCGAGAAGGAAGAAGTTGTGCTGGGGCGCTATGGTGGTGATGAGTTTTATGTGTTTTGTAAATCTTCTATTCGGGGAAAAATCATAAATGGTATTTCCCATTATGTCAATGAATATAATCGAGCTGATGATTTTAGAGTAGCTTTATCTCTAAGCATTGGTTCATCGGATTTTAAAGGAAATGAAGCAAATAGGGTAAAAGATATTTTGGAACGGGCGGATAAAGCAATGTACGAAAACAAGTTAAAATAAAAAAGAATGGGTATCATCCTGGAGGATGATACCCATTCCTGATTTTGTCAGGAAAAGTACTTACACTTTATTTTAGATTTGGAGCTAAGAATTACTGATCTGCCATTTTCTTATAGGTTTCATATTTCTGTTTTGCTTGATCAGCAGCTTCTTTCAACAAAACTTTTGCTGTTTCAGGGAAGGTACGAACCAAAGAGGAGTAACGAACCTCACCCATGATGAAGTCATTATAATCCACAGTAGGCTCTTTGGAGTCTAAAATGAACGGATTTTTACCTTCTTTTTTCAAATCAGGGTTGTAGCGATACAGGAACCAATATCCGGAATCCACTGCCATCTTTGTTTCCAACTGAGCATTTGCCATACCCTTCATAATACCGTGGTTGATACAAGGTGCATAAGCGATAATTAAGGATGGTCCTTTATATGCTTCTGCCTCTTTCATTGCTTTAATTAGCTGTGCGGGGTTTGCCCCCAATGCAACCTGTGCAACATAGATATAGCCATAGCTCATAGCCAGCATGCCTAAATCTTTCTTTACAGTAGGTTTACCACCGGCAGCAAACTGTGCAACTGCACCGATAGGGGTAGCCTTAGATGACTGACCACCTGTGTTGGAGTATACTTCTGTATCTACAACCAATACGTTTACGTCTGCACCTGAAGCCAATACGTGGTCTAAGCCACCGTAGCCGATATCATAAGCCCAGCCGTCACCGCCGTACATCCACATGGATTTTTTGGTGAGGTGTTCTTTATTATCCAGAATAAAGGCTTTAAATTCTGAGCCTTCGCCAGTTACTGGTGCTTTTTCCAAAGCTGCAATTAAAGCTAAGGAGTCTTCTTTGCTTCTATGGCCATCATCGTAATTATCAAACCAAACTTTTGCAGCGGATTGGAAGTCTGCATCGTCGCAAACTGCCATTAAATCTTTCAACTGCATTGCCACGCGTTCTCTTTGCTGTTCAACAGCCAAAACCATACCTAAGGAGAACTGGGCGTTATTTTCAAAGAGGGAGTTACTCCATGCAGGACCCCAACCATCTTTGTTTGTTGTATAAGGCACGCAAGGTGCAGCAGCGCCCCAAGCCTGGGTACAGCCTGTTGCATTGGCAAGATACATTCTGTCACCGTAAAGTTGTGTCATCAATTTTGCGTAAGGTGTTTCACCACAACCTGCGCAAGCACCAGAGAACTCAAGCAAAGGCTGTTCAAACTGACTGCCTTTTACACTATATTTGTCCATAGGGTTTTCTTTATAAGAAAGGGATAAGGAATAATCCCAGTTTGTCATTTCTGCTACCTGCGTATCCAGTGGTTTCATAGTTAGTGCTTTTTCTTTTGCTGGACATGCAACAACACAAGCACCACAGCCCTGGCAATCCAATGGATCTACCTGAATACGATACTGATATTTTGCAATTTCCCCTGCGCCATTTGCTTTCTTTGTTTCATAACCTTCGGGAGCCTTTTCAGCTTCTTCATCAGTTAACAAGAAAGGACGGATACAAGCATGGGGGCAAACATAAGAACATTGGTTGCACTGAATACAGTTGCTGATATTCCATTCGGGTACATCGATTGCCACACCGCGTTTTTCGTATGCAGAAGTACCTAAAGGAGCAGTACCATCTTCTCTACCTAAGAACACGGAAACAGGCAAACTATCACCTTTTTGTGCATTCATAGGAATTAAGAGTTTTTCAACATATTCTGGGAGGATGCGTTTTGCATCTTCTTTGTTAACTTCTTTTGCATCTTTCCAGCTTGCAGGGACATCGATTTTTACAAGACCACTTAAACCTGCATCCACAGCTGCAAAGTTCATATTAACAATCTTTTCACCTTTTTTACCATAGGATTTTTCGATGGCAGCTTTCATATAACCAACAGCATCTTCTGCAGGAATGATGTTTGCTAACTTGAAGAAAGCTGACTGTAAAACAGAGTTTGTTCTGTTACCCAAACCGATTTCACGGCAAATTTCTACGGCGTCAATGGTGTAGAAAGAGATATTATTGTTCGCGATATATCTTTTTACTTCCGCTGGCAGATGTGCTTCCAATTCTTCGCCTTTCCAGCCGCAATTCAAGAGGAATGTACCACCTGGTTTGATTTCGGAAACAATATCATATTTGCTGATATAAGACTGCTGATGACAAGCAACAAAGTCAGCCTTAAATACTAAATAGCTTGAGCGGATGGGCACATCACCAAAGCGTAAATGGCTTTTTGTGATGCCACCGGACTTCTTAGTGTCATATTCGAAGTATGCCTGCGCATATTTATCGGTATGGTCACCAATGATTTTGATGGAGTTTTTATTGGCACCAACAGTACCATCGGAACCCAGACCCCAGAATTTGCATGCAATTGTAGACACATCTGTTACTTCAGGCTCAGCGCCAACTGTAAGGGATGTCATGCTAACGTCATCGTTGATACCAACGGTGAAGTGGTTTCTCTTTTCGCTCTTCATATTGTCAAAAACGGAAACAATCTGAGCGGGTGTTACATCTTTGGAAGAAAGACCGTATCTGCCAGCAAGAACCAGAGGTGTTCTGCCTTTTTCCATTAAAGCGGAACAAACATCTTCGTAAAGGGGCTCGCCCAATGCACCGGGTTCTTTTGTTCTGTCCATAACAGTAATAATTTTTGCTGTTTCGGGCAGAGCTGCCATAAAGTGATCCATAGAGAAAGGACGATACAGGTGAACCTGTAAGAAACCAACTTTTTCGCCCTTTTCGGTTAGGAACTCAACAACTTCTTGAACTGCACCAGAAACGGAACCCATAGCGATAATTACGTGTTCTGCATCAGCAGCACCGAAGTAGTTGAAGAGCTGATAATTTCTGCCTGTGATTTTATTGATTTCGTTCATATAATCTTCTACGATGGCAGGAAGTCTCTTATAAAAAGGAGAGCAAGCTTCTCTATTCTGGAAGAAAACATCGGGATTTTGTACGATGGAACGCTGTACAGGACGTTCAGGGTTTAAAGCATTTTTACGGAAGTTTCTTAATGCATCCTGATCCAACAATTTTCCGATTTTTTCGTAATCCATTACTTCGATTTTCTGCAATTCATGAGAGGTACGGAAACCGTCGAAGTAGTGAATGAAAGGTACGCTACCCTTAATTGCTGCCAAGTGAGCTACACCGCCCAAATCCATAACTTCCTGAACGGAAGCAGAAGAAAGCATAGCACAACCGATTTGACGACAGCTCATTACATCTGAATGATCGCCAAAGATGGAGAATGCATGAGTACCTACGGTTCTGGAGCTAACGTGGAAAACACCGGGTTTCAACTGTCCAGCAATACGATACATAGGGGGGATCATCAATAAAAGCCCTTGAGAGGCAGTATAAGTAGTGGTTAAGGTACCTGCTTCCAATGCACCGTGCATTGCGCCAGCAGCACCAGCTTCAGACTCCATTTCAACCAAACGTACAGTTTGACCAAAAAGGTTTTTCTTTCCATTTGCAGACCAAGTATCAACATGTTCTGCCATAGGAGAGGATGGTGTAATAGGATAGATGGTTGCAACTTCAGTAAAAGCGTAGGAAATATACGCAGCAGCTTCGTTACCATCCATGGTTTTCATGATTTTAGAGTTCATGAGAAAGCTCCTTTCATATACAGTATACAATATGCGATAAAAATTCAGCCTGTATCTGAAATTTTTGATACAGGGTAAAAACATTTTTGATAACTTGATGATAGTTTATTACATAGTAGTTGTCAATATTTCACCAAATATATTTATTGGAAAACAGGCTAAAAAGGCAATAAAAAATATTTTTTGTGTACTTTTACCATATGGTAATTGTATGAGATTAAAAACATATATAATTATATTAAAAAAGAAAATAGTGTACATTTTTCGGTACAAAATATCGCGGAAAATAAAAGCTAAAAATTGTACAAAAATACAAACAATGTGTTGCTGTGGGGAAGATTACAGAATTTGGGAGGCGTTGAGATTGATTACAAGGGTTTTTAATGCACAATATTGTATGACAACAAGTACATAACTAAAAAACTCAAAGGGGGAGATAATATGAAAATTGCAGAAGTTCGATTTTTAGAAAAGGGAGAGAGCATAACATTGCCTCGTTGGACCAATATTTTAACCAATACTATGAGGAAAAAATATATTCTTTCAAAAAGACCTTTTACCATCCAGGAAAAAGATGATATGCTGTATGGTATTTTATCTTTTGCTGTTGGTCAAGGGCTGCCAACACCTTGGCGGGAAAAGGCGGAGGATATGGTAAAAACCTTGGCCGCCGAGGGGGCGGGGATTATCATCCCACCATATGAAGGGGAATTCCCACAAAAGATTTTGCCGATTGCCAGGGGACGGGTTATGTCTGCTTTATTCGCCTTTGATGGGGCCAAGGAAGCCTTGCGACGACAAGGGAAAAATCCGGAAGAAGCCAATTATTTGATAGCTGGCAATGACGCCGATGTTTTGCCTTTGGTTTTAGCTGGCATGGGGGATTATGTGAATCATCTGTCCTTTTTTGTGGATAATATTGGGGAGCTGGAGGAGATTCAAGAAGAGCTTTTTATTGAGAAAGGCCTACTGACGGAAGTTTTTTCCTCTCCAAAAAATTCTCTTTTTACAGAAGCGGACGCCGTTATTGTTTGTGGCATGGAGCAAACGGGATATGAGCATATTTTGAAACGATATGCAGTTTTTGTTGATGCAGCGGGAAATCGCCCAGCTCTACGCAGATTGGCACAAAGGCGATGGGATGTTGCGGCGGCGGAAGGGTTTTATTTTAACTACGGAGGCCAACAGCTGGAGGGCAGGAAGGCAGAGGCACAGGCATTCATAAGCGATATGGACTTTCGCAGTTTTTGGATGGAACATTTTCCAAAGGATGATGCCAAGGATGTTTATTTGGGGTTAAAGGAGAAGGGCTTTTCTGTTGGCGGCTTTTCTGCACTGGGTAAACGGGTGAAAATTGCGAAAAATCAAGGATAAAATCGTTTTTTTGGGGTATAAAAGATTGACAACCCTTCTTTAAGTAGTATATAATTTATCAATGAATTTTGAGGGTCAAGGCCCTCTTTTTTCCTTGTATATGCGGTATTGACAAGGAAGGTCAAAAAATACGGAGAGTTCCGGGAAAAAAGGGAGATGACAACGGCCATGGCAGATAAAAAGGTTGTTTTGACTTATGATGGTTTGAAAAAGATGGAAGATGAACTTGAAACCTTGAAAACCGTCAAAAGAAAAGAAGTAGCAGAGAAAATTAAAGAAGCAAGAGGACAGGGTGACTTGTCTGAAAATGCGGAGTATGATGCTGCAAAAGAAGAACAGGCCGAAATTGAAGCAAGAATTGTGGTTCTTGAAAAAATGTTGCGCAATGCAGAAGTTATTGATGACGAAGATGTTTCCAATGACGTAGTTGGTCTGGGTTCTACGGTAGAACTCTATGATATAGAATTCGATGAAATTATGAATTATACCATTGTTGGTTCTGCAGAAGCGGATCCTATGAATGGACGTATTTCTAATGAATCTCCAGTAGGTATGGCTTTATTGGGCCACACAACTGGCGAAAAAATTAAGATTGATACACCCGATGGTGAAGCTGAATTTGAAGTAAAATCCATTAGAAGATAAAAATAGTGTGGAATTGGCATAGTACAAAAGCCAAGTGGGAATGGAGGAAAGAACGTGGCAGAGCAGAATGAAAACGTACAGGAGAAGGAATTAACCCAGCAGGAGTTGAGTGAACAAATTCTTATCCGTCGTGAAAAGCTGGCACAATTGCAGGCAGAGGGAAAGAATCCTTTTGAAATTGTAAGATTTGAGATGACCCATCATAGCGATGAAGTAAGAAATGGGTTTGATGAGTTAGAAGGTAAAGATGTGGCCATTGCAGGTCGTTTGATGAGCAAGCGTATCATGGGTAAGGCATCTTTTTGCAATATCCAAGATCGTAACGGCACCATTCAGTCTTATGTAAGCCGTAATGATATCGGTGATGAAGAATATGCGGCATTTAAGAAGTTTGACATTGGTGATATTATTGGCATCAAAGGCTTCGTTTTCCGCACAAAAACAGGTGAAATCTCTGTACATGCAAAAGAGGTTACTCTGCTAACTAAGAGCTTACAGGTTCTGCCCGAAAAGTTCCATGGTTTAAAAGATCAGGAATTGCGTTATCGTCAGAGATATATGGACCTAATTGTAAATCCTGAAGTTAGAGATACATTTATTAAACGCTCTAAAATTATTAGCGAAATCAGAAGATTCCTGGATGGAAGAGGATTCTTAGAAGTTGAAACACCTGTTTTGCAGACTATTGCAGGTGGTGCATCTGCAAGACCTTTTATTACCCATCACAACACGTTGGACATTGATATGTATTGCCGTATTGCGTTGGAATTGCCTTTGAAGCGTCTGATTGTCGGCGGTTTTGAAAGAGTATACGAAATTGGCCGTGTATTCCGTAACGAAGGTATTTCTGTAAGACATAATCCTGAATTCACTTTGATGGAGTTGTATCAGGCATATACAGACTATAATGGCATGATGGATATTACCGAGGATATGTTCCGTACCGTTGCTGAAAATGTATTGGGTACAACAAAAATCCAGTATGGCGGTCATGACTTAGATTTGGGTCAGCCTTTTGCAAGAAAGACCATGGTTGAGTTGGTTAAGGAATATGCTGGTGTTGACTTTGATGCAGTGAAGGATACAGAAGAGGCTAAGGCTTTGGCGAAAGAACGTCACATTCAGTTTGAAGAACGTCATGCCAAAGGGGATATCTTATCTCTGTTCTTTGAAGAATTTGTTGAAAAGAACTTGGTTCAGCCTACTTTTGTTATTGACTATCCTGTTGAAATTTCTCCTTTGTCCAAGAGAAAACCTGAAAACCCTGAATACACAGATCGTTTTGAGTTGTTCATCGTAGGTAGAGAATATGCAAATGCATACTCAGAGTTAAATGATCCTATTGATCAGCGTGGACGTTTTGAATATCAGGAAATGCTGCGTGCAGCCGGGGATGACGAAGCGAACATGATTGATGAGGACTTCTTAACAGCTCTGGAATATGGTATGCCTCCTACTGGTGGCTTGGGCGTAGGTATTGACCGTTTTGTTATGTTATTGACAGAATCTGTTTCAATCAGAGACGTAATTTTGTTCCCTACCATGAGACCACTCTAAGAATTTTTGAGAAAAGTAAAGCACGGAAATCTTATTTTATGTAGATTTCTGTGCTTTTTTATTTTGGCAAAGCTGTTTTTTGCATTGGGATGATTTTTTTTGCTATAATTGATTATATAGGCAATTTTTTCATAGACTTTTTATAACAATTCATTTTTGTTTATGCTATAATGTATACAAATCAAAGGGAAAAGGAAAACAAGAACATAGTTTTTCGAGGGGATTTTAAAGGAATGAAAAAGCAGGAAAATTATTAACAAAGTCACGCAAATTCCCTCTGTTTTTGACAAATCTATGGTATTATGTTGTTATGTTATGATAAGCTATATTTTTGATTGGAAAGAATGTCACATTTCTAAGGAAACGGGTGTGTTTTATGGATGCATTGAAAAGTTTTTTAGACAATTTAGGGGTAACAGGCTTTGTTCGGCCATCCGTTGGATTTTCAGATATTTTGGATATTCTGATTGTTGCCTATATTATTTATAAAATCATTTTTTGGATTAAAGAAACAAGGGCATGGGTTTTATTTAAAGGTATTTTGGTGATTCTTGCTTTGGCGGCAGTTGCAACCATTTTGCAGCTAAATACAATCCTATGGATATTATCCAATACTATTTCCGTTGGTATTATTGCGGTTATTGTTGTGTTCCAGCCTGAGCTGAGAAAAGCGTTGGAACAGTTGGGAAAAGGACAATTTTTCTCTTATTTTATGCGAACGGAGGAAGAAGAGAGTCAGAAGGCTTCTTCCCGTACCGTAGATGAGATTATTAAAGCTGCGGATAAGATGGGCGCTGCTAAGACGGGGGCTTTGATCTTAATTGAGCAGGAGGTGCCCTTGGGGGATTTGGAAAGAACAGGTATCCCCATTGATGCGGCAATTTCAAGTCAGCTTTTAATCAATATTTTTGAGCACAATACACCTTTACATGATGGTGCAGTTATTATTCGTAGAAATCGTGTGGCAGCGGCAACTTGCTTCTTGCCCCTAACAGACAGCAATGAGATTAGTATGGAGTTGGGGACTAGACACAGGGCGGCTATCGGCGCGAGTGAGGTTTCTGACGCCTATGTTATTGTTGTGTCTGAAGAAACAGGATCTATTTCTGTGGCTAGAGGTGGCGTGCTATACCGTGATTTGAGTGCGGAACAATTAAGAACTATGCTTTCACAAACCAAGAAAGTAGGCAAAAAGAAACTCTCTTTTTGGAAAGGAAGGCAGGATAAATGAAGAAGTTTCAAGAAATGCTGATGAAGGATTTGGGATGGAAACTGCTATCTATTGCCATAGCTATCATTATGTGGTTTATGGTAATCAATATCAACCAGCCCGTTGATACCAGAACCTATTCCAAATATATAACATTAGAAAATATGGATGTATTAACAGACCGAGGGCTGACGGTGAGAAATGCGGATGAACTAATATCCACAAAGGTAAATATAAAAATTAAAGCCCAAAGAACGGCACTGGATCGATTAAATCAATCCAATGATTGGTTACAGGTGTCCATTGATCTAGGGGGCTTAGGCAGTGCCATGGATGGAGATAAGGTATCACTACCTGTTGACGTTGTAATGGTGGGTGGCTATACGGGCTACAATATTGTAAGTAAGGTACCCACAACTGTGGATGTGTATATTGAAAGAGTAGCTAGTAAGGAGCTGCCTATTGAAGTTGTCATTAGTGGTGAATTACCTAAGGATGCCATATATGCAAGTCCATTGTTAAGCACAGAAACCGTTAAGGTGACAGGTCCGGCATCGGCAGTTGAGCAGGTTGCGGCAGTGCGGGCTGGAATCAATGCCCAGGATGTTGTGGGCAGTGTGCAGCTTGGGGCAAAACTTGTTGCCTATGATGCAAACGGCACTGCAGTAAAGGGCGTAAAACTAAGTGTTTCTGATATTACGGTCACATATAATTCTTTGAACGCAAAGACAATTCCAATTAAAGTGAATATTTCAGGCACACCAGCCGAGGGATATGTGCTGGGGGATACTGTAAGTACGCCTCAAACCTTGGAGGTAATCGGCGCACCTGAGCTGTTGTCTGAACTTATATATTTGCAGCTACCGGATATTGATATTTCGGGGAGCAGTGGCAATGTTCGAAAGAGCTTTGCTGTTCAAGATTATTTGCCTGAAGGTGTCACACCAAAGGATACAAACAATCTGACAATTCAGGTAAATGTGCAAGTTATGGGTGTGAACAACCGTGAATTGACTGTCCACTCAGACCAGTTGGTTGTTACTGGGGGCGACAGCGGAAAAAGTTATGCAATCAGCGGTAGCGTGAAAGTTACAATTACCGGTGATGGAGGAATATTAGATGGTATTAATGAAAGCACTTTGGCAGGTACTGTTGACGTAAGTGGTCTTTCTGTGGGACATCATAAGGTTCCTATTCAGTTAGAGTTGCCCGAAGGGGCGACAGCGGGATATGCTTTTATTGATGTAATTATATCGGAAGATACGACCGTTCCTGATAATGAGTCGTAATTGTTGGAGGAAAATGAAAATGGGAAAATTATTTGGTACTGATGGTGTAAGAGGCGTTGCCAATACGGAGTTGACCGGTGAGATGGCATATCAGCTGGGTCGAGCAGGAGCATATGTTTTAACCAAAGAGAAGAAACATGCTCCTAGAATTTTGGTGGCAATGGATACACGTATCAGTGGGGATATGTTGGAGTCTGCATTGGTAGCGGGGATTTGCTCTGTTGGTGCCCATGCTGTGATTGCAGGGGTGATTCCTACACCCGCAGTGGCATACCTGGTGCGTCATTACCGTTTGGATGCCGGTGTTATGATTTCTGCATCCCACAATCCTGTGGAATATAACGGTATTAAGTTTTTCAGCGACCAAGGCTATAAGTTAAGTGATGAATTGGAAGAGGAAATCGAAGATATTTTGCTTAGTCGCCCAGAGGTTTTGCCTTGCCCCACAGGCAGTGGCATTGGCACAAAGTCCTATGCAGAGGAGGCCTTGGATGATTATATTGCATTTTTAAGAGGTGCTACAAAGGAACGCTTTCAGGGGATTAAAGTTGCTTTGGATTGTGCAAATGGGGCATCATATAAGGCTGCACCAATCACCATGTTGGACTTGGGAGCAGAACTTTGTATTATTCATAATGAACCTGATGGTACCAACATAAATGAAAAATGCGGATCAACCCATATGGAGGATTTAGTTGCATTTGTAAAAGAAAACAACGCAGATATTGGCTTTGCATTTGACGGTGATGCAGACCGTTGCTTAGCTGTGGACGAAAACGGCGAACTGATTGATGGTGACAAAATACTTGCTATTTGTGGTTGCGAGATGAAGGCAAAGGGCGAGTTGAAGAATAATACCATTGTAGGGACGATTATGTCTAACCTTGGCTTAACCCTTATGGGGCGTGAAAATGATATTTCCATATTACAGGCAAACGTAGGGGATAGATATGTCCTAGAGCGTATGTTAGCGGAGGATTATAATTTGGGTGGTGAGCAATCTGGTCATATTATTTTCCTTGACTACAACACGACGGGGGATGGTATCTTAACAGCAATCCAACTTCTATCGGTAATGAAACGAACAGGGAAAAAAGCATCTGAATTGTCTAAAATCATGGAAATTTTGCCCCAGGTTTTGGTGAATGCCCGTGTGAATAATGCCCGTAAAAATGAGTACATGGATGTGCCTGAAATAAAGAAGGCCATTGAAGCATTGCAGGATAAGTTTTCTTCCGATGGAAGGGTACTGATCCGTACTTCTGGAACAGAGCCTTTAGTGCGTGTTATGATTGAGGGAAAAGACAAAGAAGTCATGGAACGTGAGGCAAAAAAATTAGCATCTTTTATCGAAGATAAGCTTCAATAAAAAAAAGTCCCCTGTTGCAGAAGAAAATTACTTGACTGTAACAGGGGATACGCATAAAATAGAAAAGGATTGTTTTTTGGAGGAACCGAATTTCAATAATATGATTTTTGTGTTGTTTATTTCAAATTCAATTCATTTAGAAAGCGTCTCTGTAGCTCAGTAGGATAGAGCGTTCGCCTCCTAAGCGAAAGGCCGCTGGTTCGACTCCAGTCAGGGACATTAAAAGTATAGTTTGAGCCTTGCTTAAACTGTACTTTTTCTTTTTGTGCTATATAGTTATGGCGACGGGTGTTTGCAAAATACGAAGGGGAAGATTGATTTTCACTTTAACAGCTTGATTACTTTGTAAGTAGAAACGAAAGCCATGAATGGTATATTTATTGTGAGCAGACCCAAGAAACGCAAATCTTTCCCTCTAGCCATACGCTTTTGAAAGAAGCAGTTCTGGATGGGGAGAGTATAACTGCTGTGTGGGATGAGCTGGAGACATATTACGTATTGTAGCTGTATGATTCATAAAGGTGCAAAGGTATGATTTAAATTGGAGCAAGAGAAAAGTTGTTTTTTTATAGACCGTGGGTCTGTAAAAGGATGGCTTTTTTTTAGTTCAATTTCATTGGCTCTTGACAGTGATTAGAAAAAAAGATACCATAGAAATATAAAACATAACACTGTTATGTTGTTAAAGGAGAATACCATGAAAACTGACCTTGAGACGAGAGAACGGCTATTAGTGAATGCAAAAACTGAGTTTATAGAGAAAGGCTATTTGCAAGCCTCTTTGAGAAATATTTGTAAAAATGCGCAGGTTACGACAGGGGCGCTATATTTTTTCTTTGAAAATAAAGAGGATTTATTTTCATCTCTGGTGGAAGTACCATTAAAAGAGTTGCAAGGAATTATTCGTCGGTACTTTGATAGGGAGCGGGCACAAATTGATGGTTACATACGAGAAAAAAATGGATACGCAGTACATTATGAAATTGCCAAGGAAGTTCTACATTGCCTTTACCAAAATTATGATGCGTTTTTTCTTTTGGTTACAAGGTCACAGGGTTCAAGGTTTGAGCACTTTACAGACGAGATTGTAGAAATGATGGAAAAGCACTACCGAACGATGGCTGATGAAATAGCTCTGCAAAGAGAGAGTGTTAGGCTGGATGATTATATGATTCATTGGCTTACCCATACAAAGGTGGATTTTTATATTCATATGATTACCCATGAGAAATCGGAGCAAATGGCTGTGAAACACATGGAGTCCATTATAAAATGCATGGCAGCTGGATGGAATGAGTTGCTGAAAGGCTGAAAGCGTTGTTAATCATCATTTCATGGCTTTTCAATACCTGCAAGATAACACTGTTATGAAATGGATTATAGCCAGAGTTTTAAGGGGGGCAGGGGTTAATGGAGCTTTAACAACCGAAAAGAAGGTGCCTTTTAGAAAAATGGATTCAACAAGTAGTCATAGAGGTAGGGGTGTGGAAGATTAAATAGGCTTTTGAGGTTTCCCTATGGGCATTTCATTTGGTTTCTTTGACAGGGGCTGAAAAACAGTAATTTCTGTTTTTGTGCTGATGAATGGGGTAAAAGAGAACCCATAATTTGAAGAAAAATATTGATACTCAAAGCCTATAATAGAGCGGGTTCAACACAATTAGATTTGCTTACAACAGGTCATGATAAGAAAAGATAAAAAAGAGGTGATTATTTATGAAAGAAGCAATGATTTTATTAACACCGTTTATTGGCACCACACTGGGGGCAGCTATGGTATTTTTTATGAAAGGTGAGATGAATCAGAAAGTAAGGAAAATGCTTTTGGGTTTTGCTGCGGGGGTTATGATTGCAGCATCGGTTTGGTCTTTATTAATTCCTGCTTTGGAATTATCAGAGGGGTTAGGGAGACTTTCGTGGTTGCCAGCTGTTATAGGATTCTTGCTGGGTATTGGGTTTTTATTGGCGTTAGATACGTTAATCCCTCATTTACATCAGAGTAGCCAAAAACCCGAAGGGATACCCAGTAAGTTATCAAAAACATCTATGCTAATTTTGGCAGTAACTCTACATAATTTACCGGAGGGTATGGCAGTTGGGGTCTCATTTGCAGGAGCGATGATGGGTAACTCGGGTATTACCTTAATGGGAGCATTTGCCTTGGCATTGGGAATTGCGATACAAAACTTTCCTGAGGGTGCTATCATTTCTATGCCCCTTCAGAGCGAAGGAATAAGCAAGAAAAGGGCATTTTTGTACGGAGCTGGTTCAGGGATTGTGGAGCCAATAGGTGCGGTGATTACAATTCTTTTAGCTGAGCAGGTAATACCATTATTGCCTTATTTCCTGGCTTTTGCCGCAGGTGCCATGATTTATGTTGTGATTGAAGAACTGATTCCAGAGGCACAGGGGGGAGAGCATTCCAATATCGGAACAGTGGGTGCGGCTGTTGGATTTGCTGTAATGATGGTATTGGATGTAGCTCTAGGGTGAGCAAGTTGGTGGAAGGACGAAAGTGGTATAAAAATTAAAGAAGCAATCTAGGGAATGATGAATATGAAATAAAACAAGGCTTTGATCTGGAGCATTTAGAAAGAAAAATTAAGTTTTATTAGAAGATTTTGTAATTGAGAAGGAACAACTTAACTAAAAGTTTATTGCAGAAAAAAGTAAGATATGGTATTATTTGGGCATAATGTGTCTTTTTTAGGTGGTTTGACTGTTGAACCAAATGGACAGAAGTGAGAATCTAAGGGAGTGGGTGGGGTAATGAAGGGAAGGAAACAAATTATAGTTACATTTATCTGCTTGATTTTCTTACTTTCTGGATGTGGAAGTTTGGGAAAGAATGCAAAAGAAAACTACCTAACCCCAGAGAATCCCGTTGCCATTTCTGTTTGGGTATATTATAACGGTGCCCAACTTGAGAGTTTCAACAAACTGGTAACAGAGTTTAATGAAACAATGGGTAAGGAAAAAGGTGTTTTAGTGGACGTGTATAGCCATGGTACTGTGAATGAGCTGACTGAGAATGTTCTGGCTACCCAAGGGAAGGCTGGATTGAGCGAGGTTCCAAACATTTTTTCTGCCTATGCAGATACGGCATATAAGATTGATAGTATTGGGCTGCTGGCTGACTTGAGTCAATATTTATCGCAAGAGGAGCAAGAGGAATATATTCAAAGTTATCTAAGCGAAGGTTGCTTTTCCGATGACGGTAGTATGAAAATTTTCCCTATTGCAAAATCTGTTGAGGTTTTTATGTTGAACAAGACAGATTGGGATAAGTTTTCCCTGGAAACTGGTGTAACTACCCAGGAGTTTTCCACAATAGAAGGACTGGTGGAAGTGGCTGAGAAATATTATAACTGGACAGATAGCCTGACCCCTACCCCCAATGATGGAAAAGCTTTTTTTGGGCGGGATGCGATGGCGAACTACTTCTTCTTGGGGGCGATGCAGCAAGGCCATGAGTTGATTGCAATTCGCAATGGACAAGGGATTGTGGAGCTAGACCGAGATGTGATGAAGAAGCTTTGGGATAATTATTATATTCCTTATATCAAGGGGTATTTTGCTTCTGTTGGGAGATTTCGAAGTGATGATGTAAAAATGGGGAGTATTATTTCCTTTGTGGGGTCATCTTCTGGGGCAACTTTTTTTCCTGATCGGGTAATTCTTAGTGATGTAGAAAGTTATCCCATCGAGATGGAGGTTTTTCAAACTCCTAAGTTTGCCGATGGGGAAAACTTTGCAGTGCAACAAGGTGCTGGAATGGTGGTAACAAAGGGGACAGAGCAGGAAGTGAAAGCTTCTGTGGAATTCTTGAAATGGATTACCCAACCAGAACAGGACATTGCATTTTCAATTGATTCGGGGTATTTGCCTGTTACAAAGGAGGCAAATCAAATGGATATAATTTTAGAAAATAAGCCTGAAGTTTCAGAGACGATGAAGCGCATTCTTACTGTTGGATTGGAAACGGTGAATGAAAGCAGGCTTTTTACACCCCATGCTTTTGAAAAGGGATGGGAAGTGCGTGAAATTTTGACATACTCAATGGAGGATTTGGCAAAAGCGGATCGTCTTAAGGTTGAGGCACGTTTGAGTCAAGGCATGAGTTTGGAACGGGCAGTGGCCGAGTTTACTACTGAAAGGTATTTTAATCAGTGGTATGAAGATATTCTTCAAGAAATAGAAGATGTAACAACCTGATGTTAGTGAAGTAGGTTGAAAGGGGGAGAGAATGTGTTTTTTCGAAATAACACAAAGGGGCGTAAAAGTCGATCTGTATTTCGAACTGTTCTCTACCCCTTATTTTTTGTTGTGTTGGTTGAAGCCTTCTTCTTGTTGGGAACACTGACTGAAAGTGGTGTTTTGGGTAAGCTGAATCAGAATGAAAGGGAAATTTTGACGAAGCAAGTTCAAACAAGAGGTGCTTTTTTACAAAATGCCATGAATAATAACTGGGCAGATCTTTCCCTGGTATCCAGTAAAATTAATGAGACCACACAAAGATTATTGGATAAAGGAGAAATTTCTTTAGAGGATTTAGACCAAGGATCTAAACAGTGTGAGGTACTCCTATCTAGCATATCAAATGAATTACTCTCAACAATCTATGTGAAGCGCGCCTCAGGGGTATTTGTTATTTTCAATACTCATGATTTGGAGGAGGCAGAATATATCAGTAAACCTGGGGTTTATATTCGGGATTTTGACCCGTTATCACCACCTTCTCCCAATTATGCTGACTTGCTTTTTAGAAAGGCACCTATTTCTTTAGTAAAATCTATGAACATATCCACAGATAGAGATTGGGAGCCTCTTTTTAAGTTTCCGGCGGCATTACGGAACTATGATTTTTTCTACCAACCCTATCAAGCTGCTTATTATAACCGGGCGGATTCGTCTCATGGGGAGGATTATGGTTATTGGAGTGCAACTTCAATTATGATGCAGGATGGGGATAACAATTCTATCATTTATTCTGTACCCCTAATCCTAGAGGATGGGACTGTTTATGGTGTTTTAGGAATAGAGCTTTTGTCCGATTATTTGAAAACAATTCTTCCCTATGATGAACTTTATGTAAAAGGCGGTGGTACCTACGTTTTGGCATCGCAGAATAAAAAGGATTTATCATGGAAGCCCATAACCATAAGTGGTTATCTCCAAGCAGATATTGGAGATAGTTTTACCATGGAGCAACAGGTGGGTGGGGTATATTCATTAGATATAGCTGGAAAAGCATACATCGCACATTTGTTGGACTTGCCTTTGGGTCAGAGCAACTCCCCTTATCTAGCAGAAAGATGGTCTCTGATTGGAATGGTACAGAGGGAGCATTTATATTCTTTTTCAAATCAGGTTGTTGGGTGGCTTAGACTATCATTTTTTCTGACCATTTTGGTGGGAATCATAGGGAGTATCCTTGTTAGTCGGCGGTTTTCTAGACCCATTTCCAAATTATCCGAGGAGGTTAGTATTGCTAGAAAAAGTAGAGGGGGAATTCCGGAGTTATCGGTAACAAATATTCGGGAAATAGACCAATTTGCGGAGGCCTTCACAGCTTTAAGTAAGGATGTTGTCAACTCGTCTGCCCGTTTTTTAAGCATACTAGATATGGCGAGTGTAAAAATAGGGGGATTTGAAGTCCAGCAAAAAGAGAAAACTGTTTTTGCCACAAAAACTTTTTTTGAGCTTTTTGGATGGGAGAACATAGATGTGTCTGACTTTTCCTTGGACCAGTTTGGTGAAATGATGGAGAGCATGAGGGATTGTATATCTCCAACAGCTGATCTCGATGGGAGTACCTTGTATCATTTAGAGCTACAAAATGGTGATGAAAGATATATTCGGATAAAAATTGCTCAAAATGAGGAACGGGTTGTTGGGATAGCCGAAGATGTAACCATAAGTACTATGGAGCGCTTACGCATTGAGCATGAGCGTGATTATGACCTATTGACAGGTCTGTTTAATCGTCGTGCATTTTATCGCAAGGTATTTGAATTGTTTAAAAGTGAGCATATGCTAAAAAATGCCGCAGTATTAATGATTGACATAGATAACTTAAAGGTTATTAATGATAAATATGGCCATGACTGCGGGGATAAGTATATTCGCAGGGCCGGACGGTGTTTTGTTGAGAACCTACCAAAGGCAACAATCAGCAGCCGTGTTTCTGGCGATGAATTTTTCTTTTTTCTATATGGGTATGAGTCAAAGGCTAGGATGAGGCAAATCCTAGAGCAGTTGCAGGAGAGAGTTGATAACACCTGGTTTCAGTTGCCTGATGGAGAGAGTCAGAAAATAGGTATATCTGGAGGCATTGCTTGGTATCCAGACAACAGTCAGGATTTTCTTGAGCTTATGAAAATGGCTGACTTTGCAATGTATCAGGTGAAGCATGCGAAAAAGGGTGCTTTTTGGGAATTTAGTCAAGAGGAGTTTGACAAACAAGAACATCTGAATAAGATGCGTAAGGAGCTTAAGGTTTTGATTGAGGAGGAATCCCTTTCATATCATTTTCAGCCTATTGTAGATGGGAAAACAGGGCAAATTTTTGCCTATGAAGCACTGATGAGAGTTCATTTTGAATTTCTTCGTTCCCCGGATGTTGCCATGCAGATTGCAAAGGAAGAACGGCGATTGCAAGATATTGAACGAATTACCTGGTTTAAGTCCATGGAGGCATATCAGTCACTTTTAGATAAAAAACAGGTGCCAAGTCACTGTCTTTTATTTATTAACTCAATCGCAAACCACTGTTTGAGTGAAGAGGATGGGGAGAAGCTGTGCATGAAATTTGCAGATGTATATCCCAAGGTTGTAATGGAGATTGTTGAGTCGGAGGATATGCATGTAGATGCATTGAAGGCAAAGAGAAAAACTCCTTGTTTTTCGGGTATATTTGCTTTAGATGATTATGGGACTGGCTATAACAGTGAGAAAAATTTGCTGGAGATTGCTCCGACTTTCATCAAGGTGGACAAGACCATTATTCGAAATATTCATATGGATAGGGATAAACAGAAAATCGTATCTAACATTGTGGCCTATGCCCATGAACGCAACTTATATATTATTGCGGAGGGTGTGGAAACAAGGATGGAGCTGGAAATGCTACTAGCCATTGGTGTAGATTTACTACAAGGGTATTTTTTAGCCAAGCCCCAGAGGATACCGGTGGAAGTTTATCCTGAGGCTTTGGAAACAATTCAGGATTTTTGGGAAAAACACAAAAAAATATAGGCGTGTAGAATTTTGGGCAGCACAATTTTGTGTTGCCCTCTTTTATATAGAAGAATGTGAATTATCCCATATTAAATCAATATGAATGAAATTTAGTTGATCTCATAGACTTTATCATTATTAAAAAAATTGAGTTTAACGTTTGCTTTTCTTGTTTTTTTGCTTATTTACCGATACAATAAAGCTAGGAGTAAGTGGAAGAGTGGATTTGCTGGGAGTGATGTGTGCAATGAATCATGCTGAAAACGTGACAGAACTAAGGAACTATAAACAAAGACTAGCAACCGCTTTAAAATCCGCGAAAATTTGTGTTTTTGAAGTTGATTTAGTCCAACAACTATATACATTTTTTGAAAACTCTGAAGATATTTTTGGAGTGCCAGGTGAAAAAATTCTAAGAGAGGTACAGCCCTTTAGCATGCTATCTCCCGATGAATATAGATTAGCTGTGTCAGATTATTTTTCTCATCCTGCTGATTTGAAGGTCATTGAAGGGGCATTTGCAGAAACTCTTTGTGGTCGTTCAACCACCTATGAGGCAAGGATGAAGGCGGGGAATACTAACTTTATATGGTGTAAAATTGATATATCACCAATTATGGAAGATGGTGTGCCTGTACGCATGATCGGAGTCATAACTGACATTAGTGCCATTAAGGCTAAAACAGATTTGCTGACAAAAAAAGCAAGTCTGGATAGCTTTACGGGGTTATATGCGAAAAAATATGTGGAGGACCGTATTAAAGGTATATTGGCGCAAGAAAACAATAAGACACATTATATAATACTTTTTGACTTAGACAACTTTAAACAAGTAAATGATACTTATGGACACATAGAGGGTGACCGGGTATTGCGTGGGGTATCTGAGCGGTTGAAGTATGTCTTTAGGAGTACGGATGCAATTGGGCGCTTTGGCGGTGATGAGTTTATAATCTTGGTGAAGGATTTGAAAGAAAAAGCAGATTTGATAAAGTATTTAAATGTATTAATGGATAGCAGTGATAATGATTATGGGGTGACAAAGAGTATTGGGGTTTCTGTTTATCCAGATGATGGACGTGACTATGTGCAGCTTTTAACGAAAGCGGACGAGGCACTATATTATTCTAAGTGTGAAAAAAATAGATATACGTTTTTTTCTGAATTATAATTGGAGATCAATTTACCTGAAGATTAATAGGTGTAATTTGTTTATATAAAAAGTTGGTATAACAGGTGAAACACCTTGATTTATTAAGGTTACGCCTTGACAATCAAGGTGTGATGATATATACTTTTTCAGTGTATGAAGCGGTTTATTGTCGAAGGAGATTTTCTCTTTCATGCAATAAAAGCGCATTGAATTATTAGAATTTTCATAATCAGAATGGAGATGAAACCATGGAGAGAATCAAAACAATTGAAACTCGTGACCTGAAAAAGAGCGTAGCTGTTGGTGGTTGTGGCGAATGCCAGACATCCTGCCAGTCTGCTTGCAAAACCTCCTGTGGCGTTGCAAACCAGCCTTGCGAGAGCAAACAGAAGTAAGCTCAAAGGGATTGACAACGAATCCGCCGCCTTCATTTCAGTAAGGCGGCATTTTTCGTATTTGGGGGTGCCGCAAAGGGCTTAAGATAGGCTCTTCGGTAGTAGAAAGGATTGAAAAAATTGGTACATCAATATAAATTAAACGGATATAACATCGTATTAGATACTTGTAGCGGCTCCGTTCATGTGGTGGATGAGGTTGCATACGAGATTATCCAGATGTTTGAATCCCATGATAAAGATGAAATAGTAAAAGAGATTTTGGCAAAGTTTGCAGATAGAGCAGATGTAACAGAGGAAGAAGTTTACCTATGTATCGAGGATATTCAGACTTTGGCAAATCAGGGCAAGCTCTTTACCAAGGACGAGTATGAAAACCTTGCCATTGATTTTAAAAATAAAAGCAATGTGGTGAAGGCTCTTTGTCTCCACGTTGCCCATACTTGTAATTTAAATTGCAGCTACTGCTTTGCAAGTCAGGGCAAATATCAGGGAGAGCATGCCCTGATGAGCTTTGAAGTGGGAAAACAGGCTCTAGATTTCTTGATTGCCCATTCTGGTAGCAGAGTGAATTTGGAGGTTGACTTCTTTGGTGGTGAACCTTTGATGGATTGGGATGTAATCAAACAGTTGGTGGCATACGCAAGGGAGCAAGAACCAATTCATAATAAAAAATTCCGTTTTACACTTACAACGAATGGTGTTTTGATTAATGATGATGTCATCGATTTTGCAAATAAAGAGATGCATAATGTTGTATTATCTTTGGATGGCAGAAAAGAAGTGCATGACCATTTGCGTAAAACCATAACAGGTGAAGGTAGTTATGACTTGATTTTGCCCAAGTTTAAAGAATTTGTGGAAAGAAGAGGCCAAAAAGGCTATTATATGCGTGGCACCTTTACCCACAACAATGTGGATTTTACCAACGATATTTTCCATATGGCTGATATGGGATTCACGGAATTGAGCATGGAACCTGTCGTTTGTGATCCTTCGGATCCCTATGCTCTGACAGAAGAGGATTTACCAAAGCTGTTTGAACAGTATGAAATCCTTGCAAAGGAAATGATCCGTCGTAAAAAAGCGGGCAACGGTTTTGAATTCTATCACTATATGTTGGATTTAACAAATGGGCCTTGTGTCTATAAAAGAATCACAGGTTGCGGCTCGGGTACAGAGTACATGGCGGTTACCCCTTGGGGTGAATTATTCCCATGCCACCAATTCGTTGGTGATGAGAAATACAGTTTGGGTAATATTTGGGATGGCGTGAAAAATACCGAAATTCAGGATGAATTCCGTCATTGTAATGCATATGCAAGACAGGAATGTAGGGATTGCTGGGCAAAGATGTACTGTTCTGGTGGTTGTGCGGCCAATTCCTATCATGCTTCTGGCAGTATTCAGGGAATTTACGAATACGGTTGTAAGCTGTTTAAAAAGCGTATGGAATGTGCCATCATGATGAAGGTTGCAGAAAACGTAGAGGATTAAAGGCCATGGATACACCTATTTATGACTTTGTAAAAGAGTACCAAAAGAAGAGGGCTGTTCGCCTGCATATGCCAGGACATAAGGGCAGCCCCTTTTTGGGGTGTGAATCATTTGACATTACTGAAATTAAAGGTGCAGATGATCTTTACCATCCCCAGGGAATTATTAAGCAAAGTGAGGAAAATGCAACCCAGTTATTCGGGTCCAGAAGGACTTTTTACTCCACGGGTGGCTCTTCTCAATGTATTGGTGCAATGGTGTATTTGGCAATGCTCCATAGTAAAAAAGAACAGGATAGGAAAATAATTTTGGCAGCAAGAAATGCCCATAAAGCCTTTTTGCATGCTTGTGCATTGTTGGACTTAAATGTTCAGTGGGTTTATCCAGAACAAGAAGCCACTCTTTGTGCTTGCCCTATCCTTCCCCAACAGCTTGATGAAGTTTTGGGTTCTATGGAGGTTTTGCCCTTTGCTTTTTATATTACCTCACCTGATTATTTAGGGGGAATGGCGGATATAATGGGGCTTTCTGAGGTCTGTAAGAAATATGGGGTACCTTTTTTGGTGGATAATGCCCATGGGGCATACCTACGATTTTTAGAAAAGTCGTTACATCCATTAGACTTAGGGGCAGATATGTGTTGCGATTCTGCCCACAAGACGCTACCCGTTTTAACTGGCGGTGCATACCTTCATATTAGCAAGGGTGCTATGGCCTCTTTTGAGAGGGACGGCAAAAATGCATTGTCTTTATTTGGATCCACCAGCCCATCCTATTTGATATTACAATCATTAGATTTATGCAATCGTACGTTAGCTGAGGGATATGCCGAAAAAATTCTGTTGTGCGAAAAGAAAATAGCTCAGCTTGCCTTAAAATTACAGCAAAAAGGATATGCATTACAGCACATCGAACCTTTAAAGCTAGTGATTCAAAGTGGAAAGATGGGTATCATGGGGGATGAGTTGGCGGAGGATTTAAGGGGCAGAGGCATAGAGGTAGAATTTGCCGATGCTGATCACTTGGTCTTAATGTTTACACCGGAAAATATGGCCTCGGATTTTGAAATAGCTGTGGATGCCTTTCCGCCATTGACTTCACAGGGAATTGAGGTACCCAAAACTGTTTTGCCTTCAAGGGGGGAGCGGGTTATGACTATCCGTCAAGCCATGTTTGCTAAGCGGTGCAGTGTGTTGACCCAGCAGTCCCTGGGGCGGATTTGTGCCACGCCAGTGGTTTCTTGCCCACCTGCCATACCGATTGCTATCAGTGGGGAGCGCATCACCCAAGGGATGATAGATCTTTTTCTCCTTTATGGTATAGAGGAGATTGATGTGGTAGATGAATAGAAAGAAGATAGCTTTTGATTTGGAATTTTAAATTGATGCCAATTTCAAACTTCAGCGTGCAATTTATGCACGCTTATTTTATGTAAAGAGTTGTTATCGGAATAAAAAGTCTAGCTGAAGGAGAAAAAAGATGTGTTATTATTGAAAAAGGGGGAGAAAAATGATACGATGAGGCATATTTTGAGTTGAGGGTAGGGTTTTAGAAAGGCGTGTTTGTATGTTCACAGAAGTAATGGTTTCGGTTCCTAATTTTATTATGTTAATGGGTGCGTGTTTTTTGGCAGGGTTTTTGGACTCTATTGCAGGGGGCGGTGGATTGATTTCTTTGCCTGCATATACGCTGACGGGCATGCCCATGCATTTGGTTTATGGATGCAATAAATTTTCGGCGGCATTTGGAACAACGGTTGCAACTTTGCGCTACTGGAAGCACAAAATGCTGGATATTCAGGTAGGGATATTAGCAGCAGTAGGAGCTTTTGTAGCATCGGCATTGGCGGCTAAGGTTGTACTCTATTTAAGCGACAGTACACTGAAAACGATGATGTTGGTGATATTGCCCATAGCAGGGGTGATTACCATTGTAAATAAAAATATGGGGGGAGAGAACCTGTCTGACTCCCTCTCAAAGGGGAAAAAAGTAGTTTTTGCATTATTAATTGGTGCCTTTATCGGGTTTTATGATGGATTGGTTGGCCCTGGCACAGGAACTTTTGCATTGATGGCTTTTTGCTTGATTATGAAATACGATATGCGGACGGCATCGGGCAATGCAAAATGCTTGAATTTAGCATCTAATTATGCGGCGTTGGTGGTGTTTCTAATTGAGGGAACTGTTTATTTGCCCATTGCCATTCCCGCGGCTCTTTTTGGCATTGCCGGCAATTTTATTGGGGCTGGTGTTGCCATAAAAAGAGGAACTAAGGCCATCAAATTCATGTTAATGGTGGTAATTGTCTTGCTGTTTTTGAAGATGGCGGCAGACGTGTTGTTATAAAAAAGGGGAAATAAAGGTTAAGACTAAAAGGGGTGTTATCGTTTGAAACGGTAATACCCCTTTTTATAATGTGTTTATCACGATATTTTTTGTCATTTTTAGCAACGAGCTTCAAAGGAAGCATTGCAATCCATATGAGGAATAGACAAAATAAGATGGAATTTTGCTCTTTAGATGTGTTAAATACGCCGCCTAATATTATCCATCCAATTCCAAGAAAAACAAATGAGAATGTTCCGTGATATGGATGTAATCAATAAGTATGGCTATAAAGTAAAGGTTTTGCATGGATGGCAAAAAATGCAGACGGTCCCAATTTAACCCCAGCCATTGAATTTAAAAAAGCAAGGTTCCTTCTGCTTTTGCTGATTCAATATCTTTTAAGATGCTTTTCTGCTTTTCATCGAACAACAGCTCTTTGTTATACTGGTAGTATTTTTCGCTGCCATTTTCACTGATGAATTTGACACTGTAAAAATTGGTGGTTAACTCCGTGATAAAAATAACCATTTCTTGGCCAGCGCCAAAGGTTTCTTCTAAAAATAAGAAGGCATTATTCAATTCATTTGTGGAGGTGTCAATTAAAGTTTGGCGAAGCTCCACTTCATTGGCAAAGGCAGTTTTGATTTTTTGGAAAACTTCGTCCTTATCATGTAGGCCTAGACCCTTGATTTGATTTTCGTAACCTAAGAGTTTTTCTATGGTGATACGGCGGCTTTTTTTTGCACTTTGATCCAAAAGGTCAGCCTTTTGTTCCTGAAGCAAAGCGTTTTCTTTTTCTTCTATCAAGCTTTCCATAAGTTTTTCCCATGGAGTTTCCTCGCAATAGGGGCTTTGGAAACGTTCCTTTAGTTGTAATAGGCTTTGATGTAACTCGGTGGTAAACAAATCACGTTCATATGCCAATTTAAAATCATCGGAAAGACGGCTTAGTAGCAACCCAAGCACACTAAGTTTTTCATCAAAGGAAGCAGTAGAAAGCTTTGTAACTGCTTGAGGGGCAAAGGTGCCCTTTAAAATATCCTCTACATGGTAGTCAGTTTTATATTTGTTATAAAGGTCTAAATAGTTGGCAAAATCTCTGGCGATTTTATGATGTTGCAAGTATTGGGCAATCATGCTGGCGTCAATGGTAATGCCCATGGTTTCGTATACCTTCAATATGGTAGAGAGATCCTCCCACCCTCTGGCGGTAACAAAGCGTTTGCCATCCACAGTGGTCTCCATGGCGTAGAAATTATTTTTCTTTATTTCCAAGTAGGACATAATGGCTCCATGGACAGAGTGCTTGTAGGCATACTCTTTCCAAACCTGGAAGTCAGGCTCCACATCAATTTTTTTAACTCGATCCAAGGTAACAACGTCAAATTCTCGAACACTCTTGTTATATTCGGGGGGATTGCCCGCTGCAACAATCAGCCAGCCTTCGGGAACACTATGGGCACCAAAGGTTTTTGCTTGCAAGAACTGAAGCATGGCTGGGGCCAAGGTTTCGGAGGCACAGTTGATTTCATCGATGAATAAAATCCCCTCAGCCAAGCCAGTTTCCTCCATTTTGTTGTAAACAGAGGCAATAATTTCGCTCATAGTATACTCTGTAACAGCATATTCTTTGCCGCCATATTCCTTGTGGCTAATAAAAGGCAGGCCAATGGCACTTTGGCGGGTATGATGGGTAATGCTATAAGAAACTAGACCTACACCGCATTCCCTTGCTACTTGCTCCATAATTGCGGTTTTGCCGATACCAGGGGCACCCATGAGCAAAACAGGGCGTTGACGAACACGGGGAATTAGGTATTCTCCAAATTCGTTTTTTATGAGATAAGCCTCTATGGCTCTTTTGATTTCTTCTTTTGCTTGTTTTATATTCATAATCATTTCTCCTTATCATAAATAGAAAGGTCGTCGGGACCAAGAACAACTTTCATTGCCCAAGGTGGCACATTTAAGTCCAAATATTCTTCGTGGAAAAACACAAAGGCTGTATCATAGGATGGGCGACGGCGAGGAAATGTGCCATATCCATCGGTGAAGTAGATTAAGCCTTTCAAATTTTGAAAAGCTTTTTCTAGGATAAGCTTGTCTACATATTCGAACACAGGGCGGAAATCGGTACCACCACTTCCCATAAGGCGAAAGTTTTCCATGTATTTTTCTAACTCCTCTTGGGAGGTTATGATGATATCTTGCTGCACCTTGGCGTCACTTTGAATGATGTGAATGTTAACTTTGTGAAAGAAGGATTCACTGCTTTTCAAAATGGCGTAGGTTTCTTCTAAAAAACGACGTACTGTCTGACCTTCGCAAGACTCTGAGGTGTCGATGGCAATGACCAATTCTTCAATTTTTTTCACTTCTTTATATTCTAAAGATTCAATCAAAGGCAAATTTCCGTATAGAGATAAGCCGTAGGTATAAAAAATATAATCATATGAATCATCATCTACCCTGAGGTCTTCCTTTAGGGTGACAAACTTTTCAAGAAACCGACGGTAGTCATACTTCTCTCTATTTTCTATCTTTAAAATTTGCAGCAAATCGCCAGCATTTTCGCCCATTTCCTTTGAGAAGGTTTCCAAATTGGTTTCCATCTTTTCTCCAATTTGTTTCCATTTTTCTTCCATATCTTTTTGCTTTTGCTGGTTCTGTTCTGATTGATCTTGGTTTTCCTGATTTCCCTCGTTGCTTTGGTTATCGTTATCTTGATTTTGGTCGTCTTCTTTTTTATATTCCCAAAAAACATGATCATCCACCCAAAATTCAAGTTGTAATTTTCCAAATTCTTTTTCGGAAATATTACGTTGGGATAAAATTCGGTAGATACCTTCGGCAGAAAGCACCTTAAGCTCCTTCTTTAGCTCGCTATATGTTTCGTTTCTGCGGTCAGAAACGACAAGGTGGGTGGCTTTTGCCGGCAGAGCATCAATGATGGATTCTACGGCAATATCGCAAGCTAGACCCCAAAGTGCTTCATCCCTCTCCCCAGTATGAAATGGATGGCGGAAAATACAATGGAGGAGCATATGCAAATAAAGGCGGTTGACCAACACGGGATCGGATTGGTAGCGCTGAACAAGATAACGAGGGTTAAACAAAACCTTTTCTCCATCTGTGCCCACATAAAGGGAGGAGAGATTCATTTCGTAACGCAGACCGCTTAGAGCCATATCTAAAAAACGCAAGGAAAGGTATAATTCGTTGCGAGAGGCATTTAAAATTGCACTGCCGATTTGTATTAGACGTTGATGGTTTTCGTTCATAAGTGCCTCCTTTACAAATCAAAGGTTTTTTTCTTTGGAGTTGTAGCCGTTTTATGCTGGTAGTCCATAAGAAAACTTAGTATTTCGGTCTTTTTCTTTTTTTGAGCCAGTTCTATGACCTGAGGTAAAGTTTCTTGCGTAAACAGATTCCAGTGTGCAAATTTGCGGATTACCTCTAAGTCACTTTGCTCCAAGAAATAGGTTGTTGCAAAAATTAGATGTTCCCGTACATAGGAGACGTAAGTTTCACGCCTATTTTTTTGTAATCGATAGGGGTAGGAAAGGCGATATACCGCCAGCAATAACACCAAAACAGCTGCATCTTCCCTTTTGGTTAGATAAAACAATTCATCGTATCTACGGAAGTCAATATCCGAGTTACGAATGCACTGGCGAAATAGATGCCCGGTGCCATAATTTACTTGATGGAACTGCCTTGCAGGGGTATCTTCGATATATTCATATTGAAAATCGGGTATGAGAAGTTTAACCCGTGCATCAGGGAAATCTATGGTTAGCAGCAACTCATGGTTTAAAACTGCAATCAAATCAGAAACATTTTTACACTGGCCAAAATGAATTTCGTATAAGCAATCGCAATTTAAAAACAGCCCTGTTTCCAGATGTTCTGTGTGTTGTGGGATGTTTATTTTCAACAGGGATCGACAATTATAAAAGGCATAACGGCCAAGGGATAAAACCCCATTAGGAATCTCCAGTGCTTTTAAACAGCGACAATCATAAAATGAATAACTGCCAATTTCTTTGATGCTTTCAGGCAGTGTTAGGGACTCCAAGGACAGACAGCTTGAAAAGGTATGAGGGTGAATTGCCTCTAAACCATCAGGGAGAGGAACACTGCGCAAAGCAGTGCAACCCGAAAAAGCGTGACTACCAATGTGTCGAATGGTGTCGGGAAGGGTAATGCGAGTGATAGCATCACCTCGGTCTTGTTGGAGAGCAGAAGTTCTTTCCTCAAAAGCTGGACATAAGGAAATTTCCCCCAAGCTTTCTTCTTCTGCCATAGGCTGCTCCTGATTTATGGCGAAAGCATAGTCTGCGATGGCTACAACAGGCTTACCGTTGATACTTTCTGGTATATTTAGTTGGCTTGCTCTGCCGTTGATTCCTAAAATAGTGATCCCTTGGGCAGAATCTTTATAATATAACATAACCTGTTTTGTTGGTTTCATAATTGTATCCTTTTCTATTTTAATCTTCTGTCTCATTATACTTCTTTCCCATAGATGGTGTCAAAAAAAGCACATCGAGATATAGAAAAAATTGGATATAAACCATAACATAAATTTTCTTTTTTAATCGGACTATTATCTTATTGTAATGTTTTGCAAAAATCAAACTGTTAATCTTGTAAAATATGGGTTTGCTCAAGATTTTTGGGTGATATTAATCTAAAGTTTTTAGTGAATTAAATTTAGGGGGTATTCTTTGAATTCCTTAGTTTCTATATTATCAGGTATTTTAACTGCTGTGGCTTTTAGCGGAGAGAAATTTTCTATGTTTGTTTTTGTTTCGTTGGTACCCCTTTTTGTGGTAGGGATGCAAAAACAGCTAGCTAAAAACGTGGCTTTGTTTGCATTTAGCTATTATGTTATTTTAATGTTATGGTTATATCGATTGACTGCTATGGCTAGCCCTGCTTTATTAACGGCTGGTATCGTGCTAATTGGATTAATCATGGCCTTTTTGTATTGGCTCCCTTTTCATATTTTTAAACCCAAAGGGATATTGGAAGTAATTGCGGTGTTTACACTAGCGGATATGATGCCTTCTTTCTTGGGCCCTCTCTCTTTTCCTTGGGGTCGTCTTGGAGTGATATTGACTCCTACGCCTGAGCTGATTCAAATTGCATCCATCACTGGTGCAGTTGGTGTTACTGCCATTATTGTTACTGTGAATATATTACTGGCTAAGCTGGTTCAGGAACGTCGCCCCAGATACTTGGGGATTGCGGTTTTTGTGGTTTGTGCTAACTATATTTATGGAAGTGTGGCTTTAAAAAATCCCATTGAACAAAGGGACTCCCTCCAGGTTTCAGCCATACAGGGGGGGATTGGTTCAATGGGCAAGTGGCAAGCAACCACAGATGAAACAATGGAAAGATATTTTTCATTATGCCAAGAGGCTGTGGATCAAGGTGGAGAGCTATTGATTTTGCCTGAAACAGCATTTCCCATGACGTTAAAAGGGGAAGTGTTGGACAGGCTATTGGCATTCTCAAGGGAAAACCAAGCTGAGATGGTAGTGGGGGGGTTTTTTCAGGAAGAGGATGGAAAGCTTTACAATTCATTGGTAAATCTAAGGAATGGTACTAGATATCATAAGCAAAATCTTGTTCCTTATGGGGAGTTTGTACCCTTCGCAAGATTTTTTGGGCATACCAACAATCTGTCATTTGGTGAGGAAATTTCATTGATTCAAACTGAGGGTGCAACAGTTGGAGCCATGATTTGTTATGACAGTATATTTAGTCCCATTATGCGTCAAAGTGTGAAAAAGGGGGCAAGCTTGTTGGTGGTATCTTCAAATGACTCTTGGTTTGAGCATACGCCAGCACTATATCAACATCATGCCCATGGGATTATGCGTGCCGTGGAAAGCCATAGATATTTGGTGCGTAGTGCCAACACGGGCATAACTTCAGTGATAGACCCTTATGGTAGAGTGATTGATACGTATCCGCCATATTCATCGGGTGTATTGACGGCAGAGGTATTCCCGCAAAGCAACATAACCCCTTATGTCAAGTTTGGTGATTGGGTGGTTTATCTGGCACTTGGATACCTACTATTTCAAAGATTTCGGCGTTAAGAAGGGGAAAGTTCAAAGGGTATAGAATCCTATTTTTTCAGTGATTTGTATGAAGGGGTGTGTTGGAGGGGCAACCTAAGATTTTTCATAAATATTGTAAATAAAACAGCAATCTGAGATTTTTTTAGTCAAATCTATTGACACACGTTGCCATTAGGACTATAATGACTAAGAAATTTCGGTAGGTGAGGCTACTACAGGGATACGGACTGTTGCCGCAAAATTGTGGAGACACAATGAGAGGGTTTGAACAGGCTACATCGAAAGCAAGGTGTAGCATAATACAGTTACATTGCCCTGTAAAGCTAAAACTCAAACGAAGATATAAGAAGTGTTTTTTATGCTCTCATATATTCTGCCGAATATACGAGAGCTTTATTTTTTTGAAAAGGGCGGTGTTTGTTGTGGATGGTAGTCATAGTCATAATTTAAAACGGATGGTTGCTTATAATGAAAGTGACAGGCTTCGTCGGCCTGAGGCTTAATTTTCGATTGCATAAAAAGAAAAAGCATCCATCGTTGTCAGAGTTAGAGGTTGATTGACGGTGGTTTTTTTATGCCCATTTTTCAGAAATACACCATTTTGGTGATAACATAAATAATTTAAATTGGAATGTGAGGTGAGCGCAATGGACGCAGGAAGTAGTAGTGGCACAAAGCCCGGAGGGCAAGAAATTATATATTTAAAAAGAGAGTGCAAAGGCTTTTTTGCGTTTGATTGCCCTCATTTTAATTAATACAACTTTGGGTAATGTGTCATACTTCTGATTTTATTCTTTAGTGGAGCAAGTGATGGAATGGAGGTATTGACCATGAAAAAATTATTTAAAAATTTAGTTGTTAAGAGAAGGATTGCAGCAGACCTTGTTCGGACAGATAAGACGAAAGAGAGAGTGTTGTTTGCTGCAAAGCATACACAAGAAGAAATCTTCAGTCAGTTTGAAAGTTCGGAAGAGGGCCTTTCTATTGAGGGTATAGAAAGTGCTAGAGAAAAATATGGAGAAAATGCAGTCTCAACCGAAGAGAAAGACTCTTTGTTTAAAAGAGCATTTGATGCATTTATAAATCCCTTTACCGTAGTCTTATTTGTCATTGCGGCAGTTTCTGCTTGCACAGATATTTTGTTTGTGCAGCCGGGGGAGCAGAATTATGTGACTGTTGTTATCATTGCAGCGATGGTACTGATTTCAGGCATGCTACGCTTTGTCCAGGAAACACGAAGTGGAAATGTGGCAGCAAAGCTTATGAAGATGATACACACAACCACCTGCGTTGAAAGGATGAATTGGGGAAAAGGGGAAATTCCCCTAGAAGAAGTGGTTGTTGGTGATATTGTTTACCTTTCAGCGGGGGATATGGTGCCTGCGGACATACGTATTTTATCAGCAAAAGATTTGTTTATCAGCCAGTCAGCATTAACCGGGGAAAGTGAGCCCGTAGAAAAGCAAGCAAACCTAGTTGCAACGGATGGGGCAATGGCTGAGATATCTAATATTGCATTTATGGGGAGTAATATTATTAGTGGAAGTGGGAAAGGGATGGTTGTTGCCGTAGGCGATGATACTATGCTGGGAAGTATGGCAAGAGAGCTTGGTGAAAAGCAGCAGAAAACCAGTTTTGAAAAGGGTGTAAATTCTGTTTCTTGGGTGCTGATTCGTTTTATGCTGGTTATGGTTCCAATTGTGCTTTTTATCAATGGCTTTACGAAAGGAGATTGGCTGGAGGCTTCATTGTTTGCAATTTCTATTGCAGTAGGGCTTACACCAGAAATGCTGCCCATGATTGTGACAACCTGCTTGGCTAAGGGTGCTGTTGCAATGAGTAAGAAAAAAGTAATTATCAAGAAATTAAATTCTATCCAAAATCTAGGATCGATGGATATTCTTTGCACAGATAAAACTGGAACACTGACACAGGATAAGGTTGTTTTGGAATGCCATTTGGATATTCATGGAAACGAGGATCTCCGGGTTTTGCGACACGCATTTTTAAACAGCTATTTTCAAACAGGGCTGAAAAATCTTATAGATATTGCAATTATCAATAAGCAGCAGGAGCTATCTGAAAAGGCTTTTGATACCATATATACAAAGGTGGATGAAATTCCTTTTGATTTTAACCGTCGGCGTATGAGTGTGGTTGTTTCTGATGAAAGCGGAAAGACCCAGATGATTACTAAAGGCGCAGTGGAGGAAATGCTTAAGTGCTGTTCTTTTGCAGAATATGGTGGCAAGGTGGAACCTCTTTGCAAGTCTATTACAAATTCTATTCTTGCAAAGTCTGATGAGCTTAACGCAAAAGGAATGCGAGTGATTGCTGTGGCACAAAAAACAAATCCTGCTCCAGTTGGACAATTCTCAGTTGCTGATGAGGAGAATATGGTGTTGATTGGATTTTTAGCATTTCTTGATCCTCCAAAGGAGACTACGGCAGATGCAATCAAAACATTACAAGAGCATGGTGTATCTGTAAAAATATTGACGGGGGATAATGAGAAGGTTACCGCTTGCATTTGTAATCAGGTTGGCCTTGAGGTGAACGAGATACTGCTAGGGTCAGACTTGGAAAACATGACAGACCAAGAAATTCTGAAAAAGGCAGAAAGGATTACAGTATTTGCAAAGCTTTCTCCAACCCAGAAGGCGAAAATAGTGAGGCTACTACGAGAAGGTGGCCATTCAGTGGGCTATATGGGGGACGGTATCAACGATGCGGCGGCTATGAAGGCATCTGATGTAGGCATTTCTGTGGATACAGCAGTTGATATTGCAAAAGAATCGGCAGATATCATTTTGTTGGAAAAAGATTTGAGGGTTCTTGAAGATGGCATCATGGAAGGCAGAAAGACATATGCCAATATGATTAAGTATATTAAGATGACTGCCTCATCGAACTTTGGCAATATGTTTTCTGTACTTGCTGCGAGTGCATTTTTATCATTCTTACCCATGGCGTCTATACAGTTAATTTTACTCAACCTTATTTATGATATTTCTTGTACAGCTATCCCATGGGATAATGTTGATAAAGAGTACCTTATGATTCCTCGCAAATGGGATGCTTCCTCCGTAGGGAAGTTTATGCTGTGGATTGGCCCTACAAGTTCTGTATTTGACATTACAACATATTTGTTGATGTATTTTGTTATTTGCCCCATGGTGGTTGGTGGGCAACTATTTCATGAAATTACGGATCCTGGGATGCAGGCGTTATATATTGCAACTTTTCAGACCGGATGGTTTATCGAGTCTATGTGGAGCCAAACCCTTGTAATTCATATGATTAGAACACCTAAAATTCCTTTTATTCAAAGTAGGGCTTCCGCTCAAGTGACCTTTTTGACCTTTGCAGGGATAGCAATACTAACGATTATTCCATTTACCTCTTTGGGCACTATGATTGGATTGACAGCTCTACCTATGGTGTATTTTGGTTGGCTTGCATTGACGATTGTATGTTATATGATTCTTGCGACGGTATTAAAAACCTTATATGTAAGAAGATATAAAGAACTGCTTTAAGGCTTAAGTGATAAGTGAGATTGAGAGATAAATTAAAACAGGGCATCATCCTTTGAGGTGATGCCCTGTTTTTGAATTATCAGATTTCTTTGCGATTTACAATAGAAAAATACTCACCCATACAACAACCCATAATGGCCACGTTACAGCTGTAAAATTCCCAAATTTCATTGTGATGCTCAGCCACAGCACCTTGTAAAATGCTATTTAGGATAGCCTTGCTACGTTCAATTTCATTTTTAGGGAAGAGGGATACGAATTCCTCTAAGCTTCCTTCGAAAGCAGTTTCTTTTGGTAGAGATGTATTGCCAACCATAAGCCAGGACTCAACTTGCCTTGGGGAAAGCAGGTGCCCTAGGATTCCCCCTGCTTTGAGCCATTCGTCTTTTGCAACGGAGCTATGATTGAGGCAAACTAAAATTTCTGAATATTTATTTCTACAATGTTCTATTTTATCTGCAAACATGGAATAGCCTCCTTATAGAAAAATAGGCATTGACCGTAGTCAATGCCTAGGAATTAGACAAAGGTATAAAAGGAGCAATAGATAACACTTTTCCTAAAATAAGAGGGAAGCATAGTGACTCCAATTGTTGCCCAAAAGAATGTTAGTGGGAAGCTTTTACTTTAATCCAAAGTTCCGCTAATTTTTGCTTCAAAACAGGGTTATCTTCAAAGACTTCATCCTTATCATAGTCTGTTCTGGGCAGGTACGCTTCGTTCTCACCGTAGGCACCGTCTGGTGCAGCCATATCATCCAATACTTTCTGGTTGGAAGAAGAGTATCCCACGGTTTCGGAGTTGTCATAGGAAGCATCGTAGGTTAATACATAGTTGATGAATTCATGTGCCAACAATGGATTTTCTGCGTTGGCAGGGATAACCATGGCATCACTCCAAAGGTTTGTGCCTTCAGTAGGCAAAAAGAAACTCATATCTTCATTTTCATCCAAAATTGTTGCAGCATCACCGCTATAAACAACGGCAATATCTTTATTTCCGTTAATCATGCCATCGATTACTTCGTCGGTAACATAAGCAGGATCCATAGTGTTATTCATTTCTAACAACCAGTTATAAGCTGCTTCGATTTCACCTTCATCTTCGGTATTCATGGAGTAACCCAAAGCCTTTAAAGCCATCATGAAAGAATCTCTTTCGGAGTCATAAACATAAATGTGACCTTTGTAAGTTGTGTCATGAAGGATGTTGTAGCCTAATTTTTCTACTTCAGCAGGATCTACGTTATTATGATTGTAAACAATACCTACGTTACCCCAGAAATAAGGAACGGAGTAAGTGTTATTTGGATCGTAGGGAAGGTTTTTCACACCTGTTGCCAGATTTGAAATATTAGGGATTAAAGATAAATCTAACTCCTGCACCATATCCTCAGAAATCAATCTTTCGATCATATAATCGGAGGGTACAAGGACGTCGTAAGCGTCGCCTGCTTGTAGTTTTGTGTACATCATTTCGTTTGAATCAAAGTATTCAACGATTACCTTAACACCAAATTCATCTTCAAAATTGGAGATAAGGTCTTCGCCCATATATTCACCCCAATTATACAACTTCAGTGTTGAGGAACCATATTTTTCTTCAGCTGCCGCGCTAGAGGAGCTACCCCCGCCACATCCGGACAGCAATAATGCTGCACCAAGTGCCAATGCAATCATTTTTTTCATGTCATTTTTCTTCCTTTCTTCTCTTTAATGATAGGGATAATATTTACGATTAATAACACTACCGTGATCAACAAAATAACCAAAGTGCTTAAGGCGTTGATAGACGGATTAACACGTTTGCTCATGGTATACACCAAAATAGAAATATTATTTACACCGTTGCCGGTTACGAAATAAGAGATAACAAAATCATCAAAGGACATCGTAAAAGCAATCAATGCACCAGAGATAATACCTGGCATAATTTGCGGTACAATAACCTTCCATAGAGCCTGCATTGGCGTTGCACCCAGGTCTAGGGCGGCATCAGCCAAGTTTGGATCAAGGGATCGAAGCTTTGGTGTAACGCTCAAAATCACATAAGGAATACAGAACATTACATGGGCAAGTAACAGGGTTAGAAACCCTTTCTTTACACCCAACGCACTAAAAAACATCAATAACCCAATGGCAGTTACAATTTCTGGGTTCATAATCGGTAGATTATTTACCTGTTCAACTACGCCACGCATGAGTTTTTTGGACTTAGATAAACCAATTGCTGTTAGGGTACCTACAATTGTGGAAATAATGGTAGCCAAAACTGCAATGGCTACGGTATAGGCGATAGCCTCCATCATCGTAGAATCGGAGAACATTTTTTCATACCAACGCAGGGAGAACCCTTCAAATTTAGTCAATGAGCGGGAACTATTGAAGGAGAATAAGATAATATAGATAATTGGTGCATAAAAGAAGACTGCTGTTATTCCCAATAGAATTTTTGAGAACAAGCTCGTTTTTTTCTTATCCATTAGTTACTCCCCCTTCCGTTTGCGGTAGGGTCTTTGTCTACCTTTTTGGTAATATACATGGATATCATAATGATAACAGCCATTACCAAGGAAATGGCACTACCGAAGTTCCAATCACCTGAGGTTAAAAATTCGGTTTCGATGACGTTACCAATTAATACATACTGTCCGCCGCCCAAAAGCTTTGGAATGAAGAAGCTGGATACAGCGGGTAAGAAAACCAAGGTGATACCGCTGATTACCCCGGGTAGGGAAAGGGGCAGTGTGACTTTTAAGAATGACTGCACCCGATTTGCACCCAAATCGCTAGCGGCTTCCAAATAGCTTTTATCCATTTTGGTAAGAGAGGTATATATTTGTAAAATCATAAAGGGAATAAAGTTATAAACCATACCTAGTACCACGGCAAAGGTGGTGTGTATCATGGTGATTGGACCAATGCCTAAAAAGCCAAGCAGGCGGTTAATAATCCCTTCGTCTTGCAAAATACCCATCCATGCATAGGTACGAACCAACATATTAATCCATGTTGGTAACGTAATTAAAAGCACCCAAAACATTTTGCTTTTTTCACTGCGGTTTGCAATGACATATGCAATAGGATAACCCAATATAATACAAATTACTGTTGTAATGACAGCGATATATAGGGAGCGTTTCAGCACACTCATAAACACCTTATCGCTAAAAAAACGTGTGAAATTTTCCAATGTAAAGCGGATCGTTGCTACGTCATTTCCCTCATGGGTAAAGGCGTACAGCATAATTAAGAGCATTGGAAGGACGATGATAATTACCATCCAAACGATATAGGGCAGAGCCATATTTCGAAATTGTCTCATGGAACACCCTCCCCTCAGTTTTCCTTAGTCATGATATGAATATCTTCTGGCTGGAAGGTAAGACCTACCTCGGCACCGATTTCGTAACGGTCGGTAGTATCTATTTTATATTCGTAGCCTTCGGTAGCAAAAGTTACTTCATAAACACCTGGGGTTAGGGTTTCAGGATCAAAGTTATATTTTACGTTTGTAATTTCTACGGATGTACCGTCTTCCAAGCTCCAGGCAGTGGCATTTGCCCAAGTTTTGAGATCCGTTTCTAAAGCGATGGATTCATGGATTTCATCGGCTTTTTTGAAGAAATTAACGGCGAAAATTTCCTCCTGATACTCTTTATTTGCAATACGGTTTTCATCCTTTACAATCATATTTACTGTAACTGAAGTGCCAGCAGCAGTTGAGAATGTAACGGGATAGCTTCCGTTTTCTTTTTTGATTGAGTAGCTAATTTCTTTGATGGAAATAAACTCATCTGTTTCGGGGTCCCAAGCCTGTGCATCGGCACGGGCCACAATGGTACCCTCATCTAATTCGTCAACATCATCCACATCCAAATAAAAGTCGTTGGCAGACATTTTTTCGTTTGCATTTTCGTTATAGACTGGGCGGTCATCGGAAACCATCATTTTAACGGTTATGGAGGTACCCACTTTTGTTTCCACTACGGTTTCGTAATGAACTCCTTTAAAAAGAACAGATTTTACGATGCCTTTCAATTTGCCGTCGGCACGAGGGACAATATCCAAATCCTCAGGGCGGATAACTACGTCAACTTTTTCACTGGGAGCAAAGCCGAAATCCACACATTTGAACTTTTTGTCTTCAAACATAACCAGATAATCTTCTAGCATCACACCGTCAATGATATTGCTTTCACCAATGAAGTTGGCAACATATTGATTGACGGGTTCGTTATAAATATCTGTTGGTGATCCGATTTGTTGGATTTCGCCTTCTTTCATAACCACGATTTTATCAGACATGGTAAGGGCTTCTTCCTGATCGTGGGTAACGTAAATAAAGGTGATACCAACCTCTTGTTGGATTTTTTTAAGCTCTTGTTGCATTTCTTTTCTCAGCTTTAGGTCTAACGCACCCAAGGGTTCATCTAAAAGAAGAACGCTAGGCTCATTCACCAAGGCGCGGGCAATGGCAACGCGCTGCTGCTGACCGCCGCTCATTTCGGTAACGTTGCGGTCGGCATACTCTTCGAGATTTACTAACTTAAGCATACGTTTTACCTTTTGCTCAATAATATCCTTTGGTTCTTTTTTAATTTTTAGACCAAAAGCGATATTGTTATAAACATTCATATGGGGAAACAAGGCGTATTTCTGGAATACTGTGTTGATTTCCCGTTTATAAGGGGGAACTTTACTGATTTCTTCCCCATCAAAAAGAACGTGTCCTTCCGTTTGCGTCAGGAACCCACCCAAAATACGCAACAGCGTTGTTTTGCCACAACCACTGGGTCCAAGCAATGTAACGAATTCGTTCTCATAGATATCTAAATTAATACCTTTTAAAACCAATTTGCCGTCAAAGTCTTTGACGATATTTTTGAATTGAATCAGCTTTTTCATGTCTGCCTCCCACCATATCAGAATAAAGGCGGCGTTGAGATCCAAAGGACCTTTGCCTTCGTTTTTTTGTCGTTTCTCAAAAAATGGCTTGTTTTGCCAGAAAGGTAGAATGTTTCTCCTTTGTGCACAGTAAAACTTTCATCTTGGCAGTCTAGGGTAATACTGCCTTCCAATACATACCCAAATTCTTCACCGCTGTGGGGGTCCATCTGAAAAGATTCTCCTCCCTGGGGTAATTCAATCATGATGGGCTCCATTTCATTTTTTTGTGTGTTGGGCACAATCCAGTGGATGGTATAATGCTCTCTCTCATCAACAAAAAAATCCTTTTTGCGAAAAACCAATTTTTCTTGTTTTTCTTCTTTGAAAAATTCGGATAAAGTAGTCCCCAATGCTTCTACGATATCATTTAAGGTAGCAATGGAAGGAGACGTTAGGTTTCTTTCCATCTGGGACAAGAAACCCTTAGTTAGCTCGCTGCGACTGGCCAGTTCCTCAAGGGTTAGACCTTTTTGCACACGAAGCTGTTTGATTTTATGTCCGATATCCATCCTCAACAACTCCTTTTATGTTTGGAATTTAGCAACGCTAAACTTTAGTATTATTTTTACTAAACCTCAATTATTATACAGCAAATGAGTTATAATGCAATAGAAATTAAACAAAAAATTCGATATATAAAACTTTTTGACATTATGTATTAAAAAGACACTTTTTTTGATTGCTTTTTTAGTTTGTTCGCTTATAGCAAAGAGATGGGAGGGTTTTGCAGATTGCTGATAAAAGCTTTGGTTTAGTATTACAAAACTTTTGAAAACCATTTTATAAACGAATGGGGCCAAGATGAAAAAACTTGATAAGTCAAGGTGGAAAAGAAAAAAATGATGAAATTTTTATGATTTATAGAGTTTTTCACTGTTGTTTTGACGAGTCGAGGAAAAGTCTGAAAATTATATGAATTTTATTTTTATAAAAACATACAGGTTTTTTAGCCGTAATGCCTGAAAAAATCACTATTATAACTGTATTTAATGAAATACATTTTTTTGAAAATACCATTGACAGCAATGGGTTTTTATGGCTTAATAAGTACATGTTTTTATAAAAGTACATAATATTAAGGTTGGAAAGCCAACATGAAAGGGGAATAGAAGTTATGGTACGTTATGCAAAAAGACTGGAACTTTTGGACAGTTCAGATATCGGTGACCTTTTAAAGCTCATCGCTAGACCCGACATTATTTCTTTTGCAGGCGGTTTGCCCGCGCCCGAATTGTTTCCAGTAGAAGAGTTGAAGCAGGCCGGCATTGCGGTCATGGAAGAAATGGGCACCGTTGCGTGTCAGTATTCCTCTACCGAAGGTTTGCCTCAGTTAAGACAAAAAATTGCGGAAAGAATGAGAGAAAAAAATAATATCAATACTTCCGCAGAACAGATTTTAGTTACCAGTGGTTCCCAGCAGGGTTTGGATTTTGCTGCTAGAGTATTTGTGGATGAGGGCGATGTAATCTTGATGGAAAGCCCATCCTATTTGGGGGCAATCAATGCATTTAAGGCTTGTGAGCCTACATTTATGGAAGTGCCAACGGATGACGGTGGCATGGTTATGGAAGAATTGGAAAAAATTCTTGCAAATACAGATAATGTAAAGATGATTTATGTAATTCCTGACTTCCAGAACCCCACTGGCCGTACATGGTCATTGGAAAGAAGACAGAAGTTCATGGAAATTGTCAATAAATATGAAATTCCAGTTATTGAAGATAATCCCTACGGAGAATTGCGTTTTGAAAATGCAGATATGCCCGCATTGAAATCTTTGGATACAAAGGGATTGGTTGTTTATTTGGGGACATTCTCCAAGATTATGGTTCCTGGTTTCCGTTTGGGTTGGGTTTGTGCAGATGATGAAATCTTGTTAAAGTTTAATACGATTAAACAGGGTGCGGATTTGCAGTCATCAACATTGACACAGCTTCAGGCAAATAAATTTATGGATATGTATGACTTAGATGAGCACGTAGCTAAGATTAAAGAGGTTTATAAACATAGACGTGATGTTATGATGAGTGCAATGAAGGAATACTTCCCTGCGGAAGCTAAATTCACCTATCCTGATGGAGGCCTATTTACATGGGTTGAGTTGCCTTCCTACATTAATACAAAGGAAATGGCATTGCAGTGCTTGGAAAAGAAGGTGGCATACGTTCCTGGCGGTAGCTTCTTCCCTAATGGTGGAAAGAACAACTGCTTCCGGATGAACTATTCTTGCATGAGTGATGAAAAAATTATTGAAGGCGTAAAGGCATTGGCTGAGGTTATTCAGGCAAACTTGAAATAAAAAGGACAGCCAAGAAAACATGTAACCTTTGTTTGTACGAAAAGCAAGACCCTCACGAAATATCCAAAGATGGATGTGATTCGGAGGGTTTTTCTATTAAAAAGGAAATAAAGTTTCCTGAAAAGAAAATGTCAGATGTGTTGTATGTAAGTTTTTTTTAACGATATTGGTGCATAAAGCAGGCGATGTACAAAAATACATACAAAAATGAGAGACAGATGACTGAGCGTTTTTGGTTGAATTGTTTTTATATTAGTACAATATTTGGGTCGATTTTTAGGTGAATTGGGGAATTGTTTTGGTTTTTGTACAAAAAAACACGCGGTCGTGTATGGGTTTTATGCTATTTTTTAGTAATGGCTTTGGCAAATTGCATTGACTTTGTTGATTTTTTGTGTTTTAATAAGGTTAAAGAGGAATATTTTAATTGATTTGTCAATGTACTAGAAAAAATACGCCCCTTGTCAGACAGTGATTAAATTTTTTGATTTTTAAGGAGGAAGAACCCTATGGTACGTTTTGCAGACAGAATGAATCTTTTGACAGGCTCTGAAATTAGAGAGTTGCTTAAGCTTACATCTCAGCCTGATATTATTTCTTTTGCAGGTGGTATGCCCGCGCCCGAATTATTTCCCGTTGAAGGCATGAAAGCTGCATCCGTTAAAACTTTGGATGAAATGGGCCGTGTTGCCTTGCAGTATACTTCTACAGAAGGTATTCCTGCACTTAGACAGAAAATTGTTGATAGAATGAAAGCAAAAAACAATATCCACACAGATATCAACCATGTGTTGGTTACTAGTGGTTCTCAGCAAGGTCTTGATTTTTCCGCTCGTGTTTTCTTAAACAAAGGCGATGTTGTACTTTTGGAAAGTCCTTCTTACTTAGGTGCAGTTAATGCGTTTAAGGCTTGCGAACCTAACTTTATTGAAATTCCTACCGACAACAACGGTATGATTATGGAAGAATTAGAAAAAGTTCTTGCTTCCACTGAAAATGTAAAAATGATTTACGTAATTCCTGATTTCCAGAATCCTTCTGGTAGAACATGGACATTGGAAAGACGCCAGAAATTCATGGAAATCATTAATAAATTTGAAATTCCTGTTATCGAAGATAACCCTTATGGCGAATTACGTTTTGAAAACGAAAACATGCCTTCTTTGAAATCTTTGGATACAAAGGGCTTGGTAATTTTCTTGGGCACATTCTCCAAGATTTTAGCTCCTGGTTACAGATTGGGTTGGGTTTGTGCAGAAGATGAAATTCTTGCGAAATTCAACTTTATGAAGCAGGCTTCTGACCTTCAGGCTTCCACGGTTGCTCAGTTGGAAACAAATACATTCTTAGAATTGTATGACTTGGATGAGCACGTTGCAAAAATCAAAGAAGTTTATCGTAAGAGACGTGACTGCATGTTGAAAACAATGGAAGAACACTTCCCTAAGGAATGCACATGGACACACCCTGATGGTGGTTTGTTTACATGGGTAGTATTGCCTGAATACATGAATGCAAAAGAATTGGCAAAACAGTGTTTGGAGCAGAAAGTTGCTTATGTTCCTGGTGGCGGCTTCTTCCCTAATGGTGGACACGAAAATACATTCCGTATGAACTACTCTTGCATGCCTGAAGAAAAAATTGCAGAGGGCATCAAGCGTATTGCTGACGTAATCAAAGCAAACTTGAGATAATCTTGTTTCTTTGAACATACAAACCATAACTCCATATGCGTAAAACCCCCGTAGCTACCTCTACGGGGGTTTTATGTTATAGAGGAGTAATATGCAGTTGCGAAAATCTTTGGGGATTATTCCTCAGGGATTTTTTTGTTTTAGGGGTAGGTTATTATTTTCATATGGGATAAGCGTTTTGACTTTAAAAGTAGATTTATTTGGCGGGCAACTCCTTTCTGTCTTAGACATATTATTGTTCTATGATGTTTTAAAACAGCATAAACTTTGTATGAAGGGAGGCGGTGTCAGTGGAGCAAAAAGGTGGCAGAGGACAACAACTCGGCCTGAGCCTTTTTGGACTTTTGCTTTTTCTGCTATCCATGCCGCTTTTTTTGCAGATGGGTGGTGGACGATGGCTTTTGGCAGAAGTGCTGCCGGGACAAGTACCCCATGGGTCATTGTCTGTACAAAGTCTGTGGTCGGAAGAAGAGACGACTAAGGAAAGTGCTGCTGTTGCTATTTGGGGTGTTAAGGATGTTGAGTTTGAACAAAAGCACGAAATACATGGCGACGGAGAAGGTTTGGGTATTACAGCGGAAGTCCTTGAAAAGATGAAGGACTTTTCTTACTTAAAGAGCAACTTTTATACTGTGGATGCAAGAACGACTCTGTTGGAGGGTGATATTAATGTGGATCAGGCCTTATCAATGGATTTTTCCATACAACCCACTACGAAAGAGCCTAAAATACTGATATTTCACACACATACCAATGAGGATTTTGTTGATAGCGATATGTCAAAGGGGCTTGATGAGGGCATTTGTGGAGTTGGCGAGGAGCTAAAGCGAATACTAGAAGAGGATTATGGCATTGGGGTTTTGCATCACACAGGAGTTTATGATGTTGTAAACGGCGTTGGTCAGCGGACGGGGGCTTATGAGCGTAGCGGCCCGGCAGTTGAGGAGATATTAAAACAATATCCATCCATCGAAGTCTGCATTGATTTACATAGAGATGGTGTGCCAGATGATGTGAGGCTTGTTACAGAAGTAGATGGTAAAACCTGCGCAAAGATGATGTTTGTTAATGGGATTTGCCGTTTGAGCAAAAATGGTCAGCCTGAGCCGGTTTCATGGCTAGATAATAATTATATCAAACAGAATTTGGCCTTCAGCCTTCAGATGCAAACTTTAGCAGGGCAAAACTATCCTGGTTTAACAAGAAAAATTTATTTGAATCCCTATCGGTTTATATTGCACTATATGCCACGTTCTGCACTAATTGAGGTGGGAGCACAGACGAATACAAAGCAAGAAGCAAAGAACGCAATGAAGCCGCTAGCAAAAATTTTGGCAGAAGTACTATTGAATGATACCCCTTAAAGAATAACTTTAGGGGGTTTTTTGTTTGCACTGATTCGGTATTTGCGGTAAAATAAACAAAACTTTATGGAGTGTAAGGGGGTGTGCTTCCTGATTTTAATAGGTGTTGCTTAACTAGGGCGATATTAAAAATGGGAGAGAGAACATGATGAAATTAGAAAAAAATATAATTCTATTTGATTTAGATGGCACTTTAACAGATTCTGCTGAAGGGGTAATTCGTTCGGCACAGCATATGCAGGAGAAGATGGGTATTGATAAATGGGCTGATGAAGATTTGAAGTTTATTGTTGGACCACCATTGATGAAAACCTTTACAGAGGATTTTAATATGAATCAGGAAGATGCACGTAAAGCATTGGAATTTTTCAGGGAAAGATATGCAACTGTTGGTTTGTTTGAAAATAAGGTTTATGAAGGCATTCTGGAAATGTTGCAGGAATTAAAGAAAAAAGGAAAGAGATTAGCAGTCGCAACATCAAAAAAGGAAGAGACAGCAGTGCGTATTTTGAAACACTTTGAAATGGATGAATATTTTGAGGTGATTGGTGGGGACAATCGAGAAATTGGTCGAGATACCAAGGCCAAGGTGATAGAGCACGTATTGGAAACAATGGATGCGTCAAAAAGCGATGTGGTTATGGTGGGTGACCGTAAGTTTGACGTTGAGGGGGCTCACTCTGTGGGGATTCCTTGTATTGCCATTGAATATGGCTATGGAGATCGTGATGAATTTGAAGCTTGCGGTGCTGACTACATAGGAGCTACACCACGGGATGTTGCAGATATGTTTTGATTTGAATAATAAAAGGGTAATCACATCATGTGGTTACCCTTTTTGTTTATACTAAAGATTTGAAATAAGCCTTATTAGACTCGATTGCTTTTGTGGTTGTTGCTTTCGCGGGACCACCAATAACATTTCTGGCTTCTACACACTGCTTTACAGAGATAGCAGCATAAACGGTTTCATCAAAAACTGGGGAGATGGCCTTATATTCCTCGAGAGAAAGGTCATCCAGGTTGGTGTTGTTTTGGATACAATATAGCACCAATTTACCGATGATTTCATGGGCATCGCGGAAAGGGACGCCTTGCTTTACCAACCAGTCAGCGGCATCTGTTGCATTGGTAAATCCGCCTTTTGCTGCTTCCAGCATATTTTGTTCCCTTACGGTGACGGTGGCAAGCATATTGGTGAATACAGGTACGCACATTTTAATGGTATCAATGGCTCCAAACAATGCTTCTTTGTCCTCCTGCATATCTTTATTGTAAGCCAGAGGTAAACCCTTCATGGTAGTCAAAAGCCCCATTAGATGACCGTATACTCTTCCTGTTTTTCCACGGATTAGTTCTGCCATATCTGGGTTTTTCTTTTGAGGCATAATGCTAGAGCCTGTGGAATAAGCATCATCCAGTTCGATAAAACGGAATTCGTGGCTGCTCCAAAGGATAATTTCTTCACAAAAACGGCTGAGGTGCATCATCAAAATGGAAAGATCGGAAACGAATTCAACGCAAAAATCCCGATCTGAAACACCATCCATGCTGTTTTGTGTGATTGATGAAAAGCCAAGTTGTTTTGCCACAAAACTGCGGTCTAAGGGGTAGGTTGTAGTTGCTAATGCACCACTGCCTAAAGGCAATACATCCGTGCGTTTAAAGCAATCGGACAAGCGATCATAATCCCTTTTAAACATTTCAATATACGCCAAAAGATGGTGTGCTAGGGTTACCGGTTGTGCCCTTTGCAGATGGGTATAGCCAGGCATAATGGTTTCTGTATGCTTTTCGGCTAAGTTATTTAAAACTTCCATCAGGTCTTTAACCAAGGCCTGGATGATTTTAATTTCTTTTTTTGTATACATACGAGTATCCAAAGCCACTTGGTCGTTTCGACTTCGGCCTGTGTGTAGGCGTTTGCCAACATCACCAATGCGGCTAATTAAGATAGACTCCACATTCATGTGGATATCTTCAGCTTTTTCGTCAAAGGTAATTTCGCCTTTTTCGATATCTGTAAGTATATCCTGCAATGTTTTTAAAATTAGATCAGAGTCTTCTTTGGGGATAATACCCTGTTTGCCAAGCATTGCTGCGTGGGCCATACTGCCTGTAATATCCTCTTGATACATACGACTGTCAAAGGAGATGGAGGAATGGAAATGGTCGGTAAAGCTGTCTGTGGATTTGGTGAAACGGCCGCCCCAAAGTTTCATAAAGCACGCATCCTTTCTTATCTGTTTATAAAACCAAAGGGTTTTGTCCCAAACCCGCAGGCCGTTTTTAGGCAATTGGGTATGGGGCAAAACCCCAAAAAGGTTTTCTGATTATTTATTCTCGTTATTTTGCATCATCATTGCACGAACCTTTAAAGGCAGACCAAATAGGTTGATAAAGCCATCTGCATCTTTATGGTTATAGAGTTCGCCTGTTGTAAAACTTGCCATAGACTCATTGTACAGGCTGTAAGGAGATGTGGAACCTGCAGAAATGATATTACCTTTGTACAGCTTCATTTTTACAGAACCTGTAACATTAGCATTTGTAAAGTCAAAATAGCTGCTCAACGCCTCTCTTAAGGGTGTGAACCATTCGCCACTATATACTAATTCGGTAAACTTATTGCTTGCAACTTCGTTGAAAGCCTGTGTCTTTTTATCTAGGCAAAGATATTCCAATTCTCGGTGCGCGTAATAGAGAATTGCGCCACCGGGTGTTTCATACACACCGCGAGACTTCATGCCTACAACACGGTTTTCGCAAATATCGGTGATGCCAATGCCGTTTTTTCCGCCGATTTCGTTTAGCTTTGTTAGCAAAGTTACGGGGGATAATTTTTCGCCATTTACTGCTACGGGAACGCCAGCTTCAAAATCAACGGTTACATACTCGGGTACATCAGGGGCATCTTCGGGGGATACACCCATTTGTAAAATATGCTTAAAGTTGGGTTCGTTTGCGGGATCTTCCAGTTCCAAACCTTCGTGGCTTAAGTGCCAGATATTACGGTCACGGCTATAAGAATCATCTTTTTTAACAGGGAAAGGAATGCCTCTTGCTTCTAAATAAGCCATTTCGTCTTCGCGACTTTCCATACCCCATGTATCTAATCTCCAAGGAGCAATAATTTTTAATTCGGGTGCCAAAGCTTTGATGGTAAGTTCAAAACGAACCTGGTCGTTTCCTTTACCAGTTGCACCGTGGCAGATTGCGGTTGCGCCTTCTTTCTTAGCGATTTCAACCAATTTTTTTGCAATGATTGGTCTTGCCATAGAAGTACCCAACAGATATTTTCCTTCATAAATAGCATTTGCTTTGATACAAGGATAAATGGCATCTGTGATGAATTCTTCGGTTAAATCAGCTATGTAAAGCTTGCTTGCGCCAGTGCGTAGAGCTTTTTCTTCTAAGCCATCGGTTTCTTTACCTTGACCTACGTCGCCACAAACAGCGATAACCTCAGCGTCATAATTTTCTTTTAACCAAGGGATAATAACGGAAGTATCCAGACCGCCGGAATATGCTAAAACTATTTTTTCTTTCATAATGACCGTTTCCTCCTTATTGTTTCAAACTTAATCTTTAAATGAAATGAATAATATAAATGGATTATACATAATAGAGCGGTGAAATGCAATAGAAAATGGTAAAAATAATCCTATTTGTGTATTAATATTAAAATGATTACGCCCTGCACTGAACTTTTGTCCATTTTTCATGGGCAAAGTGAATTGTAATAGTATATTTATGCAAAAATAAAATTGTAAAACCAGTTTATACCACTGTGTATACATCATGATTTCAAAGGATTGCTCTTTGCTTGATGCATATTTTATGGTATGATGTAAACTAGAAAGAATTTTGTTTACGAAAGAAAACAGATAAAAGGAGGGTGTTACATATGAAGGTTTTAACATTTAAACGTGGTTGTAGAGTTGAAGTTGGTGTGCTGAAAGACGATGGATCTGAAGTAGTACCTGTAAATTACTTGGGTTGTACTGCGCATAACATGAATGAATTTTTAGATTTGATGACACCAGAAAAGGAAAAAAAGCTAAAAAAGAATAAGGAATTGATGAGGGGTATCCCCATTAGAGAGTTAAAAGTTATTTCTCCTATTCCTGAGCCTAAACAGGATTTGATTTGTCTGGGGATTAATTATTATGCCCATGCTGAAGAAGCGGCAAAATTTCACGGTGAGGCCTTTGGTGGTGAAAGACCGGTTCCTATTTTCTTTTCTAAGCGTGTAAATGTTGCTGCTGCCGATGAAGAGATGGTTGATGGCCATTGGGATATCGTAGATGGTATGGATTACGAAGTTGAATTGGGCGTTGTTATTGGCAAGGATGCAAAAGATGTTGCAGAAAAAGATGCCTTTGATTATGTGTTTGGGTATACAATCGTAAATGATTTTAGTGCAAGAAATTTGCAGACTGCTCATAAACAGTGGTACTTTGGCAAGAGCTTAGATAATTTTACTTCCATGGGACCTTGGATTGTTTCCAAAAATGAATTTGAAAACCCTCCAGCTTTGGGGATTCGTTGTTATGTAAATGATGAATTAAGACAAGATAGCAATACTTCCATGATGATTACCGGCATTGCAGAGGTTATTAGCAAGCTTTCTCAGGGAATGACCTTAAAAGCAGGTACAATTATTGCTATGGGAACACCGGCAGGTGTTGGCATGGGATTTGACCCCCCTAAATTTTTGCAAAAAGGTGATGTGGTTAGATGTGAAATTGATGGCATCGGTTCTATAACTAATTACATTAAATAAAAAATATTGCTCAAAATAGATATAAAAGGAGCGCGGCTCGAAAGATGAATAAAATTAAAGTGATGAGTGTTTTCGGAACAAGGCCAGAGGCAATTAAAATGGCCCCCCTTGTAAAGGAACTGGAAAAAAATGAACAGATAGAAAGCATTGTTTGTGTAACTGCCCAACACAGAGAAATGTTGGATCAGGTTTTAGAAATCTTTGATTTGCATCCTGCGTATGACTTGGATATTATGCAGACACGTCAAACTTTGGCGGGAATTACAACTAGAGCACTAACCGGCTTGGAAGAGGTGATGGCGAAGGAAAAGCCAGATATCGTATTGGTTCATGGCGATACTTCTACTACTTTTGCGGGGGCTTTGGCTGCGTATTACAACCAAACGAAAGTAGGTCATGTGGAAGCGGGACTGCGCACCTATGATAAATATCAACCTTTCCCGGAGGAGATGAACCGTCGATTAACAGGAGCATTAACAGATTTGCATTTTTCACCTACTCCTTTGGCAAAGGAACACCTTTTGAAAGAAAATGTTGATGAGAGTACCATTTTTGTGACAGGAAATACAGTTATCGATGCTTTAGCCCATACCATTGAAGAGGAATATACTTTTACTGTGGACGAGCTAAATCACATTGATTTTAAAAATAGACGTGTCATTGCCATGACTGCCCACAGGAGAGAAAATCTTGGGGAGCCTTTGGAAAATATTTGTCGCAGTGTAAAGCGCTTGGTAGAAGAATATCCTGATATTGAAGTTGTTTATGCTGTGCACAAAAACCCTGCGGTTATGGAGCCGGTAAACAGGATACTTGGCCAAACAGAGCGGATTCACCTAACGGATCCTCTGGATTTAAAGGATATGCATAATTTGATGTGCCGATCCTATTTGGTTTTGACTGATAGCGGTGGACTGCAAGAGGAAGTTCCTTCAATGGGTAAGCCTGTTTTGGTATTGCGTAATGTTACGGAAAGACCTGAAGGGGTTGAAGCTGGTACATTAAAGCTTGTTGGAACCGATGAGGAAAAAATTTATACAACAGCCAAGGAACTTTTAGATAATGAGCAAGCCTATGCAAAGATGGCTCAGGCGAAAAATCCCTTTGGTGATGGACAAGCATCCAGACGTATCGTTGAAAGTATTTTATTTGCTTTTGGTAAAAGCGGGGATCGGCCCGATGAATATACTATTTGTATTAATTCCAAGCAAAAGGAGGAACGACCTATGAAGGACGAACGAATGGCAATTTTAAATATGTTAGAAAAAGGCATTATTAATGCTGAGGAGGCAGAGCGCCTGTTGGCAACGTTGCAAAGCGGTATGGGTCTTGATAAAGAAAAGATCAGCAAGACCATGGGCGATGCTTTAGGTAAGGCTGGAGAGGCCTTTAATTCTGTTGCCAAGGCAGTGGGTGAGCAGGCAGAAAAAATTCAGCCTGTTGTAAAGGATGTGGCAAATAAGGTTTCCGAAAAGGCTGAAGATTTTGAACCAGCGGTAAGAAGTGCGGCATTTCGCATGGCGGAAATGATGGATGGTTTGAAAGCTGATGTGAAAAATTATAGAGAAAGAATGAAAGAAAAGAAAGCAAGAGATCAGGCTGAGGACTGGGACGACGTTGACAACCAGGACATGGAAGAGCAGGATGTAGAACAGGAAACAACGCAAGAAATGGAAATCCCTCTTTTGGGAAATGCCGTTTCTCAAGATGAAGAAGAATATGCACGAAATGTGGAATCTGTTTTGAATTCCTTGCAGGATCAGTTGAGCCAAATTGATGATGCAGAGAGTTTCTTAAAATCAACCTTTGGTGATGTTGATTTTGACTCTTGGGATGAAGAAGATGAGGACAACAAAGAAGCAAATGAGGTTGCCGATCAGCTGGTAGAAGGAGAGCCCAGTGAGGGCGAACCTTCTGATGAGGCAAAACTGAAAATAGAAGAAACAAAGGAATAAGAAATTCAATAACATGCGACTTGTGGACAATGGACAGTCGTACTGATTTATGAAAACGATAATCGCTGAAGTTAGTGGTTATCGTTTTTCAATATTACTCTAAAGTTTTCGTTAGGAAAGAAAACAAACGAACATAGAAGAAAGGAGACATCATCATGGAATACTCAATGACGATAGAACCATTCGTGAAAGAATATGGAGGCGTTTGTAATGAGTTATAGTATAGGAGAGTTACAAAGATACATAGATGATTTATCCCAAATATTCGATAAAGTTCGTTTGGTAGATCCCATAAAGCGTAGGGTGTTGTTTTTTAAGGAGAACGAGCAGATTGGTTGGGAAAAATATGTTTGTCATAAGGTTTGGAATAAAGAAGAGCGTTGTGAGAACTGTATAAGCGTACACGCCCTTCAACTGGATGAACGATTAACAAAATTTGAATTTGTGAATGACGAAGTTTATTTTGTGGTGGCGAAGCCAATTGAGGTTTTGATGGGGGTTGGAACCATCCATCGGTTTGTTATTGAAATACTTTGTATGATGACCGATGAGGTGTTTTTTGAGGCCTACGGACGGAATACATTTGCAAAGAGAATTGCCATGGTTGAGAAAAAAATATATGAGGATCCATTAACAAAGGTGTATAATCGTAGGTTTTTTGATGAAAGGATGTTTTTGTATCACAATCAGGGGGAACCCGTAAAAACAATTACGTTTATCATGGTGGATTTACATGATTTTAAAAATATAAATGATACATTTGGTCATTCTGTGGGGGATGCTGTTTTGGTTCAGGTGGCAAATGTGTTGCATGCTAGCATCCATGATGGTGGGGCTGTGGTCCGTATGGGTGGAGATGAATTTTTAATAATTCTGACAAATTGCCAGCGTCAGAGCGCAGATAAGGTGATTCAGATAGCTAAGGATAAGATGGAAAATGAGATAAGAATTAATACTTCCAAAGATTATAGGATTACAGCTGACTTTGGCATTGCATATAGTGCTGATTTTGTTGGAACACATGAATGCATTGAACAATTGCTGGAGGTTGCGGATAAAAAAATGTATTTAGATAAAAATGGAACCTGCTTGTGGGAAATTAAAGAATAATTTGATTCGGGTGGAGTATGAAAAATAAGACAGCCATAAAAAGCTGTCTTATCAAAAATTGGCAAATGAAGAGAAGAATATATAACGACCAGCAAAAATGTGTGGTCGTTATTTTTTTCGGTTATTTTTCAATTAAATCATCCATCATATCATCAATAACTTCTTCGGCTTTCACTGCCATTTTTTTGCCTTTTTTCATCATTTTGCGATATGCTTTTTGATCTTGCATCAAATAAGAAATACCAGCCATAGTTGCAACGCCGCCAAGTAAAAGACCTGTTGTAAATTTGTTCATAGTTATCCCTCCTTTCGATTTAGTATGTGGGAAAGAGAAATTTTTATTCTATGAAATAAAGAGAAAAACAAGATTTTTTTAATAAAAAAACTCCAGGTATTGGTTATTAGCCAATGCCTGGAGTTGTATTTTATTCGCCCAAATCGTGGAGGAAAAGACCACTTCTTAGTTTAGGTTCAAACCATGTGGATTTTGGAGGCATAATGCGCTCTGCATCAGCCACGCTCATTAATTCATCCATAGAAGTTGGATAGAGGGAGAATGCCAGCTTCATTTCGCCGCTATCAACCCTTTTTTCAAGCTCTGCTAAGCCACGGATGCCGCCGACAAAATCAATGCGTTTATCTGTACGGGGGTCACCAATAGCCAAAATAGGCTCTAATACTTCTTTTTGCAAAATAGAAACATCCAACCCTAAAACGGGGTCATCAGATAAGACTTCTCTTTTTGTTGTTAAGGAGAACCATTTACCTTCTAAGTACAGACCAAACTGATGAGGCTGCACAGGCTTTAGCTGGCCTTCACCCAAATAGGGTGCCACTTCAAATTTTGTGGTGAGAAGGGCAAGAAATTCTTCGGATGTATGACCGTTTAAGTCTTTTACAACACGGTTATAGTCCATAATTTTCAACTCATCCGCAGGGAAAAGTACAGAAAGATAATAGTTATATTCTTCCTCACCTGTATAGAGTTCTTTTAATTCTCTTCTTTTTAAGCCAACCTTTACGGCGGAGGCATTACGGTGATGCCCATCTGCAATATATAGATTTTCAACTTGGCGGAAAGAGTCAACAAGAATCCCGATTTCTGTATCGCTATCAACCACCCAAACAGTATGTCCTATGCCATCTTCGGAAACAAAATCATATACGGGCTGGTTGCTTGCTTTCCAGCCTTCAATGATAACCCGGGCTGTTTCGTTATTTTTATAGGCTAAGAAGATGGGGCCTGTGTTTGCGTTCAAAGTGTCCACATGACGGATTCTGTCAGCTTCCTTATCAGCACGGGTCAATTCATGCTTTTTGATGGTGCCGTTCAAATATTCATCAATAGAAGTGCAGGCAACAAGGCCAGTTTGACTTTTCCCATTCATGGTTAGACGGTAGATATACAAATTGGGCAGCAAGTCCTGCATAAAGACACCCTGTGCAATCATATCTTCTAAGTTTTCTTTGGCTTTTGCATAAACAGCATCGCTGTAAATGTCTGTATCCTGAGGTAAATCCACCTCAGCCTTATCAATATGCAAAAAGGAGTAAGGCTTCCCTTTTACCATTTCTCTTGCTTCTTCACTATTCATTACGTCGTAGGGCAGGGCGGCCACTGCCTCGGCATATTCTGCCTGGGGACGTATGCCCATAAAGGGTCTGATGGTAGCCATAATATTTGTCCTCCTTATTTCAATAAACGTACTTTAATGACGCTGTTGATGGCATATAAATCTTTAATTAAGTCTGCCTCATTTTCAGGCAAGTTATCACAAACAATTATATTGTAAGCCAATTCGCCTTTTGAGTTATTTACCAGCTTGTCGATATTGATGCTATACTTTGTAAACACAGCACCCAACTGGCCAATCATATTTACAATGTTTCTATGGGAAACGGCGATACGAGGTTTTCCATTGTAGGGTACTGTACAGTTTGGAAAGTTTACAGAGTTTTTGATATTACCAAAGTACAGGTAATCCCTAAGTTCCTCTGCAACCATAACTGCACAATTTTCTTCGGACTCGGGAGTGGATGCCCCAAGGTGAGGTGTGACGATGATGTTTTCATGCCCAAGCAGTTCTTTTTCGGGGAAGTCAGTGATATATCGAGAGATAGTACCTTCTTCCAAAGCTTTTAACAGGGCAGTATTATCCACCAAGCCACCTCTTGCAAAGTTTAATAGACGAGCACCTTTCTTTGTTTTTGCAAATAAATCATCATTAAAGGTGTTTTTTGTTTTTCCGTTCAAGGGAATATGTATGGTGATATAGTCACTCTTTGCAACGACTTCTTCCATAGAGTCAGCCTTTTCCACAGAAGGGGAAAGATGCCAAGCAGATTCTAAGGAGAGAAAAGGATCGTAACCGATTACGTCCATTCCCAAATCAAGGGCTGCATTTGCCACCAAAACTCCAATGGCACCCAAGCCAATTACGCCCAAGGTTTTGCCTAAAATTTCTGGGCCAACAAAGTTTTTCTTGCCCGCCTCAATATCTTTTTCCAAAGTATCGCTGTTAGCAATGGATTGCACCCACTGGGAGCCATCAACAACACGACGGGAAGATATTAAAAGGCCCGTAAGAACCAACTCTTTTACAGCATTGGCATTTCCGCCAGGAGCGTTGAAAACGGGGATACCCCTTTGAGAACAGCGCTCAACGGGAACATTATTTGTGCCAGCACCGGCACGTGCCACTGCCATCAAGTTTTCATTTAATTCCATGCTGTGCATATCAAAGCTACGCAGGATGATACCATCTGGATTTTCTGCATTATTGTCTATTTTAAAATGTTTGTCCGGCAGTTTATGTAATCCAACCGGTGCGATATTATTTAATGTACGAATTGTAAACATGATAATCTCCTTATTTGTTTTCCATTTCAAATTTTTTCATAAAAGCCACCAGCTGTTCTACGCCTTCTACGGGCATAGCGTTGTACATACTTGCACGCATACCACCAACAGTACGGTGACCTTTCAGGTTAACAAAGCCCAGTGCTTCTGCTTCTTTGATGAATTTTGCATTTAACTCATCCGTTGGCAAAACAAAGGGGGCATTCATTAGGGAACGGTCCTTTGGAACAACAGTCCCTTTAAACAAAGAAGAAGCATCTAAGTAATCATAAAGCAAAGCAGCTTTATGCTCATTGATTTTTTGAAGTGCTGCCACGCCGCCCTGACGTTTTACCCAATCGAATACAAGCCCCATAAAATAGATGCCATATGTAGGTGGGGTGTTATACATAGAATCGTTTTCGGCATGAATGTCATAACGGAGCATTGTAGGTGTGAAGTCCATAGCATTACCCATCAAATCCTCACGGATAATAACAACGGTTACACCAGCGGGCCCAAGATTTTTTTGTGCGCCTGCATAAAGCAAACCGAACTTAGAAACGTCAATTTCCTCGGAAAGAATGGAGGATGACATATCACCCACCAAGGGGATATCGCCTGTATCAGGCAACTCAGTCCAACGGGTGCCATAAATTGTGTTATTCAAAGTAATATAGAAATAATCAGCATCTTTATCGAATTTAGAAGGGTCTAATTCGGGGATGCGATTAAAGGTCGTATCAGCGGAGGTAGCTACGATGTTAACTTGGCCGTATTTTTTTGCTTCTTCAGCGGCTTTTTTCGCCCACTGGCCTGTTACAACGTAATCAGCCTTTTTATTTTTATTCATTAAGTTCATGGGGATCATGGCAAACTGTGTAGAGCCACCACCTTGAAGGAATAAAATTTTGTAGTTATCAGGGATGTTCATCAATTCTTTTAAATCTGCTTTTGCTTTTGCTAAGATGGATTCAAACATTTTAGATCGATGGCTCATCTCCATTACTGACATGCCACAGGAAGGATAACATACAAGCTCACGTTGCGCTTGTTCTAATACTTCTACGGGCAGCATGGATGGTCCTGCTGAGAAATTGAATACTCTTTTTTCCATAAAATAAGCCTCCTAAAATAATTTGATATGGGACATTTGACGTCCTGTCTTTATAGGGTGGTCAAATGTACAAATTTTGTCATAGAAGAATTATAACACCTTGAGAGAAACCGTCAACATAAATGGGGGATTTTCTTGCGTGGGACGTTTTTTTTGGAGGAACGGGCAAAAAGTTTGAAAGGTTTTGTGAAATCTTTGGCAAAATGTACAGATGCTGCTGAAAAAAAGGGGAAGAGAAAAGATGGTTCGGAATAGTTGCCAAAGGACAACCTAGTAAAAATGGCTTTTCTATAAAAAGATGCTATTTTTATTTTGGGTCAAAAGGAATGAAAATGGGTTATTTAAAGACTTTGGCATTAAATAAAGTAGAGATAGGTGCAAAAACCAAAACAAATAATGATTAAAAGTAAAAATTAAGAGTGTGCGGATAGACTGGCGAATGGAGGATGCGAAATTTTCATAGAGATATTCTTATGAAAAACAGAATTAAAGAAAGTTTTTTTGTGTTTCTTCATAAGGTTATTAAGAAAGGGGGGCGGACAAATGAAAGGAAGATTTTCCGTCAAAGAGAAAAGTGGTATTTTTTGTTTATGTGCAGTGATTGGGTTATGCTTTTGTGCATCGGTTGTAGAAAATCATAAAAGTGCAAGAGTAATGCTTCCTGTGGATCAAAAAGTGGTTATTTTGGATGCAGGCCATGGCGGTTGGGACCCTGGTAAGACGGGAACCACTGGGGATGATGAAAAGCAAATTAATTTGAAAATTATGGGAAAGTTACAACAATATTTGGAACAAGGGGGTGCAACGGTTCTTGTTACCCGCGCAACGGATGAGGCATTAGGCAAGGGGAAAAAAACGGATATGGCAGAACGGAAAAAAATTGCCAATGAAAACTCAGGAGATATATTGGTAAGCATTCATCAAAATGCTTTTCCATCCTCCGGGGTAAAAGGTGCCCAGGTTTTTTACCACAAATCCAGTGAAGATGGTAAGAAACTGGCTGAGTTAGTGCAGGATAGCTTGAAAACCAACGTAGATGGTGAAAATAAGCGTCAGGCAAAACAAAATAGCGATTATTACATATTGCGCACCACCGAAATTCCAGCGGTTATTGTGGAATGTGGGTTTCTCTCCAACCGTGGGGAAGAGGCACTTTTAAATGATGAGGCGTATCAAGATAAGCTGGCGTGGGCCATTTATCTGGGGATTATTGAGTACTTTTCCAATGATGAAAGTATCTAATGATTTTATTTACACACTGATAAAAACAAGCTATAATTGGAATAATAGATGAAAAGGCTTGTTCTTTTAAATAAGGAAGGAATAGAACATGGAAAGTAAATTTGAAAAAATTGGGATATCTCCCGTTTTGGTGGATGCACTGGCAAAGCAAGAGATCGAAACACCCACAGAAATACAACAGCATATGATACCTTTGATTTTATCGGGGAAGGATGTTATTGGACGCTCGGAAACTGGATCGGGTAAGACATTAGCGTATCTTTTGCCTATTTTTGAACGCCTAGATTTGAACGTTAAAGGTGTTCAGGCAATTATTTTAACGCCCACCCATGAACTAGCAGCCCAGGTTTTTCATCAAGCGGAGCTTTTGGAAAAGAATAGCGGGATGGATGTTGGATGTATGCTAATTATTGGTTCGGCAGGCGTGAAACGTCAGATTGAAAAACTTAGAGAGAAACCAAGGATTATTATTGGCTCCACAGGACGAATTTTAGACTTGATTAAGCGAAAAAAGATTCCCGCTCATTTGGTGAAAACCATTGTATTGGATGAGGGAGATCGTCTTTTGGAGGACGGACACTTCAACGACGTGGAAGGAGTTGTAAAATCCACATTAAAGGAACGGCAGGTTGTGTTATTATCCGCCTCGGTAGGGCAGGAAACAAAGGCTCGCGGGAAGCAGCTTATGACTGAAAATGCTTTGTTTGTTGAGGCTAAAACTGGGAGCTTAGTGCCTCAAGGCATTTCCCATTATTATATATTAACAACACAGCGTGAAAAATTTGTACAAATTAGAAAAATTCTGGCTGGAGAGAAACCAGAAAGAGCTATCGTATTTTTAAATAACCCTGAAAATATTGAGGTAACCGTAGATAAGCTTTGCTTTCATGGAATAAAGGCAGCAGGGATTTATGGAAAAGTTGGCAAAATGGATCGAAAGAATGCCCTGGATGATTTTCGTCAGGGAAGGATTCAGGTTTTAGTAGCATCAGATATTGGGGCTAGAGGGCTTGATATTGAGGGGGTAACCCATATTATCAATTTGGATGTTCCTGAGGAGCCTACTCATTATTTACACAGAGCGGGCAGATGTGGTCGAAATGGAAGCCAAGGTGTGGCCATTACGCTAGTAACACCCTATGAGAGAAGATGGGTGCATAAGTATGAAAAGGTATGGGGGCTTCAGTTTATACAGAAAGAAATGTCTTTTGGCAAGCTGATAGACAGTGTAAAAACTGTAAAGGACTTAGACAAACCTAAAAGAAATAAGGATGTAAAAGAGGGAGATTTTGATGAAAAAGCTGTGCATGATGAAAGGCCAGTGAAGAAAACGCTCTCTGTTCAGCAAAAGGCAGGTAACAAAAAGAAAGGTAAGCCTGAAGATAAAAAAGAAAATTTGGGATTTTTTGCTGCAAAGGCGAAAAAGCAGGCGGAAAAAGAGAAAAATAGATTGCAAAACCAAAAAAAGTGATTGTCCTAACGCCCAGAATAGGGTATGATATATAGGTAAATTTTTTTACCTAAAGGAGGTACGAAATATGTGTGATAATTGTGGATGTGGTCATGATCACGATCACGAAGAGATGGAATTAGAAACAATGTTTTTAACACTGGATGACGATACAGAAATGGAATGTGGTATTCTTGGCGTATTTCAAGTTGAAGGCATTGAAGGCAAGGAATTTATCGCATTAATGCCCTTGGAAGATGAAACCGTGTTGTTGTATGAATACAAGGAAATTGGCGAAGAAATCGAATTGAATGTAATTGAAGAGGATGCAATGTTTGACAAAGTATCTGAAGCGTTCAATGAATTATTTGACGACGAAGAAGAATAATAAGAAACGGGGAGATTATCCCCGTTCTTTGTTTTTTTAAGGGAGGGAAGGGAATGTTTGGCAAAAGAATGACAGCAGTAATGTTGGCAACTATGCTAGGAACTGCCCTGCCGCTCACCGTTTATGGAGGATGGCAGCAGGGAAACCCATTGATTGCCCATGCACTGGGTGAGGTTGACGGAAAGATAGAAACAAACTCAAAGGAGGCCTTTGAAGCATCTTGGGGAAATGGTTTTCGGGCTTTAGAAGTTGATTTTACCTACACATCTGACGGTATTCTGGTTGCCCGTCATGATTTTGAAGAAGATGGAACCTATTATCGTTTGGAGCAGGATGCAAATGCCCCATTGGTGATGGATAAAAACACCTATCAGAGTAGTAAAATCATTTATGATCAAACTCCTATCACAGCGGTTGATGTTTTAGGGCTGATGGTGGAGTATCCCGATGTTTATATCATAACGGATACGAAGGAGACGGATCAGGCAACCGTTCAAAAGCAATTTGGCGATTTGAAAAAGATTGCAGAAGCCATGGGAGAACCTGATGTTTTGGAACGAATTGTTCCACAAATTTATCATGAAGAAATGTATGATTGGGTAAATAACATATATCCATTTCAAGAGTGGATATATACTCTTTATTTAAACAGTAATCCAAACTATGGGGAAATTGCAGATTTTTGTGCAGCAAAAGGAATTGGCACTGTCACCATACAAAAAGAGCGCGTGACGCAAACGGTGGTGGAGACCCTCCATGCAAAGGGCATCAAGGTCTATGCCCATACCATAAACCGGTACAAGCAGTTTGAAGAGTTATTGGCAATGGGTGTGGATGGAATCTATACAGACCGTATTAAACCTTATGAGCTAGAATGGGTTGGACTTTCTGATAGCAGGCAGGTCATACAGAAAACAATGAATTTTGGTGAGAAGGCATTTACTTTGGACACATTACAAATTTTTAATGAAGGTTATGTGCCATTGCGTCAATTGTCAAAGGTAGGAAAGGGATTTTCCGCTGAATTTGACAGCAAAAATAGAACTTTGAGTTTATTTTCTGGCAGGACGTTTACCTCATTGGGGAATGAATTGTTATTAAACCATAGTGGAAAGTTGGTTATGGAAAGAGCAGATTTTCGGTTGATTTACAATGGAAAGGAAACAAAAGTTTATCCCATTTTAGTGGATGGAGAAGTTTATGTTCCTTTGGCGCAGATGGCTACGCTCTTAGGAGTTAGTGCTTAATTTCATCCTTGACAGAGGGTATAAATCGTGCTATTTTGTAAATGAATGGAATCAATTTTTGCTGGGGGTGCCAAGTTTGGCTGAGAATCAAGCATATTTGCTTGTTACCCTTTTACCTGATCTGGATTATACCAGCGTAGGGAAGCGTATCACTTGCGAAAACGGGCACAGCAAACGAGACATCGTGGCTGTGCCTTTTTTAAACGAATTTTTCAGTTTTCGATATTACGGTGATTTGGAGAGGGGCCTCAAAGCCGGAAAATATCAGAAGTGTACGGAAGATGATAAACAACAACGACAAGAGTTTGTTGGATGGGTATTTAAGGAGAGAATTCAAGCTCGTGGCCATTATGGTTGCTAAGAGATGGGGTTAATTTCCTGTATTAGTTTCTTTTAAAGAAATTGTGAGGGAAAAAAGTTGGTTGAATCACTAGAATTTGTTAAATGAATAACAGGTATATCTTTTTTAATTAGGAGGTTGGTAATATGAAGCACGTTTTAACGATAGCAGGTTCTGATACTTGTGGTGGCGCAGGTATACAGGCAGACTTAAAAACATTCTCTGCCCAGGGTACATACGGCATGAGCGTAATCACAGCAGTAACCGTTCAAAACACCCAAGGGGTTTTCGGCTGTCAGGATATTACACCTGAAATCATCCGCGGTCAGATTGATGCCATTTATTCCGACATTCAGGTGAGTGCCGTTAAAATTGGTATGGTTTCTCAAATTGAAACAATCAATGCCATTGCAGATAAGTTGCAGGAGCATCATGCAACAAATGTTGTAGTGGACCCCGTAATGATCTCCAAAAGTGGCTTTGACTTAATGCAGCCAGAGGCAAAGGACACATTGATTAAGCGGTTGATTCCCTTGGCGTATGTGGTAACACCTAACTTGCCAGAGGCAGAGGTTATAACAGGGCTGAAAATTAATGATTTGCCCTCCATGGAGCAAGCAGCAAGAGTGATCTATCAGATGGGCGCTAAGAATGTGTTAATCAAAGGTGGCCACTTGGAGGATGATGCCACAGATTTATTATTTGATGGTGAAAAAATCATTACGTTGCATTCTGACAGGATCGAAACAAAAAATACCCATGGTACTGGATGCACATTATCATCTGCGATTGCGGCAAACTTGGCAAAGGGAAAATCTGTGGAAGAATCAGTACGTATTGCCAAAGATTATATTACGGTAGCAATCGAACATGCTTTGGATATTGGTAAGGGAGTAGGGCCCACCAACCATTTTTATCAGCTGTACAATAAGGCTGGAATTTGGGAAGAAATCAAGGATTGAGATAACTGAATAGAGTAAGGTTCATTTAGGTGGTATATATCATAGCGATAGATACCACCTTTTTATTTTGTAAAAGGGCAGAAACACAGATGGAAGAATTTGATTAAAATGTTATATTGTGCTGAATGGTCGTATTAAGGGATTTTTTATTGTTTTTTTTCCTAGAGAGGAATATAATTAGAAACAACTCTGACGAAACAAGTAGAAAGGATGATATTCCTTAATGGATAAGAAACTCTGGAAATTGTACTTTAAAACACTTATGCTGACCCTAATGGGGCTTTGTGGTCTTTTGGCTATACTTTATGGGGTTTTTGTATATACCATTGGTGGGCTGAATCGCCAAAGTGTTGATGAAAGTTCCCTATCTGTAAATGAGGATTTGGGTGTATACGGGAATCAAAAAATTATGAATGTGGCTTTGTTTGGGATTGACTCTCAGAATGAAGAAAATAAGGGACGCTCTGATGCGATTATGATTGCATCGGTAAACGGAAAGACGGGAAAGATAAAGTTGATTTCCGTAGCAAGAGATACATATGTGGATGTTCCCAATCACGGCAAAACAAAGATCAACCATGCGTATGCATATGGCGGACCGGAATTGGCAATTCAGACAATAAACGAGAATTTCGATTTGGATATAACAGATTACGTTTCTGTAAACTTTGACTCTTTGGCAGATGTCATTGATGAAATGGGTGGCATTGAGCTGGAGGTAACAGAGGAAGAGCGTTACCAGATTAACAACTATTTGTTAAAGGGCGAAAAATTACAGGAATCGGGCTTGGTTCACCTGACTGGGCCACAGGCTGTTAGCTACTCCCGCATCAGAAAAATTGGCGGTGATGTGGTGCGTGGGGAAAGACAGCGAAAGGTTTTAGAGTGTTTGTTCCAAAAGGCTTTGGAAATTAATCCACTATTATATCCCTCTTATGTTAAGAAATTTTCACCAATGGTGGAGACATCTTTGAGCAATGATGAGATTTTGAAGGTTGCCTCGGTAGGGATGAAAGGCGGTCTTTCCTTGGAGCAAGCGGGAATGCCCAATGATAACATTAAATCAGGGGGACAAACCATTGGTGGGGTTTGGTATTTTGTGTATGATATTGACCAAGCAGCGGATATGATAGAGAGTTTTATCTACCACGATATCGCCTTTGACCAGTATGGAAAGGTTAGCACAGGAACAGCGGAGGAAAGTGAAACGGCTGCGGAGTGAAAAATTGTGAAGAATGGATGATTCTTTTGCAGAAAAAACTTTTGAATGAAGAACAAAAAACGGTTAATATTTTTTTATCAGTACAAAATGGGAATAGAAACATAAATATTGCATAAAATACAAATTAGTTTTTGTGCAAATTGCTAATCGGTGCTTATGTTTATTTGTTAAAACAAAAAGTTTTTGTATTGACAAAGACCTTGAAATTTGTATAATGAGGGTAGTTCATCTATATTGAGAAAAGCTAAGAAAAGAAGAGTACATCTTGAATGGTTTTACAGAGAACCTCCTATAAGCTGAGAAGGAGGAAATTCGGAAAAGGTGGAAGATGGTCTTGGAGCTGCGTACCGAGAGGGGTAACCTTTAGGCTACGACGGGAAAGCCCGTGATAGCGACGGAGTATCGGCATAGTATTTTGCCCGTACTTGCAGAGGCTATAACTGCGAAGTTATAGTGAATTAGGGTGGTATCACGAAGCATATGCTCTCGTCCCTTTGACAGGAATGTCTTAGGGATGAGGGCTTTTTTATTTGCTTTCAACATACCTGAGGCAAGGAGAGGCTGATTTTTTATGATAGCTTACTCAGCAAAAGGTGTAAGACGACCCTAAAAAAGTACATCAATTATATTTTACGTTAAAGCAAATACTAGTATTGCTTTTAAATATTTTTTGTATCGTGTGGTGAGCACAGGTAGTGTTCAAACAGCGATGAACTTCTTATGGCATGCTGAAAGAAAAGGTGGTAAAAGTATGGGAAACAAAGAAATTATGATTCATTTAGAAAGTATTTCAAAAAGCTTTCCTCAGAAAAGAGGCTCCTTGGAGGTACTTAAGAACGTTGACTTAGAGATCCAAAAGGGAGAAGTATTTGGTATTATCGGAATGAGTGGTGCGGGAAAGAGTACATTGGTTCGCTGCATTAACTTACTGGAAAGACCAACAGAGGGGCGGGTTTACCTTGATGGGACAGAGTTAACCTGTTTGCCAGAAAAGGAATTAAGACAGCAACGTCACTCCATGGGAATGATATTTCAGCAGTTTCACTTATTAATGCAGAGGACAGCGTTGGAAAATGTATGCTTTCCATTAGAGATTTCCGGCGTTTCTAAGGATAAGGCGAAAGCAAGAGCTACTGAGCTATTAGAATTAGTTGGGCTAGGCGAAAGGCTTGGTGCATATCCATCCCAACTTTCAGGAGGACAAAAACAAAGAGTTGCCATTGCCAGAGCTCTGGCGACTGAGCCAAAGGTTCTTTTGTGTGATGAGGCAACCAGTGCCCTTGATCCAAACACAACAGCGGGAGTGCTACGCCTTTTAAAGGATATTAATGAACGGTTGGGGATTACTATCGTCGTAATTACCCATGAGATGAGTGTAATTCAGGAGATTTGCAATCGTGTTGCCATTATTGATGGTGGGCAGATTGCAGAGATGGGAAGTGTGGAGGAAATTTTCCGCGCACCAAAAACACAGGCAGGTAGAGAACTGGTTTATCATGAAGGGAAGAACAGAGAAGCCTTTGAAGGGGCTATTCCAAACTGTTACCGTGTGGTATTTAGAGGTGGAAGTTCGGGAGAGCCAATCTTGGGTGGCATGATGATCGAATGTAACGCAGTAGTGAATATTCTATCGGGAAATACCCGTATGATTGAAGGCAAGGTATATGGCCAGATGATGATTCAATTGCCTGAGAGTAAAGAGACAAGAGAAAAGATGTTAGCATATTTGAAGGAAAGAAATGTTGAGGTAGAGGAGGTTGCGTATGTTTAAGGAGGGATTGTTGGCTTTAATTGGCTCCGCATTTTGGGAAAGTATTTATATGACTATTGTGTCTACTTTCTTTGCATACTTAATTGGGCTACCTATGGGATTGATTTTGGTAATGACTGATAAGGATGGCGTAAGACCTATGCCTATCATACATCAAATATTAGGGGTGATTATCAATATTGTTCGCTCCGTTCCCTTCCTGATTTTGATGTTAACAATTATGCCTTTCACTAAGATGGTGGTAGGGACTACCATTGGGCCTAAGGCGGCAATTGTTGGGCTTTTGGTGGCAGCGGCACCTTTTATTGCAAGATTGGTTGAGTCTTCTTTGAAAGAAGTTGAAAAAGGTGTGGTTGAGGCAGCCCAGTCTATGGGGGCATCACCAATGCAAATTCTAGTAAAGGTTCTTTTGCCAGAGGCAAAACCATCATTATTGGTTGGTAGTGCCATTGCTGTTACAACAATATTAGGGTATTCTGCTATGGCTGGATTTATCGGTGGTGGCGGATTGGGTGCTATCGCAATCAACTATGGTTATCATAGAGGTCAATCCGATATTATGTACATCATGGTTATACTGCTTGTTATCATTGTACAGGTTTTACAAGAAGTAGGCATGCAGATTTCAAAGAGAACGGACAAACGTTTGTAAACCAGAGGGTTTCAAAATATATGAGCGAGATAAATGAGGAGGATGGATATTATGAAGAAATTTTTTGCATTATTATTAACAGGAGCTTTGGCATTAGGCGTTGCAGGATGCGGCGGTAAAACAAATGAAGCGGGAAACGCAGGGGAAGCAGAAGCTACAGGTGATGAAACAGGGGCAGTGACATTGAAAATTGGTGCATCCCCAACACCCCACTCTGAAATTTTAAATGCTGCGAAAGAAGAATTGGCGGCAAAGGGAATCAACTTGGAAATCGTTGAATTTACTGACTATGTTCAGCCTAACTTGGCTTTGGACAGTGGGGACTTGGATGCAAACTACTTCCAGCATGAACCTTACTTAGATTCCTTTAACCAGGAACATGGCACAGAACTTGTAAACCTGGGAGCTGTTCACTATGAACCAATGGGCATTTATAGCACAACAGTTACAGATTTGGCTGAATTGCCTGACGGCGCAAAAATTGGTATCCCTGCTGATGGTACAAATGGTGGTCGTGCTCTGTTGTTGTTGGAGGCAAACGGTTTGATTAAGTTGAATCCTGAAGCTGGTATTTCTGCAACAAAATTAGATATTAAAGAAAATCCTAAAAACATCGAAATCATTGAGATGGAAGCAGCGCAATTGCCTTTATCTATTGGTGATTTAAGCTTGGCTGTTATCAATGGTAACTATGCTATGCAGAACGGCCTGAAAACAGAAGATGCCTTGGCAATTGAAGCGGCAGATTCCTTAGCAGCTACAACTTATGCAAACATTATTGCTGTAAACACAGGCAATGAAACAAGACCTGAGTTGGTTACTTTCCTTGAAGTATTAAAGGGTCAGACAGTAGCAGATTTTATCACCAATACTTATGGTGGTGCAGTTGCTCCTATCAAATAATTTAAGAGAAACTAAAACCTCTGATTTTATAGAAATCAGAGGTTTTTTAATGGGCGTATGGGTTATTTCGCGGAGACTGTGGTTGTTAAAGATTGTAACCACGTTTTTCCGTTTCCTCCCAGGGTTGATAATGTGGTTACCATTACAGTGTTGGGGATAACGTTGGTTTTGTCTGTTGCTATTTGAGATACAAATGATCCCAAGGAGCTAATAACATAATACTCCCTATCATCTTTGCCTAGGAGCATCATAATGTGACTGGGAAGTTGTAAAATTGCTCCAGGATTGAGAGTATCCAATATTTTGGATTTTTCTTCGGTGGCCATAGTACTTAAATCTATTGTTGAATTAGGCCGCGTTGCTTGGCCAGTGGAGTTTCAGTGAAGCTTAATATTAAAGCATTTAAAAACCCTCTTGAGTAAGGGATGAACGATATAGATGCCACCACAACCGTAGGCATTCCCCTGGGCTATGAAAGTCTGTGTTAAGAGATTTTCTGTGGTGTAATCCAAATAGTCTCTTTTTGATTGAATGAAATCATTTCTGTTTTATGGAATATTATAGCGAATGAAGCGGTGGTTCCCAATAAAAAAGAGGAATTCAATGAAGGTTGAATTCCCCTAATAATGCATTCTTTTATTGTTTTCCTGTGGAGCCGATACCGCCTCTATCTTCATTGCCTAGGTTCTCTGTTTCTTCAAAAGAAATCGCAGGCTGATGCTCGAAGATACGAAACTGGCAAATGCGATCGTTTACTTCAATTACGGTGTCCCTCATTGCAAGAGCTGGGAAAAACCACTGGTCATTATTACCGCAATAGCTTTCATCCACAATACCACAGTGGTTTGTCTGGATAACGCCAAAGTTTTTGAAGGTTGAGCTTCTGGGAACGATATGCGCCTCGAAGCCTTTTGGCAACTGCATTGCAATTCCCAAGGGAATCAAGCGGAATTCGCCTTGTTTCAACTCTGCTTTTTCAGCGGCACGCAGGTCAATCCAGTCGGACTTTCCATCAATATAGCGTAATTTTTCTATTTTGTCACTAAGGTATTTAATTCTGATGGTTTCCATAAAAATTCCTTTCTGTTACTCCGCATTATAAAGATAAAGGGAGTTATGTTTCCTCGATTTTTGTACGTCTATGATTCTTTGATTAAAGCTACCTTTCCAGTGAAGCTTTGAATCTTTTAAGTCTTCGACAAAGCGACCATCTACCAAAACATCGATATATTCCATAATGGGCAATGCACTGATTTCTTCCCAACGATAACCTGTATATAACCAAATATTTTTATCGGGGAAGCGTTCTTTTATATTTTTAGCTAAAAGGGTCATATCCTGGCGATTGCCCATATAAAGTGGATCACCACCGCTTAGGGTTACCCCGCTGATATAATTATGATTCAAGGCATCGAAGAGCTCATGTTGTGCTGACTCATCAAAAGGAATACCGCCATTTGGGTCCCATGTAACAGTGTTATGGCATCCTTTACAACCATGGTCGCAACCTGCGACCCAAAGTACAACACGGAGGCCTTCTCCGTTTAGCATATCATCCTTTGTTATATTATGATAACGCATATGTTACATACTCTTCCTTTCTGCAATCTCTGCCATTTTCGCTTCATTTAAGCGGGTGTCTCCCTTTACTCTGGAATAGGAGAGATAGCCATTCATACGGTCAATTTTTGTGAGGTTATGACTACCGCATTTAGGGCAAACATCCATTTCTAATTCTTGATGACCACAGTCGTCACAATAAGCCAAGGAAAGGTTTACACCTTCGTAGAAGCCAAGAGCCATTGCACGACGGATTAAAGAGCGGATGGCATCTAAATTATAATCAATTGGATATTTTACATACTGAATTTTTCCGCCATTGGATAAATCCCAGAAGCGTTTTTCCAAGTCTTGCTTTTGAATAGGTGTTAAGTCTTCTGTTACATGGCAGTGGAAACTATTGCTTACATAAGCTCTATCAGAAACATTTTCAATAACGCCGTATTTTTTACGGAATTGAGTTACCTGCAAACCACAGAGGCTTTCCGCAGGGGTTCCATAGATTGCGTAGAGGTTTCCATCTTCCTCTTTAAACTGAGTGATTTTTTCATTAATGTGTGCCAAAGTATCAATAGCAAACTGACCATCTTCTGCTAAGGATTTGCCGTTGTGCAGCGCCTGCAACTCATTTAAGGCTGTAATTCCAAAGGATGCTGTTGCAGTTTTCAAAAGAGGTTTGATTTTGTCATGTATTTTTAGGTTTCCACCGTAGAAACCGCCTTCGCAGTATGCCAAGGGGTTTGTGGAAGCACGCATTTCACCCAAGTAGGCATAGGTACGAATGTGGAGGTTACGGATTAACTCCAAGTAATAGTCTAAAACTTCATAGAAAGGTTTGCTTTCTTGTTTTGCTTTAGCATAGATCATTGGCAGATGCAGACTTACAGCGCCTATATTGAAGCGGCCTACGAAAACGGGCTTGTCTTGTTCATCAGCAGGCTTCATGCCACCATGTTCATACCAAGGGGATAAGAAAGCACGGCAGCCCATAGGGCTGATGATTGCCCCATATTTTTTATACATGTCAGCAACATAGCCTTCTCCAGATAGGCTTAACCAATCAGGGTACATACTTTTTGAGGAGCAAAGGATTCCAGCTTCAAAAACATCTTCCAAATCTTTGCCCTTACCATGAAGGTTTTCATCATAGAGGAATACCAGTTTAGGGAAAAGAACAGGTTTTTTACAATTCTTTTTGCCTTGTCCTTTACGTCGTACATTTAGCATTGTAATGGATGCAAGTTTCGCAAACTTACCAGTGCCTGTACCAAAGGTCATTGTGATAAAGGGGTAGTCGCCACGGCTGGAGGCAACGGTGTTAAACTTATACTCCCAACCTTGAAAGCCTTGCTCGAAGTCGTTAAGAATATCTGCCATAGCTTCTTGATCGGCTACTTTGGGGGTAAGACCCATATTAATATAACGACGATAAAATTTTTCATAACTCTTTTCAGCGTAGGGCTCTAACAACAGATCCACCGAAGGAACGGTAAAACCGCCATACTGTTGGCTTGCTGCGGATAGAACGATATCACCAATAACGTCGAAAGCCACATTCAAGGTTTTTGGTTCGTTATACCACAGGTTACCCATCTCAAATCCATCTTTCAAAACAGTTTTCACATCAAAAAGGCAGCAGTTCATAGTGTCCCGTCGAGCAGACATATCGTGAACATAAATATAGCCGTCGCGGCAAGCCTGAAGCTCCTCTGTGGTCATAAAGAATTTTTGGTATAATTCTTTATTCAGTTGATTGAAAACCAGACTACGTTTTGTAGAAACCAAAGCACTGTCAGTGTTGCTATTTTCTTTATCGCCGATATACATGATAGACTGGCTTTTTTTGTAAACCTCATCTAACATTTTTACGAAGTCTTGCTTATAGTTACGATAGTCACGATAGCTTTTTGCCACCTCTGGTTTCACCTGCTCTAAAGCAGATTCCACGATATTGTGCATTTCTGAAATAGGAATGCCTTCTTTACCCAAGGAATTTGCTTTTTTTTCTACATAGTTACATACAAACTCTAACTCTTCCTGTGTGAACTTAACTAAGGCACGGTAGGCAGATTTATTTACAGCTACCACTACTTTTTGAATATTCCAAGGTTCATGAGTATTATCTTTCTTAATTACATACATAGGTCGTTTCCTCCTTTATAGACAAAGAATTGTATTGAAAAGGGGAGATATCCCCTTTGGTTTCATTGACTATAAATCTACCATATATTGTGTTGAATTGCAATAAAAAATAAAAAAATAACAATATGTTGTTCTATTCTTTTTTGTAAAGAGCCTGATTTACGGCGTTTTTCCATCCAAGATATTTTGTTTCTGCTGCTTCCTTTGTTACTTGGGGGGAGAAGGCAAAAGACACCTGCCAGTTTCTTCTGATTTCTGTTAGGTTTTTCCAGTAGCCCACGGCAAGCCCAGCCAAATATGCGGCTCCAAGGGCTGTGGTTTCAAGAGTGGAAGGGCGCATAACAGGAACGCCTGTTATATCTGATTGGAACTGAAGCAAAAAGGAATTGGCTGCCGCACCCCCGTCAACCCGAAGCTCTGCCAGGGGGATTCCTGCATCCTGTTCCATGGCGTGAAGGACGTCATAGGTTTGATATGCCATAGATTCCACTGCGGCACGGACGATATGGGCACGGTTAGCACCTCTTGTTAGACCGGTTAGAATTCCCCTTGCGTAAGGATCCCAATGGGGCGCACCTAAACCGGTGAAGGCGGGAACCAAATATACACCACAGGTATCCTGAACAGAACGGCAGAGATCTTCTGTCTCATCTGCTGAGGAAATCATTTTTAATTCATCCCTTAACCATTGAATTGCTGCGCCGGCAACAAAAACAGACCCTTCTAGAGCATAGGTGATTTTATCATCTAGCCCCCAAGCGATTGTGGTAAGTAGCCCGTTTTTGGAGGTGACAGGGACATCGCCCGTATTCATAAGCAAGAAGCAACCCGTACCATAGGTGTTTTTTGCCGCCCCTGGGGAAAAGCAAGCTTGGCCGAACAATGCAGCTTGCTGATCTCCGGCAACGCCGGAAATGGGGATGGAGCTGCCCAAAAGAGCAGGGATGGAGTATCCCAAAACTCCTGAAGATGGAACGACCTTCGGCAAGATGTTTATAGGGATTTCTAATAGATCTAGAATTTCTGTATCCCATTTGAGGGTATGGATATTAAACAGCATGGTGCGAGATGCATTAGAATAGTCTGTTGCATGAACCTGGCCACCTGTAAGGTTCCAAATTAGCCATGTATCAATGGTTCCAAAGAGTAGGTTGCCTTTTGCAGCTAATTCTTTTGCTCCTTTTATATTGTCTAGAATCCATTTAATCTTTGTGGCTGAAAAATATGCGTCGATAAGTAGGCCTGTTTTTTCATGAAAAAAGTCGGCGTAGCCTTTTTCTTTTAACTCATCGCAAAAAGGGGCAGTACGACGGCACTGCCAAACGATTCCATTGCATAAAGGGCGGCCACTGCGCTTGTCCCAAAGGATGGTAGTCTCTCTTTGATTGGTGATACCAATGGCACTAATATCTTCCGCTGAAATCCCTTTTTTCTCAATGACCTCTCTGGCGGTTTCCAACTGTGTTTGCAAGATTTCAAGGGGGTCATGCTCCACCCATCCTTGGTGAGGATAAAATTGAGTAAATTCTTTTTGGGCAGTACAAACGGCTTGGCCAAGTTGATTGAACAAAATAGAGCGTGAACTGGTTGTACCTTGGTCTAAAGAAAGGATATATTTCATTGTGAAAGCCTCCTTTGTGATAGAAAAACCCCGTCCCCAAAGAAAAGGGGCACAGGGTTATACTTGCTAATATTACATATAGGGATTCGATCTTCTTTCAATTCCTAAAGTAGTTGCAGGACCATGGCCAGGATATACTGTATAATCTCCAGGAAGGTCTCTAAGCAGCTTTAAAGAGCGCAAAATAGTAGCCCAGTCTCCGGTGGCCAAGTCTGTTCTACCGCAGGAGCCTTGGAACAGAGTGTCGCCTGAAAAAATATTATCTTCTAAGATGTAGCAGAGGCTACCTTCTGTGTGACCTGGTGTGAACATAACCTGAAAGTTCATGTTGCCAACGATTACGGTGCTACCATCGGATGCAAGTTCATCAGGGATGATGGTGATTGCTCCACCGCAATATAAGGAACAGTTAATTGCGGGATCTGTTAGGACCTGCATTTCGTCCTTTCCAGCAATAACCTTGCAGCCATATTTTTCTTTAACCATTTCAACCGCACCAATATGGTCATAATGACCATGAGTCAGCAAAATATGAGTTGGGGTTAGATTTTTTTCTGCAATATAGGAAAACAATGGTCTGGGATCGCCATCGCAGTCGATGATTGCGGCATTGCCTGCATCGTCGGAAACGACATAACAGTTTGTCCCAATGGAGCCCATTGGAAGAGTTTTAATTGTCATTAGGATGCCCTCCTTTATCATTTGGTTGTAATTATCAAAATATATCTTTATAGATTATAGCAGAACAAATTAGGTTCGCCAAGAAGAAAAAACGGGGAAATATGACAAACAATTATGATGGAGCATGCAAAAATATTGGGGGAAATCAACCTGTCTACAATTTTGTTGGTACAAGAATGGAAAGAAGAAGTTAATTTGTCCCAGATTCATATGCAATCTGAATAAAAAAAGATGCTACGAAAAACGTAGCATCTTTCAAGTTTTAATCAAGTATGTAACAATTATTTGCTTTGTAAATATTCGTCAATAGCAGCGGCAGCTTTTTTGCCAGCACCCATTGCCAGGATTACTGTTGCTGCACCTGTAACGGCGTCGCCACCAGCATATACGCCTTCTCTTGTGGTCTGGTTTGTTTCCTCATTTACCACTAAGCAACCTTTGCGGTTTGTATCCAAGCCTTTTGTTGTGCTTCTGATAAGAGGGTTGGGGGATGTGCCGATAGACATAACTACGGTATCAACGTCGATAACATAGTTAGAGCCTTCAATTTCAACGGGGCGTCTTCTGCCACTAGCATCGGGTTCACCCAACTCCATTTTGAGGCATTCGATACCATTTACCTGACCGCTTCCGTTATTCAAAATTTGAACAGGGTTGCGCAGTAAGTGGAATTCGATACCTTCCTCTTTTGCGTGATGTACTTCTTCCAAGCGGGCAGGCATTTCTGCTTCGGAACGACGATACACGATGTAAACGTGTTCTGCACCAAGGCGTTTTGCGCATCTTGCTGCATCCATCGCTACGTTACCGCCACCTACAACAGCAACGGATTTACTTGCACGGATTGGTGTATCATAATCAGACTGGTAAGCCTTCATTAAGTTGATTCTTGTTAAGTATTCATTTGCGGAGTAAACACCAACTAGAGCTTCGCCAGGAATGCCCATAAAGGAAGGCAGACCTGCACCTGTGCCGATGAATACGGCGTCAAATCCCATATCATCAATGATTTCATCAACAGAAAGAACTTTACCGATAACCATATTGGTCATAAATTTAACACCTAAGGAAGCAAGAGTGTCGATTTCTTTTTGAACAATGCCCTTTGGCAGACGGAATTCAGGGATACCGTATACCAAAACACCGCCTGCTTTGTGGAAAGCCTCAAAAACAGTTACGTCATAACCTGCTTTTGCTAAATCGCCTGCACATGCAAGGCTAGAGGGACCGGAGCCTACAACAGCAACTTTTTTGCCATTGGATTCGGGTTTGTCGGGAGTTTCGTCGCAGTTAGCCATATACCAGTCGGCAACAAAGCGTTCCAAACGGCCGATGGCAACTGCTTCGCCCTTAATACCACGCACGCACTTTGCTTCGCACTGGCTCTCCTGAGGACAGACACGACCGCATACGGCAGGTAAAGCGTTGGTAGAAGTGATTACTTTATATGCTGCTAAGAAATCGCCTTTTGCGACTTCAGCGATGAACTCAGGAATACGCACGTTTACTGGGCAACCTTCAACACATGGTTTGTGCTTGCAGTTAAGGCAACGAGTAGCCTCTTCCACTGCCATTTCTGCGGTATAGCCCAAGGAAACTTCTTCAAAGTTTTTATTTCTAATATCAGGTGCCTGTTCGGGCATTTTGATTTTTTCTAAACTCATATTAGCCATGACACATTATCCTCCTTTAGTGAATTAAATCCTTAGCCATTTTATCCATACGACAAGCATGGTCTTTGGTAAGTTCAGCTTCTCTTGATTTATAAATGGAGTTACGGTTCATTAATTCATCAAAATCTACCAGGTGTCCATCAAAGTCGGGACCGTCAACGCAAGCAAATTTGATTTCGCCGCCTACGGTTACACGACAGCCGCCACACATACCTGTGCCGTCAATCATAATGGGGTTTAAGCTAACAATTGTATGTATACCAAAGGGTTTTGTAGTCAAGCTAACAAATTTCATCATAGGAATCGGGCCGATAGCGATTACTGTATCATACTGATTGCCTGCCTCAATAAGAGATTTTAATTTATCTGTTACAAAGCCTTTTTCGCCTTGAGTACCATCATCGGTCATTAAGTAATAATTTGTGGAAGCAGCTTTCATTTCATCTTCCAGGATAACGATATCTTTGTTACGGAAGCCGGCGATGACATCAACTTCTACACCCAAAGCATGGAGCGCTTTTGCTTGAGGATATGCGATGGCACAACCAACGCCGCCGCCCACTACGGCAACTTTTTTCATACCTTCGTATTCAGTTGCAACGCCCAAAGGACCAACAAAGTCGGAGATACTATCCCCAATTTCCTTTGCTGCAAGGAGGTTTGTAGAAAGACCTACTTTTTGGAAAATAATCGTTATGGTTCCTTTGTCTCTATCATAATCTGCGATAGTTAAGGGAACCCTTTCACTATATTCATCTACACGAAAGATAATGAACTGACCTGCTTGTGCTTTTTTTGCTATAAAGGGAGCTTCGATCTCCAAAAGGGTGACAGCACTGTTTAGCTCTCTTTTATTTACAATTCGAAACATGAGGCAAACTTCCTTTCTCTTCTTAGTTTTGTCGCTTTCATTTAGCGGTATTTTTTGATAGAATTATCATATCACAAAATTTACAGGGACAAAAGCGTTAAAAACGCTGTTTTTATCGACCATTATGGACATGAAGTTTATTGGTTTTTTAGGCGTACAAGCTGAATTTTTAATTTTGAGGGTGTATGATAGGAGGCTTTTTTTTGGATACGAACTATACTTTAGATGATTTGGTAGCAATTATAAAAAGATTACGTGGCGAGGGCGGATGTCCGTGGGACAGAGTGCAAACCCATGAGTCTCTAAGGGAGGCAATGCTGGAAGAGGCGTATGAAACGGTAGATGCCATTGAAAGAAAGGATATTGAAAACCTAAAGGAAGAACTTGGGGATGTGTTGATGCAGGTGGTATTTCATGCGGAGCTCGAGGCAGAAGCGGGGCAATTTGCGATGGAGGACGTTATTGGCGGAATCTGCAAAAAAATGATATATCGTCATCCCCATGTTTTTGGTGATGCTAAGGCGGATACTGCTGATGAAGTTCTGGTAAATTGGGAAGCATTAAAAAAGCAGGAAAAACAAATTTCAACCCAAAGTGAAGCAATGAGGCAGATTCCAATGGCGTTGCCAGCTTTAACTAGGGCGAAAAAGGTGCAAAAGAAGGCGGCCAATGTTGGGTTTGACTTTTATGAAACGGGTGGCGCCATGGACAAGGTTCGGGAGGAACTGGATGAGTTGACAGAAGCCATAGAACTGGGTTTAGGCACGGAAGAAGAGGAATTTGGGGATATTTTGTTTGCAATGGTGAATATATCCCGCTTTTTAAAAATAAATCCGGAGTTTGCCTTGACAAAAGCCACTAAAAAGTTTATAAATAGATTTGAGTATGTTGAGAATTCAGCCCTTTCAGAGGGAAAGAAGCTTTCTGAAATGACTCTGGAAGAAATGGATTTGCTCTGGGATGAAGCGAAAGGGAAGACTTTATCTGATTGAAATCCAAATAACTTAATGAACTATATTGAGGAGGAATTTATAATGAACAAATCTGATTTGGTAGCGGCTATCGCGGAAAAGGCAGAAATGAGTAAAAAGGATGCTGAAAAGGCTCTTAAAGCATTTGAAGATGTAGTAACAGAAGAACTTGCGAACAACGGAAAGGTTCAGTTGGTAGGTTTTGGTACATTTGATGTTGCAGAAAGAGCGGCTCGCGAAGGCAGAAACCCTCAGACAGGTATGGCAATGCCTATTCCTGCTTCCAAAGCTCCCAGATTCAAAGCCGGCAAAGCTCTGAAGGATGCAATTAACAAATAATTTTTGTTTGCCGATAACGCGCCTTTCGTTTGAAGGGCGCTTTATATTTTTAGGGGAATGAGAGGCTTATTATTCGGCTAAAGGAGACGCATTTTTGGTTTAAAGTAATCTTTCTAATTGAAAATTTGGTTAAGGGCTACTAGGTGAAATGTGGTTTTCAAAGGAGTCTGGGCCAATGGGATTTGGGATGACTTTTGTCGAATAGTGTTAGAACTCAACAAGAATTTGCCTAATAAGTATGTTTATATAATAAGGTAGAAACTGATTATAACAAGGAGGCGTAAGTTCAATGCGAATTGATAAATTCCTGAAGGTATCACGTATTATAAAACGTAGAACAATCGCCAATGAAGCTTGTGATGCTGGACGAGTTATGTTAAACGGCAAAGTGGTAAAGGCTGGGACAGAGGTAAAAATTGGAGATATTATTGAGATTCAATTTGGAGGCAATACAACCAAAGTTGAAGTGTTGAGCTTAAAAGAGTCTCCACGAAAAGAAGATGCTGCTTCTATGTATCGTTCCGTTTGATTGTTTTATGAATTCCTTTACCGCGGGTCAGGTTTTTTTTAATTGTTTGAGGATAAAAAGAGTTGACTTTTTTGGAGTTTAGTGGAAGGATAAAGGTTGTATAAAAAAAGAAGCAGAATGGAAGCTTGATTGGAAATAAAATGAACCCTTTAAATGCTAGTTGAAACACCCTTTGCCTTAGTGCGAAAGGTGTTTTTTTGTGGAGTCTAAAAGCCTTGTTACGGACATATATTGTTAGCAGACAATAAAATGCGGGAGGCGGGTCTTATGGCAGACGAAAAAAAGCGAACCAGACATACAGTATCCATGGAGGAGCGGGAACGCATTCGCATGGGTGGTGTTTTGGAAGTTTTGTCTTTTGATGAGGAAGGAGTAATGCTAGAAACAGATTGTGGGCTAATGATGTTAAAGGGCACAGGGTTACATATGGGTAAGCTAGACCTGGATGCAGGTGAGGTTACAATTGAGGGGTTATTTGATAGCATTACTTACTCTGACGGTACTTTGTCGGATAAACATTCTTTTTTAGGAAAGTTGTTTCGATAAAAAGGGGAGATTGTAATGATATTATCTTTGCAGGGGCAAGCACAGTTATTTTTACTAACTGTGTTATTAGGAGGAGCCTTAGGCTTGGTCTATGACTGCCTAAGGATTTTCCGCCATATTATTCCTCATAAACGCCTTTGGGTTCAGATTGAGGATGGGGTATTTTGGATTGGTTCTATTTTTTTTGTGTTTGCGGTAATGCTTGGGGCAAATGCAGGTGAGATACGTTTTTTTACCATACTTGGAATGTTTGGGGGTATGAGCCTCTATTTTTTGACACTAAGCCGTTTGGTAATTGCGGTTAGTGACAAGGTGATTTATGTTGTAAAAAAAGTTCTATTATTGTTATTTACCATCGTAATGACACCCTTTCGGTTGGTTTATCTTGTTATACGCAGACCACTAATGAAAGCTGGCTTTTTTTGCGGTAAGATCAAGAAAAAAGTGTTGCATTCCTGCAACTTTTATGCAAAAATTAGACTAAACGCAATACGCAGAGATTGGCGCATAGCAGTTAGGAAGAAACAGAAAAGTGGTGACAAACCGGATGGGCAAAAGGATAAAACAAAAAAGCGGGCAAGGCGGGAGAAAGCCAAAAAGGACACGAAGAATGGATAAAATATTTGTTCGTGTGTTTTTAAGTGTTTTTATTTGTGCCGTAGGGTTTGGCGTAGTGAGTCAGGCAAAGGCTTACGATCGGGTTAAACAGGAACGAGTGGAGATTGCATCTCAAATTGAAGAGGAGCAGGAAAGGCAGCTTGAATTTGAAAAGCGCAAGGAATATTATAACAGCGATAGCTACATAGAGCAGATTGCAAGAGAGCAGTTAGGCATGGTAAAGCCTAATGAGGTTTTATACATAAATAGAGGACAGTAGACAATAAAAAGCAAATTATTGAAGGAAAATGCTTGACAACTTATGGAGGAATGGGTATAATCAAGTGGTCGACTTGTGGCGGAGTAGCTCAGTTGGCTAGAGCATGCGGTTCATACCCGCAGTGTCGGGGGTTCAAATCCCTCCTCCGCTATTTTCCTTTTTTCGGCCCGTTGGTCAAGAGGTCAAGACGCGGCCCTCTCACGGCTGAAACAAGGGTTCGATTCCCTTACGGGTCATTAAAATTTTATATTATTTTGTTTAAGCATGGAAGTTTAGCTCAGCTGGGAGAGCATCTGCCTTACAAGCAGAGGGTCACAGGTTCGAGCCCTGTAACTTCCATTCTTTTTTTGTTCAAAAAAAGGAATATCTCTGTATTTTTGTATCGATACAATTCGATTAATTGTACCCGTACAATATTGATTTAGCACCCTTGCACATCTAGCTATGACTGCTAACGTATGGTAATCTTTTATCAACAGATAGGAGGGTGTGATACACAATGAAAATGTCAACAAAAGAACTTTGTATTCAAGGGCTATTGGTAGCGTTGGTTGCCGTTAGTACTATGGTTTTCCAGATTCCTGTTTCAGCCACCCAAGGCTATATTCATTTAGGCGATAGCATGATATTGCTAATAAGTGTGTTTTTTGGTGCGAAATATGGTATGGTTGCTGGTGGTGTAGGATCTGCTTTGGCAGATGTTTTAAGCGGTTATGCCCACTGGGCGCTGTTTACGTTTATCATTAAAGGTATTATGGGGTATGTAATTGGTAAGGTTGCTTCATTTTCTGAGAAAAATGATAAATTTTTTACTTATAGAAATATGATTGGTTCAGTTTTAGGGGTAATTTGGATGGTGTTTGGCTACTTCATTGGCGGCGGCATTTTGAAAAGCAGTTTTGCTGTTGCAGCAGTGTCTATACCGGAAAATTTATTGCAAGGTTTTGCCGGATTTGCAATATTTGTAGTCGTTGGCGTTGCGTTTCACAGGGCAAAAATATACAAGTATGTATTATCTCGGTGACTATGTATAATAAGTTAATTTTCATCGTTTTATATATTAAAGTTCAAAGGGGTCTGTTGTTTGGTTTTTGCCAGCGGCAGGCTTTTTTGTTTACTTTGAAAGAAGATTGAGAAAATGTGAATAATGGTTTTAATCTGTGACATTTAATTTCAATTTCATGATTTTTTTTGGACAAGGATGTTAAGGTTTATTAGAAAGCGTAAAATCGAAAAAAACATAGTGTACTTTTTCGAAAATTGGTCATAAAATAAAGGAATGGTGTGGAGCAAGCTTTTTGGTGATTGACCCAAGAAAAGGCCTGTGTTATAGTAACTCCACCAAAGGCTTGCATAAGCCTAAGTGAAAGAATGGAGGAAAAGGTTTTGGAAATGATAACAATTTTATTGATTGCAGTGAGTTTGGCCATGGATGCGTTTGCTGTTTCTATTTCTAATGGAGTTTCAGTGAGGGGATTTAGAAAACAGGATGCAATTAGGCAGGCTGCTTTTTTTGGTGGATTCCAATTTTTAATGCCAGTTATTGGTTGGGTATTGGGCAGTAGCGTGAAAACCTACATAGAGGCAGTTGACCACTGGATTGCATTTATTTTATTACTCATCATTGGCGGAAACATGATTCGAGAAAGTTTAAAGGGTGATGATGAAGATAAGGTAAGCGGAGCCCTTACAAACAAAATGCTGTTTTTTCAAGCAGTTGCGACCAGCATTGATGCATTAGCGGTGGGAATCAGCTTTGCAATATTGGACGTAAATATTATCCAGGCTGGTGTTGTAATTGGTATTGTTTCCTTTGCAATATCTTGCATGGGTGCTTGGGCTGGAAAGTATTTGGGTGATAAATTACAGTCTAAGGCTGAAATTATGGGAGGAATTGTATTGATTTTAATTGGGACAAAAATTTTAGTGGAACATATATTTATTGGGGGTTAATGAAGGGATTATGGAGTGGATACAATCAATAGATATTAAGATATTAACTGGGTTGAGGGATGTTTTCAACTCCCCGTGGCTAGACAAACCAATGATGTTTATCTCAAAATTGGGTGATAGTGGATTCCTTTGGATTGCACTGGCAGTCATCTTTTTTTTGGTGGGAAATAAGAAAAAGCCATGGAGAGGTTGGGGGATTCTATTGGCTGCCAGTTTGGGTGCCAATGCATTATTATGTAACGTTGTGCTTAAGCCAATGGTGGGCAGAATACGTCCATATGACCTCTTGGGGTATGAAGTTTTGGTATCTCATCTTTCGGATTTTTCTTTCCCCTCTGGTCATACATCAGCCTCTTTTGCGGGAGCGACGGCAATCTATGCAATGAATAAAAAATGGGGTATTGCAGCCTTTGTTTTTGCCACCCTAATGGGCTTTAGCAGACTGTATCTGGGGGTACATTTTCCTACTGATGTTTTAGTAGGGGCTTTCTTGGGATGGGCAATGGCAAGTATAACAATTATAGTATTTAAGAGGTGTACTTCCGAAAATAAATGTCGCATTAAGTCAAATTAAAGATTGCAAAGGCTCGTATTTTCATATAGAATAAAAAAATAAATCCTTATTATGGGGTTTATGGGTGTTTCTTCTCAAGTAGGGGGAGAGGGAATTACCAAGTTCTTATAGGGAAGAAGGTTTGGATATGGCAATACCTGTTATTTTGCAGCTTTTGACGATGGTCATTCTAATGGTTATCGGTATCATACTGCAAAAAAAGCAATATCTTTCTACGGCGAATGCAAAGGGATTATCTATTGTATTAACCCGTGTGGCAGTACCATGTAATATGATTATTTTAATGCAAAGAGAGTATTCAGCAGAAATTTTTAAGGGATTCCTACAAACATGCGGAGTAACTTTTCTAATGTGTTGCATTGGTGCTGTGATGTTTTTTGCAATAGGCAAAATGAAAAAGATGAGCTTGAACGAAGTGGGGCTATTTGCTGGTGGCGGTGTTTATAGCAACGTTATCTTTATGGGTCAGCCCTTAATTATGGCAATGTACGGTTCGGAAGGCTTGATTTTCTGTGTGGCGGTAATGTTTACCTGTAATGTTTTCTTATTCACTGTTTGTTCTTTCTTGTTTGGTCTGGGAGGCGATAATAAGAAGTCCGTTGGCAGGATGATGAAGGAAGCATTTGTAAACCTTATCTGTTTTTCTGCGATTATCGGTGTGTTCTGTTTCGTATACTCCATCACATTGCCTGCGCCAATTTTCGATGCGTTACAATTTTCTGCAAACACAACAGTTTGTTTGTCAATGATTTATATTGGTACGTTATTGGCAGCAGCGAATGTACGAGAAATTTTGAAAGACAAGATTGTCTATGTTTTTAGTTTCTTTACATTGATCGTAATACCTGTTATCACCAAGCTGATTGGTGGAGTGTTTTTGGACGGTATGGCTTTGAACGTATTGGTAGTTCTTATGGGAACACCTGCGGCAGCCGCATTGCCATCATTTGCGGAGTTGTATGGAAATGATGAAAAACGTGCGTCAGAGTATGTTTTTGTTTCTACAATTTTGTCTGTAATTACATTACCACTGGTTGCAGAGTTTTTGTGCAGAGCTTAGGAATGATTAACGCGATGAATAGATTCATCGCGTTATTTTTATATTTCAAAGGTTTTTTTCCAAGTTTTGTATTATATACGCATAAAATTATGTATTTTTGGCAAAATTTTAAAAAAAAGATGGATAGGAATGGCTGAAAGGGTTGATTTTTCATAAACAAATCGTTTATACTAGTGCGTGGGACAGAATAAGGCTAATATGAGATTGCATGCAGTAAGAGACTGCACTTCATTATCTGCTAGGGACAGGGCTAACCGTAGTGGACAATAGGGGTGGTGTCTTTGTCTTTTTATTAACAGGTGGACATTTGTGTATGTAACTTATAAGCAGTCAGGTTTTGTTATTCCGATCATTTGGTCGGGCGGAAATAATAACTAAATTATTTTAGTATCAATTCAAAAGAGAAACAGGGGGATTTTAATCATGGAAAACTTGATGTACTTGGCGCCTGTATTTGGTGTACTTGCGCTGGTGTTCGCCTTTGTTCTTGCGGGTAAAGTTAACCGCGAAGAAGAAGGTACAGAACGTATGGCAGAGATTGCTGCCTCCATTAGAGAAGGTGCAAATGCGTTCTTAAAGGCAGAGTACCGTATCTTAGTTATTTTTGCTATCGTATTATTTGTTTTGATTGGCTTTGGCGTAGACTGGATGACAGCAGGTTGCTTCATTTTTGGTGCTATCTTATCTACACTGGCAGGCTACTTTGGTATGTCAGTTGCTACAAAGGCAAACGTTAGAACTGCAAACGCAGCTAGAGTTGGCGGTATGAATAGAGCCCTTTCTATCGCATTCAGCGGCGGTGCTGTTATGGGTATGTCTGTAGTTGGTCTTGGTTTGTTGGGTGTTGGTACAATTTATGTATTAACTCAAAATGCAAACATTTTATTTGGTTTTGGTTTGGGTGCTTCCTCTATCGCTTTGTTTGGCCGTGTTGGTGGTGGTATTTATACAAAGGCTGCTGACGTTGGTGCTGACTTGGTTGGTAAAGTTGAAGCAGGTATCCCTGAAGATGACCCTCGTAACCCCGCTGTTATCGCAGATAACGTAGGCGATAACGTAGGTGACGTTGCTGGTATGGGTGCCGACCTTTTCGAATCCTATGTTGGTTCCATCATTTCCGCTATTACTTTGGGTGTTGTTTACTTCCAGACAGAAGGCGCAGTATTCCCCTTGGTTTTAGCAGCAGTTGGTATTTTGGCTTCCATCATCGGTAGCTTCTTTGTAAAGGGTGACGAAAAGTCCAATCCTCACAAAGCATTGAAAACAGGTTCCTATTCTGCAGCTGTATTGGTTGCTATTGCTTCTGTTGCTCTGAGCTATTTGTTCTTTGGTAACATGAAAGCGGGTATCGCAATCATTTCCGGTTTGGTTGTTGGTCTCTTAATTGGTCTTATCACAGAAGTTTATACTTCCGGTGACTACAAATCCGTTAAGAAAATCGCTGATCAGTCCGAAACTGGTCCTGCAACAACAATTATCAGCGGTTTAGCTGTTGGTATGGAATCCACAGCTATCCCTATTGTATTGATTGCAATTGGTATTTTTGTAGCTTACTCTGTATGTGGTCTTTACGGTATTGCTTTGGCAGCCGTTGGTATGCTTTCCACAACAGGTATTACAGTAGCAGTAGATGCTTACGGCCCTATCGCAGATAATGCTGGTGGTATCGCTGAAATGAGCGGTTTGGATCACTCCGTAAGAAATATTACAGACAAATTGGATGCAGTTGGTAACACAACAGCAGCTATGGGTAAAGGCTTTGCCATTGGTTCTGCAGCATTGACTGCTTTGGCATTGTTCGTTTCCTATGCAGAGGCTGTTCAGTTGACACAGATCTCTATCCTTGAACCAAGAGTAATCATTGGCTTGTTCATCGGTGGTATGCTTCCTTTCCTTTTCTCTGCATTTACAATGCAGTCTGTTGGTAAAGCAGCATTCGAGATGATCGAAGAAGTTAGACGCCAGTTCCGCTCCATTCCTGGTATCATGGAAGGTACAGCAAAACCTGACTACAAGAAGTGTGTAGAAATTTCCACAACAGCAGCCTTAAAAGAAATGTTGGTTCCTGGTATTATGGCAGTAGCAGCACCTTTGGTTGTTGGTGTGCTTTTAGGAACATCTGCTTTGGGCGGTTTGTTGGCTGGTTCTTTGGTAACAGGTGTATTGATGGCTATTTTCATGTCCAATGCAGGTGGTGCATGGGATAATGCGAAGAAGTATATTGAAGAAGGTAACCACGGTGGCAAGGGCAGCGAAGCTCATAAGGCAGCCGTTGTTGGTGACACAGTAGGTGACCCTTTTAAAGATACTTCCGGTCCTTCCATCAACATCTTAATCAAGTTGATGACAGTTGTATCTTTGGTATTCGCTCCATTGTTTATGACTATCGGTAGCATTCTGTAATTTTAAAAAAGTAAGGCGGACTTAAGGTCCGCCTTTTTTGTTGCAAAAAAATAGGGGTACTCAACCATGGAGGAAAAGTACGGCAAAATTGCCTTAGAAATACAAGTGTTTTCTGCTACCGAAAAGAAAATGAGTATGCTATAATTGGTGGGAACAGGAGATGAGTATATGAAGGGATTTAAGGGATTTTCACCTCAAACCATAGATTTTCTTTGGGAAATAAGAATGAATAATAATAAAGAGTGGATGGATCAAAACAGGGATCGGTACAAAGAAGTTCTAAAGGAGCCATTTGATCGTCTTGCCTTTTCCTTGTCGGAAGAGCTGAATGAACGAACGGGTGAAGATTTGGATTGGGCAATTTCAAGGATTAACCGAGATATTCGATATTCCAAGGATAAGAGTCCTTATAGGTCATGCCGCTGGGTAGTATTTAAAGAGCCAATGGCAGTGGGAACCACCTGGAAAACCCGGCCCGTTTTTTATTTCGAATTAACACCAGAGGGATATACCCACGGTATGGGTTTTTACGAAACAACACCAACATATATGAAGGCATTTCGGAAAAAGGTTGAGGCAAATGCATCCTCATTTTTGAACATTGTGAATGATTTGGAAAAGAAAAGCAGATTTGCTTTGATTGGTGACGACTACAAAAGGGTTGATGCAACCGGCGTGGATGAGGAAATCCGCCCTTGGTATATCAAGAAAAACTTTGCAGTTGTGGAGACAAAAGGAATGGAGGATATCCTATTTACGGAGAAATTGCCACAGATGTTGGCAAAGGAGTGGAAGGTGCTAATCCCTTTGTACCAATACTTAAGAGGAATTAAAATTGATTAAATAAAAAAGTCCCTTAGGATTAGCAAGTGAATATCCCAAGGGGCTTTGTTTTTAGTTACCAAAGGTTTTTGCCAAAGACTCAATGGCATTTGACTTTAATAAAGTTTCGCCGTGTTCCAGAAGATAATATTTCGCCAGAGTAGTGGAGATGTGTTTTTGACCAAATTCATCTAATATCAGTTCTATGCATTCGCTGTTTTCATCGGCGGTATATGTATCCGCCTGCAAAACGAGGAAAAATCTTTCGTTGCTTTTAAATAGCTCACTTTCGCCCCGATAGCAGTCGTCTAAGCGCAGACTGGCGTGAATTACATCATCCAAAGTTTCGAAGGAAAAAATGAGTAAATCTTCGCTGTCATGGGTTTTTGCTTCAAACAAGTCTATGGGTTTCTTTTTCCATTTATGAGCTTCTCTGTTTTTTGAGAGCATATCCATAGGGTTTTCATTTTTACTTTTCTGGTCAATTTTAGTTACGATAATCATAATGCCGTCAACACCAACGGGAGCTGCCTCCACCATAAGGGGAGTATTTTCATTGATGAAGTCATATTCGTCCAATGCTTGCTCCATAATATCACGGAAAAGTTTTTGTGTTTTTTCGGAAGGATTAATTAGGTCTTCCAGTTTTAAATCACGTTCTACCAAATCCGCTCTAGTAAGGGTTAACTTTAATTGATTTTCGCTAACACGTTCTATTTTCATATAAATCACTTCCTTATCTTTTCATTAGAAAAATGGGTCGTGTTTGATTTCCACTATACATTCTATGTGAAATATAGTATAGTATAATGAATTGGCGAGAAGATGTAAAGAGGTTAATAACGCCAGTTTCTATTAATTTTTGCGAAGAAGGAGTGATGGGCTGTGTTGAAAAAACGGCTTATTCCAATGATTTTAACTGTCCTAGTATGGGCAGGCATGTATTATTACTACTTACCACCTCTAAATATTCATTCTCGTGATTGCTGGATGTTTATGGTGGCACTTGTGGTTGTTGGAGTAGTGATTAATTTCTGGACCATTTTCCGAGCTGTTTTTCTGGATAGAACCAGTCCGGAGCGTTCGGTTAATCTGAAGATTATCAAGAAGTTATTAGTTATACCGATTGTTTTATGTGTCATTTATTTTGGAGGCACATTGTTGTCTTCCCCAATTCTAAGAGCTTCTGACTATAATCAGCTCTTGACCGTAGAAACAGGTGATTTTACCACCGATATTCATGAAGTGGATTATAACAAAATTCCTATTTTGGATAGCGATTCTGCTTCAAGACTTGCAGAAAGAGAAATGGGTAGTATGGTTGATATGGTTTCTCAGTATGAGGTTAGCCCGTACTTTAACCAAATTAACTATCAGAACAAGCCTGTGCGAGTTACACCTCTTCGCTATGGTGATTTGATCAAATGGATTACCAATAGAAACACTGGTATTCCTGCATATATTCAAATTGATATGACATCTCAGGATGTTGAATTGGTTAGGTTAGAAGAAGGAATTAAATATTCTCCTTTTGAGCACTTTGGCCGAAACTTGAACCGTTATGTACGTTTCCGTTATCCAACGGCAATGATTCGTAGTACAAATTTTGAAATTGACGAAAATGGTATTCCTTATTGGGTATGTGCTGTTGAAGATAAAACCATTGGCCTATTTGGCGGTACAGATATAACAGGAGCTATTGTTATTAATGCTGTGACAGGTGAACATTCTTACTATAATGTGGAGGATGTTCCTCGCTGGATAGATAAAGTATATGATGCAAATCTGTTGATTGAACAATATGATTATTATGGAACCTTGAAGAAAGGTTTTATCAACAGTATTTTTGGTCAAAGAGAATGCTTGCAGAGTACAGAGGGTTATAACTATATCGCTCTGGACGATGACGTTTGGGTATATACGGGTGTAACTTCTATTGGTGGAGATCAGTCTAACGTAGGTTTTGTGTTGATGAACTCTAGAACCAAAGAAACGAAGTATTACCAGATTTCTGGTGCAAAAGAGATTTCTGCTATGTCTTCGGCAGAGGGTCAGGTTCAGCATTTAGGATACAATGCTACATTCCCTATTTTGCTTAATATCGCAGATGAACCAACCTACTTCTTATCATTGAAGGATGCTGCTGGTTTGGTTAAGAAGTATGCTATGGTCAACATTCAGAAATATCAGATTGTTGCCATTGGGGACACGGTGGCCGAGTGTGAAAAGGCGTATCGCAATTTAATGGCAGGCAGTGGTATTGAGACCATTGATATGGATAAAGCATTAAAGGCAGAGGGAACGATCAGCATGATGAGAGATGTTGTTGTTGATGGCAATACCTACTACTATGTGATGATGGATGGAAATGATACCCTCTTTGAAGTTGAAGTTAAAAATTATTTAAGTATTTTGAAAAAACAAGTTGGAGATACTATTTCTTTAGAATATGTTGAAGAGGCCAACGGTGTGAATGCAGTAATTGGATTGAAATAAATAAATATTGATGATGGCCACCGGTATTCCGGTGGCTGTTTTTACGGTATTTATTACATTTTATTGAAAAATATCCAGTTTTGTTGACACTTATAGAGGAAGAATGTAAAATAATAAGATATAATGTGATTCTTATGAGTAAAAGTAGGAGTTTCATAAACCAGCGGAGGTAAACCATGAGCAGTGACAAGAATAGTAATACAAACCCCGGTTCACGAGGTTTAAATGATAATGACAAAGAATATTATGAAGATTTGTATAATGACTTGCCTAAAGAGGTCGTTGATATTTTAATGCAGACACACCCTTTGATGGGCAAAGACGGAAATACGGAGTTGAGTCGCTCCAAAAGACGTCCATCAAGAGAGGATATTGAGGAGGTAAGAGAGGCAAGAATGCAGCAGGTGGGCAACGAAATAAATGAAATTAGAAAGGCACCTCAGCAAGAGGGTGAGCCTACTAGATACGTATCTCGTCGTGCAAGAAGTATTGGCGCAATGGAAGATACGAATAATCCAGTGTCTTCCGGGCATAAAATGGAAAAGGACGAGTACGATGATGGGATTCAGTATGTTAGTGTGATGCCTGCTCGCAAGAAGTCAAAGATGGTTGAAGAGGTATCTCAGCAGACTTACTCTCCTTCAAAGCGCAAGAAATTCAAGAAAGAAGATAATGCTTTTGAGGATTTTGGATCTGCGGGTAGAAACCGATATGAAGATTTAGATTTTGAAGAAAAGGCAAAGCAAGAACATTTGGATAGCCTTTACGATGATTATGACGACGATGATGATTACCGTGGTGGTGTCAATAAATTAAGTATAATTTTAGGCGTAATTGGGCTAATATTAATTATATTCTTAATTTTTAAATGCGTTAGTTTAAGCAGTAAGCTTGAGGATGCTCAGAACCAGGTGGCAGCCAGTGAAGAGCTGAGTGCAAAATATGAGAAAATTCAACTTGAAAAGATGCAGTTGGAAGAGCAGTTGTCAGGAACAGGCAGTGTTAATGCGGGTGAGGGCACAACTAGCGACAGCGAAAATCAAACTTCCACCGGAGATGCCAATAACACAACCACATCTAATAATGCAGGTGGTTCTACCACTTCAACAGGAAATACAACAGAGTATGTGGTGCAAAAGGGTGATACGGCGTGGAGCATTGCTCAAAAGACCTTAGGCAATGGTGCAGAATATCAGAAAATTTTGGACGCAAATAACTTAAAAGAAACAGATACCATCGACGTTGGAACAAAGTTGAAAATTCCTAGATGATAGTAGATAGGAGAAGATAAGATGGGAAACGATCTGCAGAAAAAAACTCTAGCAGAACTACGGGATATGGCGAAGGAAATGGACGTTAAGTCCATTTCCTCGTTAAAGAAAAGTGAATTGATTGAAAAGATTATGGAGAAGCAGTCCCAGGCGGAACGAGTAGCCGTTAAGCGTGTGACTGCTTATGGTTTTTCTTTGCCAGAGAATCAGGAGACGGTGAGAAAGAATGAGGTTCCCCATGAACCAAAAGATGATGAAAATCATCATAAAGAAAGAGTTGTTCAGAAGGATGAAAAAGCTACTGTAATGGAGAACAGTGTGCCCGGAGAGGGTATATTAGAGGTAATGCCAGATGGGTTTGGTTTTCTTCGTACACAGAATTTTCTTCCTGGAACAGGCGACATTTATGTTTCACCATCTCAAATCCGCCGATTTAACCTAAAGACGGGGGATGCAGTAAAGGGAAATATTCGTACTGCAAGAGAAGGGGAGAAATTTGGTGCCCTGTTATTTGTAAAATCTGTGAATGGGGATCAACCGGACTTAGCTTCCAAGCGCCCTAATTTTGAGGATTTAACGCCAATTTATCCAGAGGAGAAACTTGCATTTGAAGTGGGAAAAGATGAGCTCTCAGGAAGGATTATAGATCTTTGTGCGCCCATTGGTAAGGGGCAAAGAGGTATGATTGTTGCGCCGCCTAAGGTAGGAAAAACTGTTCTTTTAACGCAAATGGCAAATGCAATCACCAAGAATCATAAGGAAGTACATCTGATTGTGCTTTTGATTGATGAGCGTCCTGAGGAAGTTACCGATATTCAGCGTTCCATAGAAGGCAAAAATGTAGAGATTGTGTATTCGACATTCGATGAGCAACCGGAGCACCACAAAAGAGTCACAGAAATGGTTTTGGAAAGAGCAAAACGGCTGGTGGAGCAAGGTAAGGATTTGGTTATACTACTAGATAGCTTGACTCGTTTGGCTAGAGCCTATAACTTGACCATTCCCCCCAGTGGCAGAACACTTTCTGGTGGTTTGGATCCAGCGGCATTATATATGCCAAAGCGCTTTTTTGGGGCTGCCAGAAATATTGAAAATGGTGGTAGTTTAACCATACTGGCTACGGCTTTGGTGGACACAGGAAGTAAAATGGACGAGGTTGTTTTTGAAGAGTTTAAGGGCACAGGTAATATGGAATTGGTGCTTGATAGGCGTCTTTCTGAGCGTCGAATTTTCCCGGCAATGGATATTATCAAATCCGGGACCAGAAGGGAAGAAAAATTACTTACGGAGCAAGAGCTGGAGTGTAATTTTACCTTGAGAAGAATGGCATCCACTATGAGCCAAATGGAAATGGTTGAAGGTTTTTATGACTTAATGAAAAAGACACAGAATAATCAAGAGTTTATGGAGAGACTTCCTGTTTGGGAAAAAACTTTGGGGCTGTTTGATAAGTAGTAGAACCTTTTTTCGATTTTTTATTGCAAAGAGAAATAAGTTATGATACACTACTAGTGTTGTCTATAAATAATTAGGATTATTGATCAACAAATCTAAATAATGAGGTGAAAGAAATGAGAGAAGGAATCCATCCCGAGTACAATCAGGTAAATGTTAAATGCAACTGTGGTAACGAGTTCGTAACAGGTTCCACAAAGGAAGAAATCAGAGTCGAAGTTTGCTCTAAATGTCATCCTTTCTACACAGGTAGCCAGAAATTACTTCTGGAAGCTGGCGGTAGAGTTGAAAAGTTCAACAAGAAATACGGCAGAAAGTAATTTTTGCAAACTGGAGAAAACAGAAAGAGAATATTCCCTTTTTGGTTTCTTACATTCAACTAGAACAAGAAACGTGCAGAGAATTTATATTCCTGCACTTTTTTTATACACAAAAAAGTGGTTTTTTGGATGAATTGGGTGTTAAGAAAAGCGAATAGTTTGGATGGAATGTGCATGGTGTGGATAACATGTGGATAACTGCAAGGAAGCAAGTGAATTAAAGCATACTTCCTGTGGAAAAGTCTGAAAATCTGTGGAAAAAAATTGAGTGTAATAAAAAAGATTATAGGGACTTTGGTATATTCGTTTCATAATTACCAAAAGGCATTTCGTTGGATTTATAATGATTGAAATGATATGATCAAGAAGAATAAAATAATCCCCCTATCTAAAACAGATAGGGGGATTATTTTATTTCGTGATGTCAGTGAGAACATCCTGTGGAATTACAAACTCGGGGCTACCTTGAGCACCAGCTGCTACTTCGTACTTATCAAAGCAGATAACTAAGCTGCCATCATTGTTAATATAAAAATTTTGCTCTGGTTTGATTTCTTTAAATCCATCGCCAAATTCGGTTTGACCGTCAATAAAGAACATGCCGCCCTCGTTTTTGTTCATTCGCTCCATTTCGGAGGTAATATATTTGCTGATAGGTGTTACATAATCAGTACCTTCTTTGAACAAGCTTGGTAAAGTAACCAATTCATTGCTATGTTTATCAATGGTGTAGAAGGAGTGAACCGTGGAAGAAGAACCAGCTGTATTTAAGATATAAACATCAATTGACAGATAATCTTTATTATCAGTTTTTACAATGTAGTTTGAGTCGATACCCATATGAACAGTTTCATCGCCAAACTCTTCTTTTAGGTCCTTTACATCTTTTTCAAAAGCTGCAATTAGGGTATCTGCATTTTCCTTAAACTCTGTGTTTAATTTGTTTTGCAAGTCTTGGTTTAAAAGACCCTCGATTTGTGGAGTGACAATATTGGCTTCATAGCCATTTTCTTCATTCACATAGCGGCCAAAGGTGAGTATTTTAACCACTGTGTCCATACCGGGGACTTCTGTCATAGCATAAGCTAGGCTAGGGCTTGCATTTAAAGCAATGGAGGCTGCAATGACAGTGCTTGCAGCGACTGCGCTGAATTTAATCCAAGGTTGTTTTCTTTTTTCTGTTTTCATAATGGTTTTAATCCTTTCTTCTAACTCCTTTGAGGCAGATATGTTTTCGTATTCTTCGTTTAGGTTTTTCAGTGTCTTATTCATAAGTCTACTTCCTCCATATCAATCTTCAATAGTTCTAACGCACGATACAGTCTGGTTTTTACAGTATTTTCGTTAATATCTAGCAGTTCGGCAATCTCTTTAATTTGCATCCTTTCAAAAAATCGGAGTACAATGATTACGCGATAGTTTTCATCCAAGTGTTGTATCATTTGGGTGAATGATATATTTGAAAAATCATCAGTAATTGCTTGGAGATTATCTAATGCTGTATAATCAATTAAAACTGCTCTTTGATTCTTTTTTATTTGTGTAAGGGCAGTATTAATGATAATTTTGTAAAACCAAGTTTTTAAGTATTGTGTATTTTTTAGTTTGTGGATGGAGCGTAATGCTTTGATAACACTTTCGCTTACAATATCTTCTGCATCTTGTTGGTTTCTTGTATAAGTAAAGGCAAATCTGTAGGCCTGATCCAGACTGTCTTTATTAGTGATAAATTGTTCAAACAGCTGTTTTTTGTTCATAAGGTTAACCCCTTTCATAAGCTTAGACAGATATGCGTGGCAAAAAGTTTGCCGATATATAAAAAAAATTACATTTTAGAAAATTTATTTTATTCTTATCGACGACAAGTAATATTTTTCGATTTTTTAGGTGACTGAGGCTATGCGTAGTCTCTATCCTACTATATTAGGAAAGAAAAGAGAAAGAAAGTCTCATTAGATTAATCAATTATCACAAAATCATTCCTACTGTTATATTTTTGCAGATAGGTGTAAATATTTGATTTGGGCATTTTATTTATGCTACAATTAAAAATGAATTTCTGTTTATAGCCTTTTGTGTTATAATAATAAATTGCAATACAAATTTCAAATAAGAAGAGAGTTGATATGGTGTCAAGTTTAGATAAAGAAAAAAAGGTACGCCAAACAAGTATAGGCGGACAAGCTGTAATTGAAGGTGTAATGATGCGTGGGAAGAAAATGTATGCTATGGCGGTCAGAAACCCAGAAGGCGGAATTACCCTTGAAAAAAATGAATGGGGCGGTATTAGTACCAAGGGACTATTTAAATACCCTATTTTTAGAGGCATTGGTGCCTTTGTGGATTCATTGATTACAGGCACGAAAATTTTAATGCATTCTGCAGAAATTGCGGGAGAGGATTGGGCCGAAGAGGAGTTATCTCCTTTTGAAAAATTTCTTCAGGATAAATTGGGTGATAAAATCAACGATATTTTGATATATTTTAGTGTTACCCTTTCCTTGGTACTAGGTATGGGCCTATTTTTTGTTCTGCCTGTGTGGTTAGGAAACTTTTTCAAGGAAATGGTTCCGGTATGGGCTTTGGGTGTAATAGAAGGGCTTTTGAGAATAGCAATCTTTTTAATCTATTTATTCTTAATTTCAAGAATGAAAGAAATTAAGAGGGTTTTCCAGTATCATGGGGCGGAGCATAAAACAATCAACTGTTTTGAAAGTGGTCTTGATTTAACGGTTGATAATGTAAAGCCTTGCTCCCGCTTACATAAGCGCTGTGGAACCAGCTTTTTGCTTTTTGTTATGATTATTAGTATGATCGTATTCTTCTTTGTTCGAACAGATACTTTGGTTCTTCGTCTAATTTCCAGAATTCTTTTGGTACCTTTTATTGCAGGTATTTCCTATGAAGTCATTCGGTGGGCGGGAAAATCCGACAGTAAAATTGTTGAAATTATAAGTTATCCTGGTTTTTGTTTGCAGAAGATCACAACAGCCGAACCTGATGAAGCCCAGATCGAAACAGCGATTGCGGCGATGAAGGGAGTATTGGAAGATGAGGGAGAATAAGACTTTATCCCGGGTTTTGCAAGAAGGAAAAAAACGTTTGAGGAATGCAAATAAGGAAAACTACGCTTTTGAGGCTGAACTCTTGCTTATGGATATTTGTGGTATAAATCGAGTCGCATTACTGACTCAAGGTGACGCAGAAATCACATCAGAGCAAGAGGAAAAGTACATAGCGTATTTAGCCCAAAGAGAAGCGAACCGCCCGTTGCAATATATTTTAGGACAATGCGAATTTATGGGATTATCTTTTAACGTTGGCGAAGGGGTATTAATCCCTCGTAGTGACACAGAAGTTTTGGTGGAGGCGGTATTAGAGGTTTCTGAGAGGGAAAAGATTAAAACAGTAATAGATGTGGGTACAGGAAGCGGATGTATACCTATTTGCCTTACGCATTTTGGACAAATGATTGCAGTTGGCTTGGATATTAGCCCTGTTGCACTTGATTTTGCCAGAAAGAATGGTGAGTTTAACCATGTAGCAGTCAAGTGGATAGAAAGTGACTTATTTTCCGCAGTGCCCGAGGCGTTGCGGGGCGCGGTTGACGCCATTGTATCCAACCCACCATACATCTCAAAAGAGGTAATAGAGGGTTTGATGCCTGAGGTACGGGATTATGAGCCTAGAAATGCACTAGATGGCGGAGATGATGGTTTGGATTTTTATCGACGCATTTTAGAGGAAAGCTGTAATTGGCTTCGTGAGGGTGGTTGGCTTTTCTTTGAGATAGGTTATGATCAGGGTCAGGCATTGCTAGAAATGATGACTGAAGCTGGATTTTGCCAGTGTGCATTGCAGCAGGATTTGGCAGGATTAGATAGAGTTGTTTTTGGGAAATTAGAAAGGAATCAATAATGAGGTGTAACCATGTTTGATCGATTGGCTGAGATAGAAAGTAAATATGTTGATTTAGCAGATCAGGTGAATGACCCTGATATTATCGCCAACCAATCGGAATGGCGAAAGTTAATGAAGGAATACAGCGATATGACCCCCCTTATTGAGGCATATCGTGAATACAAATCGGTGAAAGAGGCAATTGAAGAGGGATTGGAATTGCTGAATGAAAAATTGGATGATGATTTTCGAGATTTGGTGAAAGAGGAATTTTCACAGAATAAAGACCGATTGGAAGAATTGAAGAAGGAAATTACAATTTTACTTCTTCCAAAGGACCCTAATGATGACAAGAATGTTATCATGGAAATCAGAGGCGGTGCTGGTGGCGATGAAGCGGCTTTATTTGCGGGGGATTTATTCCGTATGTATGCACGCTATGCTGAGGGCAGACGATGGAAAGTGGAATTGATGAATGCCAATGAAAATGATCTAGGTGGATTTAAGGAAGTTTCCTTTATGATAACCGGGGCTGGTGCATATTCTCGAATGAAATATGAAAGTGGTGTGCATCGAGTTCAACGTATACCTACCACGGAAAGCGGTGGGCGTATCCATACCTCCACAGTAACGGTGGCTGTAATGCCCGAAGCAGAAGAAGTGGATGTTCATATCGACATGAATGATGTTAGGGTGGATGTTTTCCGTGCATCAGGTAATGGTGGTCAGTGTGTAAATACTACGGATTCAGCGGTGCGAATGACCCATTTGCCTACGGGAATTGTGGTTTCTTGCCAGAATGAAAAATCACAGTTGAAAAATAAAGAGCAAGCATTGAAGGTTTTGTATGCTAGGGTTTACGAAAGAGAAAGACAGGCTCATGATGCAGCGATTTCTGCTGACCGTCGTTCTCAGGTTGGAACGGGGGATAGAAGTGAGCGTATTCGTACCTATAATTTCCCCCAGGGCCGCGTTACGGATCATAGAATTGGATTGACATTGCACAAAATTGATAGCATATTAAATGGTGAACTAGATGAATTAATGAATGCTCTGATAACCACAGACCAGATGGAAAAAATGCAGGCCGGTGGCATGGAGGAATAAAGAAAGCGGTGAAAGCATGAAGGAACTTTGGCAGCTTTTTATTACATTTTGTAGGATAGGTGGATTTACATTCGGCGGAGGATACGCCATGTTACCTATGCTACAAAGTGAAGTAGTAACGAAACGAGGTTGGGCCACAGAGGATGAAATTCTAGATTACTTTGCTATTGGGCAGTGTACACCAGGGATTATCTTTGTAAATACGGCCACTTTTGTTGGGTACAGACGTAAGGGTATTTTGGGAGCGATAACTGCTACGGTAGGTAGCATTTTTCCTTCCGTCGTTATTGTTATTATCATTGCGGCAGTCTTAAATAACTTTGCGCAGCTTCCAATTGTACAGCATGCGTTTGGTGCAATTCGTGTGGTTGTAGGTGTTTTGATTGTGAATGCTGTGATTGGAATGTGGAAAAAGTCTGTGGTAGATAAACTTTGTGCTGTCATTGCAGTTGTCGCTTTTCTTCTTTCTGCTATTTTGGAGTTATCCCCCATTTGGGTTGTTTTGGGGGCGGCAGTGCTTGGTGTAGTCATTCCTGTGTTAAAGGGGGCTAGAGCAAAATGAGCGGCTGGCTAGTGTTGTTTTTTGAGTTTTTTAAGATAGGGCTTTTCTCTGTTGGTGGCGGTTTAGCTACATTGCCGTTTTTATACAAGCTTGCAGATAAGTATGATTGGTTTAGCCATGGTATGATTGCTGATATGGTAGCTATTTCTGAGTCTACCCCTGGTCCTTTAGGGGTAAATATGGCGACATATACAGGATTTCAATTTGGTGGATCTTTGGGTAGTATTGTGGCAACAGTGGGGCTGGTACTTCCCTCGGTTGTTATTATTATTATCATTTCTGAATTTCTACAAAAGTTTCGGAATAATTCCCATGTGGAGGATATTTTTTACACCCTAAGGCCAGCAGTAACCGGACTGATTGGAGCGGCTGGGTTTGGAGTGATTATCAGTGCGTTATTGCACGTTCATAAAATATCTGAAATCACAACAGAAAACTTTTTTGGATTAATTGGAATAAAAGAATGCATCTTGTTTGTGGTGATGCTGTTTTTAACAAATAAATATAAAAAGCACCCAGTATTGTATATTGCAATTGGGGCGGCGGTTGGTATCATATTTACATTTTGATGCGGANNATATGATAGAGATATATGGAATAAGGAGGAAGGGCGTATGATGCTATGGCTGTCGATTCCTGTGTATTGGGTGCTGCTGTGGGCAGCGAGTAGGTGGAATAGAGCCTATCCGTTGCCTTTTCGTTTTTTGGAAGGTACTATTTTAGCTTATCTTTGTTTTTTGTTTTTACCACCAGCCTTTTTAGAGGATTTTCTTTGGGCTGGATTGGGGGCAATATTGGGCATTGTGTTTGGTGTTTGGGCAGAAGAAAAATACCCGGAATTTGGGTTTGGAAAAGAGTTTAGGAGTATTACCATTTTCACAGTAGCATTTTTATTTGACGCATTTGCAATTGGTGCATGGGCATTACCCAGAAGTGTAATTGGCGGAACAGCGTTATATTGCGCTTGTGGGGGGCTATTTCCAGATGGAATGCCTTTAAAAGAAACCATGTTATCTGCCCTGGGTGGAATTTTAGGATTTATTTTAGGGGTTGGAATTTGTTTTATGTAAAAGAAGAAAGGTTATTTACAAAATTGGGAATGCTTTGTTATAGTAAATAAAAAAGTGGCAGGAATTATTTTACAATAGAAAAAAGGGAATTCCCTTAAAGGAGGTTCTTATGGGACAGATTGGGATAGAAAAAGAAACACTAAAAATAATGATTAGAGAAAATGTAAAAACTCTTTACAGAAAAACCCTAGAAACTGCCTCAGTAGAAGAAATATATCATGCAGCGGTATTTTCTTTGAGAGATTTGATTACTGATAAATGGATTAAAACCCACGATACTTATTATGAACAAGATGTGAAAGCGGTTTATTATCTTTCTATGGAGTTTTTGATGGGCAGATTTTTTGGCAACGCCTTAATCAACATGGAAATGAGCAATGAAATGAAAGAGGTTTTTGACGAGTTAGGAATAGATTTTAACACAGTTGAAAATGCAGAGCCCGACCCAGGCCTTGGAAATGGAGGCTTGGGTCGTTTGGCTGCTTGCTTTTTAGACTCGTTATCTACCTTGGAGTTGCCGGCATATGGCTGCGGAATTAGATATCACTATGGAATTTTTGAGCAGAGGTTGGATAATGGTTATCAGGTGGAGGTGCCTGATAACTGGTTGCAGGATGGAGATCCTTGGGGAATACGGAGAAATGAGTATGCCGTTGAAGTAAAATTTGGCGGACATGTGCGGGCAGTGCCGAAGGAAAGTGGTGGATATGGCTTCATACAAGAAGGATATCAATCGGTGATGGCAATTCCCTATGATTATCCTGTTTTGGGATATGGAAACAACACAGTAAACACGTTGCGCCTTTGGGATGCACAGGCAAAAAATAGAATTGACCTAAAGTCATTTAACGAAGGCAACTATCAGAAGGCAGCGGAGGAAGAAACCTTAGCAAAAACACTAACAGATGTGCTTTATCCTGCGGATGAGCATTACCAGGGGAAAGAATTACGACTAAGACAGCAATATTTCTTTATTTCTGCCACAGTACAACGGGTGGTGGAGCGTTTTAAAAACAACCATACAGATTTCAACTTACTGCCTGAAAAGGTGGCTTTTCAGCTTAATGATACGCACCCTAGTATTGCGGTGGCTGAGTTGATGAGAGTTCTGGTGGATGAAAATGATTTGCCTTGGGATCAGGCATGGGATATCACCAGAAAAGTATGTGCATATACGAACCATACGATTATGGCGGAGGCCCTAGAAAAGTGGCCGTTGGATTTGTTTAGTCGATTGTTGCCTCGTATTTATCAAATTGTTGAAGAGATTAACCGACGTTTTTGCCTTGAACTTACGGAGCGGTTTGGAAACAATCCGGAAAAAATTCGTAGACTTGCAATTATTGCAGATGGGCAAATTCGTATGGCGTATATGGCTATTGTGGGAAGTCACTCTGTGAATGGTGTGGCAGCTCTTCACACAGAGATATTGAAAAATCAGGAGCTTAAGGATTTTTATGAACTTTATCCTGAAAAATTTAACAATAAAACCAATGGGATTACGCAGCGCAGATGGCTTTTACATGCAAATCCCAAACTGGCAGAGTTGGTGACAGAGGTGGTCGGGGATGGCTGGATAACTAATTTATCCCAGATTGAGGAAATTCTGCCTTATGCGGATGATGAAAAATTTAGAGAACGTTTTATGGAAATCAAGCGTGAGAATAAAATGGCCCTAGCTAAATACATTAAATCCATTAAAGGAATTGATATTAACCCTGACAGTATCTTTGATATTCAGGTGAAAAGATTGCATGAGTATAAACGTCAGCTTTTGAATGTGTTGCACATCATTGGTCTTTACAACAGACTGAAAATGAACCCTGGATTAGATATGGTACCTAGAACTTTTATTTTTGGGGCAAAAGCTGCAGCAGGATACCGTAGGGCTAAACTAATTATTAAGCTGATTAACAGTGTGGCAGAGGTGGTAAATAATGACCCTTCAATCAATGGAAAAATAAAAGTAGTGTTTTTAGAAAACTATTGTGTGTCTTTGGCGGAGAGGCTGATTCCGGCAGCAGATGTAAGCGAGCAAATTTCAACGGCAGGAAAAGAAGCATCAGGCACAGGCAATATGAAATTTATGCTAAATGGAGCATTGACTGTGGGGACTATGGATGGTGCCAATGTGGAAATTTTTGAAGAAGTTGGAGAAGAGAATATCTTTATATTTGGTATGAGTGCCGAAGAGGTGCAGGATAAATATAATGGGATATATGACCCTTGGAGTATTTATAATATGAACCAAGAGGTACGTATGGCAATGACTGCATTAATTGATGGAACTTTTGACAAGGATACGCAGTTGTTCCGAGAGATTTATGATGCTTTATTAAATGGGTTTGGCGGAAGTAAGGCCGACGAATATTTTGTATTGGAAGACTATGCTGATTATGGTCGTGCCCAGTGGGCAATTGACAATGCTTACCGCGATAAGGAACGATGGGCAAGGATGGCAATTTGCAATGTGGCAAAGAGTGGTAAGTTTTCCAGCGACAGAACAATTAAACAATATGCAGAAGAGATTTGGCAGTTGCCACCTGTATCAATCGACTTTTAACGTTAAGCTCCCACCTATATTGTGTGGGGGCTTTTTATTATGCAAAATTCTCGTAATTGAGAAAAGGAAGCTAGAATTTAATATGATTGGGAAGAATAAAGGAAACACAAAGGGCTGAACGGAATTTGTTGGTTAGTGAATCAATATGGATTTATTTACATACAAAGAAGTTACTTGTCAGATAAGTAGAGTTCATGTAAAATTAGCATAGAAACAGTAGAAAAAAATTATGAAAGTGTAGAAGGAGAGAAGGGGAGTATGTTACAAAGCAAGAGGAAATTTCCGTTAGCATTTTGGATTTTTATAGGATTGATATTGGGTATTTTAGCCGGAATCGGACTTATGAAAACACCTCACATTGCAGTGGAATACATCAAACCATTTGGGACGTTATTTTTAAACTTAGTCAAGTTTATTGTCGTTCCTATTGTATTGTTCTCTATTATGTCGGGTGTTATTTCTATGAAAGACATTCGTAAGGTAGGAAAGATTGGTATTAAGACAGTTATATTTTATATGACAACAACGGCAATCGCTGTTGTCATTGGCTTGGTATTTGCAAATGTTTTTAAGGGGACATTTGGGCAAATTTCAACAAGTGGTTTGGAATATACTGCGTCAGAGGCACCTGGATTTATCACAACATTAATTAATATTTTTCCTAGCAATATTATTGCACCTATGAGTGAAGCAAATATGTTGCAGGTAATTGTTGTTGCTTTGTTTTTTGGCTTTGCCGTTATTACAGCAGGGGAAAAGGGGAAGGCCTTTGCCGATTTTGTTGAGAGTGCCAATGCTGTGTCGATGATAATTATGGATGCAATCATCAAGTTTAGCCCAATTGGGGTATTTTGCTTGATTACTCCTGTTGTGGCTGAAAATGGTACTGCAATTTTAGGGAGCTTATTGACTGTGCTAACGGTTGCCTATGGTGCGTATATCATCCACATGGTAGTTGTATATTCGTTGGCAGTAAAGGCTTTTGCAAAAATGAGCCCGTTGAAGTTTTTTGGGGGTATGATGCCAGCGATTATGATGGCTTTCTCCAGTGCATCTTCCGTTGGTACACTTCCATTGAACTTAGAGTGTACAGAAAAGCTAGGAGCCAAAAAGGACGTTGCTAGTTTTGTATTACCTCTAGGTGCTACCATCAATATGGATGGTACCGCCATTTACCAAGGGGTATGTGCAGTATTTATTGCTGCCTGCTTCGGTGTGGATTTAACTTTGGGTCAGCAGGTAGCCATTATNNTTTTGACTGCAACTTTGGCATCAATTGGTACAGCTGGGGTTCCTGGGGCAGGCATGATTATGCTGGCCATGGTATTACAAAGTGTTAATCTTCCTGTTGAGGGGATTGCATTGGTGGCAGGTATTGATCGTATTTTTGATATGGGTAGAACAACAGTAAATATCACTGGTGATGCAGCCTGTACCTTAATTGTTTCAAAGTTAGAGGAAAAGGCAGAAAGAAACAAGGCTTAATTCTCAATGGAGTGTTTTAAAAGGCGGTATTCCGAAACCTAGGATTTACCGCCTTTTTTATAAGTAGAGGATTTCATTGGTATCAAATTGGATTGTTTCAAAGGGAATTTTTTGTCGAATTATGAGCTATAATGCGATACATTACCCATCTATCATAAATTTTTTGTGCTATAGTTGGATTGCAAAACATAAAGGAGGGAATGTATTATGAAACACAAAATGAGTAAAGGATGGATTGTAGCAGTATGTTTAGGCCTTGCAATGGCTTTTAGCGGATGTGGCAATTCAAGTGAAACCCCAGCTGACGCACCAGCACAGGAAGAAGTTCAGGACGTACAGCCCGAAGAACAGGGCGCGGTAACTGACAATCAAGCTGATGTAACAGACTCTACAACAGATGCAACAACAGATGTAGCACCCGAGGCAGCACCTGAAGCACCTGTTGACGGCGAAGCAGCAGCAGAATAATAAAGCAGTTTTACTTACAAGGCATCCCTTTTGCGGATGCCTTATCTTTTTGGCTGGGTTCTAAAATGCTCTATAATAAAGAAGAAACGCATAAAAAGGAGGAAAAAGAAGAAAAATGAAAAAAATATGAAAAAGGTGTTGACATGTCCCTGAATTCGTGTATAATAGAACAAGTCACTGCGAAATGCAGTTGAACACAGCAGAAGATAAGCAGTTAAAGTAAATATTTCGAAGAGCTTAGGAATAAAAAAACTTCGAAAAAAAGCTTGACAAGCTAAAGTGAATATGATAAACTAATCTTCGCTGAC
>DFWH01000018.1 GCA_002380805.1 Clostridiales bacterium UBA4139 | reverse complement strand
CGGTACTGATTACAGCAATTGCTGTTGCGTTAATCATGCATGACAATGAATCTGACAAGATTGGTTCAGCAGAGACAGTTGCTGTAAAAGCTTAAAACCAAGTTTGAAAATAAGAAGCCTCCGAAAGGGGGCTTTTTTATGCTATAAAAGATTAATTTTTAAATATAAATTTCAAAAGATGAGTGAAGAACAATTAATAGCTGAAGCAATTTTGCAGCTTAAACAAGAATCGAATGTAATTAAAGATTATATTTTTCCTATAGCAATGGCTTTCTTCTCTTCACTTATCGGTGCATGTATTGGTTATTTAATTTATCTACGACAAGATAAACTAGTAAATGAAAAGAGAAAATTAGATGTTCTCAATAAATGGATATTAGTTGCTGATGAAATTCATCAATCATTATTAGCTTTAAAATTTAATTATCATGGAAGTTTAACATCTCATCCATATCAGCGCTTTTTAGCTATTCCCTCAATTATTGGAACTAATAAAAAATATCAGTTCGATTATTATGAACTAGCTTTTATTACAGATTTTAAAAGTAATAATAAATGGTTAAATGTTGGTTATTTAAGATCTCTTTTTTCGAATTACGAGACATTACTTTCAATGTGGGAGATTAGAAATGAATTTAACGAAAAAGTGCGTATTCAATTTTTAACTTCTAAAAGTGAGAATAAAGCATATGTCGATTTAGATGATGCTGAAATTGAGATGTATATAGATCAAGGAGATTTATCTTTTTTAATTGATATTACACTTGGCTTGCTAACAAATTTTTTGGTGATAGGCATTGTGCTTTTGCTCACAAGAAAAAAACAACCTGCACAAAGGTCTTTCTACATTATTAATGGGTCTGGATATAATATCGGTCTTTGTACCATGCCTTTTATGCAAAGCTTTTTTGAGGCAGAGGCCATTGCTATTGTTTGTATGTTTGATGTGGGAAATGCAATTATGGTTTTTGGAATCACGTTTACAATTGCTATGATGATTGCAAAAGGGAAAGGGAATGTAAGAGGGAAAGAAATCATAAAAACGTTATTTTCATCTATGCCCTTTGTTGCCTATGTAGTAATGATTTCAATTAGTACATTGGGGATAAAATTACCGGGTATAGTTTTTGACTTAGCAGGAATGATGGGACAAGCAAATACGTTTTTGGCAATGATATTAATTGGTATTATGTTTGAACCTAAGATTGAAAAACGAGTGCTAAAAGATATGGGAAGTGTGTTTGTTTTGAGGCTAGTTGTTGCTTGTATTTTTTCCTACCTTATTTATCATTATTTGCCAGCTCCGCTTTTACATAGACAAGTATTATCAATTGTGGTTTTCTCACCAATACTCAGCATAGCTCCCATTTACACAGAGCGCTGTGGTTATGATCGCTCTGCTGCAGCGGTGTTAAACTCTTTAATGCTTCCGCTTAGTTTGGTTTTAATGACAATACTGCTAATTGCGTTGCAACTATATTAGTAAAATTGGTCTTAATATATGCGGTGAGCTATAAATAACTAAGTATTAATTCATATATCAGATGTATTTCCTTTGAACTTGTACAAATACTATGATATAATTATATTAAATTTAATTAACTAGATTTTGGCTCACAACCCAAAATCGGGCATCAAAATGACACAAATGAATACGAAAAAGGAAAAGTTATGGAAATTGGTTCTTGCCATGATGGGTAGAGCCACAAAAATAACTGGGGGGATATCATGATAGGCGAAAAAATTAAATCTGTAAGAATGGAAAAGGGAATCACTGCAAAGGATTTGGCTGAAAAAGCAGAGGTGACCCCGGGATATATCTCTCAGATTGAAAGGAATTTAATCAGTCCATCTTTATCTGTTTTAATGCGAATTGCAGAGGCAATTGATATTCCGTTGGTTTCTCTTTTTTCCCAAGAGGAACAGGAGCAAGTTACCGTTATACCGAAGGATAATAGAACCAAAATTCAGTTTGCGGATATTAACATGGAGTACCAATTTGTAACACCATACAGCAGAAGTAAAAATGCATGTACGCAAATGGAAATGCTGTGTTTCAAATTAGGGCCCAAAAGCTGGGGTAGCACTATGGTTCAGTATCATGAAGAAGCAGCGGAATGTACATTGGTTTTAAAAGGTACGTTAGAATACCATATTGGTGATGATGTTTATGTCCTGAAAGAAGGGGATAGCATTTATGTGCCTCAGCAAACATATCACCAGCTTTATAACCCTACGGATGAAGATGTAGAAGCAGTTGCAGTAATCTCACCTGCATTGTACTAATAGTCCAAAATAAAAGGGAACCCTGTTTTTTGGTCATCCCTGAAACAATAGTCAGGAAAAGAAATTTTAACAACATATAAATATACTAAATTAAATTTAGTGGAGCTTATCTTTGTGTATTAATTTATACAAAGGATAGGCTCTTTTTTTATTGATTTTTGATAAATGTAAGAGAAAAAGTGTCTAATGTATACAGGAAAACCTTTGTATAATAAGAAATTTACAAATGCTAAATAATGTTTAATAATTAATTGACATTTAAATATATTAAATATAAAATTATATTAAATAAAATTTAGTATAATTAATGTGAGGTAAGAAGTCGAACGAGTTAAGTAAATTTAAGGAGGGATATTATGAGTATTTTATCATCAAAAAAGTTTCAAAAGTACTTTGTTCCCGGAATCGTTTTTCAGTCTTGCGTAATTGCCGGAGGTTATGGAACCGGGAGGGAACTGGTCGAGTATTTTATGGGTTATGGTCCGCTAGGTGGTATTTTAGGAATGAGTATCGTGTCCATGCTTACATGGTCCATTATTTGCGGCGTATCCTTTGCATTCGCGCATGCATTTAAAAAGTATGACTACAAGAGTTTTATGAAAAAGTTGATGGGCCCTGGATGGGTCGTATTTGAAGTTGCCTACATAGTTTTTATTTTGATTGTTTTAGCGGTGGTTTCGGCTTCGGCTGGATCAATCCTCCATGAGCTGTTTGGTCTTAATAAGTGGTTTGGAATCATTGGTATGTCGGTTGCTGTGTTTTTGTTAGTTATGAATGGTTCAGAAATGATTGAAAAAGTACTGTCTATATGGTCCTTTGTGTTATATGGCGTTTATATTCTATTTTTGGTTTTGGTTATTTCAAGATATAGTGGGGAGATTGGGCAAAACTTTGCTTCAGTACCAATAACCGGTAATTGGGCATTGGGTGGTTTCCAATATGCGTTTTACAACTTGGCTATTATCATTGCCGTACTTTATACCATAAGGCATTGTGACAGCGAAAAAGAGGCCTTTGCATCTGGTTTAATCGCAGGTGTAATTGGTATTTTACCTGGAATTATCTTATTTATTGCCATGTGTGGCTTCTATCCAGTGATTATTGATCAGGAGCTTCCTGTGGACTTTATTTTAGCTCAGATGAACATGCCTTGGTTGCGTTATATGTTCCAGATTGTGTTATTTGGCACACTGATTGAAACTGGCTCTGGTTTGATTTATTCCATCACAGACCGTATTGGGGAGGGCTACAAAGGAAAAGGAAAGCAGGCACCTGGTTGGACTACACCGGTAACTGCCATTATTCTTTTGATATCGACAACATTTATTTCTTCTTATGGGCTGATTAATTTGATTGCAAAAGGTTACGGTACGTTAGCGTGGGTATTCTTTTTTGTATATGTAATTCCAATTATGACACTGGGTGTATTTAAGCTGTTAAAACGAAAATGAAGTTAGCATTAAGGGCAACAACGAGGAGATGAGTATTATGAGTTTAACAACAACAAAATGTAATGAATGGGTGGAGCGCGACAAAAAAGTAATTGCCCCTTGTCAGCACTTATCCTACTATCCACTTGCTGTGGCAAAGGTAGAAGGTGACACAATTTATGACGAAGATGGCAATAAGTATATTGATTTTCTAAGTAGTGCATCCTCTTTGAACTTGGGTAGCTGCTTTCCCGTTGTTACGGAGGCCATAAAAAAACAATTGGACCAATTTGCACAATATACGCCTGCCTATACCTATAATGCAACCAATATTGCCTACGCAGAGCGCTTGACCTCTGTTTATCCAGGAGGTGTTGCGGCAAAGGTTTGCTTTGGAAATTGTGGATCCGACGCCAACGATGCTGCAGTAAAATTTGCAAGAGCTTATACTGGTAGAAGTAAAATTATTACTTTTATCAATGGCTATCATGGCAATACCTATGGTTCAATGTCTTTAAGTGCTGTTACAACCAGAATGCGTTCGAAAATGGGGCCTTTTTTACCAGATATTTATAGTTTTCCTTTTTTTGGTGATGAGGTGGATGATGCAACTTGTGAACGTGAATGTATCAAAGAAATCGAGAGAGCCTTTGCAACATACTTGCCAGCAGAGGAGGTTGCGGCGGTAATTATCGAGCCAGTGCAAGGGGACGCAGGGTTAATTGCTGCTCATAAGGTTTTTATGCAAAAGCTGTTTGATCTTTGTAAAAAAAATGGTATCCTCTTTATTTCTGAGGAAGTACAACAAGCATTTTTTAGGACGGGTAAGTGGTTTGCCATCGAGCACTATGGTATTATTCCAGATGCTGTGGTATTGGGCAAATCAGTGGGAGCCAGCCTGCCATTAGGTGCTTTTATGGCGAAGGCTGAAATTATGGATGCTTTACCAGCACCTGCCCATTTATTTACTTTAGGGGGAAATGCATTGGCTTGTGCAGCTGGATGTGCAGCGTTTGACTACATGCAGGGGAGTGAATTTCAAAAAATTTTGATGCAAAATGAAAGCATGATGGAGCACCTGCTGGATGAAACATTAATTAAGTTTCCTGGGTTTGTAACAGGAAAAAGAGGAATTGGCATGTCGAGAGGCTTGATTTTAATGACCAAAGATGAGGAGACAGGAGAACTGATGCCTGACGGCGTGGGTACATATAAGGTTTTATATCGTGCGTATGAAAAAGGGCTGGTTATTATTTCCCTGGGAGAGAATGTACTCCGTATTCAACCACCTTTGAATATCAAGCCAGAAAATCTGCAACGTGCTTTTCAAATTCTTTGGGAATCTATGCAGGAATATTTGACTGGGAAAATTTCTGATGATGTAATGAGATTTAGAAACGGTTGGTAAATGTGAAGTAAGCATGCTTTAGTATTCTAAATCAAACTAAAGCAATTTGGCACCATATAAACAGGGCGGTAGCTTTTTTGTAAGCTACCGCCTTATTCTATGGGAAATAACTGGTTTCAAAAAAATATAAAAGACTATCAAAATTTCAACCAAGTTCATTTTTATAAATTTTTCGTAAGTCTACTTGCACAAAATTGTAATTTGCGTTACATACTCGTCCATACTGGAAATTGCCATTTCGTTTATCCCTTCTTCAAAGGCATAGCCATGCAAACTAAGACCCTTTTCCTCGGCAAATGCTTTAATGCGCTCATAGGCGAGGGGGAGGTCATCCCAACTTCCTTTGAAAAAAGTCCGAATATAGGAGCCCTTTGGTTTTAAGAAGTAGTCACTTTTGTTTTTACAGGTTTCCACTTTCGTGAAAAAACAGTAGTAATCTTCCATGTTATCCTCCATAACGTTTTCCACGGCAATCATACTGCCGTAGCTTTTGTTAAAAAGCCTATGAGGCTGAAGTTCGTTCATGTGTTCAAGTAAAACAGCATAATCCTCCAGGTCATATGTTCCTGTGATGGAACGGCTGAGCAGCAAATACTCTTCTGGGTATTCCACAATTTCTATGGTAGAAAGGTCGAGTTTTTGGCTCAGTTGAAGCATATCTTTCTTTTTCATAAAAAGGTTTCGGATTTCTTTTAACTGTCGTATTTTTTCATCAATTTCCTGCGTCTTGGTATCTATCAGTTGTGAAAGGGTGAAAACAGAGGGATTTTTCATGTAATCTGAAATCACCTCGATGGACATTCCTAATTCTCGAAAGGCTAATATCATTTCTAAGGTTGGGCTTTGCAAGTAAGTATAGTATCTATAACCGTTTTCACCCTTTTGCAATGGTGAAAACAGCCCAATTTCATCGTAGTAATGAAGTGTCCTTTTATTAATATTATGAAGTTTTGCAAACTGGCCGGCTGTAAAAAGCGTACTATGATTTTCCATGTTAAAACCCCCTATTGACATTACAGTAACTGTATAGTTTATGGTATATCACATAGATAAGATTGTCAAATTAATGGAGGGAAATACAATGAAAAATCATGTTAATTTTAGGCCTATAAAACCATCAGATTATCAGGCTTTACAACAGATTATATGTAAAACATGGAGTTATGAGGAGTTTACGACCAAAAAAATTGCAAAGAGAATGTCAAAGCTTTACCTTGCATCTTGCTTGATGAATCAAAATTTTACATGTGTAGCACTAAGAGGTAATGAACCTGTGGGTATTATTATGGCAAAGGATAAGAGGAAAAAAAGTTTCTCTTTACGGTACTTCTTGCGATATGTGCGCTCTGTTTTGGGGGTAATTGTTAGCAAAGAGGGGCGTAAGGTTGCCAGTAAGTTTAAGGATCTAGAATCTGTTGATCAGAAATTACTCAGCCAAAGTAAATTGCATTTTGATGGGGAACTGGCCTTTTTTGTAGTAAGAAAAGATCAACGGGGGAGTGGTGTAGGCAAAAAACTTTTTGATAAATGTATGGAGTATATGGATGGACAAAATATGAAAAGATTTTATTTGTTTACAGATAGCACCTGTAATGTGGGTTTTTATAAACATCAAGGGTTACGTCAGATTGGGGAACACCAATATTCATTAAAGCCTCTTCAAAGAGGGGAATTACAATTATATCTCTATGCGGCAAACTCTCCTGGGAGGTTGTGTAAATGAGTCATGAAAGTATTTATCAAAAACCAGTTGATTTTAAGATGATAATGAAAATTACACTGCCCACAATGCTTATGGTCATAATTCAGTCCATGTATTCCATGGTGGATGGTGTCTTTATTGCAAACATAATAGGAACAGATGCATTATCTGCTTTAACCTTGATTGCACCTTACTTCAATTTTTTTACTGCAATCGCTGCCATGTTTGCGGCGGGTGGAAGTGCAGTTGTTATGAGAAAGATGGGCGAAGGAAAGGGGGAAGAGGCAAAACAGGATTTTACGATGCTTCTGATAACCGTTTTTTCCATTGGCGTGATAATAACAGTGGTAGGGCTAATTTTTCTGCCGCAACTGGTCAGTATTTTTGAAGCCTCAACAACAGTGCGTCGTTATTGCCAAGAGTATCTATTTGCTTACTTATTTTTTGTAATTGCCCATTTGCTTTTTACAAATTTACAAACCTTTGCAATCGGGTGTGGCGGTTCAAGGCTAGCAATGTTTAGTTCTCTTTTCGGGGGTATATTTAATGTTGTGTTTGACTTCATTTTCATTAAGGTATTGGATCTTGGTATGCTTGGAGCGTCCGTTGCCAGTGGATTAGGGATGTTGATACCCTGTATTATAATGGGGGTTTACTTCTGTAACAAAACACGATTATTACATTTTGTTCGACCTCGTTTTAGGAAAAATGTTCTTTTCAAGACAACAACAAATGGACTGTCTGAGTTTTCCAGTAATTTAGTTAGTGGCATTGTGATATTGCTATTTAATCAAAAGATGCTCCAAATTGCTGGGGCAGACGGAGTGGCAGCAAGCACGATTATTTTTTATGTGTTTAGTTTTATGGGGGCGCTATATATGGGCTATATGTTTGGAATTTCCCCCATGATAAGCTTTTTTTACGGTGAAGATAATAAGGAAAAGCTCAAGAAACTCAGAAAGGTAAGTTTGATTTTTGTTTGTTTGACGGCTGTTGTAACAACAGGCATGGCAGTTTTGGGCACTAATGTTTTGGTGGGGGTTTTTGCAGAGAGGGGAACGACTCCTTACGAGTTAGCACTATATGGAAATAAGTTGTTTTCACTAAGTTTATTGTTTGTAGGGTTTAATACTTTTGCCAGCTCTCTGTTTACGGCACTTTCTAATGGGGTGATTTCGGCAATCATTTCCTTTGGCAGAACTTTTGTGTTCTTGGTGGGTTCTATCCTAATTTTACCAAGTGTTTGGGGCATTGATGGTATTTGGCTTTCTGTCCCAGTTGCGGAAGCACTTTCTCTAATTCTTTCGGTTTTCTTCCTAGTGAAGTATAAGAAAAGATATGGCTATTAAAAGGAGGAATATGAAAAGTTTGCTTTGGTGCGTTTAGGGAAAAGTACATAATTGGTAAAAAATAAAATATTAGTGTTTGTTTGAAGCGAAATTTTTTCAATTAAATAAGAGACGGATGGGATAATCCCTGTCCGTCTCTAAATTTTTATATTTTTAATATTATAGAATTTAAATCCTATTTTATTTATGAAATCATTTCAGCACCAATTTCATAGTTCCAACTTCCATTCTCTTTTTTTGCCACACAATCGTAAAGGGTATATGCTCCCAACGAAGACCTCCACTTTTCAGCTGTGAAACGAAAGCTATTAATATTTAGCTCAGAGGTTTCCAGTTGAAGTAAAAGACCAGTTTTTAGGTGTGAGAATCCTGTGTTTTCATCCCGGATAATCAGATTTTCAGAAAGCAGACTTTCATAGTTTCCTTGTCTGGTTTCTATTTGAGTGCTAGTACCAAGTAAATAAAGGAGGGCATTTTTTTCACTTTCTGTTAGAAGTTTATCTTTTGATAAATCGACGGCGATAAAATCGATGTCAGCATTTAGTCCTGCATCTTTTTCAAATAAATCTTGAAAAATGCCATGATACAGCCCAACTAGGTCATCACCATTTTCAAGAAGCTTGATGTAATCAGGGTTTGTAATGATTGCGGGATATATTTCTAAAACCAACCCGTCAAACCCTATCTCAACTTTATCACCAGGTTTAATTTGTGACATATCCTGGGAAAGAGCATCCAAAGAAACTTGGTAAAGCCCATGCTCGTCCTCTGTATTGGCAATTAAAATGGCTTCATCCCAACCCCCAATTACTTTACCCAGCATAGTTACTTCAGATTTTTCAGTGGGAGTAGTGCCTTCATTTGCAACGAAAGGGCCATCCTTTGCAGGGGGCAGACTTGTTTCTTTTCTTGCACATCCCCCCATAAAAAGAGAAAAACAGATAATTGATAAGACTAGACAGCATTTTTTCATGACTTCAACTCCTTTTGGTCTTATTAGTCAGACGGAATAAAAAGGAAATAGTTGCAAACATGACATATTTGCTGCAAATTTTTTGATATTTATGTGGTGACAAGTTAGTTTAAGGAGTAAAAAATCTCATCAGCAAAGGCCGTTTTCCATCTTTACAAATGCTTCTAAAGCTACATAAATTTCATTCTTTTCACCCTGCATTGAGAGGGATTCTCCGTCTACATAATTACCAATGCTGTCGGAGGTATCTCCTTCATATTCTACAACATTATTTAAGATGGAAGCGGTCTTTACTCCTCTCAAATGGCCGATTGTAAATAAGGCGGCAGTTTCCATGTCGCAACCAAGAACACCTTTTTTTGACCAAAACGCATCAATGGCATCTTCCTCGTCGGTATAGAAACTGTCATGGCTTCTGGCAACTCCAGTGTGATAGGGAATGCTCTTTTCTTTTGCAGTTTCCATGCAGGCAAACAAAAGATTTGCATCGGGTACGGCAGGGAAGATAGAATCCACATAGGTTTTTGATGCGCCATCATCACGAACTGCACCACTGACTAAGATGATATCTCCCATTTTTACCTTTGGCTGTAAGCTACCACAGCTACCAATTCGAATCATGGCCTCGACACCAATATTATGCAGTTCCTCAACAGCAATTCCAGCGGATGCACCGCCGATGCCAGTGGAAATGGCAAGAACATTCACACCCTTATATGTGCCAATTAGGCTTCTATATTCTCGGTTGAATTTTAGTTCTTGAACATTTTCTAAAAATGGGGAAATGCGGTCTAGTCTAGCTGGATCTCCTGGAAGAAGTGCATATTTTACTCCAAGGGAATCGTCCAATTGGATATGGGGTTGCAAGTTTGACATAATATTCCTCCTTAGTTATCATTTCTTTTGATTTAAATTTACCCCAAAAACGAAAAAAATGCAATGTTGGCTATCTAATAATTTGAATCTAAAAGAAGAATATGTTAAAATCTTCAAAGAGAGGGAAGGATAAAATTTATATCCTTCGAGGAGGATAAAATGGTTTATTTTGTATTTTTAATTTTGGCAGGTGTTTTCCAGGGATTCATGGTATCCTTAAACGGACAATTGGGAAACTATTACAGTCTTTTTGGCATCTGTTTTTTCGTACACATGATAGCAGCAGTGCTTCTTTTCTTTTATATTAAGTTTAAAGAAAAAAAGCCAATCACCTTTAGAGGTGTACCAAAATATGTGTATGCTGTGGGCTTTATGGGGGTAGCCATGGTTTCAACCAGTAGTTGGTGCACCTTGCATATCGGCGCAACGGCAATGCTAAGTTTATCTGTAATTGGGCAAATGATTTCTTCTGCCATTGTTGACCACTATGGCTGGTTTAACGCACCGAAGAAGCCCTTTCGCCTCAAGCAGCTACCGTGCTATTTATTAGTTGTGGTGGGTGTTTTAATTGTTGTTTACGGTTAAGGGGGCAAAAAGATGATATACTATATGGTAGCGATTGCCAATGGATTTTTAAACACCATAAATAAAATGGTTAACGTAAAAGCCGGCGAATGTTTGGGTACTGCAAGAGGGGCTTTGATTAATTATATTGAAGCAACGGTAATTGCCTTTTGTCTTGTTTATATCACAGGCAGGGGTGGAGAGTTTCGGTTAGAATATATCAAGGAAGTGCCCGTTCTATTTTATTTAGGAAGTGTTTGTGGTTTGGCTGCAATGATATTTCTAATCATAGGCACAAGGAAAACGGGTGCCATGACATCAACAGTTTTGATGCTGTTAGGGCAACTCGGAACGTCAATTGCGTTAGATTATGTCTTTTTTGATACCTTCCGCCCCATTCAAATTCTAGGTATATTTCTGATTTTAGTGGGCATTGCATGGAAGGAAAAAATTAGAGAGACTGGAAATATGCAAGAAGTGATAATGACAAATGAGGAGGAAATAGAATGAAAATTTTAAATTTCGGTTCTTTGAATATGGATTATGTGTATTCCGTTGATCATTTTGTGGAACCGGGGGAAACGATGTCCTCAATGGGATTGTTTGTAAATTGTGGTGGCAAAGGTTTAAATCAGTCAATTGCAGCGGCAAAAGCAGGCAATGAGGTTTATCATGCCGGTTTGGTTGGCAAAGGCGGGGAGGCCTTGGAGGAAAAGCTTTCTGAAAACGGTGTGGATGTGTCTTTGCTTCATAAGCTGGAGGAAAGCTGTGGACATGCTATTATTCAGGTTGATCAAAAGGGTCAAAATTGTATTTTACTTTATGGTGGTACCAACCAGTTGCTAACTAAAGAATATATTAATGAAACCTTTGATAAGTTTGGAAATCAAGGCCTTGTTTTGCTCCAAAATGAGACAAATTTGGTTGGATATATTATTGAAGAAGCAAACAAAAGAGGTTTAAAGACTGCTTTAAATGCAGCGCCTATGAATGCAAAGGTTTTAGGGTATCCTTTGGAGCTTTTGGATTGGTTTATTGTCAATGAAGTTGAGGGAAAACAGATTGCAGGGTGTGATAGGGAAGAGGATATCTTGCCTATTTTAAAGGAAAAATATCCAAGAGGAAATGTTCTGTTAACACTGGGCAGTCGAGGTGCAATTTGCTATACACAGGGTGAGACCTACAAGATTGGTTGCTATCAAGTAGAGGTAGTGGATACCACTGCTGCCGGGGATACCTTTAGTGGCTATTTCTTGTATGGCGTATTAAATGGGAAAACAGTACCTGAGGCTCTTTTACTGGCAACAACAGCAAGTGCCCTTGCAATTGGCAAAAAGGGTGCATCAGACTCTGTCCCATTGAAAAAAGAAGTAGATAAAATTTTAGAAGAAAATAAGTTTGGCCCTTTAACTGTTGAAAAAATAAACTAAGAAGGAAGTGTTACCTTGGAAAAAGTATTATTTGTAAACTGTTGTATTCGTAGAGAGGCTTCCCGTAGTAAAATGTTAGCAGACTTTTTTTTAAGTGAGTTGCTGAAGAAAGGCTCTTACGAAATTACGGAGCTGTGCTTGATGGATGAAAACCTATCTTATATGTCTGAAGGGAATTTTCATCAAAGAGATTTGTTGTTAGCAAACAGGGATTTCTCCCATCATCGCTTTCATTATGCCCACGAGTTTGCTCAGGCAGATAAAATTGTCATTGCTGCGCCCTTTTGGGATTTGAGCTTCCCTGCTCTGCTAAAAACTTATATTGAAAATTTATGTGTAGAAGGCATTACTTTTGCTTGTAACGAGCAGGGATGTTTCGGCACCTGTAAAGCGGATTATATGATATATGTAACAACCCGTGGTGGTTTTTATGAAGGTTCTCCCATGGAGATGGGCTCCAAATATATGGAGGCTATGAGCCAATTTTTTGGTATAGGAAAGTATGACTGTGTTGCGGCGGAGGGATTGGATATCGGCATTCGTCCTGTTGAAGTAATTTTGGAAGAGGCAATGGAAAAGGCAAAAGTATTAGCAGGAAACTTCTAAAAGCAATTGAAACGAGAGATGTCATATAAAGTATGATGATATAGATAGCCCTATATTTGCGAAAAATCACAATAAGAAAGGGCAAACAAAAGGTATGAAATGAAAAAAAGATGAACTACTTTTTGATATTTGCAAAAAATAGTAATGCTTGTTTAAAGAATCGAGGTCTTTAGAAATGGAAAATATGATGAAAGCAGTAGTGTACAAAGGAAATGGTCAGGTCTGTCTGGAAGATCGCCCTATGCCTGTAATTTTGGAAGATACAGATGCGATTGTGCGTGTAACCAGATCTTCAATTTGCTCTAGTGACTTACATATTAAGCATGGTTCTGTGCCTAGGGCAAAGGAGAACACGATTTTAGGCCATGAATTTGTTGGCGAAGTGATAGAAGTGGGCAAGGGTGTTTGCCATTTTCATGTGGGTGACCGTGTGGCAGTTAATGTAGAAACATTTTGTGGTCAGTGCTTTTTCTGCAAACAAGGCTATGTAAATAACTGTATCCATGGTGGTTGGGAATTGGGCTGCCGTATTGATGGTGGTCAGGCAGAATTTGCGCGCATTCCCATGGCGGATCAAGGTTTAACTAAAATCCCTGATAATGTGTCTGATGAAGATGCATTATTTAACGGCGATATTTTAGCGACAGGGTATTGGGCTGCCAGCATTGGCGAAATTAAGCCTGCTGACACAGTCGTTGTTTTAGGGGCTGGCCCAACAGGTCTATGCACTCTGATGAGCATTAAATTATATAGCCCTGCAACAGTGATTATCGTTGATGTTAGTGAAGAAAGAATGGCTTTAGCAAAAGAGCAAGGCTTGGTGGATGTTTGTCTGAACCCTCTAAAGGTAAATGTTGAAGAGGAAATTTTGAGGCTAACACAAGGCAGGGGTGCAGACCGTGTATTTGAGGTTGCCGGAGGGGAAAACACATTCCAATTGGCTTGGAAGGTTGCTAGACCCAATGCAATTGTAGTTTTGGTAGCACTTTATGCAAAAGAGCAGTCTTTACCATTACATCAGATGTATGGCAAAAACCTGGTATTCAAAACAGGTGGGGTAGATGCCAATAGCTGCGAAGATATTATGAAAATGGTGCAGTGTAAGAAAATTGACACAAGCTGCTTGATTACCCATCGTGCGCCCCTAAATGACGTTATGGAAGGCTATCGTATATTTGAAAATAAACTAGACGGTTGTATCAAATGGGTAATCACACCCTTTGAGCGTGATTAATTATTTCTACTCATTTTTATTTGTTGAATAAATATTGTTTTATGAAGTTTCTATAATTTATATCTAATGAAAAGGCAGAGCAGACATCAATCATAGATGTCTGCTCTTAAACCATATTGATTAATACTTGTGTTAGAGAGGGAGGCGAACTATGAAGTTTTTTCATATTGGTGATTTGCACCTAGGAAAGAAGATATATGATTTTTCTATGATTGATGACCAAAAATATATCCTAACTCAAATTTTACAAAGGGCACAGGAAGAGAAGATAGATGGCATTTTAATTTCAGGTGATGTGTATGACAAAGGGGTGCCTCCTGTGGAGGCTGTTCGGCTGTTGGATGAGTTTTTGACGGCATTATCTAAGCTAAAAGTTGCAATTTTTATGATCTCAGGAAACCATGACTCTGCTTATCGTCTAGACTTTGGCAGTCGTCTTCTTCAGGAAAATCAGATTCATATTTCTGGCAGCTTCAATGGAGAGCTTAGCCCAATTACATTGAAAGATGATTTTGGAGAAATCTCCATTTACTTACTTCCTTTTATAAAACCGGCTATGGTAAGCCCCTATTTTGAAGAGGAGATACCAACATACCAAAGGGCGGTTGAGCTTGTTTTGCAACGGATTGAACTGAAGAAAGAAAATAGAAATATACTGCTGGCGCATCAATTTGTTACATGGCGTGGTGAGGCAGAACAAAGCGATTCAGAAACCTATACCTTGGGTGGGGTGGATGAAGTAGATGCCACTGTATTTTTTGAATTTGACTATGTCGCCCTAGGGCATCTGCATAGCCCCCAAAAAATTGGGCGGGAAGAAATCCGTTTTGCAGGGTCGCCTTTGGCATATTCTTTTTCTGAAATTCGACGAAAGAAGACGATTACAGTCATTGAATTAAAGGAAAAAGGTCAGGTTCAATTGGAGTTTATCCCACTGTTACCCAAACGTCCTTTGAGAGAAATTAAAGGACCTCTGGCAGGACTGCTTGAAGCAGGAAGGCAAGAGGGAGGTTCTCAGGATTATATCCGAGGTATACTTACAGATAATGGAATGCTAAATGATCCTATGGGGCAGCTACGTTCTGTGTATCCCAACATCATGACCCTTGAGATAGAAGCACAAGGAAAAAGCGAAGAAAGACAACTTGAATATTCTGCCGAAGAGATGTCACCTCAGGAGTTATTTGCGTTGTTTTATGAACGACAAGCCCAGAAAGAAATGGATGAGATTCAAAAACAAGTTACCCAAAAGGCTTGGGAAGGATTGGGAGGTGAAGGGGAATGAAACCTATACATTTAACGATATCGGCATTCGGTCCCTTTGCTGAAAAAGTAGAGGTTCCCTTTTCTAAATTAGGTGAAGGTGGTTTGTTTCTTGTAAGCGGCGATACAGGAGCGGGCAAGACAACCATTTTTGATGCAATTTGTTTTGCCCTTTTTGGTGAGGCAAGCGGTTCAAATCGTGGTATTGATAGTGTGCGAAGCGATTTTGCCGATGCAAAGGTAAAGACCTATGTGGAATTATCCTTTCAACATAAAGGAAACATTTATGAGATCATACGTAACCCCGCCTACCGTCGCCCTAAAAAAAGCGGTGAAGGAATGACCACAGAGGTGGCAGAAGCCACCCTATCATGTCAAGGTCAAACCTTATCCACCGGTTTTGTGCAGGTTCGAAAGGCGGTAGAGGAGCTATTATCGGTTGATGCGAAGCAGTTTAAGCAAATTGCTATGATTGCACAAGGGGAGTTTTTAAAGCTGTTGTATGCCGAAAGCAGTGAAAGAGGAGCGATTTTTCGTAAAGTGTTTCATACAGATATTTTTGCGGATTTTCAACAGAAATTAAAAGAACTTGAAAAGGAAAATCGAAATCATTTTGAAGATAGTGAAAAGAGACTGCTTTATTTTCTAAAACAGCTTTGTCCCGAGGGGGACTGGGGAGGAAAAGGCACTATATATCATGCTGAAACCATTTTGGAGGAGGAAGAGAAGGCACTTATTGAGTACCAGAATCAGATGAAGGTATTTAAAGACGAACGAAAAAGTTTAGCTGAATTAGAGCAGACACTGTCAGCCCAAATTGGTAAAGGCGAAATTAATAATAAACGAATTGCGGACTTGCAGGAAGCAAAAAAGGAATTGGCTCATCTATTGCAGCAAAAAGAAGAAAAGCTAAACAAAAAAGATTTTCTTGCAAAGCAAAGATTGGCGCAGAATTATGTTTTACCTCTTGAAAAGGCTATGTTGCGAGAGGTTGAAACTTATGAGGAGACCAAAAAACAAGTTAGAAATTTTTCGGAAAAGTTAGGAATTCTTAATCCTGTTTTGGAGTATATGGACCAGGAGTGGAAGAAGCAAGAAGAGGAACAGCCAAAACGAGATGAGGAAAAGATTCGCCTGAAAAAGATGCAAGACGACCTTTTGGCATATGAGAGAAAAGAAGCATTGCAGAAAGAAATAGGGCTGTTGGAAGATACAAAAATAAAACTGGCTGATCAAGAAACAGAGCAGAAAACTATCATTGACACTACTGAAAAGCACATTAATGAAATAAAGGAGAAGTTGGAAGAAAAACCAACCCTAGAAAAAAAAGAACTGCTGTTGGATCAAGACATTCAAATGAGGAAAGAACGACAAGGTCGAATGAAACGCATTACTGCTATGCAAGAGGAAAGGAATGCAGATATAAAACAATTGGCCGCATTACGGGTTCGATATAAAAATGCAGATATGGCATGGAAAGAGGCAAGGCGTCACTGCGAAGAGGTCGAGTCGGCTTTTTTGGCAGAACAAGCTGGGATTTTGGCAGATAAATTAGAGGAAGGGGCTCTTTGCCCTGTTTGTGGCTCAAGAGAGCATCCTCAAAAAGCAGTTCTCTCCCAATCGGCACCAACGGAAAGTGCGTGGAAAAAAGCGAAAGAAAACGAAGCAACTGCCCACACTCTTTTGCAAGAAATTTCTGCAGAAGGGAAAGGCCTTTCTACAAAATGTGAAATGCAGCAGGAGGCAATTCTTAAGGTGTGCTTGGAGGAAGGCTCAACTGAGGAGAACCTTCAGGAAGATTTGAAGGAGCTGGAGTTTCAAATTAACTCTTTGGAAGAAAGTCGTTTTGGTGTTAAAAAAGAAATTACCACGCTTAACACCCTTGGGGAGAGTCTGCAAAGCTTAAATGATAGGTTAGAGCTGTTAGGGGAGACGCTGGAGAAAACAAAAGAAAAAATTAGAGAAACAGTAGAACGCAATCATTTGCTACAAGGTGAATATGCAGCGTTGGAACAACGGTTAGAGAAAAATATATCTGCTGAGCAGGCAAAAAGTGCAGTGGTGGCTCTTGAGAGATATATAGAAAAAGCGGATCAGGAATATAATCGGATACGAACCATTTATCAGGAAAAGAAGGAAGAAGTGCAAAAGTTAGAAACACGACTGGAGGAAGGAAAAAACCTGGAAATGCAGGGGAAAAAGCGAGTGGAAAATGCGAAAACCCAATGGGTTATGATGATGCGTGAAAAAGGCTTTGCCACTGAGGATTCATATCAAGCAACTTTACCGGAATCTTTACAAAAAATAGAAGAGGAAGAACAAGAAAACCGGGAGTTTTTCAATAAGATAAATAGATTGGAAGACTTTATCAAACGTACGGATTTAGACAAAGATGTTGAGATGATAGATTTAGCAATGCTGGAAAGTAAAAAAGCTGAAATTTCTAAGCATATTACCGAATTAGATACTACCATTGAAAAACAAAATAGTAGTGTAATAATCAAAGAAGCTGCTTTAAAAAAGGCAAAGGAAGAACTGGAGCTGAGGTATCAAATTGAGAAAAAGTATTTGCCGATTATGGAACTTTCCAAAACAGCCAACGGAGAACTTTCAGGGAAAGACAAAGTTACATTTGAGTCCTTTGTACAGGCATTTTACTTTGAACGGGTTCTGGGTGCGGCCAACCTGCGGTTAGGCGAAATGACTGAGGGCAGATATCGCCTAATGAGGGCAGAGAATGCCTCTGATAAACGAAGCCAAAGTGGGTTAGAAATGGAAGTTATGGACTACTTCACAGGTAAAAAGCGTTCAGTCAAGTCTTTATCGGGAGGGGAGGCCTTCAAAGCATCGCTTTCCTTGGCGTTGGGTCTCTCTGATGTGATTCAAAGCCATGCTGGCGGTGTTCAAATTGATGCCATGTTTATTGATGAGGGGTTTGGTGCCTTGGATGAGCAATCAAGAGAACAAGCTGTACAAGTATTGCAACGTCTTTCTTATGGGAGCAGGCTTGTGGGTATTATTTCCCATATTACAGAATTAAAAGAAAATATTGAGAAAAAAATTCTAGTTCATCGGGGAAGTTCAGGAAGTTTAGTACAGGTTTTAGGTTGAAATTTTTTAAATTCGAAAGATAAAGTCCGAATATGGGCTTTATTTTTTTAAGCATCGAAAGGAGATTTGAATTCTTTGCGTCTAACAACAATAAATGAAATCAAATCAAATCAAATGAAATGAAATAATTGTTTGTCATAGTTTCAATTTGCATGTTAGTCTCTCCATTTTTTTATTATAGAAGTCAAGAAAGTTTTTTTCTGTCCTTTTGATACAAACACACCATCTTTGCCTATGCATATTTTAATAAAGATGGGAGGCGGAAAAATGGAATGGACAAATAAAAAGATTCTTGTTATAGGAGGAGATCAGAGGCTTCTCTTTTTGGCAAACTTTTTGAAAGATAGTTGTAAGCAGGTTCAAACTTATGCATTAGAGGGAGCGGAGGGTCTGCAAGGTGTTACCCATGCTGGTTCGTTAGAAGAGGCAATGCAGTTTGCTGATATTATCGTTACACCTGTTCCTTTTTCAAAAGATGGGATTCATCTGTTAACTAAGGATAACACCACTATTTTCCTAAAGGATTTTTCCGAAAATCTTCAGCAAAACCAGATTCTTTTTGGAGGGAATATTTCTAAAATGGTACTGGAGGTGGCTAAGGGAAAAAATGTGGCTTGCTATGATTTTATGAAGATGGAAGATGTGGCACTGGATAATGCAATTACCACTGCGGAAGGGGCAATTGCAGAAGCTATAACCCTGAGCACACAAAATATCAATGAAGAGAATTCTTTGATTTTGGGATACGGCCGGTGCGCAAAAGCCATTGCACAAAGAATGAAGGGGTTGAATGGAAAAATAACCATTGCCGCAAGAAGGGAAGAAGTGCGCCAGGAGGCATTAGCCGAAGGATATAGTGCTGTATCACTTGAAGAAATGGTAGATCATATTCCAAGGACCCAGTTTATTTTTAATACAATTCCAGCTATGGTGTTAGATGCAAGACTAATTGATATGATACATCCAGATGCGGTGGTTATTGATATTGCCTCTTCGCCCGGCGGTACAGACTTTGATGCTTGTAAGAAAAAGGGGATTACAGCTAAGCTATCCCTTGGGCTTCCTGGCAGATACTCACCAAAAACAAGTGCAAAGATTTTGTTGCGAGGAATGATGTCTTCGTTAAAATAGTAGAACAAGGGGGAGTTTATTGTGAAATTGGAAGGAAAAAATGTTGGGTTTGCAATAACAGGCTCATTTTGTACTTTTGATAAAATTCTTAAAGAACTGGAAAGGTTAAAGCAAGAAAAAGCAAATATTATTCCGATTTTGTCTACCAATGCGGCAACTATGGATACCCGTTTTGGTAAAGCTGAGGATTTTATCAAAAAAGTAGTTGAAATTACAGGTAATGATCCTGTATTTACCATTGTTGATGCCGAGCCTCTTGGCCCTCAGGGGATGCTGGATATTTTAATTATTGCACCATGCACAGGCAATACCATTGCGAAATTGAGTAATGGCATTACTGATACTTCTGTTCTTATGGCAGCAAAGGCTCATATGCGAAACAACAAACCTTTAGTTATCTCCATCTCCACCAATGATGCTTTAGGATTAAACTTATCAAATATTGGGCAGTTAATGAACACCAAGGGTATTTATTTTGTACCTTTTCAGCAAGACAATTTTGAAGGCAAACCCAAATCGATGATTGCAAAAACGGAACAGATTGTTCCGACATTAGAGCTGGCTTTTGAGGGAATTCAAATTCAGCCCTTGTTACAGTGAAAAGGAAGGGGAGAAAAATTTTCTCCCCTTTTTTATTTTAAAAGTTTTCGCCTGAAACAATTTCGTTATACAAACTTGCAATACGAAGCCAAGTGCTAGAACCAACCACACCTGTTTCTTGCATGCCTGTTTGCCTCTGGAGTGTTTTGACTGCATCGTAGGTGGCATTATCAAAGTATCCGCTAACATCCACTTTAACTGCCCAAGGGTAATAATCTGCGATAATAGAAAGATAATTTTGTAGGTTTTCCACATCACTATTTTTTAATCCTAAGGAAAGAAGGTAACCAGGATAGAGTGCTGCCTTACCTTGATATATTTCAGGGGGAAGAGAATTGATAAGATTCATATAGGTATCGTTTAATGCTTTCCATGTTTCGGGCCCCAAAACTCCATCTGGTGGAAAGCCATATTTTGTTTGAAAAGCGATAACGGCACTTGCCGTTTTTGGTCCATAGAAGCCATCGACTTCGATATCGGGAATGGTAGGATCAAAGTACCCTAACACTGCTAATAGGTACTGAATGATTTTCACTCCGATGCCATGGCTGCCAATTTCCAATAGATACTCATATTCGGGTCTTATTTCTTCATAGGTTAACGCCTCGGAATACAGTTCTCCTAATTTTTTGACGCTGTTATAAACATTTTTAAGTTTATACCATGTACCTTTGCCTACAATTCCATCTGGTGTTAGATTAAAAATTTTTTGAAATTCTTTCACTGCTTTTTCTGTTTCAATATCAAAAACATCGTTATTATTTGTTATTTTAGGAATAGCGGGATAATTCTTTCGAATTCGATTAAGTTCAGTTTTAATGGTTTTTACGCTGTTTCCACCACTTCCTAGTCTAAGGGGGTATCCGGGGTAGGAGTCCTTCACGCTACCGACGGGAACCTCTCTTTCTATATTGATTTCATCTCCATAATAATAGCGTAAAATATCATAAGGGATATATCCACTTTCAGCAAGATATACAGACCCCCACTGAGAAAGACCATCACAAACGGTGGTTGTTCCATTACAATATTGTGCGAAAAAGGGGACGCTTGCGCCCTGTTTTACAATGTAAGAGTCAAAGATGTCATCCACAATGGTACTTATGTTATCAAAAATTTCTCGCCCTTCTACATAGGATTGATCGTATGCTGTGGTGTTTGTGATGTCAAAATCATAACCCTGTGTGCGGTAGTGCTCTGTATAAATGCGGTTTAAGGCATAGCTGATTTGTGTATAAATATTAGCTCGAATCGCACTTTCTGGCCAAGTGGGGTAAATTCCGCTGGAGGCAACATTTTTAATATAGTCAATAAAGGGAACTGTAACATTTCTTGCATATTCATTTGGTTTGCCTAAATGAACTGTAATGGTCTCAGGAATAATTGGGTAGCCGGTTTTCATAGTATATCCTCCTTAAATAGTGAAAGATTGTTCATTAAATTCGATTGGTTTAGAAGGATCTGCGGCTACGGATTTTGGCACCATATCAACACTTTGAATTGATAAAATTCCTTCGTAAACTGGAACATTGTAGTATATCATTGTTGAAAAATGGGGGTGCGATACAGTTATTTTATAGCTGTTATTGCTCACGATATTTTTAAAATCAATTCTGGGGCTAAGGGTATCAATTGCTTTGACGCCTGGCAACACAATAGGAGGGATTTTTCCAGAGGCATCGGTTTCGCCCTTAAAAAGAAGCACTTCACCCTCAGAAGTTTCCCTTGAAATGGTAACCTCAGCATGAGGAACAGGATAGGTTCGCTTTGCTGTATATGTTTGAACCTCTAAACTACCGTTGTGCTCTGTTTCGTTAATGGAGGGGTTGGATTGATTGTCGCTGGTTGGGTTCATTACACTCGCTCCTTTGGTCTATGAATATATATTATTATTATCATATTCTTTTATATGGAATATCAGTACGCCCAGTCAATCAGTGATAGAGGATTAGACCTGATTTCCCAGGAGGATGTCAAATTCTATACTTATTTTAAAAAGTTTTTATTGACAAACAGAATTTGGATGCTATAATAAAACAAACAAAATACAAAAGGCTACGACGAAGAGGGCTGAGTTGTTAAGTTCACAGAGAATCGGGAATGGTGAGAACCGATAATGAGACTGCTTAATGCCTATGGCTTCTGAGCTGAAGGTTCGAAAACATGAAAATGTCAGTAGGCTCCTTCCGTGATTGCTGCGTAAAGGCATAGGACTTGTTGGAGTCCGAGAGGTGGCATTATTTTTAATGCAATTTGAGTGGTACCGCGGGAATATCCCGTCTCAAAGTTTAACTTTGAGACGGGTTTTTTTATTTTTCTGAATTATATTTAAGGAGGTTTTATGTTTATGAGCGATTACAGAATTGAAACAAAGTGTGTGCAGGGTGGATATACACCACAAAATGGTGAACCTAGGCAAATTCCAATTATTCAAAGCACAACATTCAAGTACGCATCGAGCGAAGAAATGGGAAAGCTTTTTGACCTTGAAGCAAGTGGTTATTTTTACTCAAGATTGCAAAACCCTACTTGTGACCATGTTGCTGCGAAGATTTGCGAGATGGAAGGTGGTTCAGCAGTAATGTTGACTTCATCTGGTCAGGCAGCCAACTTCTATGCAATATTTAATATTGCTACTTGTGGAGATCATGTAGTTGCTTGCTCAACGATTTATGGTGGAACATTTAACCTGTTCTCTGTAACTATGAGGAAGATGGGCGTGGATTTTACTTTCGTTTCACCTGATTGTACAGATGAAGAGTTACAGGCTGCTTTTAAACCGAATACAAAAGCTGTATTTGGTGAGACCATTGCAAATCCAGCTTTGACTGTCCTTGATATTGAGCGATTTGCAAATGCGGCTCATGCTCATGGGGTACCCTTGGTGATTGACAATACTTTTGCCACACCTTTAAATTGCCGTCCTTTTGAGTGGGGAGCAGACATTGTAACTCATTCCACAACAAAATATTTGGATGGACATGGGGCAGGCGTTGGCGGTTGCATTGTTGATTCTGGTAAATTTGATTGGAAAAAGAATGCAGAAAAATTCCCCGGCCTTTGTACACCAGATCATAGTTATCATGGTATTACATATGTTGAAAAGTTTGGTCAGGCGGGAGCCTTTATTACAAAAGCAACAGCCCAACTAATGAGAGACTTTGGCTCTACCCAATCACCTCAGACAGCTTTTCTCTTAAACCTAGGCTTGGAAAGCCTTCATGTAAGGGTGCCTCGTCATTGCGAAAATGCCCTTGTCGTTGCAAAGTTTTTAAAAGAAAGTGAAAAGGTTTCATGGGTTGTTTATCCTGGTTTAGAGGGCGATAAGTTTTATGAAACTGCAAAAAAATATATGCCTAATGGCACTTGTGGTGTTGTAAGCTTTGGTGTAAAAGGTGGAAGAGAAGCGGCAGAAAAATTTATGGATAATCTGAAACTTGCATCAGTTGCCACCCATGTTGCAGATGCTAGAACTTGTTGCCTGCATCCTGCAAGCTCCACCCATAGACAAATGAGCGAAGATGAGCTTGTTGCAGCTGGAATTTCTGGAGATTTGGTAAGATTCTCCTGTGGTCTTGAGAATGCTCAAGATTTAATTGAAGATATAGCTCAGGCATTGGAAGCAATTAAATAAATGAAATTTTAATCACCTTTTATAACAAAAATTAAATTCGGTTTTCTGATAAGTGTAAGATCTGGTATAAAAGCAATCAGTATTCTTTAAGGCTTAAAGACGCTAAAGTAAAAAATTAAGCGGATTGTTTTATTACATTTCGTAGGGGAGCTTTCCTCTACGAGATGTAATAAGCCTTTTTAAAAATGCAAGGTTTGACAAATGATAATTATAAAGTTGAAATTACTCCATTTTAATGGTTTAACAATAGCATGAAGATTCGACATAGAATGTTTGAAAGACAACCTAAAATTGCAGAAAGCGGTGAAAAGTGAATGCCAATCAAAATACCCAATGAATTGCCAGCAGTTAAGATTTTAACCAATGAGAATATTTTTGTAATGACAGAACATCGTGCGATAACCCAAGATATTCGCCCGCTGAAGATACTATTATTAAACTTGATGCCAACAAAGATTGATACTGAAACACAAATTTCAAGGCTTCTTGGAAATACACCTTTGCAGATTGAATTGGAGCTGATTCATATTAAATCACACAATTCTAAGAATACATCCAGTGAGCACTTATTGGCTTTTTACAAAAGTTTTGATGAAGTGAAAAATGAAAAATTTGATGGTTTTATAATTACAGGGGCACCGGTAGAAAAATTGGAATTTGAAGAAGTGGATTATTGGGATGAATTAAAGGAAATCATGGAGTGGAGTAAAACCAACGTACATAGTACATTTCATATTTGCTGGGGTGCACAGGCAGGTTTATATTATCACTATGGTATTCCCAAACATCAAATGGAGGAGAAACTCTTTGGTGTGTTTCCTCATGTGATTAGTCGGAAAAATTCGATGTTGTTACGAGGGGTGGACGATGTATTCTTCGCTCCGCATTCTCGTTACACCACGGTGAATGAAGATGACATAGCAAAAGTAAAAGACTTGGAGATTTTGTCAACGTCTAAAGAGGCTGGTGTTTATGCCGTTTCCTCGCTGGATGGTAAACAGATTTTTATTATGGGTCACTCTGAGTATGACCCTCAAACTTTGAATAATGAATATATTAGGGATAAAAATGCGGGCTTAGATACATCAATCCCTGCAAACTACTTCCCCGATGATGATGATACGAAAGAACCTCTTGTTCGTTGGCGTGCCCACGGAAATTTACTGTATTCTAATTGGTTGAATTATTATGTTTACCAAACCACCCCTTTTGAGTGGGCGAAGCCAATATAAAATTAACAGAATTTTGGCGGTTTGATTCAGGCTATAAAACCGATAGATTACTAAAAATGAATATGGTTTATTACCAAGATAGCGTATGAAAGAGGATCTTATGGCACAAAAATTAACCTTTATTCGACGTAAAAGTGGAAAATACACAAAGGAGTATTATTAATAAATTTGATATTACAAGTATTGACAATTTATTCTGAATAATTTAGAATACAAATGTACCAGGTACAGTTGTAATAGATGTGAAATGGGGTTAATTTAAATGGAAAGACTAGCTTCTAATTCTGAACAGAAAGTGTTAAATGTTTTGCTGGAATTTAAATCAAAATTGTCAGTTAAGGAAATTTGCAAAATTATAAAAGAACAGGACGGGACAGAGTGGAATATTCGCACTGTCTCAACATTTTTGGTTAGGTTAGAAGAAAAGAAACTTGTTAATCATGAAAAAATGGGGATTACCAATTATTACTATCCAATTATTGAAGGGGACGCCTATAAGATGAAGGCTAGTAAGAACTTTTTAAAATCGTATTATGACGGGTCGCTTACAAGTATGTTATCTGCTTTTACAGATAGTGGGGAACTGTCTCAGGAAGATGTTAAGGAGTTACGGCACATCATTGACAAATTAAAATGAGGTGAACCGTGAACTATCTGTATATGAACGCTTCTGTGGCTGCTATTATTTTGGTGACGTTATTAATCCGAAGAATTGCAATAAATAAGATTCCTCATTGCGTTTTTAGTTTGTTGTGGGAGTTGGCTGTGATCAGAATGTTAATACCCTTTAACATTAAGTCAGACTGGTGTATTTTTAACATTTTTTTTGAACTTAGAGATTTTTTGTTTGCAAAAGAAGTTATTTCTTTAAAGCTTAAGAGTCGTCAAATCCAGCAGCTAATTAGTAATCGTAGTGATATTAATATCACAATAAAAATAATTATAGTCATTTGGATATTAGGTATTATTGTAGTAGGCGGTTATTTTGCCATGAGTTATCTTACTGGTAAAAGACTTATTAGAAATTCTAGCAATTGTAGTAGTATAGATGAACAAAAATTCAAGCAATGGTTAATGCAGTACGACTTACCAGCAGATATTAAAGTTAGGGTATCAGATGAAATAGACGTACCATTAGCTTATGGTTGCTTTAATCCTGGTATCCTAATTCCCGATAAATTTCATACTAGACATGAGTCAAATGCAAAACAGATTATGTTGCATGAGTGCATGCATATCAAAAAAAATCATGCTCTAATTAAGTTGCTTTTGGCTATCTTAGTTTGTTCTTGTTGGTTTAATCCTAGTGCGTGGGTTCTGTTTAAATATATTAAACGAGATATGGAAATTTCTTGTGATATCCACGTTTTAGAATTACTTGGTAGCGAGCAAAGAGAGTCATATGCTTTAAATTTACTATCAGCTTCCCAAATGCAGTATAATGATTCTATTGTTTTTAGTGGCTTTGCAAAGAATTCGATTAAAGAGAGAATCGTGGCTATTATGAAATTTAAGAAAATGTCGGTGTTTGCATTCGGTTTATCTATGTTATTGCCAGTGGGTGTTGCAACTGTGTTTGCCACAACGGACAATAGGCTTGATGGAAGTAAGGTGAGTGACATAGAGATTGTTACACAGGAAGACGATCGTCTTAAGAATAATGGAGAAACAGTTCTTACCTTTATTGAATCAGAATTGAAAATGTACGTTGATAAGGGCGAAATCGCAGGGGCAGCCCGGAATATTTACATTGATGATTATGAGTATATCACGACGAGTATGCCACCTGAAAAAATCACTGTAAAGTTTACAATCAGTGGATATACCAATAAAGGTACTTTATATTTGTATGAAGTGGAAAACAAAAGTGGCAAGTATTATGGTTATTATGATGGTTGGACAACCAGAGTTTAATAAATTAAAAGACTTTCTCAATAGGAAAGTCTTTTTTTATGAATGAATAGTAAATTCTTATCTTTGCTTTTTTAGCTAAGACAAGGAATGAAGTTACTTTCAATGTATTAAAAAAAGATATGCTATAAAAAATAGAACTGTAAAAATTAGAAAAAGAAAATTATAAATTGACATTTTTTAAGTTAACCTACACTAAGATTAAATATATTTTAGAATATTTGTTTTTAAGGTATATTAGTGGGGGATTATGAGTAAAAGTTTTTGATACTCAAATATGGTTAATCTATACGCTTCTTTAATTAGTTTGTTTTATATAAGATATTTCGAAATCAGTCTGTGGGGAGACTTGAAGGGGAATAGTTTACTATATTTATACAAGTACATTGCAATTCCGGTATTTTACTTTTCTTTGGCAATTCCATTCTGTAATATCTTGTTCAGCAAGTTTATTTCTTCAGTCCCAATTAAACTCAAAAGGTTCATTTTATATTGCGTCGAGACTTTATGGACATCCTGTTTTGTGTATTTCCTATTGGGAATCTTAGGCGTTTTTCAACTTCCTTTAAGCTCTTTGAGCTTTTACTCTATATTCAATTTCATTTTTTGTGCTGGGATTTCTTTTTCTCTTACACAAATATTTGATAATGAGATGGGAGGGTCGCTAGAAAAAAGAAAAACTAGGTAACATTATTAGTTGCAGCCGTATCAGTAGAAGATTTTAATACACTGTTTGCACATGCGATGTTAGTACACAAAAATACGATTTGGTTGCACTTGTTTGTGTTACAGATTCGGTAAAAAACGAAATGTGCCAGAGGATTAAGAGGTTATAGAGGATGAGAACTGATATGAATGGCCAGGATGATTTTATAGTTTAACCTCATTAACAATGGCTGAATCTTTGTAATTGGTGAAACAGGGTTGATTTAGTTTCTAGGACGAACCCAAGGGTGGTAACTTATGAGCCATAGTTTATGGGCATGGACGTTGAATAAATATTTGTTATATTGATAAAATAAAGGTATATCACATGAATAAATGAATAGAAAGAGGTATACTTCAATGATTTTAAAAGAGGCTGAAAAACAAGAAATTAAAAAACTGCAACAACAAGAACAAACCTGCGTCCAAAAATATGAAAAATATTCTCAGGATGCCAAAGACCCAGTTTTAAAGGAGTTATTCTTAACAATCAAAAAGGACGAAGAAAAGCACTATCAAACATTAGAGCAGATATTAACAGGGATAGTACCTAGCTGTGATTGTAATGATAGTAAAGGTAAAAATTATAAACCCATTGCAACTTATAATCAGCTAGACAATAGTGAAGATAAAAAAAGTGATAATTTCTTAGCCACTGATTCAATTGGAACCGAAAAAATGGTTTCATCAGGATATAATTCTGGTGTTTTTGCTATTGCAAATTCTGATATTAGAAAGGTATTGGCTGATATTCAAATTGAAGAACAAAACCATGCGGATATGATATATAAATACAGAGTTGCAAATGGGATGGTTGAAGCAAGTTGAACCGAAAATACAATTCGGGGATTTGCTTAAAACTGATGCTAAGTTGTTTGCGTATAAAGATAGATTAGATGTCTCTATGTTAGAAGAATGTAATAAAAATTGAGGATTGAAGTTAAGACCACTCTATATTATGTTTAGCTTAGTATAGAGTGGATTTTTTCGCTTTCAATTTAAGGGGGTTTCTGCTAATGAAAGGAGATAAAAGGCAAAATGATTGGAAAAGGACTTCGTTAAATATCAAATGTGATGTGTAACTAGATAAGTTGATAGACTGGGAAAAGACAAGAAATATGAGATAGAATTTTTCCGATTTAAAAAGAAAATCAAATAATACTTTGCAAGATGAAGCAGAAGAAACAGTGATACTGCTAATTAATCACCATATTGACATGACCTGAACGCTGGATGGAGATTTAGAAATATAAAGCTATCATCCAATAAAGAAACAATGTGAACTGGCGTTGAAGAAACAATATATGCAGTAAGTAATGTATTGGCAAAGAATCCTGTTTAATATCACGAGGTTAGGGGAAATCTATTATTTGTAATGATGATTCAAATTGAAAAAACTACGAAATAAGTAGTTTAGATAAGAACAACCATTTACCATGATATACGTATTCTGTTTGGTGAACATCCATTTATGAGTTGGTGAAAATTATATAAAGCAAACAACATGCAAAGGATTTGATATGGAATGAAAACCGATAAACTTCTTTAAAGTATTATATATTTTTATCAAGATATCTTAAGGTAACGTAAGACAAAAATTTTAGTGTTAGATGAATGCAATTAATATTTGATGTTTTTAAAGTAAACTGAAAAAGTAGTGCTTGTAAAGGAAATAGATTTGTTATAAGATAGTCAGAGGTTTTCTTCCTAAGTTTAGGTATATATATTTAAGAAGGAATAGAATAAACAGTTCTAATTTACATGCTATATTTTCGTTAATAAAAAATAAAAATAAAAAAAATGGAAAAATGTGTTGACAAGAA
>DFWH01000010.1 GCA_002380805.1 Clostridiales bacterium UBA4139 | reverse complement strand
GTCTAGTGGATTCGCCGATCAGTTCAAGACCTACGTTCTGAACTTTACCGCTTCTCTGTTCGATTACTACAAAAATACCTTTACTCATTGTAGGGTTTCCTCCTTATATTCCAAATTTAGTATTTAGTTCTTTTTTCTCGATTTAAGTTGTCAACAAATTAGATGATAAACTTAGCTTCCAACTTTTCGATGATTGCCTGAACAGCCTGCTCTGCAGACAAATCTTTCAGGATAGTACCAGCACCCTTAACTTCTTTAGTGAAGGACTGGTATACGTTTGTAGGGGAACCCTTTAAGCCGATCATGTCAAGTTCAAGCTCATCTTTCAAATCTTCAAAGCCTAATACTTTGATTTCTTTTTCGTAAGCTTCAACGATACCTCTTACGGACATATATCTAGGATCTGCCAATTCAGCAATAGCTGTCAAAAGGCAAGGTGTTTTGATTTTAATGATGTGGTAACCATCTTCAAACTGTCTCTTAACAACAACGTGATCTGCAGCAGCTTCTTTCACTTCTTCAACGTAAGAAACCTGAGGAACCTGCAATTTTTCAGCAATCTGAGGACCAACCTGAGCTGTGTCACCATCGATAGCCTGACGACCTGTGATAATTAAATCATAGCCGATTTTCTTCAATGCTGCAGCCAAAATACCGGATGTAGCATATGTATCGGAACCACCGAATTCTCTAGCGGAAACCAAGTAAGCTTCATCACAACCCATAGCCAATGCTTCTCTCAAAGCAACATCTGCCTGAGGAGGTCCCATGGATACAACTGTTACAGTGCCACCCAATTCTTCTTTTAACTGAAGAGCAGCTTCGATACCGGTCTTGTCGTCATGGTTAATGATAGAGGGAACACCATCACGGATCAGTGTGCCTGTTTTAGGATCGATTTTAACTTCAACTGTGTCTGGTACTTGTTTAATACATACAACGATTTTCATTATAGTTGTTCTCCTTCCAAAATATAGTAGTATCTCGCTTCGTATCTAGATTCAGAAACTATTTATCAAACTTTCATTGCGCCGGAGATGATCATCTTCATTGCTTCAGATGTACCTTCGTAAATTTCTGTAATCTTAGCGTCACGCATAGCTCTTTCTACAGGATATTCGCGGCAGTAGCCGTAACCACCAAGCAACTGAACACATACTCTTGTTACATCATTAGCTACTTCGGAAGCGAACAATTTACACATAGCTGCCAAAGGAGCATAGTTTTCATGATTGTCTTTTGCTGTTGCAGCTCTCCAAACCATCAATCTAGCAGCATCAACCTTTGTCTGGCATTCAGCAAGCTTGAACTGTGTGTTCTGATATTTGTTGATTGTCTTTCCGCCCTGCTTTCTTTCTTTAACATATGCCAATGCTTCGTTGAGTGCACCCTGTGCAATACCAACGGACTGAGCACCGATACCGATACGGCCGCCGCCCAAAGCTGTCATAGCGATTTTATAGCCCTGACCTTCTTTGCCAAGCAATCTGTTAGCAGGTACTCTTACGTTTTCGTAAGCAACTTCACAGTTGGAAGCAGCTCTGATACCCATACGTTCGATGTTTGCACCTACTGTAAGGCCAGGCATATCTTTGTCAAGAATAAATGCGGACATACCTTTAGGTCCTTTGGATTTGTCTGTCAAAGCGAATACAATAAATGTATCTGCAAAGCCGGAGTTTGTTGTAAAGATTTTTGTACCATTGATGATATAGTCATCGCCATCCTTGTCAGCTGTTGTCTGAACACCGGAAGCGTCTGTACCTGCGTTAGGCTCTGTTAAACCGAAGCAACCAACTTTTGTACCATCTACCAATGGTCTCAAGAATTCCTGCTTCTGTTCTTCTGTACCAAATTCATTGATACAAGGGCAGCAAAGAGATGTATGAACGGAAAGTGTAATACCTGTGGAAGCGTCAACTTTAGATACTTCTTCCATAGCCAATGTGTATGTCAAAACATCTGCACCCTGACCGCCGTATTCTCTGGAGTAAGGAATTCCGAACATACCAGCCTTCTGCAATTTAGCTACAAGGCCCATGTCATATGCTTCTGCTTCATCCATATCCTTAGCTATGGGTTTGATTTCTGTTTCAGCAAACTTTCTGAACAACTCTTGCTGAAGCAACTGAGTTTTTGTTAATTTGAAATCCATTTAATATTCCTCCTATTTTTAAAAAATTTTAAAACAACCGATGCGGGCCACCGACCGTTTTATTAATAACCTACTACTTTCTTAACGTAACCGTTAAACGTCCAACCGAAACTTTGCAATTATTTACACAATCATAAAAGTCGGGTTGCACGTCCATCATGAATATAACATTTTTGTTTAAAAATTGTCAACTGATTTGTTGACGAATATTCAATAAAAAACGGTTGCATTTTATGGTAATACCGCCGTATTTTTCGGCAGAATTATCAAAAAAAACCCACAAAAAAGCCGCATTGCTTCCTGTATTTTTATTAGTACATATACTTTGTACTTTACCAAATATTCACTGTTTTTCACCTGTTTTTTATGTAAGAATGAAAATAAAAAGACAATGTTAATACTTAGTATGCAAGATATATACCCTAAAAAAGTACACGTTACCACAAGGGTAAGTGCAACTCTAGCTTTCCTGTCCTCCTATACTTTACACTATTGTCTTTTCTATGTCAATATATTTCGCATAGAAACAAAATTTTATCCACCTTTCTTGTCATACATCTCATAGTCAATACTACTAAAAAAAATGGCACCCCTCTGCAAGCCCCAATTTTACATATCTGACGACTTTTCAGGCTGTGCTACATTATAAAAATGATCCTTTTTTTTCCATGCTAAAAACTTATCATTTTCATTTTTCTTTCACAATGAATTTTAATCGTTTTTTTAATAAAAAAAGAAGTACCTAAAAGGTACTTCCTTTAAAAGAATCTTATTCTACGATTTCTGTTACGGAACCAGCGCCTACTGTTCTACCACCTTCACGGATAGCGAAACGAAGACCCTGAGCCATAGCAACAGGTGTAATCAATTCGATAGACATTTCAACGTTGTCGCCAGGCATACACATTTCTGTACCAGCAGGTAAAGAGATAACGCCTGTAACGTCTGTTGTTCTGAAGTAGAACTGAGGTCTATAGTTGTTGAAGAAAGGAGTATGACGGCCGCCTTCTTCTTTGCTCAATACGTAAACCTGAGCTTTGAATTTTGTATGAGGTGTGATGGAACCGGGTTTAGCCAATACCTGACCTCTTTCGATATCTGTTCTCTGAACACCACGAAGAAGAACACCGATGTTATCGCCAGCTTCAGCCTGATCCAAAAGTTTACGGAACATTTCAACGCCAGTTACAACAACTTTTCTTGTTTCTTCTGTCAAACCAACGATTTCAACTTCATCCTGAACCTTAACAATACCAGCTTCAACTCTACCAGTTGCAACTGTACCACGGCCTGTGATGGAGAATACGTCTTCGACAGGCATCAAGAAAGGCTTGTCTGTGTCACGCTGAGGATCGGGAATATAAGCTTCGATTTCGTTGAACAATTCAACAATCTTGTCACCCCAAGGGCCGTTAGGATCCTGAAGAGCCTGGAATGCGGAACCTCTGATGATAGGTGTATCATCGCCAGGGAATTCATATTCAGAAAGTAAGTCTCTGATTTCCATTTCAACCAAGTCAAGAAGTTCTTCGTCTTCAACCATGTCGCATTTGTTCATGAATACAACAACGTAAGGAACGCCTACCTGACGAGAAAGCAAGATGTGCTCTCTTGTCTGAGCCATAGGACCATCAGTTGCAGCAACAACCAAGATAGCACCGTCCATCTGAGCAGCACCAGTGATCATGTTCTTTACATAGTCAGCATGTCCTGGGCAGTCAACGTGAGCGTAATGTCTAACAGGTGTTTCATATTCAACGTGAGCTGTGGAGATTGTGATACCACGTTCTCTTTCTTCGGGAGCTTTGTCAATGTTTTCGAAATCAACAGCTGCACCGATTTTGTATCTTTCATGAAGTGTCTTTGTGATAGCTGCTGTAAGAGTTGTTTTACCATGGTCAACGTGACCGATAGTACCAATATTCACATGAGGTTTGGTTCTTTCAAATTTTTGCTTTGCCATTTTAAATTATCCTCCTTTAGGTTTGTTGGAAATCTATTGAGTTTAGTACATTTAGGAGAATGTACCTATCGACTTCAATTATATTAGACTTCATGTCTTTTTGCAATACCAAATCACCAAATGCACGATGAATTTGGTACTTTTCTTCCCAATTATATTGCTTTGAGTATGGGAGAAAATAAATTACTTCTTGCCATCCAGAACCTTTTCCTGTACGGATTTAGGGCAAGGTTCATAATGGTCTACTTCCATTACATAGTTACCACGACCCTGTGTTTTGGAACGAAGGTCTGTGGAGTAACCAAACATTTCAGCCAAAGGCACGAAGGAATGAATAATCTGTGCGTTAGATCTAGCTTCCATACCTTCAATACGACCACGACGGGAGTTAATATCGCCAATAACGTCGCCCATATAGTCCTCGGGTACAGTTACTGTAACCTTCATAATAGGCTCCAGAAGAACTGCATCACCTTTTCTCATAGCTTCCTTGAAAGCCATGGAACCTGCTACCTGATAAGCTGTTTCGGAGGAGTCAACATCATGGTAAGAACCATCGTAAACTTCTGCCTTAACACCCAATACCGGATAGCCACCCAAGATACCAGACTGCATTGCCTGCTGAATACCTTTATCAATAGCGGGGATATATTCCTTAGGAATAGAACCACCCACTGTTGCATTTACGAATTCATAGTTGTTTTCTGCATCTGTACTAATAGGATAGAAACGAACCTTACAGTGACCATACTGACCACGACCACCAGACTGACGTACGAATTTACCTTCAACGTCAACAGCCTTACGGAATGTTTCTTTGTAAGCAACCTGAGGTGCACCAACGTTAGCTTCTACCTTGAATTCTCTCAGCAGACGGTCAACGATGATTTCCAAATGCAACTCACCCATACCGGAGATGATTGTGTCACCTGTTTCAGTATCTGTATATGTCTTGAAAGTAGGATCTTCTTCTGCCAACTTAGCCAGAGCAATACCCATTTTATCACGACCTGCTTTTGTCTTAGGCTCGATAGCAACAGAGATAACGGGTTCAGGGAATACCATAGATTCCAAGATAACTTCATGATCTTCATCACAAATTGTATCACCTGTTGTTGTCAGCTTGAAGCCAACAGCTGCTGCAATATCACCAGAGTAAACCTTGTCGATTTCTTCTCTGTGGTTAGCATGCATCTGTAAGATACGGCCAACACGTTCTTTTTTACCCTTTGTGGAGTTATAAACATATGTGCCTGCATCCAGTGTACCTGAGTAAACACGGAAGAATGCCAGCTTACCAACGAAGGGGTCATTCATGATCTTAAATGCCAATGCAGAGAAAGGTTCTTCATCAGAAGAATGTCTTTCTGTCTCTTCACCTGTCACAGGGTCAACACCCTTGATTGAAGCAATGTCAGTAGGTGCAGGCATATATTCAATAACGCCATCCAGAAGTTTCTGAACGCCTTTATTTCTGTATGCAGAACCACACATAACTGGCACTAACTGGCAAGCGATACAAGCCTTACGCAATGCAACCTTCAATTCTTCTTCGGAAATTTCTTCCTCAGCAAAGAATTTTTCCATCAGCTCTTCATCAGTTTCGCAGATGGTTTCAACCATAATTGCTCTATACTCTTCTGCCAAATCTGTATAGTCAGCAGGAATTTCATCTTCATCTACTTCTGTGCCTGTTGCATTTTCATAGAAGTAGGCTTTCATCTTCATCAGGTCAATGATGCCTTTGAAATCGTTCTCTGCACCAATAGGCAAAGTAACAGCTATTGGATGGCAACCCAATCTGTCTACGATAGACTTCATAGAACCGAGGAAATCAGCACCCATGATATCCATCTTATTAACGAAAATCATACGAGGTACCATGTAGTTATCAGCCTGTCTCCAAACTGTTTCTGTCTGTGGTTCAACGCCGCCTTTTGCATCCAGAACACAAACAGCACCATCTAGTACACGCAAAGAACGTTCTACTTCTACTGTAAAGTCAACGTGTCCAGGTGTGTCAATGATGTTGATTCTATTTTCATTCCAGTGACAAGTTGTTGCAGCGGAGGTAATTGTAATACCTCTTTCCTGTTCCTGCTCCATCCAGTCCATGGTTGCAGTACCTTCGTGGGTATCGCCGATTTTGTAATTACGGCCGGTATAGAACAGAATACGCTCAGTAAGAGTGGTCTTACCAGCGTCAATATGTGCCATGATACCAATATTTCTGGTTCTAGCAAGCGGGTATTCTCTGTTTGCCACGCTTAGTCCTCCTTTTTGCTTTCATAATGGGATAATTGGAAAGACCCTTAAAAAGTCTTTCCAAAAATACACATTTCCATTCTTTTTTCTTACCACTTGAAATGGGAGAAAGCTTTGTTTGCTTCTGCCATTTTGTGTGTTTCGTCTTTTTTCTTGCAAGCACCACCAGCATTGTTTAATGCATCAGTGATTTCGCCTGCCAAACGATCTACCATGGTTTTCTCGCCACGTTTTCTGGAATAAGTTGTTAACCAACGAAGACCCAATGTCTGACGTCTTTCTGGTCTGATTTCCATAGGAACCTGGTAAGTTGCACCACCAACACGGCGTGCTTTAACTTCCAATACAGGCATGATATTACCTAAAGCTTCTTCAAAAGCCTCTAAAGGTTCTTTACCTGTCTTTTCTGCTACTTTGTCGAATGCACCATAAACGATTTTCTCAGCAACACCCTTCTTACCATCCAACATAATACTGTTGATAAGCTTTGTCACAAGCTTGCTATTGTAGATGGGGTCCGCTAAAACCTCTCTTTTCGCAACATGTCCTTTTCTTGGCACGATTCTTCCCTCCTTAATGAATAATGATATTCTCGGTACTTCACGAGCCCTATGCCCGTGTTTTCATGCCTTACCATTCAATGTATATCTCGTCTAAGCAATCGCAGATTGTATTGATCTGTATAAGGCATTTCTTCTTATTTTTTTAAAATTACTTCTTAGCTGCTTTAGGGCGTTTTGCGCCGTATTTGGATCTAGCCTGCATTCTTTTTGCAACGCCTGCTGTATCCAAAGTACCTCTAACGATGTGGTAACGCACACCAGGAAGGTCTTTTACTCTACCACCTCTGATAAGAACAACACTATGTTCCTGAAGGTTGTGGCCTTCACCGGGGATATAAGCTGTTACTTCGATACCATTGGAAAGACGAACTCTGGCGATCTTTCTGAGCGCGGAGTTAGGCTTTTTAGGTGTGGAAGTCTTAACTGCTGTACATACACCACGTTTCTGAGGAGAAGAAACATCTGTCGCTTTCTTCTGCAGAGAGTTCAAGCCTTTCTGCAAAGCGGGTGCTGTTGATTTTTTCTCGATAGTCTGTCTGCCTTTTCTTACTAACTGATTAAACGTAGGCATTAATTGCACCTCCTTATAAAAATTAATACTTTCTGCTCTTGCAATAATTTTGCCTTTAATTGTGTGTATTTCAGGGCGTGCTTAGAAAAGCCCAGAATTACAGACACTAGAGAATTTTATCACCCGATTCCCTAAAAGTCAAGGTTTTTTGCGAAATACCAAATTATTTTTCTTAAGTTTTACCCATTTTTTACAATTTATAAACTTGTAAAAATCCATCTTCTACTATTTGATATAAAAAATGCCTTGAGCGGTATTGTCTCAGGCATTTTGAACTACTTTTCACTTTCATCAATCTTCCCTGTTTCTACTATATTAATTACATGATTTTCACTTTTACCTTGCGAAAATGGAGCCATCCAGGGCGTAGTCTTGAAAATATGCTGCCCCATCCGCAAAGATAGTTGCAAACCTGCCAATGTCACCATGGCTACCAGACAAACAACCACATTCTTTGCACGGGCAATCTCCTCAAAGGAAATATCCAATAGAAGAAACTGCTTTGCTGCCAAACAACCTACTATAATGATTAAAATGGTTAAAAAAATTTGTCCCATCTCAAATTCTCTTATTTTTTTTTCGTAAATTACTCTTCTCTTTTCCACAGACATTTCATGCACCTCTTGCCGCATAATAATCCTCCTTCTCAGCGAAACCACCATATCCTCGGGCTAATTTTCACGATTACTAATTTACGGATGCTCAGCTACATCAGTAATCACTCAAGTATCATCTTTAAATTCAGAAGTTATCCAAACAGGAATCCGCCAGCTCCCCGTCGCCCAATCACCATCTTATTCTTCGTAGGAATACACAGACAGATTTTGCACCCTTAGACCCATATAACGTATATACAGGGGTACGCAAAAAAATCCCCCTGCTTTGGGACTGTCGTACCATCAAATCGAGTGCATATTTTTATAACCCAGCCTTTTAAAATCCTCATGGGTTATGATACCAATATTGGGACTTTCTGCCGGTGGCGCTTCATCCGCCGATACAATTAAATTTCATTTTTTAGAGTGATATAAAGAGAGCCTGCGAGATAAAGCAGAATGCAAAATCAAATAAAATATAAGCTTTTTCAAACTAACTTTGTCTTTTTCTTAACTTCACCCATATTCTTTCGCACAAAGTTCAACTGAATAAAAAAAGGTGAAAGAAAAAGCACAGCGTCCTTCACAATTTTCCTTATCCCATAAACTGAATTTAGGGTTATATCACGGTCTATCTCATTAAACATCTAAGAATTTTAAATGTCTTTATAAACATCATATTGAACATTGTTTTCTTTGTCAATCCTCGGTGCTAAAAAATACACCAGCCCCCAAATGAGTTAATTTATCAACCGAACAACAAAAAAATCAAGGTTTTGCACATAAACCTTGACTTTTTTCACTGCCGTAAAGCATTTCATTTCAAAACTTTTTTTCGGTCATTTTGAAAATCATCCAAAATTTAGTTTTCCTTTTGTTTCTGAAGCGCAAGCATAACATAGAATCCAACTAAAATAAACATTGGTGCAGAAAATTTAAACATATTTCTTATCTCCAAAAGAATAATCAAAGCATTAAAACCTGCCAGTAAAATCGAAACTGACTTTTTCTGCCTCCACATCCATTTTGCAATGATACTTAAAAATACACCAAATATGAGATAACCCAGGTGCGTATAAATGATATACGGTAACGAATTAAAAGTGAGCGCTGTATATGTTTTTAGTCGCATTATAATAATAGCATCAAAATACGCCATCAGCTCTGTAATGATAATCAAAATAAAAATCAAAAAAGTCATTGGAATCCTCTTTCCGTCTTAACTTAACAATTAACATTTAAATCAACTTTCCAAGTACTTCCTCTTTTTAAAGTCACCTCATAATTCTCTGAAAGTATAGATTGAGCACCATCAACAGCAATTGCCCTCCAAGAAGAAGGAGGGGTTTTTGACCATGATTGAGCCGTTGGATTGAACTCGCGATTATCTTCCATAGAATATGAATCTATCCCAATCCCTAGTATATAATATTTCACATTTTGATTAGTCACCAAGATACCATCTTTTGGTGTTGAATAGCACCAGAAACTTTATCGAATTTTTTAAATTTCTCTCCTTCAAACATAGGTAAACTGGATGTATGCAAAGAATACTCAATTCTAAGAAATATTTTCACTGCATCTGTGCTGTCCCAAATCTCATCGTCAACACCTACTCTTCATTATGATTGGCTTCTTTCGCCATTCTCACAGATTCTTTCAACTCAGAAAGCGATACTTCATCTGTAGGAACTAACATAAGCACATCTTTTTTATAATATTCAACACCTTTATAAGTTATTTCTCTTGGTGTATAATCGCCTAAATTCTCCACTTCTTCAAATACAAGGTTTCCATCTTCATTTTCATAATAATCGCCCCCTTGATGAAGTATTTCGTGGCAGCAGAAGAATCCAAAATATTTTCTTCTTCATTTGGCAGAATAGGTGCTTCCGCAAATGCTATGATAGGTGTAGTTATTAACATAAAACTTAACGCCATAGAAAGAATCTTTTTCATTGTTATTCACCTTTCAAAAGCACACTCCCTATTTCTCAATGTCAAACCTATTTTCTGTGTCTAAAAAACAGTGCGCATTGTTTTCACTTTCAGTATCCCCCCACGCCTTTCGACGTCAATACTCGCTTATCGACAATAAACGTCAATATTTATTTTGGTTCTGTAATCTGACCCGGACCAACACAAACACACTCATAACAGCTTCGCGCTTTTCCTTTCGGCTACCTCTAAAAAGAAATAAACCAGCCCTCAAAAGGGCTGGTTTATCATCTATTAAATCATATCGTCTTCATCCATATAAATCGCGTCATCCTGAGCATCGCTTTCGCTACCTTCAGGTTCGATTTCTACGCTGCGGTACCGGTGCATACCAGTACCAGCGGGGATCAGCTTACCGATAATAACGTTTTCTTTCAGACCAATCAACGGATCAATTTTACCCTTGATTGCAGCTTCTGTCAGAACTCTTGTTGTTTCCTGGAAGGATGCCGCAGACAGGAAGGAGTCTGTTGCCAAGGAAGCCTTTGTAATACCCAACAGAACACGTGCACCGTTAGCAGGAGTCTTGCCTTCTGCCTCCAATTCTGCGTTGGTATTTTCGAATACTAACCAGTCAACCAAGCTGCCTGGCAAGAATCCGGTATCACCATTTTCTTCGATTTTAACACGTTTCAACATCTGGCGAACGATAACTTCGATATGCTTATCGTTGATTTCTACACCCTGTAAGCGGTAAACGCGCTGTACTTCCTGAATCATATAATCCTGTACGCCACGCAGACCCTTAATTTTCAAGATGTCATGAGGGTTAACACTACCTTCGGTAATTTCGTCACCGGCTTCAACCACGTCCCCATCATAAACCTTAATTCTGGAACCATAGGGAATGAGATAGTCTTTTACTTCACCCGTTTCGTGGCTCGTAATTACAACTTCTCTCTTCTTCTTTGTGTCGTTCAAGGTCACGCGGCCACCAAATTCAGCAATAATCGCAAGACCCTTAGGCTTTCTTGCTTCAAATAATTCTTCGACACGAGGAAGACCCTGTGTAATGTCATCGCCGGCGATACCACCGGTGTGGAACGTACGCATTGTAAGCTGTGTACCAGGCTCACCGATTGACTGCGCAGCAATGATACCAACAGATTCACCAATACGAACATATCTACCGCTGGCCATGTTGGCACCGTAGCACTTCGCACAAATACCAATATTGGAACGGCAAGTTAATACCGTACGTATCAATACCTTCTTGATGCCAGCTTTTTCAACTTGCTCTGCCTGATCAAAAGTAATCATTGTATCAGCAGGAACAATTACTTCACCTGTTTCAGGATGAATCACATCCAATACAGACCATCTGCCACGGATTCTATCCTGTAATCCCTCGATTACTTCGTTGCCATCCATAAATGCAGAAACCCATAAGCCAGGTGCTTCTTTTTCGCTGTCTTCGCAACAATCCCATTCACGAATAATAATATCCTGAGATACGTCTACCAAACGACGAGTCAAGTAACCTGAATCGGCTGTTCTAAGGGCAGTATCGGTCAAACCTTTTCTCGCACCATGGGCAGAGATAAAGTACTCCAATACAGACAGACCTTCACGGAAGTTAGACTTGATAGGCAATTCGATGATACCACCAGAAGGGTTGGCCATCAAACCACGCATACCAGCTAACTGCTTAATCTGGCTGTTGGAACCACGGGCACCAGAGTTAGCCATCATATAAATATTGTTGTATTTACCCAAGCCAGCCAACAAAGCAACTGTAATCTTATCGTTGGCGATATTCCATGCTTCGATAACCTTGTTATGACGTTCTTCGTCTGTCATCAAACCACGTCTAAATTTCTTGGTAATCATTTCTACTTTTTCTTCTGCTTCAGCCAAGAATTCCTGTTTTTCCTTAGGAATTTCCATATCAGATACAGATACTGTTAAAGCAGCTCTTGTAGAGAACTTATAACCTAAGGATTTAATTTTATCCAAAACTGCTGCAGTTTCAGTAGCACCACAACGATTAATACATCTATTGATGATTTTACCAATCTGCTTTTTATCTACCAAGAAATCAATCTCATAGCGGAACTTTTCATCTTCATTCGTTCTATCTACATAGCCCAAATTCTGAGGAATCGCTTCGTTGAAGATAATACGGCCTACAGTAGTGCGAACCATACGAGTTTCAGGAACACCGTTAAATGTTAATACTCTTCTAACACGGATAACTTCCTGCAAAGCGATTTCATGGTTATCATAAGCAAGGATTGCTTCTTTTTCATCCTTGAACGCCTTCGTAATCAAATCACCTTTTGCTTTGATTACATTGCCTTCAGCATCCAATATATCTTCTTCATAAAAGGCATTTCTATCATCTCTTTCCAGAGTCAGATAATACATACCCAAAATCATATCCTGTGAAGGCACTGTTACAGGCGCACCATCAGAAGGTTTCAACAAGTTGTTAGGAGAAAGCAGTAAGAAACGGCATTCTGCCTGTGCCTCTACGGAAAGAGGAACGTGAACCGCCATCTGGTCACCATCGAAATCGGCGTTATAAGCAGTACATACCAATGGATGCAGCTTAATCGCACGGCCTTCAACCAATACAGGCTCAAACGCCTGAATACCCAATCTATGCAGTGTTGGGGCACGGTTCAGCATAACAGGATGCTCTTTGATTACATCTTCCAAAATGTCCCAAACTTCGGTCTGAAGTCTTTCAACCATTCTCTTAGCAGATTTGATGTTGTGTGCCAAGCCATCTTCCACTAATTTTTTCATAACGAAAGGCTTGAATAATTCAATTGCCATTTCCTTAGGCAAACCACACTGATAAATCTTCAGTTCAGGACCAACTACGATAACGGAACGACCGGAGTAGTCAACACGTTTACCCAACAAGTTCTGACGGAAACGACCTTGCTTACCCTTTAACATATCGGAAAGAGATTTCAACGCACGGTTACCAGGGCCTGTAACAGGTCTACCACGTCTGCCGTTGTCAATCAAAGCATCTACCGCTTCCTGCAACATTCTCTTTTCGTTTCTAACGATGATGTCAGGCGCACCCAAATCCAACAATCTCTTCAAACGGTTATTTCTGTTGATAACACGTCTGTACAAGTCGTTCAAATCACTTGTCGCAAATCGACCACCATCCAGCTGAACCATAGGACGAATATCAGGAGGAATAACAGGGATAGCATCCAGAATCATCCATTCAGGTTTGTTTCCGGAAATTCTAAAGCTTTCGATAACCTCAAGCTTTTTGATAATACGAACCCTTTTCTGACCTGCAGTATCTTCTAACTGAGCTTTCAGTTCAACAGATTCCTTTTCTAAGTCAATATCCATCAATAACTGCTTAACTGCTTCTGCACCCATAGCAGCCTCGAAAGTATTGCCATATTTGTCATATGCTTCTCTATATTCTCTTTCGCTCAAAAGCTGTTTGTACTGTAATTCTGTATCACCAGCATTTAATACGATATAAGATGCAAAATATAATACTTTTTCCAAAGCTCTGGGGCTCATGGAGAGAATCAAGCCCATTCTGGAAGGGATACCTTTAAAATACCAGATGTGAGAAACGGGCGCAGCCAGTTCAATATGACCCATTCTTTCACGTCTTACTTTTGCCTTTGTTACTTCTACGCCACAGCGGTCACAAACAACACCTTTGTAACGAATTCTTTTATATTTACCACAGTGGCATTCCCAGTCCTTTGTAGGTCCAAAAATCTTTTCACAGAAAAGACCATCCTTCTCAGGCTTCAATGTTCTGTAGTTAATTGTTTCGGGTTTTTTAACCTCGCCTCTTGACCACTCATGAATTTTTTCAGGAGACGCTAAACCAATCTTAATGGAATCAAATACAATTCCCTGCTCTGTGTTTTGTGTATTCATGGTCCTGTCCTCCCTTCTTAGTCCTCATCCACAAATTCGTCATCAATTAGATCTTCTTCGAAGTCATCTTCCAGAGCTTCGTTGCTGTCTGCTTCAACACCTTCTTCACCGTCGAAGAGGAAATCAACCAATTCTTCTTCCGCTGTTAAAGGTCTAGGACGACGATAGTCTTGCTCTTCAGCATCAAAACCATCGATGTTCACATTCAAATCATCTACATCTTCGACGGATTCTTTGATTTCAACTTCTGTTTGATCTTCACGCAAAACGCGAATATCCAAAGCCAAGGACTGTAACTCTTTCAGTAAAACCTTGAAGGATTCAGGCACACCAGGTTCAGGAATGTTTTCACCCTTTACAATAGATTCGTATGTCTTAACACGACCAACAATATCGTCAGACTTCACTGTCAAGATTTCCTGCAAGGTGTATGCTGCGCCGTATGCTTCCAGCGCCCAAACTTCCATTTCACCGAAACGCTGTCCACCGAACTGAGCCTTACCACCCAAAGGCTGCTGTGTTACTAAGGAGTAAGGACCTGTGGAACGCGCATGAATCTTATCATCAACCAAATGGTGAAGTTTCAAGTAGTGCATGAAGCCGATTGTTACACGGTTATCGAAGAACTCGCCTGTACGGCCGTCACGCAAGGATACTTTACCATCTCTGGAAAGCGCAACGCCTCTCCATTCTTCTCTATGGTCTCTGTTTGCATAAAGTTCATCATAAATATCGCCCTGTAACAAAGGTTTCCATTTATCAGAGAATTCTTCCCAACTTGTATTTACATAATCGTTGGCCATCTCCAGCGTATCCATGATGTCGATTTCGTTCGCACCGTCAAATACAGGGGTGCTAATTTTCCAACCCAAAGCTTTTGCGGCCAAGGAAAGGTGGGTTTCCAATACCTGACCGATATTCATACGAGAAGGAATACCCAGAGGGTTCAATACGATGTCCAAAGGACGACCATTTGGTAGGAAAGGCATATCTTCTACTGGCAATACGCGGGAAACAACACCCTTGTTACCGTGACGACCAGCCATTTTATCACCAACGGAGATTTTTCTTTTCTGAGCAATATAAACACGTACTAACTGGTTTACGCCAGGGCCAACATCGTCTCCGTTTTCTCTTGTAAAGATTTTAACGTCAACAATGATACCTGTTTCACCATGGGGTACACGCAAAGAAGTATCTCTAACTTCTCTTGCTTTTTCACCAAAGATAGCACGCAGCAATCTTTCTTCTGCTGTCAGTTCAGTTTCACCCTTAGGTGTAACCTTACCAACCAAAATATCATTTGGACGAACTTCCGCACCAATGCGAATGATACCTCTTTCATCTAAATCTTTCAGAGCATCATCACCTACATTAGGAATGTCTCTTGTAATTTCCTCAGGTCCCAGCTTTGTATCTCTGGCGTCAGCTTCAAATTCATTGATATGAACAGAAGTATAAACGTCATCCTGGACCAACTTTTCACTTAACAAAACAGCATCCTCGTAGTTGTAGCCTTCCCATGTCATAAAGCCGATGAGAGGGTTTTTGCCCAATGCTAATTGACCTTCGCAAGTAGATGCACCATCAGCAATAATCTGTCCTACTTCCACCCTATCGCCTACATTAACAATAGGTTTTTGATTCAAACAAGTACTCTGGTTACTTCTCTGGTATTTAATCATCTTGTATCTGTCTCTTCCGGATGCATCATTACGAACAACGATTTCATCGGCAGAGATTCTTTCAACGATACCGTTGCTTTTTGCAATCACACAGATACCGGAGTCTTTTGCAGTTTTATATTCCATACCTGTACCAACGATAGGAGAATCTGTCACCATCAAAGGTACCGCCTGACGCTGCATGTTTGATCCCATCAGCGCACGGTTCGCATCATCGTTTTCCAAGAAAGGAATGAGTGCTGTTGCAACAGAAACCATCTGCTTAGGGGAAACGTCCATCAGGTGAATCTGGCTTCTGTCAACTTCGATAATTTCTTCTTTGTGACGGCCAGTTACTTTCTTATGCACAAAGTGACCCACGCCATCCAAAGGCTCATTCGCCTGAGCAACGTTGAAGTTTTCTTCTTCGTCAGCAGTCACATAGATAAATTCTTCAGTAACACGAGGTTCCTCACCGCTGTGATCTACTTTTCTGTAAGGAGCTTCAATGAAACCATATTCGTTAATTCTTGCAAAAGTTGCAAGGGTATTGATCAGACCGATGTTAGGACCTTCTGGTGTTTCGATAGGACACATTCTACCATAGTGAGAATGGTGAACATCTCGAACTTCGAAGCCCGCTCTTTCTCTTGACAAACCGCCGGGGCCCAATGCAGACAAACGACGCTTATGTGTCAATTCGGAAAGGGGGTTATTCTGGTCCATAAACTGAGACAACTGAGAACTACCAAAGAACTCTTTGATTGCAGCTGTTACTGGACGAACGTTAACCAACGCCTGAGGTGTAACAACAGCTAAGTCCTGAGTTGTCATTCTTTCTCTAACAACTCTCTCCATTCTGGAAAGACCAATACGGAACTGGTTCTGCAATAACTCACCAACGGAACGAATACGTCTGTTACCCAAGTGGTCAATATCATCCACATTGCCGTATGCATAATCTAAATGCATCACATAGTTAATGGAGGCAAAAATATCTTCCAAAGTGATATGCTTAGGAATCAATTCGTGAATATTTTCTTTGATTGCAGCAGCAATTTCCTCTGCACTCTGATATTCTTCTAAAATTCTCATCAACAAAGGATAGTAAACCAATTCTCTAATACCAAGATCTTCTGCCTTAAGGCCAAATTCTTCAATATAGCCATCAATTGCAACTGCCTGGTTGCTAAGAACTTTAAGCATTCTATCTTCTACTTCAATAAAAACAAAAGGCACACCTGTGTTCTGAATTTCTTCACACATTTCCATGGTCAAGATTGTCCCTGCTTCTGCAACAACCTCGCCAGTCATAGGGTCAACAATGTTCTCAGCAAGCTTTGCACCGCGGATTCGGTTTTTCAACGCCAATTTTTTGTTGAATTTATAGCGGCCAACTTTTGCCAGGTCATAACGCTTAGGATCGAAGAACATACCATCCAATAAGGATTTTGAACTTTCCACAGTAGGAGGTTCGCCGGGACGCAGTTTTTTATAAATCTCAATCAAACCTTCTTCGTGGCTTTTAGAGATATCTTTGTCCAGCGTAGCTAAAATTTTAGGTTCTTCGCCAAACATATCAAGAATTTCTGCATCAGTACCAATACCCATTGCACGAATCAAAACAGAAACAGGAACTTTTCTGGTACGGTCTACACGCACATAAAATACATCGTTGGAGTCTGTTTCGTATTCCAACCATGCACCCCTGTTAGGGATAACAGTGGCAGAAAGTAACTTCTTACCAACCTTATCAAAGTCAGAAGCATAGTAGATGCCGGGAGAACGAACAAGCTGGCTTACGATAACACGTTCCGCACCATTAATAATAAAGGTACCTGTTTCGGTCATCAAAGGGAAATCACCCATAAAGATTTCCTGTTCTTTTAATTCATCCAATTCTCTATTGTAAAGTCTAGCCTTTACCTTCAATGCAGCTGCATAAGTTGCATCTCTTTCTTTACATTCTTCAATGGAGAATTTGGGTTCGGAATCCAAAGAGAAGTCAATGAATTCCAGTACGAGATTGCCACTAAAGTCTGTAATTGGGGAAACATCCTCAAATACTTCTTTCAGCCCCTCGCTTAAAAACCACTGGTAGCTGTTTTTCTGCACTTCAATCAGATTGGGCATTTCTAAAACCTCATTGATTCTAGAATAGCTCTTTCTGGTTGTGTCGCCAAAACGGAGTGCATGAATTCTGTTTTTTTCCATCTTGTCACCTCTCGAAATAATGATTGCACCGACAAAACCACCGCTTCCATAAAGCAAGCGAAAAAGGGAATTTTCCCTGTCTGGACACAAAAAATTTAGAATTGCTTAAACAAAGCTAGACCTTTGCCTACACCGCCTTTGATCAGCGGCCATGACAAAAGTCTCTTTCTCTAAGAAATTCTAATCTTTACAACTGGGTATATCGCCAAATGACGTCCCACCCTCGTATATATTGAACAAAAACAATCTCTCGAATTTTCGATAATAATTCATTTTGCCTAATGAAATAGGCAATTTCAACTAAAATGCAGTGTGATACAAAAATTCTGTTGAACTTTGAATTCTATTATGTTATACTGCTTTTAAGTTGGGACATTGTCCGTGTTCTTCAATGTGTGAAATATTTTATCATTTATAAGGCTTGTTGTCAAGCCTTTTTTTATGGGCTTTTTCAAGGTTTTAGCGTTTTTTGTGAAACCCCACCCCCCTATGGAAAACGCTTTCATTTCTTCTCCTTATTTCCGGGGTCTAATTAGGTCGAATTTTCACTTGTCACAAAACTATTTTAATTTTTTATCAAAACTTCAGTAATATTTTTTTCATTTACACCTCACAAAAAAAGCAATTTTGTGAAAAAAAATTGTACTTTTTTATGTACACAACTATTTTTTTGCCTCATCCCTTTCTTTTCTCTGAAAATGTTGCTAAACTCTTATTAGTTTTAAGATCGAGGTGTTTATAGTGACGAAAGAAAATTACCAACATATATTAGATAAAACCATAAAGCAAATGGAAAAAGGAGAACTCCGCCCACAGCTGTTACTTCATAGTTGTTGCGCCCCCTGTTCTTCTTATGTTTTGGAATACCTATCAACCTATTTTGATATCACAATTTTTTATTATAATCCAAATATCTCTCCTTATGAGGAGTTTATTTTTCGTTCAGAAGAGCAACAAAAGCTTATCGAAAAGATGCACACAGCCTCTCCCATCGCTTTCCTCTTAGGTGAGTATGACTCCGCTTCGTTTTTCGCCCTTGCAAAAGGCCATGAAACAGAACCAGAGGGAGGACCGAGATGTAAAGCTTGCTACCAATTGCGTCTTCGCAAAACGGCAGAACAGGCAAAGCAAGGTGGATACGACTACTTCACAACAACACTAAGCATAAGCCCCCATAAAGATGCCCAGGCTTTAAACCAAATCGGAAAAGAGTTATCCCAAGAATATGGCATCCCCTATCTATTTTCCGACTTTAAAAAAAGGGATGGCTATCGACGTTCCTGCCAACTTTCTGAAATCTATGGACTATATCGCCAAAATTATTGCGGCTGTCCCTATTCAAAACAGGAAGCCGAGCTACGCAACAAAGTACAACCCGAATAAGTTTTCTTTTAAATAAAAGTAGAAAGGATTTAGAGCTATGAATCAACGACAAAAGGGCATAGTATGTATCATCATGTCCTCTTTTTCCTTCGCCCTCATGAACCTATTTGTCCGTTTATCTGGCGACTTACCTTCTGTCCAAAAAAGTTTTTTTAGAAATTTGATTGCAATGCTATTTGCCCTTGCAATCCTGCTAAAAGAAAAACCCACAGTCTCGTTAGATCGAGAATCCAAACGGTATCTACTATATCGTTCTGTATTTGGCACACTTGGTATTTTGTGCAATTTCTATGCAGTGGATCATTTGGTTCTTTCCGACGCATCATTGCTAAATAAGATGTCGCCTTTTTTCGCCATTTTGTTTGGCATACTCATTCTAAAAGAAAAAATCAATTTATTTCAACTCTCATCTATCGTTACAGCCTTTATTGGCGTGCTATTCGTAGTCAAGCCAACAGGATTGAGCATGGATCTTTTTCCTGCTTTTATCGGCCTTTTGGGAGGAATCTGTGCAGGTGCAGCATATACCTACGTTCGAGCAATGGGGCAACGAGGTGTGCAAGGGCCCTTTATCGTTTTCTTCTTTTCGGCCTTCTCATGTTTGGTGACATTACCATATTTAATTTTTCACTTCCACCCTATGAATGTAGCCCAGACAGCAACACTACTGCTGGCTGGTCTTGCTGCCGCTGGCGGGCAATTTGGCATCACTGCCGCTTATTGCTATGCACCAGCAAGGGAAATATCTGTCTTCGATTATTCTCAAATCCCCTTTTCTGCCTTGTTGGGTTACTTTGTTTTTGGCCAAGTGCCCGATATATTTAGTTGGATTGGCTATTTGATTATTTCCTCCACTGCCATTGCAATGTTCCTCTATACAAATGGTTATTTTAATAGAAAAAAAGATGTCAAAGCTAAATAGTATTTCAGTTAATCCTAGAACTTATTAACGTTATGCAGCCTCAAGTAAACCCAAAATGGCTATGCGATTGTTTAAAAGAGCTTATCCTGATAAGCTTTTTTTCTTTTGTTAACACGCAGCCCATTTAATCATCCATCAGTCCTAATACAACAATTGCTACTCAACCTACGCTCCTCAACTGAACTTCTCCTAGATTCCATATGGTCTTCCCACCTCTGTGCAAATCTTCTTATGCAATTATGTCCATAAGAATTAGATAGAACTCTCCCAAACAACGGAGTTTTCACTTGAACATAAAAAGAACCCCCAAAACATAATGTTTTAGGGGTTTTGTGTACGCCTTTAATTACTTCAATGTAACTTTTGCGCCAACTTCTTCTAATTTAGCTTTGATAGCTTCTGCATCTTCTTTGGAAGCCTGTTCTTTAAGAACCTTAGGAGCGCCATCTACTGCTTCTTTAGCTTCTTTCAAGCCAAGACCTGTTACTTCACGAACAACTTTGATAACTTTGATCTTTTCAGCGCCTACTTCTGTTAATTCAATGTCGAATTCTGTTTTTTCTTCAGCTGCTGCTGCAGGGCCAGCTACTACTGCTACGCCTGCTGCTGCGGATACGCCGAATTCTTCTTCTGCTGCCTTTACCAAGTCGTTTAATTCTAATACTGTAAGTTCTTTTACAGCTGCAATGATTTCTTCAATTGTCAATTTTGCCATTTTAAAGCACCTCCGATTAAATTTGGGATATTTTTAATTTTAACTTGCCCAGATGGGCAATTCTAGTTTGCAAAATAAATTATTCTGCTGCTGCATCTTTCTTCGCGATCTGATCGATAACGCGTGCGAAAGAAGACATAGGGCTCTTGAAGCTGCCCAAAAGTTTGGAAAGCAATACTTCTTTGGAAGGGATGTCTGCAACTAACTTCATACCTTCCGCATCGTATACGATTCCTTCGATAACACCAGCTTTGAATTCCAAAGCTTTTGCATCTTTTGCTACTTTGTTTAAAACGGATGCTGCTGTTGTAGCATCTTCATAGCTGAATGCAAATGCACTAGGGCCGGATAAGAACTGATCCAATCCTTCAAACTGTGTTCCCTGAATTGCAAAGTGTACCATTGTGTTTTTGTAAACTTTATAGTCAACACCTGCATCTCTGAGCTGTTTTCTAAGAACTGTATCCTGTTCTACAGTCAAGCCTCTAGCGTCTACCATTACTACGGAAGCCGCCTTTTCAAGCTTTTCTTTGATTTCATTTACGACAACCTGCTTCTGTTCGATCTTTGCCATATCTACACCTCCTTAAATCTTTTTATAGATAAAGAAAGCCTCTTTGCACATAGACAAAGAGGCTTATAGCTCAATTTCAGCAATCTCCTCGGCAGGATTTATGCAATAAATTGCACCTGCTGTCTACGGCACTATTCGGTTTTTTCTTTTCAACTTGTTTATTATACAAGATAAACAAGTTCCCGTCAAGAACTTTCTTTGAGATTACTCAGAAATTTTCGCAGGGTTAACCTTTACACCAGGGCCCATTGTTGTTGTTAATACAACGCTCTTTAAATACTGACCCTTAGCTGCTGTAGGTTTTGCTTTTATGATAGCACTCATCAGAGTCTGGAAGTTTTCTTCCAATTTCTCGGAACCAAAAGATACCTTGCCTACGGGAACATGAATAATATTTGTCTTGTCCAAACGGTATTCAATCTTACCTGCTTTGATATCATTGATAGCCTTTGTAACATCCATTGTTACAGTGCCGGCTTTGGGGTTAGGCATTAAACCTTTAGGACCCAATACACGACCCAAACGACCAACAACGCCCATCATGTCAGGTGTTGCAACAGCAACATCGAATCCAAACCAGTTTTCATTCTGGATTTTGGGGATCAAATCTTCTGCTCCTACGAAATCTGCGCCAGCTGCTAAAGCTTCTTCTGCTTTATCACCCTTTGCGAATACCAATACACGAACTGTTTTACCTGTACCGTGTGGAAGAACAACGGCACCACGAACCTGCTGATCAGCATGTCTGCTGTCAACGCCCAAACGAATATGTGCTTCTACAGTAGCATCGAATTTTGTTACAGATGTTTTCTGAACCAAATCGATTGCTTCATTTGCATCGTAAAGCATTGCCTTGTCAACGAGCTTTGCAACCTCGTTATATTTTTTTCCTCTTTTCACTTTCGTGACCTCCTTATGTGGTAATATCGGGAGAATTCCCTCCCACTGCTGCCGTCAAATCAGTCGGCTATTAGTCTTCAACAACGATACCCATGCTTCTTGCAGTACCGCAAATCATACTGTAAGCAGTATCAATATTTGCTGCGTTCAAGTCGGGCATTTTCAACTCTGCGATTTCCATAACTTTTGCTTTGGAAATTTTAGATACTTTTGTTTTGTTAGGCACACCGGAACCGGATTCAATACCGCAAGCCTTCTTCAAAAGAACTGCTGCGGGGGGTGTTTTTGTAATGAATGTATAGCTTCTATCCTGATATACAGTGATAACAACAGGGATAATTAAACCTGCCTGAGAAGCTGTTTTTTCATTAAATTCTTTACAAAAGCCCATGATGTTTACACCATGCTGGCCCAAAGCAGGACCAACAGGAGGAGCGGGTGTTGCCTTCGCTGCTGGAATCTGTAATTTGATATAACCTGTTACTTTCTTTGCCATGATTGGCACCTCCTATAAATGTGGTAATTAGCGGGGATTTTCCCTCCCACCTAGCGGACTTGCCGCCTTATGAAACGTTGACTTTAAATCTTGTCGATCTGAGCGAAATCAAGCTCAACCGGGGTCTCACGACCGAAGATGGAAAGACTGACCACAACGATTTTCTTATTGGTATTGATCTCTTTGATCTGACCAACAGAATCCGCAAAAGGCCCAGAAACGACACGAACAGAATCGCCCAATGCCACATCCAAATTTTCCACCTCGCCGCCAATACCCATAGCACGAACTTCCATATCGGTCAATGGTACAGGTTTGGAACCAGGCCCCACAAAACTTGTAACGCCTCTTGTGTTTCTGACTACATACCAGGTTTCGTCGTTCATGATCATTTTAATCAGCACATAGCCGGGAAATACTTTGCGCTGAACAGTTTTTTTCTGTCCATCCTTGATTTCCACAACATCCTGCAAAGGTACGCTAATCTCATGAATCAAATCTTGCATCCCTCTGTTTTCAACCGTTTTTTCAATATTGGCTTTTACTTTGTTTTCATACCCAGAATAGGTATGCACAACATACCATCTTGATTCGGTAGATGTTTTGATTTCTTCTGGCTTGTTGATTTCTTCAGACATAATACCATCCTTTTTCTACTCGATTTGTCTTAACCCAAAAGTCCGATAATCGCGCTGTATCCGGCAGAGAATGCCGTATCCATACAGAAAATGATAACACCGACAATCAGGGAAGTAACAATAACGGTAAACGTTTTCTTCGCAATTTCAGGACGGCTAGGCCAAATAATTTTTTTAAATTCAGCCTTGTATTCCGCGAAGCCATCTCTGTCACTGTTGTTCTTTGCTTGTTTTGGCTTAGCTTGTTTCGTTTCGTTCGTTTGGTTGGTGTTTTTGTTTTCTTCCATAGGTCCACTTCCTTTTTCGGAATTTCCCTTAAATTACTTTGTTTCTTTGTGTAATGTGTGGGATTTACAGAATTTACAATACTTTTTGATTTCCATTCTGTCAGGCATAACTTTCTTGTCCTTGGTAGTGCTGTAATTTCTCTGTTTGCACTCTGTGCAGGCTAAGGTAATCCTTGTTCTCAAGATTTCCACCTCCGTTACTGATGATATTTTTTTGTACATAAAAAAAAGACCTGCGTCTTCAAACTTAGAATATCACAAGTCTTTTTCAGTGTCAACAACAATTCATGGAAAATCCGTCTTTTTTCAACGAAACTTTCGATTTTTACAGTATATCCTATAATTACTGATTTTTCATGAATTCCTCTAAAGCAACGGCCAACTGATCTGGACAGCTGCTCTTTCTCATCCCACAAGTAATTCCTCTGAGTCTTCTTGCAGCCTCATCAGGTGTCATTCCTTCTGCAAGTGCTGCCAAACCTTTGTGGTTTCCATCACACCCACCAAAAAAGGAAACGTTTTTCACCACTCCGTCTTCAACATCAAATTCTAACCTTGTGGCACAAATTCCTCTGGTATTAAAGCTGTAATGCATCCTTTGTCCCCCTTGCTCCTGAAATACCGTAACAGCATATCACACAATTCGACAAAATTCAATTACTTTTATTTTCCTCTTCTCCCCAGCATATAAGTAACGAGGAAGAACATTGCTAACACCAATACAATAGAAGACCCTGCGGATGTGCCAAATTGATATGAAATCCACAAACCGATCATGGATGCTAATAAGGCAAACATCGTAGCAATCCAATGATATGCCTTGGCCCCCTGGGTGATGTTTCTTGCAGCCGCCGCTGGCAAAATAAGCAGTGAATTAATCATCAATATGCCCACCCACCGAATAGATACCATTACCGCAACAGCAACCATAATAACAAAGAGATTCTCAACCATTACTGTCTTTATTCCTCGACTTGCCGCCAAAGAGCGATTCACGCTTAATAATAAAAGCGGATTATAAAGAAAAATCCATAGACAATATGCTAAACCCAACACAATCAGGATAAGGAACAAATCACTCGTTGCCACTGTTAGAATATCTCCTATTAAATAGGAAGAGATTCTTGCGAAGCCTCCCCTTGCAGTCAAAATAACAATGCCTAAGGCCATAGCTGTCGATGAAAATACGCTTATCACTGTGTCCGAGGATGCTAACCCCGCAGCCTTAACCCTTGTAATTACTAAGCTTATTATAATTCCAAATGCAATCATGGCCAAAATGGGATTGCCCCATCCAAGCAACGCTCCAATAGCTATGCCTGTAAAAGCACTATGCCCTAACGCATCTGAGAAAAATGCCATTTTATTGTTTACCGTCATCGTCCCTAACATTGCAAACAAAGGTGCTAATAAAACAAGGGCGATAAATGCATTTTTCATAAAGTCATACTGAAACATGGAAAATGGTAAACTTTCCAATGTTCGATATATTAAATCCATTCTTTATCCTCCCCTAAATTTAAAAAGCCAAACGCAGTTCGATATGCATCACTAGTAAATACATCCTTGACCTCTCCCGATGCCACAACAGTTTTTTCCAACAATATAACCTTATCTGCATATTTTTGAATGAGTCCCAAATCATGAGATACCAATAAAATCGCCATATGGTACTTGTCCCGCAACTCCGTTACCCTTTTATAAAACAAATCCAAACCCGAAACATCCACCCCAGATACAGGCTCGTCCAATATTAAAAGATCCGGCATCGGCTCCGTCGCCAAAGCCAAAAGAACACGTTGCAATTCACCCCCACTTAATGCACCAAGTCGGCGGTCTAATAAATACTCACTATCAACTGCTGCCAACGACATAAGAATGTCTCTCTTTCTATCCTTTCCATGTCTAAACCAAACAGGGGACTTCCCCTTAGCAGCCGCCATAAAGTCCAATACCGTTACAGGCATACTTTTATCAAAATCTAAATGCTGTGGGACATACCCTATTCTAGGATTCTCCACTGCGCCACCTTCATGGTTGAAAAATCGAATCTTTCCTTGATAGTTATGTTCCCCTAATATTGCCTTTAATAACGTCGTCTTTCCTGCGCCATTCTTTCCGATTAATGCTGTCAATTCACCACAATGTAGGGTTAAGTTAATATCGTAAATCAGGCTATCCCGACCACTATTTACAGCCAAATCAGCTATCTCTATACTGCATAGGCCACAGCAATTATGATTCATTCGTATGCCCTCCCTCTACAAAGTTCTTAATTATGCCAATATTGTTTTTCATCGCAGAGATATAACTTTCTCTAGATGTCGTATTTCCTGTAATCGGATTTAAAACAATGACCTCTCCACCGCATTCTTTGGCCAAAATCTCTGCATATTTCTTTCCATTATCGTCTGCTACCAAATAAAGTTGAATTTCCTCATGTCGTATCTCATCAACAGCCTCAGCCAATTCTTTTGCAGAGGGCTCCTCATTCTCATCAACAAAAATTTGCACTGCTGCATTCATGTGAAATAACTCGGTCAAATATCCATAACCCTCGTGAAAAATAGCAACATTCACATGCTCATCCTCATGATGAAAAACTTCTGCCTCATTTTGAAGTTCTGTTAACTGCTCTAAAATCACTTTTAGGTTTTTATCAATTTTTTCTCTATCCTGTGGCACTATTCCCGCCAACCCCTTGGCCATGTTTACTACTTGCTTTTCCGTACGGCTAGGTGACAACCATATGTGACTATTACCATACACTTCACCTTCATAGGTTTCCTGACCATCAAGAGACTCTACTTCATGCTCATGATCAAATGGTTCTACCTCATTGATATCATGATTATCACGATCCTCTTCCTCATGCCCATGGTTATGACTATGCTCGCTGTCTAGCAGGTCGATTCCTAAAGATGTATCTATCACCACTAAGTCCGGAAATTGCTGAAGCGCCTGCTCTAAAAAGCTTTCCATCCCACCACCATTGATTAATAAAACATCTGCTTCATCAAGTTTTTGCATATCTTTCGTAGTCAAAGTATAATCGTGCAGACACCCAGTTTGCGGTTGTGCCATATTGTATAAATCAATGCCCTCCACACCTTTTGTTACCTCTTCAGCCAAAAGATACATAGGGTAAAAACTGGTTAACACTTCAATCTGGCTATTACTGTCATCCACACTAGTGGTTGAACTGCAACCAGAAAGAATAAAAATCATAAGTACTATAAAGCCAATTCTTTTTTTCATCCGAACCTCCCTCAAATGCAAATCATTTGCAATTTGATTTTATGCTCCTCTTAACTACTTGTCAACCTCGAAATTAACTAGTACTATTATGTTAAACACAAACTTTCCATCCTCCCCATAGAAAGGATTGACACTATGATTAGAAACTATAAGCACTTATCCCCTAAAATAGCAGCCTCCAGCTATATTTTTCCCGGTGCTACCATTATTGGTAATGTAACCATAGGTGAAAATGTTATAGTTTATCCTGGATGCGTAATACGGGGTGAATGTAATAAGGTTGTTATTGGTGATTTTACTAACATTCAGGAAAATTCAACCCTTCATGTTGAAGAAGGCCTTGATGTAATTGTTGGTAACGGCGTCACCGTTGGCCATAACTCTATTTTGCATGGTTGCACCATAGCCGATAATGTATTAATCGGTATGGGTGCCATCATTCAGGATGGGGCTATCATAGGCGAAGAATCCTTTATTGGTGCTGGTTGCCTTATAAAAAGAAATATGGACATCCCACCAAGACACACAGCTTATGGTTTCCCTGTAAATGTGATTCGCCCAATCAAAGATTCTGAGCATCAGGATATCAAACTTTCTACGGATGAATACCAAGAGTATTTAAGGGAGATGAGGCGACAAGAAAAAGAGTGATTTTTAGACATCTGAAAATATTTTATTTTTTTGTATAATATTACACTTTTTCATGTTTTTTTCTTTAAAATTTCTCAAATATTCCTTGCACAATGTATTATTTTGATATACAATAGGCATTGTAGAATGAAGAAGGAGGTGTTTCACAATGGCTCACAAAATCGGACCTGAATGTATCGGTTGTGGCGCATGCGCTGGCGAATGTCCTACTGGCTGCATCGTTGATGCTGGCGGCGTTTTCGAAATTAAAGCTGCTGAATGTATCGATTGCGGTACATGTGTTGGTGCTTGTCCTACAGGCGCTATCAAACCTGAATAATTTGTACTTAAAAAAAGTGAGCATTATGTCTCACTTTTTTATTTTGCTTTTTTCTCTCTGCACCAAACTTCCTTCTTTTCAACGTCCCCAGTCTTATCAATTAAGTGTACTTTCATATTACCAATTCACTATTTTCTCTTACCCCACAAACGTTTTCTTTTTACCTCCCTCCAATTCCTCGAACTCACTTCAATTTTATATTTGACCAGCTTTAATTTGTATTTAACTCTTATTGAATAAAATACAAAATTTTATTATTAGTATTCATATAATCTTATCAAGTAAAAAATCCTACTTCAACAGTCCCCATCTAAAACAAAATTCTATGGTTTTTCATAAGCAAGCCTAATACTCCAATTCTGAATTTTTAAAAGACACCATCTCTATTTTAAATTCTAATTTCGTGTACCTGTTTCTACCTAATTAATATTGTCGTTCTCCACATCATAGTTCCCCATCACCACAGCAAAAGAACATATCAATCCACTTTGGAAAACCTAGTATCGAATATCTAAATTTTAAAATATGTTTCTAATAAAAATTTTCAACACAAATGAAACAAAAAAACACCCCTGCAAAAATGCAGGGGTGTAATCTATTAGGAATCAACCTATTTTTTCATCTACTTCATCCGTTTAACCCTTATTAAACTTGATTTTTGTAAATTCCCACAAATTAAGATGGCTTCATTGACATCTTAAAAATTTCATTAATTATACTAAGCCCTGAGCCATCATAGCTGCAGCAACTTTCTTGAAACCAGCGATGTTAGCGCCTGCTACCAAGTCATAGCCTAAGCCATATTCTTCAGCTGCTTCAACAGATACAGCATGAATGTTCTTCATGATGCCTTTCAATTTGCTATCTACTTCTTCAGAAGACCAGCTATATCTCATGGAGTTCTGAGCCATTTCTAATGCAGAAACTGCTACACCACCAGCGTTAACAGCTTTGGAAGGTCCAACAACTAAGCCTTTGCTCTGAATGAATGTTAATGCTTCATTTGTTGTAGGCATATTAGCTACTTCGATGTAGTATTTTGTGCCGTTGTTGATAATTTTCTGAGCTTCTTCCATGTTGATTTCGTTCTGTGTTGCACAAGGCATACAGATATCAACTTTAACTTCCCAAGGTTTTGTTTTAGCAACAAACTTGCAGCCAAATTTGTCAGCATAATCCTGAGCACGGTCACGGCCGGAAAGTCTCATTTCTACTAAGTAATTAATTTTTTCCTGTGTTACAACGCCATCGGGATCATATACATAACCGTCAGGACCGGAGATTGTAACAACTTTACCGCCCAATTCAGCAACTTTCTGGCAAACACCCCAAGCAACGTTACCGAAACCGGAGATAGCTACTGTTTTACCCTGCATTGTGTCACCCAAGTGAGTCAATACTTCGTTTACATAGTATGTAGCGCCAAAGCCTGTAGCTTCAGGTCTGATTAAAGAACCACCGAATTCCATGCCTTTACCTGTAAGTACGCCGTTTTCCCAAACGCCTTTGATTCTCTTATACTGTCCGTATAAGTAACCAATTTCTCTACCGCCAACACCGATGTCACCAGCAGGTACGTCAACGTCAGGACCAATGTGTCTGTAAAGTTCTGTCATGAAAGCCTGGCAGAATCTCATGATTTCCATGTCACTCTTGCCTCTAGGATCGAAGTCAGAACCACCTTTACCACCGCCGATAGGCAAGCCTGTCAAGCTGTTTTTAAAGATCTGTTCGAAGCCAAGGAACTTGATGATACCAATATATACGGAAGGATGGAAACGAAGACCGCCCTTGTAAGGTCCAATCGCGCTGTTAAACTGTACTCTGAAGCCACGGTTAACCTGAACTTTGCCAGCATCGTCAACCCATGTTACTCTAAAAGAGATACCTCTTTCAGGCTCTACCATTCTTTCCAACAAACCTGTTTTTTCATATTCAGGATGTGCTTCTACTACTTTTTCAATAGAGTGGAAAACTTCTTCTACTGTCTGGATGAATTCGGGCTCACCAGCATTGCGTTTTTTAACCTGTTCGATTACACTTGCCATATAAGCGTTCATAACTCATTGCCTCCTACATTTTGTCTTTTCTTTAACTTTGTTTTAACACAAATTCCTTTTAAAAACGCCTCGCCTTTGAGGCATCTTTCCTAAAAACCATGGCGATTTTTTCATTTCTTTGAAAAATAAGATAACCACCATCTTGTTTACGTTGATATTATAACACAGTTTTTTCTCTTGTGTAGTATTTTTTTGAAGTTTTGTCTTTATTTTTACACAAATTTTTTCTTCAAAAATTATGCAAAAAAACGTTTAATATTTTTTTTGATACAATATAGGTATCAAGTAATAAACAGCTACAAAAAATCATGATATTATTTGATTTTTTGTAGCACATTACCCAATTTCGAATTGAGTCGTTTTTTTGCACTTTCCCACCACTGCGCTAAAGCCCATCCTTTTCACAAAGATGTCATACAATCTTTTTCTCTCTGTTATGATTTCGACAAAAAAAAGATGCAATTATAAGAAAAATCTCTTATAATCGCATCTTTTTTTATCTTCTCGTGAAAAATCCTATTTTTTCTTTCTTTTCTTCCCCTGCGTTGTCTGCCATAAATTCAATATAGCGCCCTGTTCCAATGGCTACACAGCTTACAGCATCCTCTGCAACCATAGCATTGATACCTGTTTTGCACTGAATCAACTTATCCAAACCATATAATAAACTGCCACCACCGGTCATTACAATTCCGCGCTCATAAATATCAGCCGCCAGCTCTGGTGGTGTGCGCTCCAACACGCCATGCACCGCATCAGTAATTGCTAATGCAGATTCCTGCAATGCTTCTAACATCTCATCAGAGGTAACAGTGATATTTTTAGGCAACCCTGTAATTAAGTTACGGCCTCTAACATCCATACTTACAGGAATAGAACGCTCATAAACAGTACCGATTTCAATTTTCAATTCTTCAGCGGTCCGCTCACCAATTAACACATTGTGTTTTTTTCTCATATAGCGAATAATAGCTTCATCGAAGTTATCACCTGCAATTTTTAAAGAATGGCTTACAACCGCTCCTCCCAAAGAAATAACAGCAATATCCGATGTTCCACCACCAATATCAACTACCATGCTTCCGCATGCCCTTGAGATGTCTATACCAGAACCAATAGCCGCAGCAATAGGCTCTTCAATAATATGCACACGTCTAGCTCCTGCCTGCCTTGTCGCATCCTCAACCGCACGTTTCTCAACTTCTGTAACACTACTAGGCACACAAACTGCAATCGTCGGTTTAACAAATGATCTTTTACCCAAGGCTTTCTCGATAAAATACTGAAGCATCTTTTCCGTAACATCGTAATTTGAAATTACGCCTTCCCTTAAAGGACGGATAGCAACAATATTGCCAGGCGTTCTACCCAACATACGTCTTGCTTCCTCCCCAACAGCCATTATACTGTTGGAATCCTTGTCAATTGCAACCACGGAGGGTTCCCGAATTACGATTCCCTGCCCTTTAATATAAACCAATACGCTGGCGGTACCTAAGTCAATCCCTATATTCTCGCCAAAACTCATAAAATTGAACATTGTGACGCTCCTTTGTCCTTCAATAATCCCCATTTTTCTTACAGTATACTGGAAACCGACAATTCTGAAAAGATGTTTTTTGCAAAAACTGACTTAAACTTATCTTTTCTCTACATTTTCTCATTCAGTATGTTAATTCCTTCTTTTAATTGTGTATCTTTATCCTCTGGTATCTGATCTCCATCAACATATCCTTCAGGTAATTGTACTACTTTATCGGGTGTAATACCCGTACCATGAATGGAAGTACCATTTGGCGTGAAATATTTTTGAATTGTAATATTTAATCCAGAACCATCAGGTAAGGTAAATAACCTTTGTACTAACCCTTTGCCAAATGTCTGAGTACCAACCAAGGTTGCAGATCCTGTGTCTTTTGCCGCTCCCGCAAAAATTTCTGATGCACTGGCGCTGTTTCCATTCACCAATACTACCATAGGAATATCTAAATACTTATCATCACAGATAAGCTCTTCACGCTTACCATCCTTATCCTCAGTATACACCATAAGCCCCTGAGGTAAAAGCTCCTCACCAATACGGTAAACTGCGCGAACCAACCCACCAGGATTATTCCTTAAATCTAAAACCAATCCCTTCATGCCCTGATCTTGCAAAGCTTTCAGCGATTCCATGAACTGATCGTATGTGTTTTCTTTAAATCCAGTAATCTGAATATATCCTTTTTCATTATCAAGCATACGACCCTCAACGCTTTTCATTACAACGTCTTCCCTGGGAATAGTAAAGGCATGCTCTTTCCCATCACTCTGACGAAATACTTCTACTTCGACAGTACTACCTACTGGTCCACGCATTTTTTCAGCAACAACATCTAAGGTTAATCCAGAAACATCTAAACCATCAACCCTTTTAATAATGTCGCCTTCCAAAATACCAACCTTTTGCGCTGGATACCCATCCATCAAAGAGTATACAGTAACTTCGCCGCTATCTGTCTGATACACCTTTACGCCAATGCCTTGAAAATGACCGTTGTTGTTTTGCATATATTGTTTCAAATTATCAGCAGTCATATAATATGTATACCGATCGCCTACGCCAGCAACCATTCCCGCATACATACCCTCTTTCACCATATCCGTATCATAATCATCCACATAATATCTATCCAAAAAATCCTCTATTAAGTTAGTTTTTGCCGCCTTCGTCATACCTACTTCAAAAGGTAAATACTCCCATGGTATCCATTGCTGAACCAAAGCAGTTCTAGAAATCAAAGCACATACAACCACAACCGCTAACGCAGATCCAAACCCCTTCCAAAAATCCTTCTTCTTCAATTTGCTCGCCTCATTTTCTTACGACTTTCTTTTATCCTATGAGTACCAAATGAAAATCATACCCTAACGCTTTCAGTAAAAAACCATCCTATCTTGTCCTTCTTTTGAAAGTTGCCCTTGCAAATTTATTGCCTCAGCTGCATCTTTCTAAAAAAGCCCTTCTGACAGAATGGTTTCTAAAATTTATACTCGCAAATGCTTACGAATGGAGGTCACACTACCGATTATTCCCAAAATAATACCAAATCCCAAAGCTACTGGGAATAGTACAATAAATATATCACCCATAAGCTTAAACTGAATCATCTTGATTACAGGGAAATAGTTGTATAGAGAACTAATAATCTTAGCGTAGATTGGCATACCAATTAGTAGCGGTATTAATGCACCGACCAAACCAATGATTACACCCTCAATAATAAAGGGCCATCGAATAAACCAGTCCGTTGCACCAACATATTTCATAATGTTGATTTCTATTCTTCTGTTTACAACAGAAATTCGAATGGTATTCATAATAATCATAATGGAAATCATGCCTAAAATTAACATTACCAGGACACTAGCGATGTTAAACACTTTGTTGGCCTTCATAATCAGCTCTGTTTCTGTTTGACCATGACGAATATTATCTATGCCATCAATCCCTTTTAAAGCCGTCAGAACACTGCTTTGACTTTCTATCTTATCCAACGTAATCTGGAAAGAGTGGGACAAAGGGTTATTTGTATCATCCAATCCTTCAAAAATATCTTCCTCTGCGCCCCAGTCATCCTTCAGCGTCTCCAAGGCGTCCCCAGGTGAAACATATTGAACATCCATAACATGGTCGATACCTTTAATTTTCGTTTTCATATCTTCAATTTCTTGGCTGGTGGGGTTACCACTTATGAAAACGGAAATGCCAATGGAGTCTTCCATTTGTTGCAAAATATGCTGCAAGTTTGATGCAACACAATAAGAAAAAGACATTATCGAGATACAAGCCATTACTGCAACAATGGAAGCCATTGTCATCAGGAAATTCTTCTTTAATCCACTAAGGCCTTCTCTTAAAAAATATTTGATTGTACTAGGCCTCATCGCAATAACCACCTTTTTTAATATCTCTAACAATATGTCCCTGATTCAAGGTAACAACTCTCTTTTGCATATCATCAACAATATCCCTAGCATGGGTTGCCATAACAATAGTGGTTCCACGCTTATTGATATCATCCAAAAGCTGCATGATACCCCAAGCTGTTTCAGGGTCAAGGTTACCCGTAGGTTCGTCACAAATTAAAATTGGTGGATTGTTTACGATGGCTCTCGCCAAAGCTGTTCTTTGTTGTTCACCGCCCGAAAGCTGGTTGGGATAACTGCGTCCTTTCTTACCAAGACCCACCAAAGCAAGCACCGCCGGAACGTTCCTGCGAATAATGCGGCTAGGTGCCTCAATTACTCTCATTGCAAATGCAACATTTTCATAAACTGTTTTGTTAGGCAACAGACGGAAATCCTGGAAAACAACGCCTAGGTTTCGACGTAAGTAGGGAATCTGAGGTCTGCTTAACTCATTTGTTTTCACACGATTAATGGTAATATCCCCAGAAGTGGGGTCTAACTCTTTTAATAACAGCTTGATTAGGGTCGACTTCCCTGATCCGCTGGAGCCAACAATAAACACAAATTCTCCCTTTTCAATGTGTAAATTCAAATTTTCCACACCACGGGAGCCATTTGGATATGTTTTCGTTACGTTATTGAGCCAAATCATTAACGTATCTTCCTTTCTTTCTAAATTTTAAAAAAGTATGAACTATTATATCATATTTCGCCTTTTTTCCTTATAAAGCACCATAAAAGTATAGCATAAAACACAGGGCTGAACAACCCTAAACCGACATACGGGTCTATGCAAATTATTAAAAAATTGTTAAGAGTAGGCTTTCTTACCATATAATACATCCCTTTAAATTTGCCGACCACTAATATTGATAGCACGGACATTACGCAAAAAGCTCTGTAACTCTTAAAAACAAAAAAAGTAGGTACTCATTTGGCGTAGCCAAATAAATACCTACTTTCAAATTCAAACTTTTACTGAGCTTTCATTTATTTGCATCTAATAGCCTAATTAATAAGCCATCTTATCCATATAAATCATATATTTGCTTACCATTAAGGTAATCTTGAAGATAATTGCATCATCAAAGTTTCTTAAGTCCAAACCAGTCATTTTCTGCAATTTATCCAATCTGTAAACCAATGTATTTCTATGAATATACAACTGACGACTTGTTTCAGAAACGTTCAAGTTGTTTTCAAAGAATTTGTTTACAGTTGCCAATGTTTCATCATCAAAGTCATCCATTGTTAAACCATGGAGAACCTCTTTAATAAACATACGGCAAAGAGGTAACGGCAACTGATAAATCAAACGGCCAATACCCAATTTTTCATAGTTTACAATAAACTTCTCTGTTTCAAAAATCTTTCCTACTTCTAATGCCATTTTGGCTTCTTTGTAAGAACGAGAAACATCCTTCAAATCACTTACAATAGTACCGCTGGAAATATAAACGCGGCTATTGGTCTCGGCATTCAAAGTCTCCTCAATACTCTTGGCAATACGATCAATATCATCCGAAGTTTCTTTATCCTTTAATTCTTTTACTAAAATAATGCTGTGTTCATCAACAGCTGTCACAAAATCTTTTGTTTTTGCAGGGAAAACGCTTCTCACGATCTCAACAACATTCATTTCCTTATCAATATTTGTTTCAATCAAATATACGATACGGTGAACGTTATTTTCGATATGTAGCTTTTTCGCTCTGCTGTAAATATCTACCAAAAGCAGGTTATCAAGCAACAGATTCTTAATAAAGTTATCCTTGTCATATCTTTCTTTGTACGCAACCAGTAAACTTTGAATCTGGAAAGCGGCAATCTTACCAATCTGGTAACCGGCCTCATCCTCACCCTTAACTTGAATTACATATTCGGGCACACCATTATCATAGATTTTGAAATACTGATATCCCAAAATCAACTGACTTTCCGCAGGAGAACTGATAAAATTCTCAACTGCATCAATCTGTCGGCCAATCATGTTTTCTTCCGTTGTGGCGATTACCTTACCCTCTTTTTCGACCACACTTAGTTCCTTGCGTGTGATGTTCTTTAAACCGTCAATTGTGCTTTGCAAAATCTGATTGGAAATCATAGCGCTCTCACCTCAAGCTAGTATTTTTATGCCTCTTTATCCTTGATCAGCCACCCAAAAAAAATTAGAAGACTGTTAAATATGACGAAAAGAAAACTCTTTGTCTATTGATAAAATAGCCTAATCCTATTTTATAACATAATCACAAAAAAATAAAGAGAATTTGCAAAAAAAACATACAAAATCTCTTTACAATTGAAATTTACATAAAAATGATACTATTTTTTTATTTAAACTGTCCCATACCGAACATTTTTTGTATCTTTTTGAATACATAGCAACCTAAAAACTATTGTTTTTTCTACTTTAGCATAACCCCTTCTCCTAAAACTTCCCGAATATCCGTGACAAGCAAAATTGCACCACGGTCAATATTCATGATAATGCTTTTTGCACCTTGAATCTCCTTCTGAGAAAAAATACAAAACAATATCTCCTTTTTAGGTTCACCCAGAGTTCCCTTTCCACTAAAAACTGCTGCGTCTCGTTCTAACCTCAAGTTTAACGCCTCGCCAATTTCCTGAGCCTTATCAGAAATGACTATGGCACCTCTTACAATATCTCCACCTTCTAATACCCACTTTGTACACCTTTCGGAAATAAAAACAGAAAGTATAGCATACAAGCCATTAATTCCACCAAACATTAACATACCTGATAAAATAATGATGGCATCCATAATAAATATTTTTTTAGAAATGGAGGGTCTCGGCCAAACTTTCTGGAGCAAAGAGGCAGCCAAGTCAACACCACCCGTTGTTGCCCCACACCGTAAAACCAAACCTAAGCCGATGCCTACCAGCACACCACCATAAACCGACGATAAAATCAGGTCACCAGAATAAAAAGTAACTCCCTGCACAACAAAGAGCATTAGTGAAAATAAAAGGGAGGTCAAAATTGTTTTTCCAACAAATCTGCCTCCCCGCATCTTCCAAGCTATTAGAAAAAGAGGAAAGTTTAGCGCAACATTCACCAACCATAGGGGCGTGGGGAATCCATACCTTGCAGTTGTAAAGGCACTCAGCATAATGCCGATACCCGTTACTCCGCCTGCAACCAAATGGGCAGGCTCTAAAAAGCACTGAAACCCCACTGCCATGGCTGCTGTTCCGCATATTCTTAAAAGCCAATCCTCAATTTTCATTCCATTCATATCATTATCTCCGCTTCCTCGTTTTCAGGACCGTGAAAGCAAAAATAGGTAAGCGCATCATTCTACGCCATCTTGTAGGTTGTGTAATCAGGCGATAAAACCATTCCAACCCAAGTTTTTGAAATACCTTCGGTGCTCTTTTTACATTTCCCGCCATTACATCAAAGCTTCCTCCAACACCAATGGAAACTTTTGCTCCAAATAGACGCATATTTTCGTAAATCCATTTTTCCTGCTTTGGCGCTCCCAGTCCTACTAACAGTATGGACGGAGATATTTTTTTTATGTCATGAATAATCTTTTTTTCCTCTTCGGCGTCAAAATACCCATTGTGCACACCTGCAATTTTAAGACCAGGGTACTGTTTCATCATTTTTCTTGCCGCCTCTGCTGCAACTCCAGGTGCACCACCAAAGAAGTAAAGTGTATGCTCAGTTCCTGCCAATTCAGCAAATAAGCTTTGAGTTAAATCATAACCCGCAACTCGTTCCTTTAGCTGAATAGAACTATATTTTGAAGCCCAAACTACGCCAACACCATCTGGCACAACCATATCCGCCTCACGCAACACAGACATAAGCTCTCTATCTTTTTGCGCCTCCATAACTATTTCTGGGTTTGGCGTACAAACAAAGTGTTGTCCATCTGTATTCAAAAGCAATTTTACCCTCGCAACTGCCTCTTTCATGGTTACGGCATCAAAGGGTACATTCAAAACCTGTGTTATCTTCCTCATTTTTTCCGCCCTCTTCCATGCTGTAAAAGTTTCGCCAGATACTTTTCATTTTGGTGCGCTTTTTCTTCCAACAAAGCTTCCTTCTCGCATAAAATATCGATATATTTTTCCCTATCTTGGATAATGTCATCCACCATTTCCAAGGTTTTTCCCATGTCAAATTCTTTTAATTTTCCACCGCTGGGCATCTCCAATTTCTCTAAATAATACTCAATTTTAGGATCGTAGATAAACCCAATAAGAGGCACCTTTTGTCGTGCCGCAAATATTAAAGTGTGCAGACGCATACTCAAAATAAAGTCTGCCAAGCTTATCACACCCATTACTTCATAAGGCGAATAATTGTTGCGCAAAATATAAGCATTTTGCTTCATCTTTTTGCGAACCTTCTCACTCACTGTGATATCATTTGGCATTTGCATAGCAAGAAACACAATAGTCCTATCATACTTTTCTACAATTGTATCACATAACTTTGCAAAACGGTCAATAAAACGATCCATTTCCTTCCAGTTTCTTACAGAAACCACAACCAATGGCTTATCAAGAGGGATTCCCTCTGCCTGTAATAACCCCTTCGCCTCTTCTTTAGGAATGCTCTCCATTGTAAATACAGGGTCTGCAGTCACAAAACACTTTTTAGCATTTACCCCCATAGAAAGCAACTCATCATAAGAGTTTTCTTCTCTGAGCGTGATTAAATCCGCACGATTCACAACCTGCTTCACTAGTCTCCTATTTCTTTTGCCAGAAACAGGGCCAATCCCATTTGCATATAGCATTACCCTCTTGCCCATCAACTTTGCTGCAATTGTAATGGAAAGATAATACATCAAAGATCGAGTACTGGTGCTATCTTGCAATAAAGATCCACCGCCACTTAAAAGGACATCGCACCCTTTAATTGCCCGCAATACATCCAAAAACCCAAAACGATATACTGCCTCAATGCCATATTTATCCCTAGTGCCAGTTGGATTGTTGGAAAGAACCGTAATATGGTAGTTATCTCCCATTTCTTGAATATTCTTATGCATTGAGATCATAATGGCCTCATCACCTGTATTGTTAAAGCCATAATACCCACTCATAACCACGTGGTATTGGGGTGTGTGCAGTTCCTTCCAAGCAGTGTCATAGGCATTCACACAATCTAGTGCCATTTTGGATACGGAATAGTATTCAAAAATAACTTCTCTGCCATAGGCTCCCGCTTCTCTACGTTGTTCAGATGTCATCTGGTTAAAAGAAAAAACCACGTCTTGATACAACTGCTTTTCAGTGGATAATTCACAACCACGACAGCAGAAATTATTCTCCTGTGCCAACTCAAGCTTGTCTCTACCAAAAATACCAATGTAGCCCTCATTTCCAGCTACAATTGTGGTTTTTTCTGCTGCCATGGCTTCCAGTGCCGCACGGCTAACACCAACAAAAACATCCGCCACTGCTACCAATTCATTGATATCTGTTCTGGCCCCGGTCATGGTGATGCAATTGTTTCCAATTTGTTTGTTTGCCTCGTTGCTCTTTGCCAAAAGTTCGTCGTAAACATCGCCGCCACCAACAATAATCATTCGTAATCCAGGAATTGCTTTTGCAAGGGAAGGTGCAAGGGAAATCAACTGCCTTGCCACCAATGCACGGCTTTCATCCATACGGCTAACATAGACCAAGGTTGGTTCTTCATCCTTTAACCCAAATTCAGCCCTAACTTTACTTCCATCGGTTACGGGCGAAAATTTATCCGTATCAATCCCATTTATGGTTACAAAAATGTCCTCATTACGCACCCTGTAATTTTCAATTAAATATCTTCTAATATCCTCACTTACCGCAACAACCTTTTGTCCCCAGTTCGTAAGATATTTTAACCCCATGCCTGTGTAAAAAACCCAGTGGGCAGACGTCACAAATGTAAACTTCTCCTTCTTAAAGAGCAGCCCACAAATAAAACCAGGAATTCTTGCATGGGAATGTACAACATCTATTTTTTCTTTGCGTATAATCTTCTTCAACAGAAAATAGGACTTAATCATCTTGAAAACATTACGCTGATTCATAGGCACTTTATAATGCTTAATCCCTACTTCTTCAAGCTCTTTTTCGTAAACCCCACCATTAGATGCAACTATGATGTCAAACCCCTGTTTCTTTAACTCCTTCGAAAGCTCAACGACATGCGTTTCTGCTCCGCCGATTTCCAGACCCATTAAGGCCATTAAAATTTTGTACTTCATATCCATCCCGCCTGTCACATTTCAATATTTGTAACTTTGATTGTTGGCTTCGCATATTTCGTAAATGCATTCATTTCGGAATTTACCTTCAACTCTACTACGCCATCTACAAAGTATCCGTCCTCTTTTTCAATCACCGAACCTTCAATGGTCATTGTTACTCTATAATAGTCAGGGTACTGAGCCCGAACCATGCCACCTGTACCATCAGGCAAATTATAAAATAAAGGTTCGTATTCAACAGCTTTAATCTCACCAATACAAATCCCTGTTTTTTCATCAAAGATTAGGTCGCCTTCATGCAGTGAATCCACTGTTGGTTTTCTTACCTTATCAACAAAAGCAGTATATATGGTCTTGGTTGCTGACTCATCAACACCTGACGATTCCACACGATTTACAACACCAACCTTTACGATAGCCAAAACAACCACAGCTACTAACGCCAATATAATCAATATATCTACTACATTCGGTCTCTTCTTGGCCATCCTTATTCACCATCCCTTACTTCAACAACGATACCTTTAAAAGCATATCCCTTGCCTTTTACGTTCAATTCCATACCAACCTTTACCGTAGTTCCCTCCACAGTGATGTCTTTTTCTGTTTCTGTCCCATTTCCTTCAATGGTCAAAAGCATATCGCTATATCCTTCTACGGGCAATTTCTGATAGGCACCAGTTTCCTTGCTAAATATAACCTCGGTATAAGGTTCTGAGGTCACCTCTTTTACAACACCTAAATATGCAGAAGTTGAACTATTGAAAACTTTCTCACCAACAACAGGAACCCCTACTGTCTCATCCAAAACCTCTCGGCCCTGAACCACATAAGTATAGGTTTTTGTTGCTGAAATATCCTCTTGTCCACCGCCAATAAACAGTTTAAACCCAATGATACCTGCCACAATCACCAGCAGAATTAAAATGATATCCACAATATTGAATATCCCAAATAGTTTTCTGTTTTTTTTCATTTTCTTTCCTCCAAATAGAGCCGTTCAATCCTTGACGTCATTTTCTGGGCAGTAAAATGCTCCTGAGCCCAAGCCCTTGCCTTCATGGCCATCTTGAGATACTCCCCCTCATCAGCCAAAACTTCAAGCATACGTTGTGCCAATGCTTTCCAATCACCCACAGGAACCAAATATCCATTTTCACCATGACGGATTACCTCGTTCACACCGCCGCTGTCTGTGCCAACAGCTGGAATGCCCGCACTCATGGATTCAATTACTGATAGGCAAAGAGCCTCATGCTTTGATGTAATTACATTTAAGTCCAATGCGGACTCAATTCTTTCTACATCCTTTACAAATCCCGTAAAAATAACATGATCCTTGATTCCCAACACATTTGCTCTTTCTTCCAAATGCCCCCTCAGGCTACCATCTCCAACAATATAAAAATCAATATCATTTCGATGATTTAAAACCTCTTGGGCAGCTAATAAGAAAGTGTCATGATCCTTAACCTCTTCTAACCTAGCCACAATGCCAATTGCTTTTCTTAGCGGATCCCCACCATAAGATAATAAAATTTCATTCCTTGCTTCTCCCGAAATGGGTTCAATTCCATTTATGCCGTTATAGATGGTTACAATCTGCTTAGGGTCTGTTCCTCCTGCTACCATGCTATGCTTCACAGCCTTGCTTACAGCAATAATTATGTCACTGTAATGCTTGTTAATCATCCTTCTGATGATCTTTTTAGGCAAGGGGCCTGGAGCTGATTCCATACAATGCTTTGTATTAAAAATTCGGCCAACCTTTGCTTTTTTTGCCGCCATTCTGGCAGTCAGGCTTGCATGGGTATGAACAATATCAGGTTTTTCTTCTTTGAACAATTTATAAAGTGCATCTTTCGCCTTTTTGTCAAAGGATTTATCCTCCATATCCTTCATAGGAATTACTGCAACATCTAAAGTTGATACCACAGGGTACAAAGCACTGTCGCTCGGTAACACTACCCATACATCAAATTGTTCACGATTATGATGCTCCAAATAATTTAAAAGCCATCTTCCTGCTCCGCCAATGTTTCGGTCAGTCAAAACGTGAAACACTTTTATTTTTCTCTCTGCCACTGCTTTTCACCCACTCTCACACTTGCCATACCAATGCCCATAAAGCACCAGAACAACAAAACAATACTATAATCAAACCAAATATGGTCAGTCATGCCTTGTAACAATAAACCTGCAAACCCACCAAAAAATGCGGCCAATAACATATGGAAACGCTTAGGTACTCTTTTCATACAACCATACAGTTTTTGGAAGAAGAAAATAAACAACAGGATTAAAATCGAAAAGCCAAAGAAGCCCAATTCTATAAACTCCTGAAGGAACAAATTGTGTACATGGTACGCATTGGCTGCCTCAAAGGAGAATAACGGATATACCTGATTAAAAGCATCCACACCAATCCCCGTTGCCCAGTAATGATCAATCATATCAAACCCTGCTTGATAAATTGATAATCGGTATTGAGATGATGAATCACTCATGGTGATAGAACTTGCTAGTCTACTCCAAAGTTCAGGAGGCAATACAAACGGCATAGATAGCACACCAGCTATTCCCAAAGGAATCAGCCTGCGCTCTGCCAAAAGCACAAATAAGCCTGCGGAAAACATTAGTCCTAGCATTGCTCCTCTAGAGTTTGTTGCCACAAGCCCCAGGCAGACAACACCAAAACATCCTAAATAGAAAATACGTCCAAACCAGTTACGTACCTTCCAGAGCATACCTGCTGCCATAGAACCAATAATAATTAGATACTCACCCAATACATTTGGATTATTGAAGGTTGCGTATGCACGAGTACGAATATTAAAGCTCTCTGCATCTACCCATGCTGCATCCATTTCAACCCCTACAACATACTGATACACTGCATAAAGGGCAATCAGTACACCTGTAACGATTAATACAAAAAGGACAAAGTCCAATTTTTCTTCCGTATCAATACAATCTTTAGCAACAAAAAACATAGACATAAATACTAAGAATATTGCCATAACCTGTAATGCTTTGGGGAAGTTATAGCTTGTAAAACTTCCGTAAATCAAGCATATCCCAAATAGTCCCAGAAAAATGCTGACCAAGCTTGTCTTCTGCGCACGAATTCGCCCCATAAAAAGGTTAATTGCATAAACTCCTAAAGTGCCAAGGCAAAGCAAAGCCAAAAGCATGGTTGGTAAAATAGGAATGGCAAAAACAATAGCACATAGACACAAAATAATAAAATTTTGGTTGAAAATACGTAGCAAAAAGCTTTCTGCCATAACTACTGCAAATGCATTTCTCTTATCTTTTACCGCTTTTCCCGAAAACACGGTTAGCCTACGCCAGGTTCTTGGAATAATACCATGCCACGTTCCCAATGCTGCATCCCAGTCTTTACGCAAAAACGATAATACTCCACTGTGCCAAAATGCATTCCCCACACTATCACAAACCCGACGATAGCAATCATAGGTGAAGCTATTGGTCCACATACGGATAATTGTGGTAATGATTTTTTCTAAAACTCTAAAACAAAAGCTATCTTCTATCATCAAAGAGATTCCATGAAACATACGTATATATCCTCTCTGCTTTCTCTCATTTCTCACTACTTGTCCGCTTTTCCCATTATTACTACCTCTGCTTTTCAGCTTTCCAATAAAGGCAAAAACCATCTTTCCCTCTTCCACACCCAACACAAAGGTCATTACCATGTAGGCAATTACACCCACACCCGTCGGAATGCCCAACAAAAAGATGCGTCCAACAAGGCCTGTCCCCACTCTTCCTTGCAAAAACCCGAAGCTTAACAGTACCAACACCAGCATAACCCCTGCGCTCATAGCCATCTTGCCAAAGCTAATCATTAACTTTCGATCAACAATTTCAGGATAACGCTTAATAGCCGGCACCAAAAGCACTACGGCAGAAACCAAAGATGAAACAGCTGCCGCAAACGCCAAACCACCAAGCCCCATAGGTTCAATTAACAGCGCGCATAGTATAGCATTGGTAATTACTGAGACAACGCCAGAGTAAAAGGGTGTTTTCCCGTCCTGATTGGCATAAAACGCTCTGCTTAAAATAGTCTGAACGCCATATCCCATTACTCCTAATGAAAAGAAGAACAGAGCAGTTGATGTCAACAAAGTTGCATCCGCCCCAAAATCTCCTCTTTCATAAATAAGAGCAACCAATGGACGGCTTAGTGCCATCATACCTACCATCATGGGAATTAGCAAGAACATCATAGAACGTAGAGTAACCTTTACTGTACTTCCGAATTCTGCTTTATCCTCTTCACCGGAAATCCTAGATAGTCTTGGGAATATCAAATTGGCAATCGCCAGAACAAAAACACCTACAATTATGGTGTATAAGTTGTTTGCATACTCCAGTGCAGCAACAGGCTGCTTTCCGTCTGCAAGCTGAGAGGCAAAACGACAGTTAATCATAAAGTTAATAGGCTGCACCCAAGTGCTAATCATAACAGGTAGCATTAACTTACCAATTTTTCTTAATCCTTCATCCCGAAAACGGAAATCAGGCCTATACCAATACCCTTTCTTTTGCAAAGAAGGTATTTGGATGAAAGCCTGCATTGCCCAACCAATTAAAAAAGCCGCTGTTAGGCCATAAATCCCAAATTTATCGTTAAGAAATACATAGTAAAAAATAATGATTGCATTGGAAGCAACACTAATGGCCGCAGGAATGTTGAATTCGTCTAATGACTGCAAAATTCCTACAAAAGAAAATGCAATTGCTGTAAATAGGATTGTTGGGAATAACATACGTGAAAGGGACGCACTTAACATTGCTGTATCTGCATCAAAGCCATTTGCAAACAACCAAACAAATTGCTCTGCAAAGACAATGCCCACAAGCATCATGATAAGGGTCACCGTAGAGATAAGGGTAATAAATCTATTTGCCAGAGAAAAGGCCTCTTCTTTTCCCTTTTTCTGCAAATACTCATTAAAAATAGGAATAAAACTAGCTGAAATGGCCGAAGCAAAAACTGCATCGAAAAAAGTCCTGGGAATTCGGCTAGCGATCAAAAAGGCCGACGCTTCCATTCCTAAGCCATAATTTGCGGCAAGAAATTGATCACGAACCAAACCGAGAACCTTTCCTACCAATGTGATAATCATCATAAAGCTGACAGCCTTCACTGCCTGATTGCCCTTTTGTGACATAATTGTTCTCCTGTCAAATACACTTCCTTTCAGGAAGCCAATTCTTTTGCAAACACACAAGATGGGTAGAGATTTATCTCCACCCACCTAATATTACCTTATTTTGCCCAAATTTACAATAAAACACTGTAATTTTAAAAGAATCTTATACCTTCGTCATCTCGTAGGAAACATCGTCACCGTTAATGCGGAATTTCAACATACTAAAGTTGCCATTTACACTACCATCTGTCTTCCATAGGTTAGGAAGGTTAATATAGCGTACGCCATCCTTTATGGAGGTCCACTGAGCGGCACCACTGCAAGAAACAACAAAAACTGTTTTTCCCTGAGTAACATACTTCCCTAAAATACTACGGAAATAAGCTGTTTCAGCAGAAGATGAAAAATCTCCTGGTGTTTTATCCATAACAATAATGATTGTATCGTTATTTGTAGCGTCCAAGTCCCTTGTCAAGCTAGCATACTGAGAAGGATCTGTTGCACGAATACCACCTTTTGCCGCTGTTACCATTGCAAGGCTTGTGCCACCTCTATTCATAAATCGGTAACCGCCAGTCCAGCTAAGTGTATCTAAAGCTGGTGCTGTTTTAATATCACTCTTGCCACCATAAATTGCTACCTCTGCATTAGAGTCTACGGTGTTTCTCACCTTCGTCCGCACATCAGCGTAAGTGTTTTCATCAATTTTAGCTGCACCACTATATGCAACCGTACCAATAATATTCAGATAATAAGCTCCATCGTTGGCCTTTGTAACCTTCTTTTCCAAAGGATCTGCCGCAGAAGTTGCCTGAGGTGTGCTCACAGCTTTGCTGTCACCTACTGTAACTTTAATATAAGCAGTTTGCCCATCTCTGGTACATTTAATATAAGTTGAACCAGTTTTAGCAGCTGTAAAAGCATTACCATTCATCGTGCCAATAGAAGGATCTGCCACTTCGTATTTTGTGGTAGAGGAAACCCAATGGCTAAAACCATCTGTATCTACCACTTGCATAGCAATTTTGGATGTTTCACCGGCCTTATTCAGCTTGATGTCTGCCGAAGGCTTTAACCTGCTTGTAACCCCAGACACAACGCCAGTTGTTGAAGCACCCAAATCATTATAGGTTGCAGTTACTGAAAAAGTTCCACTTTCAGAGGGTGTAAAATCATATCCATTCCAGGTGCCGTTAACACCAATGGCCTGAAGGGTCACTTCACTAGCTGGAATTTCAATACGATTGTAATATTCATCTAAGCCATACACTTTGAATGTAATGGTTTTATTAGGAACAGTACGAGTCAAAGAGGGAGAAATTGCAATCTGTTCAATCTCACCTTTTTCTGCAGTTTGGAAAATGCCTACGGCATTCATAATCTTTCTTTCAGAACCCTCGGAAACTGTATTCTTTACTGTTGGCTGAGTATCCTCCACCGTCTGAACCACCATCGTTGAGGATCCGCCACCATCTAAATGCATCGCATCGTATGCACCATACTCTCTCATATAATTTGCCATTTCACTATGGGTTGCACCAATGCTATCGCCACGTCCATCCACAACCATAAAAATAGCTGTATCTCCGTCTTGAGAGACACCAAAAGCTGTTCTTGGCTGACGGCCTGTGGCAACAATAGATGTTGCAGGTGCCTCTGTTCCTTGAATCAAGAGCTTGCCGCCGCCACCAAAACCAATTTCCATATCATCCAAATCAATAGAAGTGTTTACATTTAAAGTAATTGTGTCCCCAACCTGGAATACACCAGCAGCGTTGGTGCGGTAGTCTTTACTCATCACAATCAAATATCCATCCTCAGGCACCTCTACGGTTTCTCCCGGCTGAGTGATATATGTAATCTCATCATCTTCAACTACAAACTTAACAAGACCATCAAAACGCTTATCTATAGCAGCCGTATTGTCTGCTGCTTGTCTATCAAAATAAATTGGGAACACCATGGATGTTACTTTATTAATTGATGCAAGTTCAATTACTTTCTGATTATTCGCAAAAGTTGCCGTCATTTTAAAGTAATCAAAGAAAGGATTGTTGTCCTCATCCATAAAAAAAGATGCATACTGATTTTCATCGTGATTGATTGACGTACCCGCAGAAACCAACTCTCCGTCATTCAAAACAGGACCAAAGGAAGCAGAATAGCTACCTGTAAGTCCAAAAAAGTCTGCGTTTACCCCAGCAACAGCGCCATTGTCTGTGAGAATTTTCTTTGCTGTTTCCTTCAGTCCATACTCAACAGTGCTTTCTACCGCCTTAAATTCCAGAGTGCTTTCTCTCAAATCAACCTTTAACACATGTAAATTTTGAATACCCGCATCTGTCATACGACTGCTTTTTTCGTATACAACCCCTCTTGTTACGGCCTGCTCAGTTTTCTGATTATAATATGTAGTGGCGCCAAAGGCCCATGTTGAAGGGACAGAAACCGTCAACACTGCTGCCAATAAAACACCCATGAATCTCTTTAATCCACCTAAACGATATTTCATTTACCTGATCTCCTTTACTCTATATACTTCTCTTTTTAGACGCACCTTCTTGGATTTTGTTCCCATTTCACTTTCGGTTTTTTGCCAAAAAAGACGTAATATACCAACTTTCGACTTTCATATTATCACTTTTTCAAATAGATTTCTGCTTTATTTAAAAATCTTAATTTTTCTGTAATAATTTATCTCCTATATAATTCCAATGAAATAAATTTCAGTAGTTTTATATATTTGAATACAGTCACACAAAAATAAATTCTTAAGTTTTTTGATCTTATTCTTTTTAAAACCAAGGACTTACGCCTTTCCTAGCACCCTATCTCATCTTAGCAAAAAAATGTCCTCACTCTATAAAACAACAACCCCCAATACATTTATTTGTCATATAATTACATAATTTCATTGTGTCTTTTTTATATTCCCCGTCCTTTCAGCACCCAAAAAAATTGGGGACATCCCATTCTGAAATCCTTCTCTCATACACTTTTTGTCCCTTTCATAAAATGATACTGATTTATAAAAGGAGGTTTTATCATGAAAAAAGCAGTGTCCATTTGTCTCAGTCTTCTACTTCTTTTGGGCGTTAGCGGGTGCACGAAAGAGGAACCACTATCAGAACTGGAGACAATACAAAAGCAGTTAACCGAAATGGAGGGCTACTACTGTACCGCTACCCTCACCCGCACATCCAACAAAGGCGAAACCGTGTATGGCACCAAACAGTACGCAAAATCAACAGGAGAATATCGTCTAGAGCTCACTTCCCCAGAAAGTGCCGCAGGAAATTATACGATATTCGACGGAAAGCAAATCTGTCAGTACAACCCACGTCTTGATAGCAAACTAATCAAAGATGTTCCCGAATCACAACACCGTAACGAATTATTTCTAGGGCAATTTATCAAAAACTATATGCAGTCTGAAGGCGTTGGTGTTGAAGCAGCAGCCTTGGATGAATCTGAATGCATTGTAATGGAAGCCGTTATTCCCGGTTCTGATAGCGCCTTAGCCACCGAAAAATTGTGGGTAGATAGAGGCACTTTCTTACCTAAGAGATTCGTACTATATGACTCCAATGGGCAAGAACGCTATCGCATGGATTATGAAGAATTTGTATATAATCCCGATTTCGAAGAAGAACTTTTCCAAATTCAAGAATAAAGGCTCTCTTTCGTGGCAATAATGTTAGCAGTCAGGACAGAAGCCAAATTTTAACATTACATACATTCTATGCCGCTACTGCCTGATGAATTTTCCAGCGGAGCGTGAGCCTATGATCGTTAGAAGAGGAGATATATATTTTGCAGATTTAAGCCCCGTTGTGGGCAGTGAACAAGGGGGGATACGCCCCGTATTAATCATACAAAACGATGTAGGCAATAAGTATAGCCCCACCATCATTTGCGCGGCCATTACATCGCAGATGAACAAAGCAAAGTTACCAACACATATTCCCTTGTCTGCCGCGGAGTACGCATTACCTAAAGATTCAGTAATACTATTAGAGCAAATCCGAACCATCGACAAACAAAGGTTAAAAGAAAAAGTTTGTCGTTTAGATGCAGGGATGATGCAACGGGTTGATCAAAGCCTATTAATCAGCTTGGGCTTACAGCCAGCTTCGCAACAAAAAGGGCCTTCAAATGGGTAACAGATAAAATATTTTGGGTGACTTCGATCATATGAAGTCGCCCTTTTTCATCTAAACTGCTTTTTATAAACATAAAGAATTTAGTGTTCTTCTCATTTATCTTACAAATAGCATTTTTATCCTGAATATCGTTTCAACCGCTTGCTTTTGGCTTATCACAAACAACTCTGCAAAAGTCCTAATGGGTTCGATTTGCAGTCAACTAGCAAAATTAAATTAAACTAAAAAAAGACAAAGCGATGACTACAAGATTGCATTCATCGCCTTTGATTCATTCAGATTATTATTTAAATTTTACTTTTTCCGCCCCAAAGAAGCCATAAACAACCAAACAAAATAGAGCACAATAAACACAACTGTAAATACCGTTACATTTTTCACCGTTACAGGCTGCCCCATTATGAAAAGCGTTCCATGGTACAATAAACTGCAAAGAATACCCGTACCCATTGCCTTTTTAACCATATCTAACCAATTCATCTTCTATCTCCTTAAACTTTTGTACCACAAACATGGTTGTGCACCCTCTGAATCAAAATATCCAAGGCAACCACGTTGTTTCCGCCCTCCAACACTATAATATCTGATGCACGTTTGCTTGGCTCTACAAATTGCTCATGCATCGGCTTTACTGTTGTAAGATATTGACTTACCACAGACTCCAGACTTCTTCCTCTTGCCTGTACATCTCTTAAAATTCGGCGTAAAATTCTAACATCCGCATCAGTGTCAACAAAAATCTTAATATCCATCAGGTTTCTTAACTTCTCATTTTGGAATATCAAAATCCCTTCTACCACAATAACCTTTGTAGGGAGTATCATCATTGTCTTGTCAGAACGATTATGCATAGTAAAGTCATAAATGGGGCTTTCTATGGGAAGGCCTTGCCTTAGCATTTGAATATGCTCAATCATTAAGTCTGTATCGAATGCATCAGGATGATCATAGTTCAAAAGGCAACGCTCTTCGTAGGTCATTTCATCATGTCTTTTATAGTAATTATCATGATATACAACAGTAACATCGTCACCAAATCGCTCTTTCAATCTGTTTGTTAATGTCGTTTTGCCGCTACCTGTACCACCAGCTATACCTAGGATTATTATATCATCCATTCTAATGTGCCTCCCTCTTCTTCCCTACTGTTCTTTCGTCCCCAAGATAATGCGAATGTCTGCATTACTACCAATCTCATTTGGTGCAACTTCAACCTTCGCATCAGTAAAGAACGAAACCAAATCTGATCCAACGCCCTCGCTCTTCACCTGAATTCTTGTGTAAGTATTCTGCTGCCCACTATAATTGGTAGGTGATGCAACACGGTAACCTGCATCTTCTAATTTTTTAGTGTATTGTGCTGCCAACCCTGTCACATTGCCACCATTGGAAACTTCAATCATTAAAGATTTGCTATCTGCGGCTGTTCCACCACTGGCAGCAGGGGCAACACTATAAAACACACGGTCTACCATTTCTCTAGTATCTTCCACATCATGAATAAAATAAGATACACCACCGACATACTGACCAACCCCAGGCAAAGTTTCCATAGAGATTTTGCTCATGTCAACTTTATCCACATAGTTTACATATTTCATGGCGTCTGTCATTGAAACATCAGTCTCAACATATTTATAGGCAACCTTAATCAAATCAGGAAGGTTTTTTAATATAGTCTCAGTGCTTAGAACTTTTTCTGCCAAGGCTTTTAAGAAAATCTGTTGCACCTCAATTCGTCCAACATCACCTTCAGCATATCTACGGAAGCGAACCAACTGTTCTGCCTTTTCACCATCTAAATGTTGCTGACCTTCTTTGAGGTTAATTAAAGGGTCCCCAGTATCTCTCATATCCCAATACATATCCTGAGGAACATACATATCAACGCCCCCAATGGCATCTACGATAGCACGAAAAGCTTCCAAATCAACCTTAACATAATGATCAATTTTGATACCTAAAATATCTTCAATCTGTAAAACAGCGTTTTTACAGCCAATTTTATCACCGCTGTATGCATGAACCGCATTTAACTTTGTTACTTGGCTATAAGTGCGTCCCTCTGCTTTTATGTTAGCCTTCACTTCATCTGTAAGAGAAACTCTTGTATCTCTAGGTAATGAAACCAAACTAATTCCTTTCGTAGCACTATCGTAATGCACTACAAAAATAACATCCGTTCTGGTTCCATCTTTATCCACACCAAAAACAGCAACATTCATTTTTATGTTTCTTTTTAGTAATGCATCTAAAAAACTAGTATCTGACGCATTATTGCTTTCGATACTGTCACTAGCAAAAGGAACATTTCCCGTTATTTTGTAATATGCAAAACAAGCACCACCAGCTAGTATCACAAATGCCAAAACAATCGAACAAACAATCTTCAAAAACATCTTCATGGGACTAAACCCTCTCTTCTTTTGAGTCGTTCTTTCCGTATGTCTTGCAGGCTTTCTTTGTCTTCCGCTCATCTTCTCACCCATCTGTTGTTTTTATTCTGCCATATTTTGCACCGTTTCTGCCGGTTCAATACCATAAATCAAACGGTCAATCAAAGCTTTTGTTCCATCTTCGTCCATATCGAAGTATGCACCACCCTCACCAGGAATAGTAGCCGTCGTCATATTTTCAGGGTTAATATCCTTTAAATACTTAACATACTTCAACGCTTCCCCAAGTGTAATATTACTTTCTGTCTTGTCCAGCGCAACCTCAATTAGACTATTCATATTTTTCAATATAGACTCAGTACTGCAAACCTTTGCTAAAAATGCCCGCATAAAGTCCTGCTGAACTTGAATTCGTTTTAAGTCCTTCTGTGCATATCCTTCCCTAAAGCGAACTAGTTGTTCCGCTTTTTCACCATTCAAATGCTGATACCCTGGTTGAAGGTCAATATAAAGATCCTGGTATGGATCAACGTAATACAGCCTATCCTGTACTTCCATATCAACCCCGCCAATTGCATCTACAATATCACGAAATGCAGATAAATCAACCTTTATATAATAATCCATTTTAATGCCTAAAATTTCTTCCAACATCATTACCGAGAATGTGCTACGCTTACCTTCCCCCGCATATGCATGTACCTCAGTAAGCTTGCATTGGCCGTATACCCCATTTCTTTTAGGGACAGTTCGACCATTTTGCTCTAAGTAAGATGTCATCTCATTTGTCATTGTTACTCTCGTATCCCTTGGAACTGCAATTAAGTTTAACGCTTTCGTAGTTGTGTTAAAACTTGCAACCATACTTACATCTGCCCTAAATCCATCCTCATCCGTACCAAAGATGGCAAGATTTATAATCTCATCCTCTATTTGCTCTGGGGCCGATGCCGTTACGTTAAAGGCAGGCTTTTCTGCCTTCCCCTCCCATTTTTGTAAAGCTACATATAGCTTGGATCCTCCATATGCCGCCACCAATAATAGAAGTATGCCCAAAACCAAAAAAACGCCTTGCGCCCTTCTTCTTTTTGCCAACCGCTTACGCCTCTGGCTTCTTTTGCCTTGGACTGCCCTCGGTGGGATCTCTCTATATTCGTTTGGAATGGGTCTTTGTTTAGCCGGTTGCCGATTACTACGTATTTGTTGGCGGCGTGCCGCCTCTCTATCTACGCGTATCTCATCACGTCTATCTCTATATTCGTGATCTATTCTTCTTCTGCGCATCTTTCGTTTCTCCTCAAAAGTCAGCTATACTGACACTTTTACAACTTAATTATTATACCAAAACAAGCAAAAACTGACAACAAAAAATAGGTTCTTTTCAAAAATCCCGGTATTTTCGTGTCAAAATTCCAGTTTTCAGCGTATTATTTCAATTATACATGATTTTCCCAAGGAAAAATCTACATTTTTCTTAATTATAATTCAACCTTAATTTTTCACTTTCTTTACTTTTGAAAAAAAAAACCGTATAATGCAAGCATCAAATTTTTATGGAGGTACTATCATGCCAGAACCAGATTTAACGAAAAAAGAATCCCCTTGGGTTAGCTTTCTAAAAAAACATAGTATATGGTTGGTTTTTGTCATTACATCAATTGTGATAACGGGGTTAGTTTTTTTAATCACCTCTGAACACCTATACTTACTAGCCATCAATATTTTAAAAAACCCTACTTTACTCTTTTTTAACATTCTCCCTGTTTTCCTTTTTATCGGTCTTGCCTATTTTTTATCAGGAAGAATGGTTTTTTCAATTACATTAACCTCTGCCGTCTTTATTCTTTTTGCAATCGTAGATAAGGTTAAAATTACGATGCGACAAGAACCACTGCTTCCTGCTGATCTCACCTTATTTAAAGAGGCAGTAACAATTGTAAAGACTTTTCCACCTTTTCAACTTTTTCTCATAACTTTATTGCTAATCACCCTTTTGGTAGCATTATTTCTAACTTTCCGCTTTGCAAAAAAAGAAAGCCCCTCTTGGAAGACACGAATATTCGGCTTTATAATTTTTCTTGCGATTGGTTACAGCGCCAATGCTTTTTGGTATACGGATAAAGAATTATACGGCAAATACCCTACAATCGAAAATCCCTATTTCCAAGTAAATCAATATAACTCAAAGGGTCTCATTTATTCATTTTGCCATCAATTCAATATCACTAGAGTTACCCCTCCTGAAGGATATAATAAATCAACCTTTGACGAAATTGAGGAAGAATACGTTGTCTCCTCCATGGAAAACAAACCTAATATCATAATGATTATGGGCGAAGCCTTTTCCGATTTAAGTAATAATCCCAACATAGATTTTTCAAACTATCAGGATCCATTAAAGAATTTTAAGGAAATGGCAAGTAGTGAAAACGCCGTCAGCGGAAAAATTGTAGTTTCAAACTTTGGAGGAGGTACATCTAATACCGAATACGATGTATTAACAGCTTGCCCCACCAGATACTTAAACAATCCACTGCCATCCTATAACTTTATTCGCCAGCCCTTCGATGCACTGCCTCGAAGATTGGCTCAGATAGGATATGAAACACAAGCAATACATCCAGGATATCAATGGTTTTATAATCGGCAAAATGTATACCCCAACCTAGGCTTTGAAACTTGTTATTTCCTAGAAGATTCTTTCGATCTTGCAAGCCAAGGCGTCGGCGGATATATTAACGAAACTGCAACAATGGATATGATTATTGACACTTTAGATAATCATCTAAAGACAAAAGATAATCCCTTATTCTCCTTCACCGTTACCATTCAAAATCATGGACCTTATGAAAATAGATTTGGAACACAGCCTCAAAATTTTGATACAAGTATTCCTCTATCGAATACAGAAAGAGATTTATTAACCCAGTATTTTAAAGGGATCAGTGATGCTGATAAGGAACTAGCACGCCTGAGAGACTACGCAGCAACAAGTAGTGAACCAATTGTAATTGTCTATTTCGGGGATCATCTCCCCGGTTTCTCCAACGGCATGGACTTCTTCGATATTCTAGACTATCCCATTGATGCGAATGGAACTTTGGAGGAACGACTGGCTCTATATGAAACGCCCTTCCTTATTTGGCAAAATGATGCCGCAAAAGCACAATATGCTTTCACCGAAACAGCTGCAACTACAAATCTTCCTGATTCTGGCATAATCAACGCCCATTACCTCGGAGCGCTCCTTACCCAACTTCTGGGTATGGAAGGCCTATCACCATTATACGATTATGTAAATGAAGCTCGCTTAGACTTACCCGTTAGTACAAATACTATCTTCGTAGATAACGCAGGAAATTTTACAGAAATACCAAATGGGTCACAAATTGAAAAAATTAAAAAACTTAGTTCTTGGCAGTATTACAAGCTTTTCGACCAAATCGTTACAAATTAATAAAATTATTATTTTCATGACGGGAAAAATCCCGTCATTTTTTTCATTAAATGAAATTAATTTCACTTTTAGGATTTTTTAATTTTCGTCAAACTCCACTTAATAATATACAAAATATTACATATTACGCAATAAAATAAAAAAAATATTCAGAAATAATTTTACTTATTCGTTCTCTTTTATTTCATTTTTTAGATAAAATCCTTTGACTTTATCAGCTTTTCTCCATTTTGAACAATATAACGTACAAAAAAGTTAACGCTATTTTTATTTTTTTATTGAAATTGATTAATAATTCATGTAAAATAAAAACGATCCATCACATCTGGAGTTTATGGAAATTGTATGAGCACGTTTCGCGTCATTAGCATTATCGCAAAGCTAAAGCAATGCAATTTAGCATGGAGGGAGGGGCTTAAGGTGTAGCATTTTATCGCCAAACGAAACTTAGTGCGGCGAAATAGTTGCTGGATGGGTTTGACTTTTAGTCAAAACGAAATTATTCATTTTAGTAAGGAGGAATTATATGTCAGCATCAATAGAAAACCGTGGTCAATTTGGATCCAAACTAGGCTTTATCCTTTCTGCTGCAGGTTCTGCAGTAGGTCTCGGCAACATCTGGAAGTTCCCCGGCAAAGCATACAATTGCGGCGGTGGCGCTTTCCTCGTAATCTACATACTCATGGTAGCTTTGATCGGTACAACTGTAATGCTTGCAGAATTCGTAATCGGTCGTAAAACACAAAAGAACGCTATCGGCGCTATCCGCGAGCTTAACTCTAAGTACTCTTGGATCGGCGGTCTCGGAATTTTAACAGGTTTTATTATTCTTTGTTATTACTGTCAGGTTGGTGGTTGGACCATCAAATATATCATTGCTTACATCACAGAGTCTGCAACTGTATATGCTGATCCTACTGCTTACTTCTTGGATATGTTGGGTGTTAACGGATTCCCTCTTGAAGGCGCAATCATCTACCCTCTTATCTTCCTTGCCTTAACATCTTTCATCATCAGTCGTGGTGTTGCAGATGGTATTGAAAAACTGAGTAAGTTCCTCATGCCTTTGCTGTTCATCTTATTGATTGGTTTGATGATTCGTGCTTGTACATTACCTGGCGCTAGCGAAGGTGTAGCTTATATGTTGCACTTCGATGCATCTACCATCAGTGGTAACACTTTCTTGGTTGCTCTTGGTCAGGCATTCTTCTCACTTTCTTTAGGTATGGGTGTTATGATCACATATGCTTCCTACCTGAGCAAAGATGATAACTTAATTTCAAACACTGGTGTAGTTTGCGTATTGGATACATGTGTAGCTTTATTTGCTGGTTTCATGATTATCCCCGCTGTATTCGCAACAGGCATTGACCCTGGTATGGGTGGTGGCTTTGCTTTTGCTACTTTGGCTGGTGTATTTAAAGCAATTCCTGGTGGTACTATTTTCGGTTTATTATTCTATTCGTTGTTGTTCTTTGCAGCTATTACATCTTCCATCTCAATCCTGGAAGGTACAGTGGCATATCTGGTAGAAGAAAAAGGTATGGAACGTAAGAAAACCGTTGTTTGGGTTTCCGTTGTTCTTTTCGCAATTGGTATCTTCTACACACTGTCTCAGGCATACTTGAATATCAAGGGTATCTGGTTCACAGTAGAAGGTGTTCAGTTCCCTATCTTCGGTGACTTCATGGAATACCTAACCGACCGTTTGCTGTTGCCATTTGGTGCATTCTTCACAACAGTATTCGTTGGTTGGATTTGGGGTACAGACAATGCTATTAAGGAGGCAACTTCCGACGGAAAGTATAAATTTGCATTGGCTCCTCTGTGGGCTTTCCTTGTAAAATTTGCCGCTCCTGTTGCAATCTTGTGCATTATCGTTGCTGGCTTATTCTTAGGTATGTCTATTTCCTAATCTATTATCTCTAAGAATAACATCTAAGTAAAATCAAAAGCGATACTCCCTAATAACGTGAGTATCGCTTTTTTATTTCTCTTCACATATTAAAACAAGAACCAATGCTCCACCCACCTCTTTCCAAAATAATCTCTTTTTAATCTTGGCACAATATGCTTGTTAATAAAACCCCATCTCCAATTTCTCCGAAAAATAAAACTCCCCCCCTTTCATAGGTATAAGAAAAGGCAATAACAACTTGTTATTGTTATCACCTCTTATCTTCTAATTTATAATTCCGTATTTTTATAAAAATAATTTATATTACAAACACTGCCGCAATACTAAAATAAATTACCAATGCCACTGCATCAACAACGGTTGAAATCAATGGCCCAGCCATCATTGCAGGGTCTAACTTCAAAGCTTTTGCTATAATAGGTAGCAAGCAACCAATGGTCTTCGCCAAAACAACAACTGCCGCCATACTTAATGATACGGAGAGGTCAATCCAAAACCCAGTATCTGTATTTACTAAAGTCATCTTTAGCATATTAATAAGGCCTAATGCAATACCACACAAAGCACCAACCCGAATTTCTTTCCAAACTACCCTAAAAACATCTCCCATCTCAATTTCGCCCAAAGCCATACCACGAATAATCATCGTAGAGGCCTGAGAGCCGGCGTTACCGCCCGTTCCTGTGATGATTGGAATAAAGCCAGATAAAACAACAGCCGTTTCTAAAAGGCCGTTAAATCGCCCAATAACGATACTGCTTAAGGTTCCCGAAATCATTAAGACCGATAACCAAACTATTCTGTTTTTCGCCAGAACAATGACTGGAGTCTTTAAATATTCATCATCTGACGGAATCAAAGCCGCCATCTTTTCCATATCTTCTGTTGTTTCCTGCTCAATTACATCTACGATATCATCTACCGTGATGATACCAACCAAACGCCCCTCTGTATCAGTGACAGGCAATGCCATCCAGTTATATTTTTTAAAAATATTTGCAACTTCTTCCTGGTCATCCGTTGTCAAAACAGAAACTACATCATCCTGCATCAGTTCTTCTATTGTTTCATCATCAGCAGCGCAAATTAGCGTTCTCAGCGGCACAACCCCAATCAAGTTTCTGCTGTCATCAATTACATAACAGGTATAGATTGTTTCTTTATCCGTTCCTGTTCTTTTAATTTGCGTCATCGCTTTGGCAACAGTCATGCTGCTACGCAGTTTCACAAACTCTATGGTCATCAAACTTCCCGCAGAGTTTTCAGGATAATTCAAGAAACGGTTAATCAGTTTTCTTGTTTCTGCATCCGTATTACGCAAAACTTTTTTTACAAGGTTTGCAGGTGCCTCTTCCAAAAAATCCACTGTATCATCCAAAAACATTTCATCCACAATATTACGAACTTCTCGATCTGTTATAGAATGAACGATATGTTCCTGGGTATCACTATCCATATAGGAAAAAACTTCTGCAGCCATATCTTTGGTAAGCAATCGGAATACAAACAATTGCCTTTCTGCAGTTAGCTCTTCAAAATACTCAGCTACGTTGGCAGGCTGCTCAGAGTTCAACTCCTCTTTCAAACGAGCATACTCACCAGACTCCATTAATTTATTTAATTCATCAAATAAATTCTGCATTTCCTCCATCGTCCTTCACCCCAATCAAATAAAAAAACACGACTTATTCTCTACAAATTAGCCGTGTATTATCCGAAAAAAGGCATACGAACCGAGGGGTCTAACTCAAAACGCGAGGCACACCCAGATACACGGCAATCTTCAACTGATACGTTCGATAACTCTCAGGCTCTAAAGGAATACTTTCACTCTTGCCGTCCATCTAAATCCACCTCTACTTTCATAACAAATTCTTTGTATACATATTAAGTATATGCTTGAAAAAATTTAACGTCAACACCCTTTGAGAAATTTCTCCGAAAAATTTCGTAGTTCTTCACAAAATGACAAATTAAAGTATAACATAATTATTGTCAAACGTCACCTATTAAATATTATGTCCTTTCGCCCAATTATTATTGCCCAAACCAAAATTCACTCTATCAGGTCAGTTGAAACACTAAATATAGTAAATAATGTGGGTCATAATAAAAACAGAAAATACAACCCAATAAATCTGATTAGTCCTGTGCAAATCCTTCCAGCTAGAATCATCCTTTTTGCCCCAAAACACTTCTTGGCGCACCTTCCTGGCTCTCATATTCTTCATAAAGCACTTTACACCCCATAAAAATAAATAGCCACTAATCCAAGCAAAAAAAATCCCTAATAAATCCAATTCCAGCACAAATGACAGCAAAATCATAAAAATAAACGCTGCCAATATAATAACTAATTCCCTACTTGTTTTTTCTATTTTCTTTAGATACTTGCTCCAAGCCTCAGTATCCTCCTCAAATGGTAGCACAAGGTTTTCTTGATTTGTAGAAATAACCAAGCAATCATCATACCATAAGTTTCTTTCCCATCCCAGCTTTTGAATATCTTGAAGCTCATCATTCGATAAATTATTATGTAGCATTATAGCATAGCTTCTTTTTTCACCCTGCCCTAAAATAAACTCTTCATGAAAAACAGACTTTCCGCACACAAAAAAACCATCCATTGCCATATCGCTATAATACTGCTGTATTTTTTCTTTCTCCCAAATCGGTACCAGTGATGCTTTTAATTTCTTTTTCTCACTCATATACTCCAGCACCCCCAAATTATCACGATCCACACTGCCACCATAAAGAAATATCCCATCCAGACAGTGAATTTCCTATGCCTCCAATTTTCATTTCCAGGCGAACCTCTTTGTTCAGTCAGATATTCCACTTGGGCCTTGATTTGCTTTCGATCGAGCGCTCCCCCAATAATTTGATAAACCCATAACACGCCTAATGTTACAATCAAAATAACGCCGCTATCCCCATATCCTCCACTTAACAAGTTATATGCATTGAGGACTAATATGGGGGCTCCAGTCATTAGTAAACCAGAAATTCGTTTATCTTTCTCCTCCTTACGAATGTTCCAATCCCTAAGTTGTTCTTGTATTGGAATTTCTATCTCACGGGCATCCGATCCCCCACGGAATACATAATACTCACTATCATCACAAACATAGTCCCATCCACAATCCATTATATATTGAGCTTTCTCCTTGCTACATCCTTCAGGGAAATTCTGTATAGAATACCTCACCTTTTGTGGCACATCCTTTCGGAAGGAGTAACACAAAAGTCCCGCATCCTCTAGTAACAATCCACATTCAGCCATATCACGAAAATATGCATTGCCTACTTGATATTCATCCAGACCAATGGTTTTTAGCTTTTTCTTTTTTATATTCATAAGCACCTCCATTTTCAATAATTCCCACAATCATATCATGGTAATTTATTCCATATCAACAAACTTAAGAAAATTGCAAGAAGCATCTAACTAAAAAAACCCCCCTTGCATAAACAAGGAGGAGAAAATTCAATATTTTTTTAAGAAATTTCCAAACTTTGTATACTGGCCCAACCATGTCAAATCCACAGTACCAGTAGGGCCATTTCTTTGTTTTGCAATGATCAATTCCGCCTGATTCTTTTTTTCAGTCTCAGGGAAATAATATTCATCACGGTAAAGGAACGCCACCACGTCTGCATCCTGTTCAATGGCACCTGATTCACGCAAGTCAGAGAGCATAGGTCTATGGTCACTTCGTTGCTCACAAGCACGGCTAAGCTGAGATAAAGCAATAACTGGGGCTTCCATTTCACGGGCAATTGCCTTCAAACTACGAGAAATTTCTGATATTTCTTGCTGTCGAGAATCATTTTTACTATTGCCGCTCATCAGCTGCAAGTAGTCAATTACAATTAATCCCAAGCCTCTTTCGGCCTTCAAACGACGACATTTGGAGCGAACATCCATAGGTGAAATACCAGGGGTGTCATCGATAAAAATGGGCGCCTGAGATAAAGGGCCCATAGCCCGAATCAAGTCTTCCCAATCGTTATCATTTAGTTCACCCGTTCTAAGCTTTTGTGCATCCAGCATGGCCTCAGAGCAAAGCATACGATTTACCAACTGCTCACGGCTCATTTCTAGAGAAAAAACAGCCACAGGCACATTACTTCTGATAGCCGCGTTCTGGATGATATTTAAGGCAAAGGCCGTCTTACCCATAGAAGGACGAGCAGCAAGCAAAACCAAGTCTGATTTTTGTAACCCCGCAGTCTTTGCATCAAAATCAACAAAGCCAGTGGGCACACCCGTCAGTTTCCCTTTAGAACGATAAATATCTTCAATTTTTTCAATCGAATCCACAGCTATATCACGAATATGATGAAACTCTTCGGAATGGCGTTTTTGCATGATGTCAAAAATACCTTTTTCCGCCTGATCCATAATACTATTGATAGATTCTTTTCCTTCATAGCTCAATTGAGAGATGCTCCCGGCTGTACGAATTAATCGCCTTAAAACCGATTTTTCCTCAACAATTGCAGCATAATGGCGTACGTTTACAGAGCTACCCACCGCTGTGGAAAGGGTAGCCAAGAAAGGCACTCCACCCACTTGCTCAAATACACCCTTTTCTTCCAGCTTATTCTTCACCGTAATCACATCAATGGGTGATGCCGAGCGATAGAGCTCTTCAGCTGCCTCAAAGACCATCTTGTGGTCAGGGCGATAAAAATCCTCACCGGAAAGCACTTCAAGAGCAACGGACGCCGCTTCTCTGTCCAAAAACATTGAGCCTAACACAGCTTGTTCCGCTGTTTCATCATGGGGCGGTACGCCACGGATATATTCATTTTGTTTGTCTTGCTGTTCCATGTATTCCGCCTCCGCTATTCTTAAGCCTCTACAATCTTAATGGTTACTTCCGCTGTGACCTTAGGGTGTAATTTAATGGTTGCAGTTCTTTCTCCAACCATTTTGATAGGATCACCAATAGAAACCTTCTTTTTATCAATATCCTGCTTAGTTTGTTCTACAATGGCATCTGCAACTTCTTTATTGGTAACAGAGCCGAATAGCTTACCGTTTCCGCCAGTTTTTACTTTAATTGTAACAACCTGCTCTTTCAAAATTTCAGCCATTTCTCTCGCTTTATCTAATTCCTCCTGCTTACGTTTTTCCTCTGACTTCTGTTTTAATTCATAATCATTTAAATTAGACTTTGTAGCTTCAACCGCTAGCTTTCTAGGCAATAAGAAGTTCTTTGCATAGCCCTCACTTGCATTAATCAAATCACCTTTTTTACCAACACTTTTTACATCCTGCAATAAAATCAATTTCATAGTTATGCTTCCTCCTCCAAATATTCTTGAATGGCATGTCGAATCTTTTCTTTGGCTTCATCTAAAGTACTGCCCTGAAGCTGCCCTCCCGAAACCGTAAGGTGACCGCCACCACCTAATTTCTCCATTATTCTTTGAACATTTATTTCTCCAAAGCTTCGGGCACTGATATAAACAGTTTCCCCAACTTTGCAACATACAAACGATGCCTTAACCCCGGTTACATTCATCAAATCATCTGCCGCTTGGGCCGCCGTCAATGTTGAATTTTCCACATTGGCAGGGCAAACAGAAATTGCAATGTTACCCAAAAACAGCTCAGCATCCCTTACTGCAGATGCCTTTGCTTTATAAGCATCCATATCGTTTTGGAACAATAATCTTACGCGAATGCTGTCTGCACCATTACGACGTAAGAAGCCTGCCGCCTCGAAGGTAATCGCCCCCGTTTTCACACAGAAATTCTTAGTATCAACGGTTATTCCGGCTAACAATGCATCAGCCTCGATGCTGGTAAGCTTAACTTTTTTACCAATATGCTGAATCATTTCTGTAATTAACTCAGATGTGGAAGATGCATATGGCTCATGGTAAACCAAAACTGCCTGGTCGATAGCATCTGTACTTTTTCTATGATGGTCAAACAAAACAATTCTTTTTGCAGACTCCAAAACCTGAGGGCTTTCCACCATGGTTTTACGATGTGTATCAACGATAATTACCAGTGTTTTATCATCCATCATTTTTAGGGCATCAGGTGTTTTTATCGTCAGATTTTGATAATTTCCACCAGCCTTGATATTTTCCCAAAGTCTGCGAATACCAACACCCACATCATCCATAACAACATGGCATCTCTTATCCATAGCTCTCGCAATGGCACAAATACCCATGCAAGAACCCATACTATCCAAATCACCATTTTTATGGCCCATAACCAAAATACCAGAAGATTCACCCATTAATTCCCAAAGGGCATCCGCCTTTACTCTGGCACGAATTCGAGCATTTCGTCCCATTTCTCCAGCCTTTCCACCGTAGAAAAGATAGCTTTCACCCTCTTTAATTAACACCTGATCGCCACCTCTGCCTAATGCCAAGTCAATTGCTGCCTTAGCATTTTGCATTGCTTCATCCAGGGAGTTTCCGCCAATTCCAATACCCATACTTATGGTAACAGGTATATGGTCCCCCACGCTAATTTCTCGAATTTCATTCAATATGTCGAATTTCTTTTCTTTTAACTGGGTCAATCTTCCCTTTTTTAATAAGAATAAATAGCGGTCTTTTTCTAACTTTCGGATAACACCATCTACATCCTGTGCCAATTGATTTAACTTTCGGTCAATCAAAGCTGATAGAATTGGCCAACGGCTTTCATCCAGATTATCCACCACTTCTTCGTAGTTGTCCAAGAAAATCATACCCACAACTGGTTGCTGATCCTCCAATTGCTTTGCAAGCTGATTTTTTTTCGTTACATCAATCAAAGTCATGGTTAAAACTGTACCAACAGCTCCATTCTCCTCAACCACATCACAATGGTTTAGGGCGCCATCATAATACTTTTCTCCAATTTTCAACAGAGTAATCTCACCATCACCGGTATTTTTCAATAGCTTTTCAACCGATGGCTTTGCCTCCTCAATGTTAGAAAAAACATTTTCAAATTTCTCATTATACATCAAAATGTGTCCACGGATATCCAACACAGCATAAGGAATAGGCAAATTTTGAGGTATTTGGAAGTTTTCCTGTAACACTGCTGTATCCAAAAAAGAAGCAGTCCTCTCCTTTTCACCCTCCAAAGGCGCATGTAGCTCTTTTAATGCCGGCCAACCAAAAAATACGGCTACCCCACCAACTAGTGTGCCAATCCCTAAATATATATCAACTAAGGTACACACAAAAACTACAATTACCATTAGTGCAGTTGCGACAATTACATTATCTCGCTTTTTTAATTTAAACATTTATATTTGCCTCCAAGACGTAACGGTCTCTTTCACATCTTTTGCCCCAGTTCCCTGTGCAATTCCAACAGTGAAGTTTTCCATTCTGGTCTTTCCTCTTGCAAAAGCCCAAGTTTCAGCTTTGTTGCTGCTTTTTGATCGAGGGATTCTTTAGATATCCCCATTCTTGCCGCCAAAAGATACATCACAATTTCCAAGTCAGCTAATATCTCCGTTTTCTCCCCTTTTGTAGCATTGTCTTGCATAGCCGTAAAAAATTGAGACACTGCCGCTAACATTTGGCATTGCAAATTTTCAGTCATCTTTATATTCTTTGCAACATCAAAATCCTTTCCACTCATTCAAAACCCGCCTCCTAATAGATGGTTTTGTTACTTATTGCAATAATATATTATATCACAACCTTTCTCCTTTCTCAATATGTAAAGTTTTCAGGCTAGTGATAATAAAAGGCTGGAACAGTCATTTTATTCAAATAACTGCCACAGCCTAATTAATGTAATATGTCTCTGATTGCTGTAAATAATGGTGCCTTTTCATTCATAGAATAGAACACTGATCCAGAGCGATAACAAAGTTCTGCTAATGCCCCCCTGTGCTCTTTAAGGGCCCTTTCATAAGCGCCTAACACCGCTGAATTCATTTCCAAATCACATACTTCTCCAGTTTCAGAATCAACCAGTCGAACTGCCTGTCCCTCTCGCGGTTTCTCTTCTTCCACCGATAAAACCTGAACAAAACACACCTGCTGTTTTTTACCCTGTAATACATGTAAAGCTTCTTCCAAAGGAGCCTCTGAAAAAAAATCAGAAATAACGATTGATACTCCCCGTCCGATTCTGCCACTTAACAAACTTGCCCGTAAAACATCAGAACCTCCGTTGCATTCTGCCTTATCCAACACTGTCAATAACTCAAGAAAGCTACTTTTTTGATTGTTTCCTCGTTTTTCTAATGAAATGGAGTCGTTCCATAAAAACAAATTTACACGATCCCCACTACATAGGCTAATATACGCCAAAGAGGCAGCAATTGCCTTTGCTTGCAAAAATTTTTCATCCTTATCCATAGAACTACTACAATCCAAAAAAATATTAATTTCTGCCTGTTTTTCTTCCATAAAAAGCTTTACATAAAGCTTTCCAAAACGACCAAAACTGTTCCAGTCTACTCTTCGAAGGTCATCCCCTGTGATATACTCCCTAAAATCAGAAAATTCCAATGAGCTGCCTTTGGCGTGAGACTTTCTCCCACCGCTGTATCCATCAACACTCAGCCTCTGACGTAAAGAAAAAGATAACTTCTCCAGTTGCATCAAATATTCTTTTGAAAATATATCTTGTAATGTTCTCATACCAACAATGCCTCTATAATTTCATCAACAGTTACTCCATCTGCCAATCCCTCAAAATTTAAGAATATACGATGGCGCAAAGCACCTTTTGCCACTGCCTTTACGTCTTCGTATGCCACATTATAACGTCCTGCCATGAGGGCATAAACTTTTGCTGTCATCATAATGGCTTGGGCACCTCTAGGGCTTGCCCCAAATCGCACGTATTTTTTCACCAAATCTGGCGCCTCAGCATAGTCCGGATGGCTTTTTAATACCACATCCATTATATATTCAGCTACAGGTGTTGCCACAGGAACCTCTCTAGCCACTTGACGCATCTGTAATAACTTGTCCTGACCACAAATCTTCTTCGCCTCTTTTGGCTCACCCGTTGTAGTAGAAGTAACAATCTGCAACAACTCTGACTTGCTGGGGAAGGTCACATTTAGCTTGAACAAAAAACGATCCATTTGTGCCTCAGGTAAAGGGTATGTTCCTTCAGACTCCAAAGGGTTTTGGGTTGCCAAAACAAAAAATGGCTCAGGCAATGGGTATGTTTCATTGCCACTTGTTACAGTATGCTCCTGCATGGCTTCCAATAAGGCACTTTGAGTTTTTGGAGTGGCTCTGTTGATTTCGTCCGCCAGCACAATGTTTGAAAAGATAGGGCCCTTCCTAAATTCCATGCCTAAGCCGCCATCCACATTCTTCGTCATAACTGAAGTACCCGTCACATCCGCCGGCATCAGATCTGGTGTAAACTGAATACGGGAAAATTCCAACTCCAATACTTTTCCAATGGTTTTTACCAATTGGGTTTTACCCAAACCTGGTAACCCCTCCAGTAGCACATTCCCTCCAGCAATCATCGCTGTTAAAACACCTCTGATTAGATCCTTTTGACCAATAATTACCGATCCTATTTCTTCTTCTATGTTTTGAAACTCCGTCCCAAATTGACGAATGATTTCTTCTTCCATCTTGATCTTCCTCCTTCCCTTCCATATTTTCCATTATAGAGCCTTTTTCCGTCGCCCGTCAATCAAAGGTAAAAAACGTAAAGAAATATAAGGAAATTGTTTGGTTTTTCTTAAAAAAGGGAATGTATAATAGCAAATACTATAAAATGGAACATTGCTGTTTTTGCTATATTTTTTTGTGGGTATACAACCTTGGAATGATTATCTTCATTTTGACTTGCGTTACTTTAAAGAAGTGATTAAAACATTGTTTTTTCCACTGATTTTTCTAGGCTTGTTCGAAATGTCCAATTAATTCTATCACTGTGAAATTTAACGCAAATATTATGGAAATATTATTGGTTTCATAGTATCATAGTAAAAGCGAGAAAACCATTCATCGACAATTATAATTATGAGGAGTACCCATGAAAAAAATTAACTTTAAAAAACTGGACAAGTCCTACCTTAAGATTTGTCTATATGTATTTGCAGTTGTTGCTGCACTCATTTTATTTGAAAAAATTATCGGAAATTTACCAGATTTGGGTAATGTATTCCATACAACAGTAAAAACCATTTTACGCTTAGGTTCTCCTTTCTTTATTGGGTTTGCAATTGCCTATATTATGAACCCTTTTATGAAGTTTTTCGAAACGAAAATATTTAAGCACTTTCCTAAATCTAAGGAAAGACGAAAGCTAACCAGAACTTTCTGCATCTTGATTAACTACATTATCGTAATCGGCGGTCTCTTCTGGATTACCATTTATCTGATTCCTGAATTAAAGGACTCTTTTATTTCCTTTGTATCTCAGCTATCCAGCTATTCAGCCCAGCTAAATGCATCCATTACCAATTTATTTGACCGTATCGACTTCATCAATGCAGCAGACGTAAACAATATCATCAATAAAGTCCTTGCACCAATCATGGGCGTGTTCCAAAATGTGCCTAAGCTTGTCGGTGATATTGCTACCAACCTATATTCTGTTGGTAAAATCACCATAGATGTGGTCATGGCAATTTTTATTTCGTTTTATATGCTTTACGACAAAGAAAATTTTTCAAAGCAGCTTCATAAAATTATTTATGCCATTACCAATAAAGAAAAAGCTGAACAATTATTCTATAACACCCACCGCATCAACCGCATATTCCAAGATTTCATAGTTGGTAAAGCAGTGGATTCCTTAATTATCGGCATTATGGCCTTTGTAGGCTTCACTTTATTAAAAGCACCTTTTGCTTTAGTTTTAAGTTTAATTGTCGGTGTAACAAACATGATTCCTTACTTCGGCCCTTTCATCGGCGCCATCCCTGCGGCTGTAATTACCTTCCTGGTAGACCCACTAACCGCATTATGGGTAATCTTGTTTATTCTTGCACTTCAGCAGTTTGACGGAAACTTCTTAGGGCCAAAAATTTTAGGGGATTCCTTGGATGTAAGCCCAATTTGGATTATTCTGGCAGTAGTGCTTGGTGGTGCCCTATTGGGACCTATCGGTATGTTTATTGGTGTGCCTATTTTGGCAACCATCAAAATGTTCTTTTCGGAATTTATCAACAGAAAATATGATGAGAAGTATATTAACAACGACCCACTACTTCCGAAAAGCAACGAGCATGATTCTCCACCCGAAGCATAAGATAAAACATAAAAAGAAAGAACAGTCTTGTCTAAAACGCTGTTCTTTCAATTTTTTGGAGGCAAAAAATGAATTTAACCAAACAAACAAACTTATTTGCATTGATCTTTTTTATATTTTTCCTTTTAAGTGGGCAACTTCTGTATGCCATCCCTTTTATTAGAGACCTGCCCTATGCCTGGTTTTCTAGCATCGTCCAAATTGTTTACTTTACGGTTCCAATTGTGGGCTACTTTATCTGGACAAAAAAGAGCCCCAAGGAAGTTTTTCGACTATATCCATTAGGCTGGAAAAATCTCTTACTTATTATTGTATTTGGTTTTGCCATTCAGCCTCTCATGCGTTTTCTGTCTTTCTTCACCTCTATGTTTTTTCCAAACGTAGCTCAAGAATCTTTTAATGCATTAGAAGGCGCAGGTTTTACACTTTCTTTAATTACCATGGCGATATTGCCTGCCTTTCTTGAAGAACTTTCTCTTAGAGGTGTATTCCTCTCTGGCTATCACCGATTAGGTACATGGAAAGCTATTTTTTGCACAGCCCTCTTGTTTGGCCTGCTGCATATGAACCCTCAACAATTTCCCTATGCGTTTCTTGCTGGGCTGTTCTTTTGTTTCCTTGTTGAAAGAACTGGATCCATATGGGCATCAATTATCCCCCATTTTATTATCAATGCAACAAACGTAATTAGCATGTTTATTCCTGTGGCTGATGAAGTTGCTACCATGAACCCTCCGGGCAATACAGTTCTTTTAATTTATACTAGTGTATCTGCACTGCTTTCCCTTCCATTCCTAGGGCTAATTCTTTTCTTATTTTTAAAGATGAACCCTGTAAGCAATCCGTATTCGCCAAAAGATGGAACTGCAGAGCACTTTCTTTCCCCTTCTATCCTTTGTGTTTTTGGCTTATTCATTGTTTTTGGAATTCTGCCATACCTGGGCTACTTATTTTAATTTGCTTTTTCGCGGTCTTATGATCACATTGAAAAAGGCATCATCTCAAAGAGATGGTGCCTTTTGTACATAACCAATAGCCCATTCATTCTTGAAGCAAACGAAAGCGTGGTATCACCTTTCCATCTACTTCTACATTTTCTAGAAACATATTCTTAGGTCGAACCCAAAGGCCATACTCCCCATAAAGCTGGCGATATACCACCATTTCCTCCACTGTTTCCGAATGTTTTGCTAATCCGACAACGCAATATTTATTCCCTTTATAATGTTCATATACCCCACCTATAATCAAATCCATTCTACACTCAACCGCCTTTCCTTTATCAGTTATTCTCTATTTATTATTTGGGGCTTTTGTTTTTTATTTGTTCCCTGGGGCAACACAAACCTTGCCGCTCTCTTTTCAACTTTCATTTTCAGCTCCGTAAATGAAACAATTTCACCATCAATACTAGCAAATAAAGGTTCTCTGGTATGTACCGATAAACCCTTGCACTGCTTAAAGTATAACCCTTTTCTGCCATGCATCTTCTCTAAATATGTACCATTTTGATAGCTAGGGAGCATCTTTAACAATGACATACGGCTAAAAGTACGAATTCCACCAAAATCCATTAGCCCATCATCAATTTCAGCATAGGGCGAAGATTGAAAAGCTCCCCCACAAAAACTTCCGTTGGCGATGGTGCAGAGCAAAAAATCCCCTGAGAGCCTCATACCGTCTTCATCGCAAATTTCCATTTCTTCTCCCATAGGTTGGCAAAACCGCTTACACAGCCCACCCCAATAGGCCAAGGATCCTCTTACAAAGGGATATCTTTTTAATTTTAAAGCCTCAACAACTACTTCACAATCAAAACCAATATTAATCATATTCACTGCCAATTTATCATTCACACGGATTAAATCTATGGGGATTTCTGTTCCGTTTATCTGCGACTCAATATTAAAAAATGCACTTTTTTCCGTAAAATTCTTCACGAAGTCATTGCCTGTTCCTGTGGGAATTAGACCTACGGCTGCATTTGAGTATCCATAAGCACCATTGAAGGCCTCGTGAAGTGTACCATCACCACCACAGACATAAAATCTTGCTTGCCTACCGTCTTGTGCTTTCTCTCGTATAAATTCCTCCCCATCTCCAGGGTAGCGCGTCATATGAATCTGATACGAGATACCACGACCTTCCAATACCTTTTGCACTTGCGGTATCATATATCTGGCCTTGCCATGCCCTGCCTCAGGGTTGATGATAAAATAATATTTCATCATTTGTATCCCCCCATAACTCAAACTCTTGCTTAAGAGTACCATATTTCTTGTTGGCATACAATATGACGGGCCGTACAAGGAAATGGAAAAAGCACCTCTTTCTCAATAAAAAAAGCGATATTTGCTTCATCCACAAACATCGCTTTTTTTTGCTTGCAATTAACATTTGTCTGATTTTAACCCCTAAAAAAACTAAACATATCTATCTTCATTTAGCAAAGTAAGGGGGGGACGACATATCTTACTGCTCCATCTGTCTACCTAAGAACCCAGCTGCTGTTTGAGCAAGTTTTCCTTCTACCTCACCCATCTTTTTATCCTTGGAAAGGAATACAATGGCACCCATTGCATCCCCCTCAGCAATAATAGGAGTAATCAACTGATGATTATACCCCTCCATGCTATCATCATCTAGGATAGGTACAAAATTGCTGTCATTTTTGTCCGCAATCAATGTTGTTCTTCGATTGATACATCTTTCCATTTCTTGACTAATGTGTTTTTCAAATAGTTCTCTTTTTGAACCTCCGGATACTGCAATAATCTGATCTTTGTCAACAATACAAGTCACATGACCGGCGGTCTGTGCTAAGGACTCTGCATACTCTTTTGCAAATGTTCCTAGCTCACCAATGGGTGAGTATTTCTTTAAAATAATTTCACCCTCTCTATCTGTGAAGATCTCTAATGGATCTCCTTCTCTGATCCGCAATGTGCGGCGGATCTCCTTAGGGATAACCACCCTGCCTAAGTCATCTATTCTTCTTACGATTCCCGTCGCTTTCATACAAAATTCCTCCATTTACAAATAAGGTTGTTTCATTGATTTCTCCTGTGCTTGTATTATTTGTAAAAGAAACGAAAATATACCTACTCATATTTTTGAATAGATATTTTTTATATATCAATAATCATTCAAAAAATTCAACCTTTAAGCCATTTTCAAAACCTCGAAACTCATAGGAGAAATAATTGATTTTTAAAATCGTCTGTTTACGTAAGTTTGATGTTATAATTCTTTTCCAATTCTCTTTTTATCACAAAAAAATAAATGCCCCAAATATTTGAAATTTGAGGCATTTCATATTTTTATTCTGCCTTACCGTCTCGACTCATCAGTTCTAGCACGGTCTGCTCAGTATTTTTCCCATTAAATAAAACGTTATAAATAGCATTGGTAATAGGCATTTCAACATTATGTTCTTTGGCCACCTTACAAGCAACCTGAACTGTATTTACACCCTCTACCACCATCTTGATTTCGTTTAAAGTTTCTTCAAGAGTTTTACCTTGCCCTAATAAAATACCGGCTCTACGGTTTCTAGAGTGCATACTGGTACAGGTAACAATTAAATCCCCAATTCCAGATAAGCCAGAAAAAGTTTCTGCCCTTCCGCCCATTTCTACGCCCAGACGTTTCATTTCGGCAATGCCACGAGTCATAATCGCAGCCTTAGTATTATCTCCAAAACCTAACCCATCAGACATACCTGCCGCCAAAGCCATTACGTTTTTCAATGCCGCTCCCATTTCCACACCAATCACATCTGTATTGGTATAAAGGCGAAATCTTGGATTCATAAATTCATTTTGAACCATCTTGGCTATCTCTTCATTTTTTGAAGCAATTAAGCAGGTGGTAGGAATATCTCTCGCTACCTCTTCTGCATGGCTAGGGCCTGAAAGAATACATACCTCACACTGAGGCACACATTCTTCAATCACCTGTGACAAACGCTTTAAACTACCTTCTTCAAGGCCTTTTGCCACGTTTACCAATACCTGTTTATCTGTAAAAAACGGAGCAAAATCCGTTACCGTTTGGCGAACAGCCTTCGAGGGTACAGCTAGTATGATAATTTCTGCGTCTTTTACCGCCTGCTCACGGTCCGTTGTAAAGGTCATTCCTTCTGGCAGGACAATTCCGGGTAAATACCTTTTATTTTCCCGCTCCTTTTCCATCTCATCTATGGCATCCTGCCTTCTGGACCAAATTACAACATCATGCCCATGCTTTTGAAGCATAACCGCCAAAGCCGTGCCCCAACTGCCTGAACCAACCACTGCTACTTTTTTCACTGCTGTCCACCTCCAATAAAACATTACTACACACTTTTATGCAACGTAAATTTATTCTCCGTACCAGACTTTAATCTCTTAATGTTTTCCTTATGACGCCAAATCGCTAAAACTGCTAGTGCCGCAAAAAGGGCAACACCCTCCATAGGCGCGCCTAACACAATTGCAATCAGTGGAATGCTTACAGAAAACGCAATGGATCCTACGGAAATATAATGGGAAAGGACAACACCAATAATCCCCACGCCAAAGGTAATTAGCCCAATAGCAGGTGAGAACACAAAGCTTAAAGAAAGTATAAGCCCTATGGTTGATGCAATCCCCTTTCCGCCTTTAAACTGCAAATAAAAAGGAAAGTCGTGCCCCAAAACAGCACCAACGCCAGCATAAATGCCCGCTAATAAGCTGTTGTCGGGGAATAACCATCTACAAACAAAGAAAGCAATTACACCTTTTAGAATGTCTCCCAAAAAAGTGGCCAACCCTGCCCGAAACCCTAAAACTCGAAGAGCATTGGTTGTTCCTAAATTTCCACTCCCCTTTTTGCGTAAATCTGTTTTTGTAATCTTACCAACAATAAAACCCATAGAAATACAGCCGATAAAATACCCGATTAGCAAACTAAAGATTCTAAACATATCAATCCTTTTCCCCTTTTTCTCTTACGATAAAATGAATAGGCGTACCAACAAAACCAAAAGCATCTCTTAATTGGTTTTCAATATATCTACGATAGGAGAAATGGAATAATTCCCTTTCATTTACAAAAATAACAAAAGTAGGCGGTTTCACAGAAACCTGAGTCATGTAATACAGTCTTAACTGACGACCCTTGTCCGCTGGAGGCTGCTGCATTGCGGTTGCCTCAATTAATACCTCATTAAGCACACCAGTACTGATACGCAAAGCGTGATTTTCGTGAACAGTTTGAATCAACTCAAGCATACGGTTCACTCTCTGACCTGTAAAAGCAGAAATAAACACACGAGGTGCATAAGCCATATATGCCAATTCATTGCCGATGTCCTTAAGGTATTTGTTCATGGTTTTATCATCTTTTTCGATGGAATCCCACTTGTTTACGGCAACAATGGCCGCCTTGCCTCTCTCATGGGCAATACCAGCAATCTTTGTATCCTGATCTGTAATGCCTTCATTGGCATCAATCACCAAAATTGCCACATCACATCGCTCAACTGCCGCCACAGCACGGATAATGCTAAAGCGTTCAATTTCTTCTTTAATCTTACTCTTTCGACGCATACCCGCTGTATCAATAAAAATATACTTCTTTCCATCAATGGTGATTGGGGTATCAATCGCATCCCTTGTTGTGCCAGGAATGTTACTTACAATCAATCGATCCTCACCCAAAATTTTATTAATCAAAGAGGACTTACCAACATTAGGCTTACCGATAATGGCCACACGAATTGCATCATCCTCTTCGCCACTTCCCGTATCATCAGGGAAATGTTCAATCACCTGATCCAGCATATCCCCAAGACCTAATGCTTGTCCTGCTGAAACAGGCATAGGATCACCGATGCCCAATTCGTAAAACTCATAGATATCCATACTATCTCTTTTTACACTGTCAACTTTATTAACAGCAAGCACGACGGGCTTCTTTGTGCGGCGCAACATATTAGCCACCTGGCGATCATCATCCGTAACCCCAGTTTTTACATCCGTCACAAACAAAACAACGTCAGCAGTCTCAATGGCAACTTCTGCCTGCTGTAAAATTTGTTTTTGAATGATCTCTTCGGAGCCAATCTCCATACCACCGGTATCAATCAAAGTAAATTTATGGTTAAGCCATTCCACATCCGCATAAATACGGTCACGGGTTACCCCAGGGGTATCCTGCACAATGGAGATTCTTTCTCCTGCCAAGCGGTTAAACAATGTAGATTTGCCTACATTCGGACGGCCAACCACTGCTACGATTGGTCTACTCATATTTATTCCTCCATGTTTCTCTATTTTCAATTTTTTATATCTTCATATTTTTATATGCTAGATAAGCTAGCATTCTAAACCATTATTGGATTATACCACAGTATTCTTTGCAAATACAATAGTTCAGGGTTTGTTTTAGCCTTTTAGCTCCATCACCCCAGCCATAACGCCTCGCTCTTCCCGCATTTTTCTATGGGAATAAAAACGCTCTATGTCACACATGGTGCAAAGCCCAGCAATCTCAATATTTTCTACTCCCATATTAGCCAATAGGCGACGGTTGGTTTCCCAAAGATCAATACGATATTTGCCCTTTTCCTTTGGATCATCAAATATAATATCATCGGCAAACTCAATATTCCCCTGAAATAATTCCACGACAGGGTCATCTACCTGAAAGCAGCACATTCCGATGGACGGACCAATTGCCGCAACCACATCCTTTGGCTCAGTGCCAAAAGCACCCATCATTTCTTGCAAGATGCGCTCTGCCATACGCTCTCCCGTACCTTTCCAACCGCAGTGCGCCATGCCAATGGCTTTATTCTTGGTGTCTAACAAAAATACAGGAACACAATCTGCCCCAAAAATCACCAAGGGTATATTGGGCACATTCGTAATCAGCCCATCTACATCAGTATACCCACGATCCCGAAGTACACCTTTTCCTTTATCCTCCTCATAAATACGTCGAACATTTGTGGTATGGGTTTGCTGAGAGGTAACATAGTTTTTTTTGGAAAAGCCCATTACATCCCCCAAAATTTCATAGTTCTTCAAAACCAGATTTCTATCTTCCCCTCTGGTTAGACCCATATTCATGCTGCCGTAATAGCCCTGACTTACCCCGCCATACCGAGTAGTAAAGCAATGCTTCACCATATCTGTCTGAGATAAATTGTCAAAAACTACTACTTCCACTTCCCCAATTTTCTCTATTTTCATCTCATACTCCTTATGTTAACCAAAACGCATTTTCCGTATAACGAAAAAATGTTTTGCCGTCTTCTTCTAAAACTTCAGCAACATCAAAACGAAAATCACCTTCTAATTCCTTCTCGGCAATATAAGCCTGTGCGGTCTGTATAATATGGGCTTGTTTGCGCTTATCGACCGCCTCGCAAGGTTCACCTTTTTCTCGCCCTGTCCTATATTTTACTTCGGTAAAGATGATGTATGTATCCTTTTTTGCGATAATATCAATCTCTCCGCCCTGTCTACGATAATTTCTTTCTAATATCTCATATCCCATACGACGCATCTGTTTTACTGCAAGTTCTTCGCCAAAGGCACCCTTCGTTTGGTTATCCTCCGTAGGCATAAAATTCTTTACAAAGCTTTTTCTATGAATTTGACAAATTCCATGAACCTTAATTGCTGCAATATGCTCCGCAGAGCCATAGCCCTTATTGGATGCAAACCCATATAAAGGATACAACTGATCATAAGTTTCCATAAGTCGATCTCGATAGACCTTTGCAACAATGCTGGCTGCACCAATGGACAGACTCTTTGCATCCCCCTTCACAATCCCTTGCTGGGGGATGGGAATTTTAGGAATAGTAACCGCATCCGCCAAAATAAACCTAGGCGCGGGGTTTAACTGAGCCAAAGCCTCTCGCATCGCTTCGTAGGTTGCTTGCAAAATATTGATTTCATCTATCCTCTCCCATGAAACCACACCAATACCATATGAAATTGCCTTCTCTAAGATTTCATCATAAAGGTTTTCACGCTTTTTTGCCGATAATTTTTTGGAGTCATCCACTCCAATAATTTTACAACCTTTGGGTAAAATCACTGCCGCCGCAACCACTGGGCCTGCCAATGGGCCTCTGCCAACCTCATCAACGCCCGCGATCAAATCAAGTCCTTGTTCATAGCAGGCAGTTTCATATTGAAGCATCAACTCTAACCTATTTTGTTCATTTTCATAGGCATTTTTTCTTTTCATTGCAGATGCAATGGCACTTTTCACCCCTTTGCGCTCGTCCAAAGAGAATGCTTGAATTGCTTGATCCAACTCTTCTATCGTGCATTGTTGTAAGTAATCCTTAATTTCTTTTATCGACTGCATGGGTTCCCCGCCTTTCTTGATTTATTATAGCATAAAACAATGAAAAGGAATAAAACAAGTGTCTTAAGAAATTCATATTACTCCTCTATCTTTAAATTCTGTTCTAAATATTTAAACTTTCAAATGCCAATATAGTATCTATAAACCTTATAAAAGCCGCAAAATCTCACTGATTCTGCGGCTTTTATGGCTATTAAACTTCCATAATGATGGGTAGAATCATAGGGCTTCTCTTTGTTTTCTGCCAAAGGAAATTCTTCAGCGTATCTTTAATAACACCCTTGATATAATTCCAACTTGTTATATGCTTTTCTTCACACTCCAGTAAAGCTTCAAGCACAACTTTCTTTGCTTCATCCATAAGGTCTTCTGCTACTCGTACATACACGAACCCTCTGGAAATGATATCAGGCCCAGCCACAATCGTTCCGTTTTCACGATCCATCGTGACTACAACCACCATTAAACCATCCTGAGACAAATGCTTTCTATCCCTCAAAACAATATTACCAACATCACCAACACCAAGGCCATCAACCATAACCTGTCCCGCAGGTACAGTTCCATTTACCTTAGCTTCAGTTCTGGATATTTCAAGCACTTCACCCAATTTCATTACAAATACATCTTTTTTATCAATGCCCATAGACAGAGCCAAGTCTCTATGGCTTGCCAAGTGCATAAATTCACCATGCACAGGCATGAAGTATTGAGGCTTTGTTAATGCAAGCATTAACTTTAACTCCTCCTGGCGTGCATGGCCAGAAACATGAATTTCCTCCATATCGCCATAAATTACATTTGCACCCTTTTTCAATAGCTCATTGATTACTTTAATTACATTCTTTTCATTACCTGGAATTGCTGACGCACTAATAATAATTTTGTCATCAGGTTTTACGCTTACCTGTTTGTGCTCATTCATTGCAATTCTGGAGAGAGCAGACATGGTTTCACCCTGGCTACCGGTAGTAATGATAACGATTTGTTCATCACGATAGTTTTTGATTTCGTTAATATCAATTAGGGTACGTGGGGGTAACATTAGATACTCCAATTCAGATGCAGTTTTCACTGCATTGACCATACTGCGACCAATAATCGCAACCTTTCGCCCATACATATACGCAGCATTCACTACCTGCTGAATACGATGGATATTGGAGGAAAATGTTGCAACCATAATTCGATTTTTAGGTGAATCTTCAAATATTTTTTCAAAAACTTTACCAACATTTTTTTCCGACATGGTAAAGCCTTTTCTTTCTGCATTAGTACTATCGCTCATCAGAAGAAGCACGCCTTCTTTACCAAGCTCTGCAAAACGCTGAAGATCAATGATTTCCCCGTCAATAGGTGTATAATCCACCTTAAAGTCACCAGTATGCACAACCGTTCCGATTGGCGTATGAATTGCTAATGCAACCGCATCCGCGATAGAATGGTTTGTGTGGATAAACTCAACATTAAATTGTCCAAGCTTCACCTTTTCACCTGGCACAACAGTGTGTAATGTTGTCTTATCCAACATTTTGTGCTCTCTTAGTTTGTTTTCCAACAGGCCCAATGTCAAAAGTGTACCAAACACAGGTACATTGAGCTGTTTGAGAATATAGGGTAATGCACCAATGTGATCCTCATGCCCATGAGTCAATACAATACCCCTTACTTTGTCTATGTTTTTGGTCAGATATGTTACATCGGGGATAACCAAGTCGATTCCCAACATATCATCTTCTGGGAACGCCAATCCGCAGTCAATCACCATAATGTCATTTCCGTACTCCAAAATGGTCATATTCTTCCCGATTTCATCCAACCCACCCAATGCAGCAACCTTAAGCTTGGCCTTGGGTTTTGGTTTTCTTCCTGCCAAAAAAACACACCTCCTTTTCTTTTTTCCTTATCCGTTTATCTTATTTCATTATTATGCCGTAAAAAAGCGCAGTTTAAACCGCAAAAACAAAAACCCATATAGACAAAATTTTTATTTCCTATATTTTGGGTATACGTAAAAAGGGCAGGTCACCAACATCTTTGAAAACATCTCTCCGTCCCATGTTTTCCTTCCAGAGGTTCTGCCAAATTATACGTATTCTGTTTTACTTCTTTTTCCGCACATGATGATTTGACATAATGCCATTCATCTATCGTAAACGCAATGTCATGCGTTTGTGATCAAAAATCAAAATTGCACGCAAAGAATAGGAAACGTTATATCGTTTCCACTCTCTCAAGTAAACTTAGCCGCCCTCACCTAATGTGAGTCACAAATGCAAACAATTTAATTTTACTTCGTTTATCAAACGGTTTCCATCTTCTCACATGACTGGATTGAAATATATACTCTTTGAAGCAAGCTCCTTACCCCAGAAATACCATTTCAATCACCTCATGAAAGGTTGCTAATCCAAGTTCTTCCTATCACAGAGAGAACATTTTATTTATAAATTAATCAATTTCTACTTCGTAGTCTTCACCTTTGCTGGAGAACAATTCTGCTACACGATCAAATTCTACGTCATCCTCAACCAATTCATAGGTAACGTCGTCTGTATTAATTGAAATTTCTTTCAAAATGAGGGCTTCTGTTTCGTCATCATCCATCAATTCTGTCTCAACAACCAGTAAATATCTTTCTCCACCACAAGCAACGTTGTCAATAATTGAGAATTCCACCTCTGCACCATCTTCTGCTGTCATTGTTACTGTTTCAAATTCATATTCATTTACTTCATCAAAAATATCTGCCATTGTTTCAATTCTCCTTTTACGCTCCGCTTACGGCAATCCTTATCCTCTGTTTCGGCTATCCAAGTAGCCCTGAAGAATATGCACGGCCGCCATCTTATCAATCACACTTTTTCTTTTCTCATGGCTCAAATCCGCCTCGCGCAACGCTCGTTCAGCGGCAATGGTGCTAAACCTTTCATCCCAAAACAATACTTCAACTTTCGGAAAACGTTTTACAATCCTCTCGGCAAAGGCCTTTGTCTTTTCGCAACGTTCCCCTTCTGAATTATCCAAATTTTTGGGATAACCCAATACAATGGTTTCTGGGTTATACTCCTCGACCAATTCCGCCAAACGCTTTAAACTCTTTTTATATTCAGCAGGGTTCTCTCTTCTAATGATTTCCACACCCTGAGCTGTCCATCCCAATGGGTCACTTACCGCAATGCCAATGGTTTTATCGCCATAATCCAGTCCTAAAATACGCAATTGATTTCCTCTTTCTTATTCGTTTCGTTCCATATAGTCTTTCACCAATTCTTCCAATAATTCATCCCGCTCCAATTTACGAATCATAACACGGGCATTCATATAGCTGGTGATATAGGTAGGATCGCCAGATAAAATATATCCAACAATCTGATTTACAGGATTGTATCCTTTTTCCTTCAAGGCCGTGCTAACAGCGATGAGGATCTTCTTCGCTTCGTTTTCGGGTTCTTTATCCAATCTGCCAAAATATTGTGTCTCATTAATGTTACTCATACTACTCACTCCCCATCACTCGATCCGTTCGCTTTTCATCTATATATCTTACTTCATCATAATATAAACCAAACCTGATTGCAACTATATTATCCTTACAGTATCATTACAAAATAACCTGACCGATGGCAATTTCACCCTCAATATGGGTAATGCGAGTTTTGACGATTCTGTTAGATACGTCTTCCAAGCTCTTCCCATGAACCTTAATGTAATTGGATGTATGTCCTTCAAACATGCCTTCACCTAACGGTTTTTCATAGAGAACTTCCACGGTTTTCCCAACATAGTTTTGAATAAAATCTGCACTCATTTCATCACTAAGGGCAAGCAACTTATGGCTTCTTTCAGCCTTTACGGTATTAGGAAGCTGATCCTTACGCTCCGCCGCCGGAGTACCCTTCTTGGGCGAATATGGGAATACATGAATCTTTGAAAATCCTATTTCTTTGGCAAAATCATAGCACTCCTGATAATCCTCTTCTGTCTCCCCTGGAAAGCCCACAATGATATCCGTTGTTAATGCAACCTCTGGCAAATACTTGCGTAAAAGAGCCGCTGCCTGGCGGTATTTCTCCGTATCATATTTACGATTCATTTCCTTTAGCGTTCTATCACAGCCACTTTGCAGGGAAAGGTGAAAATGATGGCAAACCTTTGGCAGCTCTGCCATAGTCTGCGCAAACTCTTCTGTAACTACATTAGGCTCGATGGAGCTAAATCGAATGCGGTTAATCCCCTCGACCTGGTGCACTTGGCGCAATATTTCTAATAGGCTAGTGTCTTTACTATCTTTGCCATAACTAGCCACATGAATTCCTGTCAAAACAACTTCTTTGAAGCCATTTTCCGCCAAACGACCTACTTCTTCCAAAACATCTTGTGCCTCACGGCTACGAATTGGCCCACGAGCATAAGGAATAATGCAGTAAGAGCAATATTGGCTACATCCATCTTGTATTTTCAAGTATGCACGGGTTCGGTTAGTCAACTTTTGAATAGAAAGGGGTTCAAAAACCCTTTCCTTCATGATATCGGTAACATGGTTTTCAACACCTTTTTCTGGACGATATTCTTCAACCATCTCCACAATTTGCCCACGATCTTTGGTGCCAATAACCAAATTTACACCTTCAACTTCCATTATTTCCTTAGGTGCAGTCTGGGCATAACATCCAACAACGGCAACCACAGCATTTTCATTTTGTCTTTTCACTTTACGAATTAATTGACGAGACTTTTTATCACCAAAATTCGTAACAGTACAGGTATTAATAACATATACATCTGCCACTTCATCAATTCCAACTATTTCATATCCCTTTTCGGCAAATAGCTCCGCGATTGCCTCGCTTTCATACTGATTCACCTTGCAACCAAGGGCATAACTTGCTGCTTTTTTCATGATTCTCTCCGTTCTATGCAGTATCAAAGCCCCGTCATCTCTCGTATAGCTTTTACTACTCCGCCTTTATTATTACTTCCCGCCTGAAAACGGGCAAACTTCTTCACACCATCTGAGGCATCCTTCATAGCATAACTATAATATGCCTGCTTAAACATTTCCACATCGTTATATTGATCACCAAAAACCATGGTTTCTTCTGGCTTAATCCCCCACATTTCTTGCAAAGCTGAAACAGCAGTGCCCTTTGTCACACCATTTAATCCAGTATCCAAACAAGTGTCCCCAGAAATCACTAGGTTTAGTTCATCATCCAATAATGGACGCAAGTTTTTATAACAGGTTTCCGCACTTTCACCCCCGTGGGATACCATAGATACCTTTATTATATCCTCTTTCACTTGATATAAATCATCTGTGAGCCTCATTTCATAATGAAACAATGGGGAAGATAAAAACTCTAAAAGCTCTGGGCTTTTGGTATAACTACAATATTTTGCACACAATAGAGGTTCTACCCCTTTCAGGGTAAATATTGTATCCAAGCAATGAGCCACCTCTTTCTGACTCATCGGTTCAACCACCAACTCTTTTTCATTATCCACCACAAACGCACCATTTTCTGCAATAACTACTACATCTTTTATATGCTCATGAAAATGTTTTTTCAGGCTAGGATATTGACGTCCACTAGCAACAACGAATCGGATTCCTTTTTCTTGCAATTTAGGCAATAACTCATAAATTTCTAGGTCAATTTTTTTTTCATCATTTAACAGCGTTCCATCCATATCTGATACAATCAACTTAATCATCTGTATTCCCTCTTACTTTTTATTTATTTTAAAGAAAATCGGGAGTATTTTTAAAGCAATTTCTACGTCCTTACCAGACAACCAAACCAAATACTCTCGCATTAAGTCCCATTTCTTCCGTTTGAATAGCACCTTAGAGCAAATTTCTTCCATCTCCCCAAGCTTTTCAATAATTTCGTCTTTTTCATACTTGGATATCGTTTCCATCATTCCAATGTCCAACCGTAATTCTGTAAAGTCCACGTCCATGGAAATTTCGTTGTGCTCTAAATCGAGATAATATTCTAATAAACCATCATTCTGATAACCATTTCGGCGAAACCCCTCCAGGCGCCCTACCATTTTTTTGATATTCTCACGGTATGCCTCTGCCTGTAAGGCTGGAATTTCATAGGGTTGAATCACTCTAAGTCCATCACAAAAACCGTCTATTTGGTCCTTATATGTATTCACAAGATAGCGAAACAAAATAGACATCTTTTCTTCATCATACGAATAAGCATCCCATGTTTCACGGCTGCGGTCAATATCCTCATCAACTCTTCGGCAAAAATCCTTTTTCTCCATAAAGATTCCTCCCCTTCCTCATCGGTATACTTTTTCGCTACGACTCTATATTTAATTAGTATATCACATTCAAAAACGGCTTTGCAAGGTTTCCAGCAAAAGGAAAAGAGTCCTCCCCAAAGGAAAGACTCTTTATTTCACTTAGTTTTGATTTTCATCATCGATAATAACAACCATACCACCTAAACGTCTGTTTAACTCGCTTCTGGTGATTTTAATGATGTTAGGAGTAACCCCATCAGCCTGCGCTTCGATAAAATAAGCTTCCTCGTTATCGCAATCGTTTTCATCCAGCCAGCCGCCAAAGAAAGACAGAATTGCACGCATAATTTCAACGCTATGACCCCAATAGTCTAAATCCAAAAAGATCATACGGTTCTTTTCTCCGTTTTTGGAAAACTTACGACTTTTATAAACCATAGTAAAAAGTCGTCTTTCTTCACCCTTATAAGTGAAATAAACAGCCATCTCATTGCTTTCACCAAAACGATTTTCGTAACGGTTTACTTTCGCGCCTGTATCGAAATATTTTAAAATAAACTGATACAACTGTTCCAGTTCAATCTCTTTTGTAATATATCCATGAGTTTTTGCTGTCATAGATGGCACATCCTTTCTATTCGCTCTCTCGTCAAAAATATTTTGTGTGCTAAATATTTCTTCTTGATTGCATTATACAGGAACAAATCAGCCGTGACAAGAGAAATCCAGGACAATAACAATAAAAAAATCCAAGTTGTTTTTAGGCACTTTTATGTCATGTACTTCAATTCATACCGTATATATGGATTTTTCTTTAACTACCTCTATTTCTTGGGTCTATCCTATATTATTATATGCAAAAATCACAATTTTTCTAATATTTTTTCTACCAGTTCACTACAACGTTTTGCTGCCATAATGCTGAATTTTTCAAAAGAAATATTAGCTTCTTCACCCGCACCATCAGATATCGCTCGGACAACCAAAAATGGAATTCTATTCAGCCAACAAGCATGGGCGATTGCCGCCCCTTCCATTTCTGCACAAGTACCCTGCACATTTTTACGAATCTTTGCTTTTCCTTCTTTTGTGCTGATAAATTGATCCCCACTGGCAATTCGCCCAGTGATCACACGATACCCATCAGCCACCTCCGCAGCAGATGCCTGAGCCAGACGAATCAGTTCCTCATCCGCCTTAAAGTAACTTTCTGCCATTCTTGGTATGGTACCCACCGGATCCCCTAAAACAGATGTATCCATATCATGCTGCACAGCATCAGTAGAAATTACAATGTCACCTATATGCAAATCCTCAACCAAAGATCCAGCAACACCCAATACTAAGACATAATCCACACCAAAATGGTCTATCATAGCCTGCGTACAGATTGCTGCATTCACCTTGCCGATTCCGCTTCTTACTAATACAATATTATTCCCCTTAAATCTACCAATATAAAATGCTAAGCCAACAACATTTTTTGTAGTAACAATTTCAATTTTTTCTTTCAAACAAAGAATTTCTTCTTCCATTGCCCCAATTATGCCAATGGTTTTCATCTTTTTGTCATCTCCGTTCCATGTCATTTTATTGGACGGTTACAGTTTCGCCCATACTTTTGTATTTTAATCATACCACAATTTCACCTTACAATACAAGCACACATATTTCTCTTTGTCCTCCATTGCAAAACCTTGACATCTTTTGTATACTATTAGGAAAGTTAATCAAGAAGGAATGATACTATGCGACCGGTTATTGGAATCACGCCAGATTATGACAGCACATCCAATAGATACAAAGTACACGAGGATTATATATCAGCGGTGAAAGATGCAGGGGGATACCCTGTCTTGTTGTTTCCAGAAAGCCTAATCCCTACTTTTATTGATGGCATTATTTTCAGCGGAGGTGGTGATATTGATCCTTTGCTGTTTAACGAAGAACCCCTAAAACAAAGCGGAGAGATTTCCCCCCTAAGGGATCATTTCGAGCTTGCCCTTTGCACAGCAGCATTGGAAAAAAATATTCCATTATTGGGAATTTGCCGCGGAATGCAGGTTATGAATATTGCCTTAGGTGGAACAATATATCAAGATGTTTCCGTTCAAACAAATAGCACCTTAAAGCATAGCCAACAGGCACCACGCCCCTATGGAACTCATAGCATTTGGGTTCAGGAAAACACCTTGCTTTCCTCCCTTTGGCAAAACAAAGAAAAAACAACAGTGAATTCCTTCCACCATCAGGCTGTTGCCCAACTGGGTGATGGATTACAGGTCTGTGCAAGAAGCCAAGATGGATTAGCTGAAGCCATAGAGCACAAAACAAATTCCTTTGTTCTAGGTGTTCAGTGGCATCCTGAGGCTATGAAAACAGAAGAACAAAAGGTACTCTTTTCCGCTTTCATCAAGGCGGCCGCAGAGTATCATGAGTAGTTTAGGAGGTAACAATGGCAAAATTACAAGAACTCATAGGTATTGAGTGGATGCTTGATACCGCAGCAAATATCGGAATTAGAATACTTCAAATTGGTGGAATCCTGCTTCTGTGTTGGTTTTTAATCCGCATTTCGAACGGTATAGCTCAAAAGTTTTTCAAAAAACAGACTCAAAAACAACGTTTGGCAATGTCTGAAAGAAAAGCCAATACCCTAAATTCCATCACCTCAAGTGTCACAAAATATGTAATCTACTTCATCGGGATTTTTTCTATCCTAAACCTATTAGGTGTAGATCCTAAATCATTATTAGTGGTTGCAAGTGCCGGCTCAGTTGCCATCGGTTTAGGTGCCCAAAGCGTTGTAACTGATATGATGGAGGGATTTTTTATCCTTTTTGAAGATCATTATGCCGTAGGCGATGTAGTCACAATTCAAAACATAACTGGTGTGGTGGAAGGGGTAACTCTTCGTTCCACCAAAATAAGGGATCCTCAGGGCAGAATGCACATCATTCCCAATGGTTCTGTTGGTACTGTTACAAACCTCTGTAACGATTTTATTAATGCTATCGTAACAGTAGGCATTTCCTATGGCGAAAATATTGACCGCGTACTGGCAATCCTAGAAAACGAAATGACTCTTACCTCCGATATCACCAGTATCCTTGAAACCCCTACCGTTGTTGGTGTCGTTGGGTTAGATGATTCCGCAGTCTCTATTCGTATTGTTGCAAAGTGTGAAGTAAAAACAAACTATGCCGTAGAAGCAGAATTGCGTAAACGCATTAAAAACCGCTTTGATAAAGAAGGTGTAGAAATCCCCTTCCCTCAGCGTACTGTTCATATTGTGCAACAAAAGGAGGTTTAAAATATGGTTTTCTCCGTTGGAGACATCGTTCAAATGAAAAAAGCCCACCCCTGTGGGTCCAGTCAGTGGGAAATTTTGCGTACTGGCATTGACTTTCGAATCAAATGCTGTGGTTGTGGCCATATGGTTATGCTGCCCAGAGTAAAGTTCGAAAAAAATGTAAAGAAAATCATTTCCCAAGTAGATAATGAAAACGCCTAAAAATAACCCCCTAAAGCATTGTGCTTAAGGGGTTATTTTTTAAATTGAATTACCAGTTAACCTCATTAAAAGCTTAAGCAAAGTTTCAATGTTCTACTTAGATATACAAGAAATATACAAGCCAAAAAATAATCCAACAAAACATCTCCAGAATCATACTCACTTGTATGAAATTTTTTTGCATGCTAAAATATAGTCATTATGATTTCTTGTAAGTTTTTATGGGCACAGTGGACAAAAACTCGCCTATGAGAAGAAAATACAAAGGAGAATAAAATGTTAATTTATCATGCAGATGTATTTAGTAAAGAACCCTATTCAGGAAATGGACTAACTGTTGTAATCTACGACCATGAGTTAGATAGGGAAAAAATGCAAAACATTGCCTGTGAGTTTAAACAGTTTGAAACAATTTTCTTAAAGAAAATTAAGCCCGATGTTTTTGAAGCAAAAATATTTACAGTAGAAGAAGAACTAAAATTTGCAGGTCATCCTATCATAGGTGGAGCAGCGATTGTTCACAAAGAATTCTTTGTAGGTGACAAGGAAAAAGAGATTACATTCAAACTACAAGAAAAAGATGTAATAACTAGCTCAAAAGCAATGCATAATTATTATGAAGTAACCATGAATCAAGGAGCCCCTCAGTGGATTACAAAAGTACAGGAAGAGTGGCAGGCAAAGTATTGTGCATCGTTAAATCTCTATCTTGAAGATCTCAGCAATGACTACCCCATGGAAGTGGTTTCTACTGGGCTACCCTACTTGCTTGTCCCTATAAAATCTGGGTTAGAAAGAACAAAAATTTCTTCCATAAATTTTGAAGCACAGTTAGCAAAAAACAATGCAAAATTTGTATATGTATTCGACATTAATAAAATGGAAGGAAGAACTTGGGATAACATGGGTCTCATCGAAGACATCGCAACAGGAAGTGCAGCAGGGCCTATGGGAGCTTATTTATATAAACATAATTACTGTTCTAAAAACAAAGTAATATCAATAAATCAAGGGCAATATGTAGGTAAACATTGCCTTTTAAAGGTTAGCTGTACAGAAGAAACCGATGAAATATTTGTAAGCGGTGAAGTTGTCGTGCTTATGAAAGGTGAACTTTTCGTTTAATTTAACGACCTATATGATAAAATTGAAGGACTAGAAATATGATTCATATTATTTGTAGTTTACCCTAAAACGCTGAATTTTAAAAATTAAATAAGCGAAACAAAATTAGGGCACAATCGTCAATTTGAATGATTGTGCCCTAAAACAGCCACATTTTCAGCAATTGAAATAGTAATGGCTTTTTTTCTATTAGTGAAAAACACTACTTTTTCCTCATAGCATTTAGAATCGCTAACACAGCAACACCCACATCTGCAAAAACTGCCATCCACATAGAGGCCATACCAATAGCACTGAGTACCAAAACCAATGCCTTTACTCCCAGCGCAAAGGCTATATTTTGCCTTACAATCCTGCGAGTATTCTTGGCAATACGGATACCTACTGCTAATTTTCCTATATCATCATCCATCAGTACAACATCCGCAGCTTCAATGGCGGCATCCGAGCCAATTCCCCCCATTGCAATGCCTAGGTCAGCCCCAGCCAATACAGGCGCATCGTTAATGCCATCTCCTACAAAAGCTGTTTTTAAAAGTTCGCTTTCTTTGCTCTTTAAATCCTCCAGTATGCTAAGCTTATCACCGGGCAAAAGATCCGCATAAAACTGATTTAAGCCCAATTCCTTAGCCATCGCCTGGGCATTTTCCTTACGGTCACCAGTGAGCATAACCATGGATTGGACGCCTTTCTTACGTAATGCCATTAAGGCTTCCTTGCATCCATCCTTCAGTGTATCCGCAACCACAATAAATCCTTTGAATTTTCCACCCTTGGCAACGTAAACAACAGAACCCACACCGTTAAATTCCTTAAATTCAATTTTTTCACGTTCCATCAATCTCTGATTACCCAGTAATACCTGCTCACCATCAAGGCTATAAGAAATTCCGAATCCACCTAATTCTTTGTAGTCCACAATCAAATCCGTAGGAACTTCCTTTATTTTTTTGAATTCATTTACAATCGCCTCAGCAATAGGGTGATTGCTGTTCGCTTCCCCCAAGGCCGCCAAGTATAATAGCTCCTCTTTGTCTTGGGATCCTATTTCCACTACGGAAAATCTGCCCTTTGTTAATGTACCGGTTTTGTCAAAAACAATCTGATCAATGTGGCAAAGGGTATCTAAATCACCACCGCCCTTTACTAAAATACCATTTCTAGAGGCGGCACCAATCCCAGCAAAATAACTAAGTGGTACAGAAAGCACTAAGGCACATGGGCAAGACACAACCAAGAATATTAATGCACGACCAAACCACATCTGAAACTCACCCAAACCAAATACAGGTGGTAGAACAGCCAATGCCACTGCCAAACCTACTATCACAGGGGTATATACTCTTGCAAAACGAGTGATAAATCGTTCAGTTTTAGATTTCTTGCCTGCAGCATTTTCAACCATCTCTAATATTTTCATTACTGTTGAATCACCAAAAGGTCTGGTTACCTGAATTTTCAAATTTCCATCCAGATTAATGCATCCACTTAAAACATCGCTACCTGGTTCGGCTCCTCGTGGTAATGCCTCACCTGTTAATGCCGCTGTATCCAAAAGCGCATGCCCTTCCGCTACCTTTCCATCCAGAGGAATCCTCTCTCCAGCCTTCACTAAAATAAAATCTCCAACGTTTACTTCCTCAGGATGCACCCTTTTTGTGCTCCCTTCCGCTATAACCTCTGCAAAGTCTGGACGTATATCTAACAAAGAGGTGATAGACTTTCTCGATCTTCTAACTGCATAATCCTGAAAGGCCTCTCCCACCTGGTAAAACATCATAACGAATACTGCCTCTGGCATTTCGCCAATGGCAATTGCCCCCACAGTGGAAATTGACATCAAAAAATTCTCATCAAAAATCTGTCCCCGCAGAATATTCCTACATGCTCTTATCAAAACATCATAGCCAAACACTCCATAGGAAATCAAATATAAATATAGCGCTAAATTTGTATCCCGTAAAACAACCGCCGCCAAAAACAGTACGCCGCCGCCGCCAAAGCGAAGCCAGATTTTTTTATTCTCTCCTTCTTCGCCATGATTATCAGCATGGTCGTGCCCATGATCCAGATTTTCTTTATGGCTATGACCATCCTCATGACAATGCCCACAAGAACAACTTGCCTCTTGGGTCTGCTTATTCTGTTGCAACGAAACCTCCACTTCAGGCTCAAGTTTATGGACAATTTTCTCAATCCTTTCCAAAACATTAGCCTCTTTCACCCCATCAACCAAAGAAACATCCATTGTTTGCTTTACCAGGTTAATATTTGCATCCTTGGTTTCATTTAGGGCATTTACTGCCGTTTCTATTTTCCCTGCACAATTAGCACAAGTTAATCCTTTTAAATATACTTTCAAATTAATACACCCCCACATTTGTTCATATGATTACTTATTCATATATATTCCTAAAGAATAGGCCGCAAGGGTAGCCCCTAAAACAGCCTTATTTTTTATTCCACATAACCTCGTTTGTGACGGATATGCGTCATACCTTGCTCAAAAACAGTTCTTACATGCTCATCATCCAAGGAGTAAAAAACTGTTTTACCCTCTTTACGATACTTAACCAAATCATTTTGGCGTAAAACCCGTAACTGGTGGCTAATTGCCGATTGTGTCATATCCAAGGAATCTGCCAGTTCACTTACATTTTTTTCACTATTCAAAAGGCTTTGTAAAATTCTAATTCTAGTAGCATCTCCAAAAACCTTAAAAAATTCCGCAAGATCCCGAATAAAATCTCTTTCCAGCTCCTCTATCATATTGATTTCATCCGCCTTGTTACAACAGCGTTCCACATTATCACCCTCAATCACTTGAACACTTGTTCATATATTAACACGAATTGAATCACCTGTCAACAATCCTCAAATATTTTCTTGAAAATCAATTAATTCGATAAAACCCTTTACTGCATGGGGTGCCGCAACATTCTTTAATCGAACCATACCAATGTTTCGCTTTGGTAAAGGTGGCGTAATGGGAACCTCAAACAGACGCTTTCCCTTTAATGCCTCCTCAGTAAATTCTTTAATTACAAAAGTAAGCCCCAGATTAATTTGTGCAAAACTAATTAATAGGTCGCTACTGCCCAACTCCAAAATTGGATTCAAAACAACACCATTCTCTTCCGCATAACTGTCAATATATCTTCTTGAATTACTAAGGTCTTCTAAAAGCAATAATGGGTAGTCCGGTAAATCTTTTAATTCCAGCCCCACTTGTGAAAGAAGTTTATATCTTTCACCGCCAACCAAAACATCATGAATTTCAATGCAAGGCGTTATTTCCAAATCCCCATCATCGCCGATAGGAAGGTTGATAAAGCAAACATCTACGCTACCGTTTTTTAGCAACCGTAGGGATTCATAGGTTGTCTTGTTCGTCACCTTGATATTTATATCAGGATAAAGCTTATGATACTTTTCTAAATATGGCAGCAAAAAATTTGCAATAACCGTATCACTTGCACCAATCTTCAGCTCTCCCATTTCCATATTGACCATCTGGAAATATTTTTCCTCCGCAGCATGAATCAACCCCAAAGCCTGCTCCAAATAAGTATATAGTAATTTTCCTTCCGCAGTTGGATATACTCCCTTAGCGGTACGAACCAATAAAGGACTACCCATTCTGTCTTCCAATTGTCGAATTGCCATGCTTACCGCCGGCTGTGATATATAAAGTTCTCTGGCCGCCGCAGACATATTGCCTGTCCGCACAACTGCACAAAAAATACGATACAAATCCAACGAAACATCCACCTTCAACCCTAACACCCCTTTCTTCCTTTTATCATACTTGAAAAATAGAATATGCGCAATTGCTCAAAACTTCCATCTTCAGTTTTTGGCCACAAACTTCTCTACCTTCACTGTTTTTCCCGGTTTCCTCGTTTCACACGCGAGTAATATAGAAATGCCATTTGAATTACAAATGCCATAAAGGATACGATGGATAAAAGACCCTTTGAAGAAAACGGCTTAAAATACCAGGACCACATTTCAGTTTGAACCTTAAGCATCAAGAAATAAGAAAAAATATAACTTAGGATATTTCCTAGAATAACGATTTTGGCATAACCAAACTTTATAGACACCTTACATAACAAAAACAATCCAACAATCATAATCCCATAAAACAACATTGTCCCATAAGTAACATCTCCATATAGAGCTAAAAAAGGAAAAGGAATGGAATAGCCCACCAGAAGTAAAATTTGCTTTATCCAACTCTTCACTCCTACCCACCTCCGAATACAAAATATTTTTCAAAAGTATACCACATTTTACAACAGCATTGAAAGGCTTATTCCCTTTTACTTTTACCTGGGTAATCATAAAAACACCCCTATTCGTTTTAATAGAGGTGTCACAAATAAATCACTTTCATTTACTTTAGGTTTCTTACTGATTTCATTTTAAACAAAATATTCAGCAGTTGCCCTTCCTTCATAAAGCTCTTCCAGCTCCTCTTTGTGGTAAACAAAGCCTGGATCATCGAAATATTTTGCACCTGTTGGACATTTCTTAACACAGGCACAGCATTTCATGCAGGTTCCTGTGGTTACTGTTGGATCCTCCTTAGGAATGGAGCCAAGAGGGCAAACCTGTGCACAAATGCCACAACCACAACATCCATCGCCTGTTTTGGGTTTTACCTTACGAATATCGATGGCATTTCCATGCCTATCCCTAGGTGTAAAGTATGGTCGGATGGGTTCCTCCCCCTTAACGTAAACCGGCCCTTCATATACCCAACCGCCATTTATTTTCTCACCAACTTTATCGCCAAATTCAATCAGTTGAGCAACATCCTTTGCGTCAGGCCTACCTGCACCAAGTATATGTGAAAAAGAATGCTCGCTTACAAATCCGCCACCTGCAACAGTATGAAAACCCTTCTCTTCCATTATATTTCTTAACTCAATTAGTGCATCGTCGTAATTTCTATTGCCAAAAGAAACCACAGGTACCCCCAAAGCTCCCCGTCCCACAATCTTTTCGTTTAGATATGGTAATAAGAGATTGGGGACACGTCCCGCAATAACCGGGGTCCCCAATACCACAAGTTCATCTTCACCAAACACAACCTTATCCGTCCTACTTTGAGGTAGTGTGAAGTCATATGTACCGTAATCAACACTTAGTTTTTTTGCAATTGCCTGCGCAACTGTTGTTGTAACCTTTTCTGTTCCCCCTGTGGGGCTAAAAAAAACTGCCCAAACCTTTTTTATTCCCATCGCCAACGGATATCCCCCTAGGACATCCTTCCTCCCTTCCAAATCTTTCTTATTTCATGATACTCTATCCCTGTTTATTTTTCAATAAAGAAAAAACTGCCGCCTCGCCACCTTTAAAATCTTGCCACAACACAAATTGAATTAAAAAAATCAGGAGCCACCATAAAAAAGACATCCCCTGATTTCTTAACTTTGTGGATTTGAACGCTCTCACAGCGTTTATTCCCCACCGATTCTTTTTAAATTAAATGCATTTGAAATAATCATCAAAACTCCAGCCAAAAAACCTCCCATTCCCCAAATACATTTTAAAATAAGTCCGCATCCTCCAATCACGGAAAAAAGTATGCCTAGTACAATCCCAACCCGAGATCCCACCAAAGCACTTTTCTTGGTTGGATACATACCCCTTGCTGCATTTTTTGCAAACACAATATATTTTTGGTTGTGCTCTTTCAAATCAAACTTTTTCATTCCATTTCTCCTATTCAAATATCGCATTTATAAGATTCTCCAACATAAAGTCGAACACTTCAAAGTGATTACCTATCATTTTATCCTTACTAGTAATTGTAAACAGTAATGCTGATATAACTGAAAGGGCTTTTTCTTCGCTTATGCGAAGGCTTAAAAATGGAACCTTAAATAGCTCCTTTGCACTCTTTAAGCTATCTTGCGTAATACTATTTCTTTCATCATCAGAGATTTTGTTTAAGAAACTGAGGAAATCCGGGCTAGTAGTGTTATAAAGAAATGGGCTTTTATCATATTCTTCGTATACCACTCTTAATGCCTTTTGTATACCATTTTTATTTTCCTCCTTGCTAATAATATCTTTCATTAAACTATAAAGCCCATCTTGTACATTTTTAATTGTTGCCAAAAATAGCTGTTCTTTTGAAGAAAAAAAGAAATAAAATGAGCCTTTGGAGATACCTACCTTAGAACACAAGGAGTCTACATTTGTTTTGCGATATCCAAACTGCTCCCATTGGGTTTTACATTCTTTGATTAGCTTTTGCCTTATATTCTCTTTTTCAATTTCCGTAAATCCTTTTGGAATAATAGCCCCTCCAATCTTTATGACTATTATAATATTTTTAGTCATATATATTTTATTCTATTTTTCTCCTTTTGTCAAATAAAACCCTACATCTCTAATTATCCTTTCCCCCGCTCTACCACTGTCCTACTTTCAATTTTTTCAAAACAAAAGAGGGTACTTCCAGTCAATCCAGACCGGAAATACCCTCTTAAATTATTTAGTGAAACTTTTCCATGTTTTCAAAAACACCGTCAACATATTCAACCTTCTGTGCAGCAATCATTTCTGCAAATCTTGCATCACTGTATTCTGCCTGCTTTTGATTTGTAAAGCTTGCTTCTGCAACAGTTTTAATTTCGCTATCCTGAGGTACTGTGATGTTGTTCATCTTTATGATAAAGTAAACGCCATCCATTTCGATTGGATCTGTAATGGTTCCAACCTCTGGTACATCAGTCAATCCAAAAGAAGATGCAAACTGAGTCTTATATAAAGACATCTTGCCACCCTGCTCTTCCTTCTTTGCATTTTCATCAACGTCGTATTCTTTAAATAAGCCTTCGAAATCCTCGCCATCTCTCGCTTTTTGAACAACTTCTTTCGCCTTATCTAAATCATCCATAACAATGGTTTCAATATCCAACAGAGTATAATCTTCTGTCATCTGCGCCTTGTTATCTTCATAATACTTAGCCTTTTCAGCTTCATCAACTTCACATTCTGCGGCTAAAGCCTGATATACGAAAGAATACATATAGGAATCTTCCATGAAAGGCGCTAACTTCTTAGCATCAATACCCATTTTTTCGATATCTTCCTTTGGTAAGTTTGTAACGAACTGTTCAGAAGCCTTTACAGCTTCCTGCTTTTGCTCATCGGTCAAAGCCATGTCATTTTCTTCTGCATATTTCTTTGCTGCCACAACACTCTGCAATGTATTCAGTGTGCGTTCTTCTACCAATTCATCCGCAGTCTGTCCATCAAAATCCATTGACCAAATTTCGTCACCACCAACGGCAGTAAAACTCTTTGTTGTTGTGTACAGATAAACCATATATTCCGATTTCATGATCTCTCTGCCATCAATCTTCATGACCACTTCGTCATTAAAATTGCTACTGCTTTCGCTAGTGCTACCGCAGGCAGAAAGAGCCATCACGCCAGCAGTCAGCAGGCAAAGAAGTCCTTTTTTCTTCATTATAAATCCCTCTTTCTTTTTCACTTTTTATATTGTATTCTTCCTGTAAAATGCTATTAGGCACATCACCTTTACTTCATAAGCCTGTTTAGATTTAAGTATCAAAGGCTTATTTCAATGCAATCGGATTGCACCCATGTCCACAGAAATGACCTAATGCATCCATTATACACATTCTTTTTATAAATGACTATCCCTTTATTGCATTTAATAGGATTTTAATTTCATCAAGAGCCTTATTTTCCTTTTCTTTTTGAAGTTTTAAAGTCAAATATGGGCTTGCACCTGCGGTAAATAAATATTTACCTCTGCCTTCAGAAATTATTTTTGTCAATACCGTTGGATCTGTTTTAGCATCTGGTCGGAATTCAATCACTACATTGCCACGCTTTTGCACAATGGAAGAAACATCTAGACATCTTGCTTCTGCCTTCAATAACACAATTTCCAAAAGTGTCTGTACGCTTTTGGGCAAATCACCGTAACGATCCTCCATTTCCTCTTGAATATCAAAATATTCCTCCTGCGTACGCACATTGGCAATCTTTTTGTAAAGCTCCATGCGTTGCTCCTGATTTTTAATATAAAAATCAGGAATATATGCACTTATATTGATATCCACCGTTGTCTCAACAAGCTCTTCCTTTGGTGTCTCCCCTTTTAGGCTTTGCACCTCTTCTTCCAGCAATCGACAATACATATCATAACCCACAGACTCCATATGTCCATGTTGCTCTGCACCAAGAAGATTGCCTGCCCCACGAATTTCCAAGTCCCTCATTGCAATCTTAAACCCAGAGCCAAATTCCGTAAATTCACGGATAGTCTGCAAGCGTTTTTCTGCGACCTCCCGAAGCATCTTATCTCGCCGATACAGCAAGTAGGCATACGCAATGCGGTTGCTACGACCCACACGCCCCCGTAATTGATACAACTGAGATAAACCCATTCGATCCGCATCCTGAATGATAATGGTGTTGGCATTGGATATATCCATACCTGTTTCTATAATCGTGGTGCACACCAATACGTCTGTTTCACCGCTGATAAAATCCTCCATAATCCCTTCCAGCTCACGTTCAGACATTTGTCCATGAGCAAATGTAATATTCGCTTCTGGTATCATCTTTTGCAAGCGAAAGGCCTCCTCACTAATGGAGTCCACTCGGTTATATAAATAATAAACCTGCCCACCTCTGGCTACTTCACGATGAATGGCTTCACGAACAAATTCCGGATTGTTCTCCATTACATAGGTTTGGATTGGGTGTCTTTCCTGAGGGGGCTCCTCAAGCAAACTCATATCCCTTATCCCTGACAAACTCATATGCAAGGTACGGGGAATGGGTGTTGCCGACAGGGTCAATACATCCACATTTTCCCGCAGCCGCTTTAACTTTTCCTTATGAGAAACACCAAATCTCTGCTCTTCATCAACAATGATTAATCCTAAGTCTTTAAACACAACATCCTTGGATAGGATGCGGTGGGTTCCAATTACGATATCGGCATATCCCCGTTCTAAGTTCTTCAAGCTTTCTTTTTGCTGCTTTGCAGTACGAAACCTGGAAAGAAGTTCAATAGAAACAGGATATCCTGCCATTCTCTGAACAAAGGTATTGTAATGCTGTTGCGCTAAAATCGTTGTTGGCACCAAGAAAGCCACCTGTTTCCCATCCTGCACTGCTTTAAATGCAGCACGAATGGCGACCTCCGTTTTCCCATAACCAACGTCACCACAAATAAGGCGATCCATCACTTTACCACTTTCCATATCATGTTTTACATCTTCAATGGCATTTAGCTGATCCTCCGTTTCCTGATAGGGAAAAGATTCCTCAAACTCTCTTTGCCATACAGTGTCAAGACAATAGGAATGTCCTTTTGCAGCAGCCCGTTTTGCGTATAAAGCAACCAAATCCTCAGCAAGAATCTTAATGGCAGCCCGTGTCTTTGCCTTTGCCTTAACCCAGTCCTGACCACCCAACTTGTTTAGCCTTGGCGCAGCACCACCACTACCTATATATTTTTGTACCATATCCATCTGGTTTACAGGAACAAAAAGATTCCCCCCATCCCGATATGATATTTTCATATAATCTTTCTGAACACCCTCAACAGAGATTTTTTCAAGCCCACAAAATACACCAATACCATGGTTGTCATGAACAACAAAATCCCCAATTTTTAAATCTGTAAAGCTTTCAATGGCGGTACCATTTTTCTTCTTCTTTTTCTTGCGCTTCTTTTCTCCACCACCGAACAACTCGCTATCAGAAAAAACAGCAAGATTGATATATTCGTAAGTGAACCCCTTAGACAAACTGCCCTTTGCCACCCAAACTGCTCCCTTAGGTATAGGTGCATCTAAGTTTTCCATATAAACAGCGGGAATACCTAAATCCGAAAGCTCCTTTGCCATGCGCTGTGCTCTAGAGCCTGTGCCACCCAAAATTAAGGTTCGATATTCCCTCTTCTTTAAATATTGCAATTCCTCACAAAAGAGATCCACCCTCTTGCTAAATGATGGCGTGGAACGCACCGCAAAATCCACCTTAAATTTTGGATCAAACCCTAATGTTCTTTGATTCAAACCCGCCAGAAGAATTCGTCCAAACCCCTCTGCCTGCCGCAGCACATCCGTATAGTCAAACAGGAGCTTGGCTTGCCCAGGTAGTAAATACCCTTGGGCAATACGCCCTTTCATACTCTCTCCATATTCCTCCATTACCGTCGCCATATGCTCCCTTATTCGCTCTGGTTCATCAAAGCACAAAAGCGTATCCTCCGGGATATAATCTAACAAACTAACGGTATCTTCGTAAAAATAAGGGATATACGACCCAATATTCGGCAAGTTCTTTTCAATCCTTAACCTCTCTGCATCCTCTCCAATATTCTCTTTTAGGCGTTCACTTTCATCAGCCAGTCCCTTTTTCTCCATGTTTTGTAGGCATTTTGAAAACTCTTTGCCAATTTTATTTGCAGCAAGGTCAGCTACACACTCCTCATAAACCAGCTCCCGCATTGGAAAAATCCGAGCCTCATCTAACTTGTCGACAGAACGTTGACTTGCTGCATCCATAGAACGGATAGAATCTATCTCATCATCCCACAACTCAATACGCACAGCCTCATCCGAAGTCAAAGAATAAATATCTAAAATTCCACCTCGCAAAGCAAATTGCCCTGCACTCTCCACTAACTCTGTACGCTCATACCCTAAGCAGACCAACTGTCTAATGAGTTGATTCATATCTAAGACGTCTCCAACCTTTAGGGTGAGTATAAACTTTGTAAATATCTCTTTTTTAGGAAACCGATCTAGCAGAGCCTCCGTAGAAGCAACAATAATTGGTCGTTCGCCCGAAAGCAACCTCTCCATAGCTATAAACCTTTGTCGATTCATCTCCATGCTGTGCACATCAGCACTGTAAAACAAGATATCCTTGGCAGGATAGTAAATTGGGTTTTTATGAAAGAAAGAAATATCCTCCAAGATTTCCCTTGCCCTCAGCTCACTGTACGTTAAAATCAATAAAGGTCTTTGGCAATGCTCTTTGATAGAAAATAGTAAGTGAGTCTTTTCCACGTCAATAACCCCTGTTGCAAATACAGGGGTGCAGTTATTACGTATCGATTCCAGTACATTTTGATACCCTTCCAGCTCCAATAAAGGTTCTGTTAGCGTTTTCATTATTCCACCTCGCCTTGAGGTTTTTTCTCTACTTCAACCTCAGCCGTTTTCTGAGCTTTTTCTTTTTTCACAGTCTTTGGTTTCTGATTGATCTGGTTCATTGCATCCATAATACCACGAGATAAAATCAGCTCTACTGCATTTACCGCTTTATCTGCCCCCTGCTCCATCATAGGCAAATCATCCTTATCAAACTTCGCCAGAACATAATCAGCCAAATCCCAACCATTGGGCTTTTCACCGATGCCTACTTTAATACGCCAAAATTCATCTGTGCCCATTTGCGCAATAATGTTGCGAATTCCATTGTGTCCTCCATGACTTCCTTTTTCACGAATGCGCACACCGCTTACAGGCAAGCTTGTATCATCATAAATTACAACAAAATGATCCTGAGGAATTTTATAGAAATTCACAATTTCACGTATGCTTTCTCCACTTAAATTCATAAAGGTTTGAGGCTTAACCAAAAGAACCCGTCTGCCATCAATGTTGCCATCGCCCACCAAAGCCTTATGCTTAAATTTGTTAATTTCTATATTATATTTCGTTCCCAACCGATCTACGACATCAAAACCAATATTGTGTTTTGTGCCTTCATACTTAGGACCAGGGTTGCCCAAACCGGCAATAACAAAAAATTCCTGACCCCTATCCATATCTTTAAATTTATTGAAAAGTCCCATCTTATCCTCCAAATACCCGACATCCACTTGCCAAAACTATATTAATAAGGCTTTCTTCCATATTTAGCAGCATACCCGTCCTCCAAACTGCATAAAACACAGCTAAAAGCCCTAATTTTAGAATTAGAGCTAGTTTAAATCAGTCCTTATTCTTTTATTCTTTTATCAAAAACAAATATAGCTTATTTAAAGGTTACCCTCCAAAAATATATCTGGTTTTATAAAGTTTATTATAGCATAGTAACTTCCGCAAAAACAATCCTTTCCAGCTTAAAAAACACGACAAAAACCCCTCATCACCTGCTCTAAATATTGCTTTTCTCCCTTCAAAGTATCAATCTGACAGTAAATTTGAAATTGCAATACGAATAACTGTCACTCCCCTTTGTGTATTTTAGCAATAGAACTTCATAAAAAAAGCGAACACCTGAGTGTTCGCTTAAAAATCATTCTATACGATTATTTAACTTCGTTAACCAATTCAGTGCCATCCAAGAATGCTTTTGCATTGCCACATGTAACTTCTGCCATTGCGTTCAAAGCTTCTTCTGTCAAGAATGCCAAGTGACCGGAAAGAACAACCTTTTCACTTGCCAACAATCTTGCCAATGTAGGATCTTTTTCTGCTTTATCGCTTCTGTCTTCGAAGAAGTATTCATGTTCAACTTCGCAAACGTCCATACCAACGCCACGGAATTTACCAGCTTCTACTGCATCAGCCAAAGCTTCGGAATCAACCAAACCACCACGAGCAACGTTAACCAAGATAACGCCATCTTTCATCTTAGCGATAGCTTCTGCGTTAATCATGTGACGTGTTGCGGGCATCAGAGGGCAGTGAAGAGAAATAACGTCAGCACGAGCGTAAAGTTCGTCCAAATCAACGTATTCTAAACCAAGGTTAGGGTTAGGGAATGCATCATAAGCGATGATGTTCATGCCAAAGCCCTTCAAAATATTAATCATGCACTGACCAATTTTACCTGTACCGATAACGCCTGCTGTTCTACCAACCAAAGCGATACCATCCAAGCCAGCGATGTCAAAGTTGAATTTTGTGGATCTTTCATAAGCCAAGTGAGATTTTCTGTTAACAGCCATCAACAAAGCAGCGCCCTGTTCTGCAACAGATTCGGGGGAGTATGCAGGTACTCTAAGTACAGGCATACCGCATTCTTTTGCAACAGCCAAATCAACACTGTCAAAACCTGCACAACGTAATAAGAGAACTTTAACGCCCAAATTATGCAATTCGCGAACAACATCAGCGGGCACTTCGTCGTTTACGAAAGAACATGTAGCATCGTGACCTGCTGCCAAGTGTGCAGTTGCAGGTGTTAATCTTTCATTGAAAAAAGTAATTTCAAATCCATATTTTTCAGCCACAGGACCGAAAGAATCTTTCCAGTAGGATTTGGTGTCAAAAAATGCGATTTTCATATTAGAACTCCTCCTAAAATTATGTAATTATAGTAATATTAGTTGGGCAACAAACTCGGTTTCTATTAAAGTGAGACTCCCGACTTTGTTTGTCTTACTTTTAACAATATAATTCATTTATCCTAATTTGTCAACCAACATTTCATAAAATTGTCAGTATTGACGAATACAACCTGTACTAACTTGAAGAATGTAACGAGAATTCGACCTTACGCCTTGCCCTATTTGGGACAAAATCCCATTTAAATCTTATTATATCAAAAAAACTAAAAAAAGCAACCAAATATAACTTTACTCTCATAAAAATATCTTCATTTTCCCTTAAATTATGCCCCATAACAAAAGCCCCCATTCCCAATAAAAATTGGAGATGGGAGCTTTCATTATGATATTACCGCGTAGTATCGCAGTAAATTAGTCGAACAATTGAGAAATTGAACTACCTTCGTGGATGCATTTAATTGCATTTGCAAAAATATTAGCCACAGATACAGCAACAATCTTTTCCATCTTCTTTTCTTCTGGTAAATCAATTGTGTCAAGAACCAATAATTCGTTAATTGCGGAGTCCTGAATACGCTTGATTGCAGGGCCACTTAATACAGCATGTGTACAACAAGCATCTACCTCAACAGCGCCTCTTTCCTTCAATGCATTTGCTGCATTTGTGATTGTACCTGCTGTATCAATCATATCGTCAACCAAAATTACTTTCTTGCCTTTTACGTCACCGATAATGTTCATAATCTCGCTAACATTTGCCTTTGGTCTACGTTTGTCGATGATTGCGAGAGGGATATTCAACCCTTCAGCAAACTTTCTTGTTCTTGTTACACTGCCCAAGTCAGGGGAAACAGCAACGAAATTTTCCAAATCATCGCCATATTTGTTGATATAATAACTTGTTAATAATGGACTACCCACTAAGTTATCCACGGGGATATCAAAGAAACCTTGAATCTGTGCACAGTGCAAGTCCATTGTTAACACACGGTTTGCGCCTGCTGTTGTTAAAATGTTTGCTACCAATTTTGCACTAATAGGATCTCTTGCTCTTGCCTTACGGTCCTGTCTTGCATAGCCATAATAAGGCATAACTGCTGTAATTCTTGCTGCGGAAGCGCGCTTCATTGCATCAATCATGATCAGCAATTCCATCAAACTATCATTCACAGGTGAAGAAGTAGACTGAATGATGTAAACATCCGCTCCACGAATTGTTTCGTTGATTTTAACGGAAATTTCACCATCGCTGAATTTTTCAACTTCTGCACTGCCCAGTGTCATACCCAGTTTTTGTGCGATTTCCTCTGCTAACGTGCGGTTGGAATTACACGCAAAAATCTTGATGTTGCCACCATTAGAATTAATCATTTCAATATCCCCCTAATAATCTTTTGCATTTTATGGTCTTGGGCTAAACGTAGCCCGCCATTTATATGTTACACCGTTCCTCAAGCAATTTCAACTGTATTTCGCCGTATTTCACCATTTTTTACGATTCTTTTTCCATTTTCTTCTTTTTCCAGCCCTCAATCACCTGTTGTCTTGCTCTTGCAACTGCAAGCACATCCTCAGGAACATCTCTGGTAATTGTAGAACCGGCTGCAATATAAGCACCAGCCTTTACAGTAACAGGGGCAACCAAATTCACATTACAACCAACAAAAACATTGTCCTCCACAATGGTACGATGTTTCTTCTGTCCATCATAATTTACCATTATGCTACCACAACCGAAGTTAACTTTTTCACCCGCATCGGTATCGCCAATATAAGCAAGATGAGGAATTTTGGTTCCATTTCCCACAGTTGAGTTCTTTACTTCAACAAAGTCACCCACCTTTACATTGCTTCCAATTTTACAATTTGGTCGAATGTAGGCAAAGGGACCTACTGTTGTGTTGTTTCCAATTTCAGACTCTAAGCCTGTTGAACTTTGGAATGTAACGCCACTACCAATAACCATATCCGTCATGCGAGAGTTCGGGCCAATCTTGCAATCCTCTCCGATTACAGTATTTCCTTCTAAAACACATCCAGGTAATATTACTGTATCCATGCCGATTTTCACATCTGCTCCGATATATGTGTTTTCGGGGTCTACCAAAGTAACTCCATTTACCATGTGTCCATTGTTGATTCGATTCTTCATGATTTTTGTTGCCTCAGCCAATTGCACTCGAGAATTTACTCCAAAAAATTCTTTATCATCCTCTGCAATAACAGCTCCAACTTTACCACCATCTTTTAAAATCAATTCTAAGCAATCTGTCAAATAATATTCCCCTTGAACGTTGTGGTTATCCAGCTTTGCTAAAGAAGCTTTTAAATCCCCACCCTTAAAGATATAAATACCAGTATTGATTTCCTTTATGAGTCGTTCCTCTGAGGAAGCATCTTTATGCTCAACAATCTTCAGAAAATCCCCATTATTGTTACGAACAATACGTCCATAACCTTCGGGATTTTCTACTGTTGCAGAAATTACTGTTGCACCAAAATTATCATTGCGGTGTCTCTCCACCAATTTTTCAAGGGTTTCTCCCTGAATCAATGGTGTGTCACCATATAAGATCAATATGTCTTTATCTTCTTCAATAAAATCGCCGACCATCATAACTGCATGGCCCGTACCTTTTTGCTGACTTTGTAGTGCAAAAGATACACCATCTTTTTCAATAGCAGCCTTTACCTCATCAGCCTTGTGCCCCACAACTACACAAACTTCCTCCGCACCACAGCTCTTTGCAGTATCTATTACATAATCTATCATTGTTTTATTCAAAACTTCATGCAGCACTTTAGGCATTTTGGATTTCATGCGAGTGCCTTCTCCTGCCGCCAATATTACGGCTTTCAAATTTTCCATGCTGTTCTCCTTTCTCACGGCTCACTCTACGCAAACCGTACGTAACCTTGGATATTTTCTCATTTTTGACATAAAAATTCAATATACGCTTTTACTAAAAAACTATTCCTTTTCTGTATAAAGTCAGTTCAACATCGTGGAAAAATTGGTAAAGAAAAGCAGGCGTTGCCTAGCCCCGCCTGCTTCTTCCTATCATAGCCTTGTCCCTTTTTTTAGGATAGCTAATTCATTAATTGACGCACCGATTACCTGTTGTCCATCCGAAAGTACAACTTCTTTATCCAAAATCGCATTTTCAACGATGCAATTTTTTCCAATTCTGCAACCTTCCATCAAAATAGAATTTCTTACAACAGAACCTTCTCCCGTATAAACCTTTCGGAATATGATAGAATGCTCAACTTTCCCATTAAAAATCGTCCCACTGCCCACAATAGAATCTCGCACATCAGCATCTTTGTTATACTTTGCTGGTGGCTCATCCTTTGCTTTTGTTTCGATATATGGATACTCGTTAATGAAGGCATCCCTTACGTCTTTTTTCAAAAAATCCATATTCACGTTGTAGTACGCACCTATGCCTGTGCTTAAGGTGTTCCAATAACCCTTAAACTCATAACCGTAAATCTTCAATTCTCTTCGTTTTGCAATTAAGATATCTTTTACCAGATCATAGCCACCTTGTGGAATAATCTCGTTTAAAATATCAATCAACAGTGTTCTGGAGATAACATAAATCCCAAGAGATGCATTGTTGGTTTTAGGGTGCTCAGGCTTTTCCTCAAATTCAAGCAAACGCCCATCCTCACTCATCTGCATAATGCCAAAATTATTTAGATCATCCCGATCCATCTGTTGGTAAGCAATGGTAATATCAGCACCTTTTTCTTCATGCTGTTTCACCAGCTTGTGATAATCCATCTTGTAAATGGAATCGCCACTAGTAATCACCACATACTCTTCATTACTCCTCAAAAGATAAGTCATATTTTGATAAATAGAATCTGCGGTGCCCCGAAACCAGTTGGATGCTGTACTGCTTGTAAAGGGGGTAAATACAAATAACCCCCCGTGCTTTCTACCAAAGTCCCACCATTTAGAAGAAGTTAGGTGATCTCGCAAAGAGCGAGAATTATACTGTGTTAGCACCGCAACCTTGCCAATGCTACTGTTTGACATATTGCTTAATGTAAAGTCGATGGCACGATAACTGCTGCCTACTGGCAATGCCGCTGCCGCCCTATGATCGGTAAGTACACCGAGTCGTCCCTCATTGTTACCGCCTGCTAATATGATACCAATGGCTTTCATACTCATTTCCCCTCCCGAACAACAGATTTCCCACTTTCCAAATTACCATTAACATAATCTTCGGCTTTTGTATAACCATAGATTACGCAATTTTTTCCAACCTTAATACCTTCGGGCACCTTCGTATGGCTACCGATTACGGTAATTCCAGTGTTGTAAATATTAGGTTTTGTTTCATTGGGCACATTATCACCAATACCCATGTGTACACCGGGACCAACCTGGCAATTTTCATCCACAATACAGCGTTCTAACACCGCATTCTCTCCAATGACAGACTTACCCATAATAATTGAGTCACGGATAACTGCACCTTTTCCGATAATCACCTCAGACCCTAAAACAGAATGATATACCTCACCATATATTTCGCTACCATCTGTCACCAGTGATTCTTTCACCACTGCTTCAGGCGCGGTATATGTTGGAGGCTGGTGATCAGAATTAGTATAAATTTTCCAGAAGTCTTCGTACAAATTGAAGTCAGGCAATGCCTTAATCAATTCCATATTGGATTCCCAGTAAGATTCAATTGTTCCAACATCTTTCCAATATCCCTTAAACCGATAGGCATACATCGTTTGCCCCTCGTCTAGCATTTTAGGTATAATATGCATACCAAAGTCACTGTCTGGATGCACCTCTCTATCTTCCACCAAGGCCTCTCTTAATCTGCTCCAGGTAAAAATATAAATCCCCATAGATGCCAAGTTACTTTTGGGGTTTTCAGGCTTTTCTTCAAACTCATATATTCTATCATCATCTTTTGTATTCATAATGCCAAAGCGACTTGCTTCTTCAAAAGGCACCTCTAACACTGCAATCGTTGCCGCTGCGCCCTTTTCCTTATGAAATGCCAACATTTGAGAATAGTCCATTTTGTAGATATGATCCCCCGAAAGAATCAAAACATATTCAGGATTATTACTATCGATATAATCTATGTTCTGATAGATTGCATTGGCGGTTCCCATGAACCATTCTCCAGCATCCCCACCTTTTACATGAGGAGCTAAAATAGTGACACCACCGTTCTTTTTATCCAAATCCCAGGGGATACCGATCCCAATGTGCTGATTCAGTCGTAGAGGTTGATACTGGGTCAATACGCCCACTGTGTCTACTCCCGAATTGATGCAGTTACTCAAAGGAAAATCAATAATTCTAAACTTACCACCATAAGCAACTGCTGGTTTGGCCACTTTACGGGTTAAGACGCCTAAGCGACTACCTTGACCCCCTGCCAAAAGCATTGCAATCATTTCTTTTTTACGCATTTGTATCTACCCCCTGCCTTTATTTGTCCAAAGTAAACCTTTACAAAAACAAATATATATTAGAGATTTCATAATATTATACCTACACTATCGCAAAAGAAGGGATTTTTCCAACATTTGCTTGTAAATAACCGGATATAATTAGTCTTTCTTTTAAATCATAGTGCTTTTTTAATCCCGACAAAAGCCAGAACCAAAAAATATTTTAAGTTAAAGCAGTTAAAACGGTGGCAGGACTCCCTACTTTTGGCCTTTACATCTTGTCTTGTCCAAAGTGATTTTCCATGACTTTAGCCTATTAACCTTACAAATTTTAGAAACAACCCATTTTTTAGGATATATGAACACTCAAATATAGGTTTGTATTTTTTGATCTACATCACTGGTCTATTTGGCTATTAAAACACCGCTTTTTTTGTTGCTGTTTTTCTAAGATTTTACACAATTATACCATATAAGTCTTATAAAAAAAACAAATATTTCCCCCTTCGTTTCTACGGAATCTTGTCTTTCTCGCGTTTTTCAGTATTTTAGTATTTTTTAGGTTTATTTCATATAATTTTGTATAAAATTAAATATAGAATTCACTGTTAATCATTGCCTTTCCTATTTTAGTATACTATAATGGAAAGCAAAATTATGTTAGAGATCGGTTAACGATCCGTAAAATGATAGAGGCGGTAATATATGACAACAATATTTAAGAATTCAGATCATATTTATTTTATTGGTATTGGTGGTATTAGTATGTCTGGCTTAGCAGAAATACTTTCTAGCCGCGGCTACAAAGTCTCTGGTACCGATATTCGTGAAACACCCGTTACAAAACATTTACAATCTGTTGGGGTCCATATTAATATTGGCCATAGTGCAGAAAATATCACAGATGATGTAACCCATGTTGTTTATACAGCTGCAATTCATGATGGAAACCCTGAACTAGAGGCAGCAAAAGCAAAAAAATTAATCATTTTGGATAGAGCACAGCTCTTAGGCCAAATCATGGGAGAGCATAGCAACTCTATTGCTGTATCAGGTACCCATGGTAAAACAACGACAACCTCCATGGTTTCCGAAATTCTCTTGGCAGCTGAAAAAGATCCAACGATTACCGTTGGTGGCATTTTGCCCACTATTGGTAGCAACTTAAAAATCGGAAAATCCCCTTATTTTGTTGCAGAAGCTTGCGAGTACTATAATAGCTTTTTACGCTTAAATCCTTTGGTAGGTATCATCCTCAATATCGAAAGTGACCATTTGGATTTCTTTGGTTCTTTAGAAAATATTTATCATTCTTTCCATGACTTTGCAAAGCGCATTCCCGAAAACGGCGTATTAATTATTAACAAAGAAATTCCCAACGTTTCAGAAATTTCAAAGGGTCTAGTATGCCGTGTCGAAACCTTCTCATTAAGTGAAGATGCAAATTGGACTGCAAAAAACATCATGCATCATGAAGATGGGAAAAACACTTTTGATGTGTACTATAACGACAACAAGATGACAACTATTCATCTTAATGTTCCTGGAGATCATAATATCTCCAACGCATTGGCGGCTGTTGCTTCCTCCCATTTTTTAGGTATCTCCAGTGAAGATTGGGTAAAAGGTCTAAATCATTTTGCTGGAACAGACCGTCGTTTTCAACGCAAAGGTGAGAAAAATGGCGTATTAGTAATAGATGATTATGCACATCATCCAACAGAAATTAGGGCTACCTTGGCAGCGGCGAAAAAAGTGAAGCACAACACTACTTGGTGTGTTTTCCAACCTCACACATACTCTCGTACAAAGTTTTTGTTCGAAGACTTTGGCGATGCTTTTTTCAATGCTGATGAAATTATTATTGCTGACATTTATGCTGCCAGAGAAACGGATGACGGCACAGTTAGTGCAGCTCAGTTGGCACAACGCATCGCAAAAACAGGTAAATCTGCCCACTATGTTGGCAACTTTGATGAAATCTTAGCTTACCTTGAAAGTCACTGTCAGTCAGGTGACTTGCTCCTTACCGTTGGTGCTGGTGACGTTTATAAAATCGGTGAAGCTTATCTGGCACAGTAACATTAAAATTCAAAAATCAAAAAAGAGCCTTGAGCAATTTGCTTTAGGCTCTTCTTATTTTGTTTTCAAAACATAAATTAACTTTCCTTTAATGCCCTGCTGGGATTTTATCCAGCAAACTTTTTTCTCTGGTTAGGTCCGCATACAGCAAGCTGATAAAAACAATCATTAACAATAGAGCTGCACCAAGCAGTGCTTTTCCCAGAAAAACATGACATAATACTGAGGATAAAATCCCCCCTGAAACAAAAAGTACAATCATCTCAATGTGGCTTAAAAATCGAACCAAATATGTTCTGTCCTCTTTATGCCTCAGCCATTTCATAAAATAAATGCCTGTCTGCCGCAAATGATTCGTACAAAAAGTGGTTGCCATCGGAATACTCTGGGCCTGCCGAAACGTGTTATATTGCATAGAGCAGATAAAATTGATGGCGATTTGTGAAATTTGCACCGGTGCACTCTCTGGAAGAAAAGCCAACAATATAATCACCACTATTTCAAAACCGATTAAAAAAGTATCCCAGCGGATACCCATATACTTTCTGATTTTTGGCGGAATAAACTCGGAAATACCAGTCCCGAAGAGGTATGCCATGATTGGAATAAAATAATAAAAAGCTTTCCCAAACTCACCTTTACCAAATTCTACTGCTAAAAACACAAAGTTTGCTGTTTGCGCATTGCAAAAAACACCTCCACGTAAAATAACAGTAAATGCACCAAGGTAGCCACTTACTGCCATCAATATAGCATAGACCCACTTTTTTTCACACTGTAAATAAAATTGCTCTTCCGCAACAACTAATTCAAGCCCCATGGAACAAAATATCCCCCAAAATTAAAATATTTGATACCTTAATTATATATTCTGTTCCAAATTTTACAATATAAAAAACAAATTTTGGTGTTGCCAAACCCCATTTATTCTGAAAAGCAAACACCCTGCTTAGTCAAATATAAAGCCTTAAAGCAATAAAAGTCCCCCGCAAGATGGGAGACCCTTTGTTTAGCTATTTATGATATGGCTCTTTGCGATTTATTTTCTCTGCCCGATAAATTTGCTCAAGCAAAATCACACGCATCATTTGATGAGGAAATGTCATAGGAGAAAAACTCAGGGCAAAATCGGCACGCTTCATTACTTCATCAGATAAGCCTAAGGAGCCACCAATAATAAATACTATGTGGCTTACCCCACGAACAGCCTTTTCCTCCATAAAAGTAGCCAAATCCTCCGATGAGAGACTCTTCCCTTCAATGGCCAATGCTACCGCAAAGGCATCCTCTTTAATCACTTTTAGAATGCGTAACCCTTCTTTTTGACGCACCTCATCCTCTTGGGCAGGACTCATGGTTTCTGGCGCTTTTTCGTCAGGCAGCTCCACTATTTCAAGCTTCAAATATCTGCTTAGACGCTTGCTGTATTCGTCAACGGCACCTCTCCAATACGCCTCCTTAAGCTTTCCTACACATACAACCGTAACTCTCATTGTCTCACCTATATTTCCACTTTAATTCCAGTATTATGGCGATAAGCCATATCCATTTTTATGTGTTTCCCCACTTGAATTTTATTTTTCTGTAAAATCTTATCCACAGTATCAAAAGCCAAATGAGGCTCGTTATTTTCTTGGCTTAAGTGCCCTAAAAAAACGTGCTTCATCTTTCCATCCACCACTGATGAAAGCAATTCCCCAGCAGTTTTATTGGATAGATGACCTCGGTCACTTAAAATTCTCTTTTTTAAATGCCAAGGATAGCTTCCCTTTTGTACCATTTCTTCATCGTGATTTGCCTCCAGTAATAAAACCTGGCTTTCTGCTATGCTCTCACGAATCTCCTCAGTAATATGCCCAATATCCGTGGCAATAGTGATCTTTTTCTCACCGGCAAAAATATTATATCCCACAGGCTCAACGGCATCATGGGGAATAGAAAATGGCCTGATACAAAGATCATTTATGATGCAGTTTTCTCCAGAGTAAACAAAGCGCTTATTTTCCGGTCCGATCTTCCCCAAATTTTCTTCCATCGCCATCCAAGTGTCATATGTAGCATAAATAGGAACATTAAAACGTCTTGAAAAAATTCCCGCCCCTTTAATGTGATCCAAATGCTCATGGGTAATAAATAATGCATCTATATCATTTCCCGTTAATTTCAACTCAGCCAGGCTTTCCATGATCTTTTTCCCACTCACTCCAGCATCCACCAAAATACGAGTATGTTTTGTCCCAACATAGGTGCTGTTTCCACTACTGCCACTAACAAGGGTGCAAAATTCCACTGACAAAAAACTCCCCCCTTTATTTCTTTTTGAATTACAGAAAGCAGGGTTACCCCTGCTTTCAAAATTTCTATTAATCGCAAATTCGCTGAATATCTGCGCCAATTGCATTGAGCTTCATCTCAACGTCCTCATAACCTCTGTCAATATAACGAACCCCTTCAATTTCAGTGGTTCCCTCCGCTGCCAAAGCGGCTAAAATCATAGCTGCACCTGCTCTTAGGTCAGTCGCCTCTACGTTTGCCCCTTGGTAATGAGGAATTCCTTCTATGGTTGCAATACGTCCATTGATGTCTACTCGGGCTCCCAACTTACGCAATTCTTCAATATATTGGTATCTATTCTCCCATACATTTTCAGTAATCACGCTTGTCCCCTTGCAAATACTCAGTAATGCTGCCATCTGCGGCTGCAAATCCGTAGGAAAACCAGGGTAACTCATAGTTTTTACGTTCACACCACGCAAAGGTTTATTTGCCATAACACGAATGGAATCATCGCCTTCTTCCATCTTTACATTCATCTCAACCAGCTTTGCTGTCAATGAATCCATATGCTTAGGGATGATATTTTTAACCAAAACATCCCCACCTGTAATTGCAGCGGCAATCATATATGTACCGGCTTCAATTTGATCAGGGATAATGGTATATTGTGCTCCATCCAACTTTTCAACACCTTTAATACGAATCACATCAGTCCCTGCACCTTTGATATTAGCCCCCATCATATTCAAATAGTTGGCTGTATCAACAACATGAGGTTCCTTTGCTGCATTTTCAATCGTTGTAATTCCTTCTGCCATAGTTGCGGCCAGCATAATGTTAATGGTTGCACCAACGCTAACCTGATCCATGTAAATAGATGTCCCAACAAGCTTATCAGCATAAGCCTTAACAACCCCGTCAGATTCCTCCACAGTTGCTCCTAATGCACGAAAACCCTTTAAATGTAAATCAATGGGACGTTTCCCAAAGTTACAGCCTCCAGGCATAGCAACCTCTGCCTTTTTATAACGAGCCAAAAGTGCACCTAAAAAATAATAGGACGCTCTAATTCTTTGCACCTCTTCAAATGTAGCACGGTAATCAAGCCCCTCAGAGCAATCAATTTCAATTGTATGATTATCTCGGTGAATACATTTGCCTCCCATTTTTGCAATGGTATGACAAATACAACTTACATCCTCAATATTGGGCAAGTTTTCCAAAGTGCTTTTGCCACCTGCCATAATAGCTGCGGGTAATACTGCGACCGCTGCGTTTTTTGCTCCGCTAATCGTAACTTCGCCCACCAGGCGTTTTCTGCCTTTTACAAGCAATTTATCCATTAACCGTTCATCCTTCCAAAAAGTTGCCAAAGGATACTCCCTTTGTACCGAAAGCCGGGCTTGTCTTTCTTTTTTTGATCCAACCCATTCTACTAGTTGTCGCCCTAACATTCGAATTATATCATGAAAAAGCGGCTGTGGAAAGCCTTTTTTCCTACTACACCATAGAATGCGAAATTTTATAATCATTTACTAAGACCCAAGTATCCTTATAAGAAAAAGAGGGGATATCCCCTCTTTTATTAATGTATTTGTTATTTTACATTCTTTTTTACAATTTGGCAAGTATAAGCATTTACCAAATAAGGCTCGCTTTCTTCCATCAAATAAATCCGATAACAAGGCTCCAAATAAAGGCCAGTCCCTGCAACAGCAGATCCCTGTTCCATTAAATCATACCCCAATTCTAGCTTCTGAATTGCCGCATCCTTGTCACCATCTCGCTTCTTCCACTCACGCATAAATGTCATTAGTGCCTCGTCAGTTAGGCAAATATCCTTCTTCTCCTGGCTAATCCCCGTAATTTCACAGTAGGTAAAGTCAAATTGATAGATACCCTCATCAGAAACAAAAAATGAAAACTTATTGGAGAAAATCAACTCATCTCTATGTATCATACTGAAGTCGACTTTCCAGCCTTCCTTTCCTCTATCAACATAGCTTAGGGTGTATTCACCAAAAATACGCTTCATCTCTTCCATTTTGCGTTCTGCTATCTTTGTAGCCTCTGCCTTTGTTAGAGTCTTTAGTCCTTTTTCTATGCTCTTATCGATAAATGTACCCATGTCCCCTTCTAATGTAAGGGTTTTTGTATCGGTTTTATAAATCAACTGCGTTCCTAGGGAAACTCTAGTCTTTTCTCCATTAAAGATGGAAGCTTCCAAATCTTCCTTTGAATATGAAGGAACCTTTGCCTCTAACCGATACATGGGCTTAGCATCTATTTTTAAATCAGTATACATTGTAATCCCATTTTCAGACAACACCTCGAAAATAGCCCTTTCCTGAGCAGCAGTCATGGTATTATCTTGTTTTTGCTGTATATTTAAGGCCGCCAAGACAATATTTAATATAATGAGCAAAACTATAACAAAGCGCTTTGCGCCTGACCATTCCATGACCTACCTCCTCTCTCGGTTTTTACGAAATATTGTTCATTGCCGCTAAGGCATCCGTATGGGTTTCTGTTACAAACAAATAATCATACAGCGTAACGAACCACTTCAAACCAATATCCCCTGATAACTCAACATAATAGCCCAAAGAGATATTCTTTACATCTGTAATCACTTTTTCTTCTACCGTCTTCTGATAAGTCTTATTTGCATCATCCAAGGCGTCAATAAATTGGACATTCAACTCCATATCTTGTTTTCCCGTTGACTCATAATTAACAACATAGCGGTGATATTTTTTTACCCTTTGGTTTCTCACTGTAACCTCTATGGCATGCTTGCTTCCAATCCTATCTTGCAGCGCCACAGACAGGCTCACCGGCAAATTATCTACTACATAATCAAAATAATAAACTGTCTCGGTACTCTTCCTCTCAATATCAGCTAAATACACATCCGTTGATAAGGAGGTATCATTTGCCAAAAAGTTACAGCTAATCTGGTAACCTTCAAGCAAACTGGTATTATTCACATCATTGCCATAGGCCTCATAGCTGTAATACTCCAAAACTCTTACATCAGGAAAATACTTTACCACTGTCTGGTTATCACTAAAGATAAAGTCACCACCTTCATCCTTTGTGCTCCAATCCACCGAAAAGTTTCGGAAGAACCCCTTCACCGTATTTTCCAAGTCCACCCGGCTCACTGCACCATCTTTTTCAAAGGCAGGCACCTCTGTCAGCCCACTGTATTGATATGGAAGGTTCGCCCATTGAGGTAAAAACAGATTTCGCCAAATAACAGATGCACCTGTTTTCTGTCCCGTAGAGATATATGTCATTGTTTGATCGTCCGTTACCAGTTTTGCATAAAAATCTGCTGCAGACTGGCTTTTTTTAGTGGTATAACACACACTTTCATTTGTTTTTGAATTTACAAAATAGGCCTTACTCTCTTCCCCCGGTCGTCTGGACGGAATGATCGTAATATAATCGAAGGAATCTATCTTTCCATTATTCTTCAATCGTTTATATTGACTCAAATATTCACTAGAAGAAACCATAAAGTCATACTGCATAACAATACAACGCTTACCAAGTATCTCCTTCCAATCAGCCGTAACAAATTCCACCTGATTTTCTTTATCCGATAAAATCTCATTTAAAACGCCATTGGCCTCTTTTAAAAGAGAGCTTGTCCCCGTCTCATCAGGATAGTACACAGAAAAATTGCCTTCTCCCTCACCAACTGCATAACGGGTCGCCAAAAGAACATTTCCATCTGCTTGCTTGCCTGAAAAAGATTCACCCTCTGTCAGCACATGAAAAAAGTTATGACTCGACGTTCCCTCAAGCCATAACTCTCCTGTTTGATAAACCGCAGCTATGACCAAAGCAACAATGACAAAATTCGTGATTTTGTATAATTTCATTTGATCCCACCGCTTTTTCTATAAATTTTTATCTGAAGCTTTGTATCAATTTTGGTAAAGCAATCAAGCTTTTTAATTCTTCCTTCACTGTCTGAGACTTTCTTATAACCTCAAAGTTATATGTGGTTTCATCATAGTTCTCACAATTTACTACAAACTCAATATAGTTGGTGCCTAACTCCAATGGTAGCACCATACTAAATATTCCCAAAGATCCTACTTCATAATCTTCGTTGTATTCTTGAAGTAGCTTCCCTTCGGAATCCTTGCGACAAATTGTCACAGCAATCTGAGTGCAGGGTACAGCTTCGCCATAAACCATACGAGAACTATCGAAAGTCGCTTCCTGTCCATCTGTATCAAAAACCAAACCACTAGAAATTGATATAGGCGCAGGATTATCTATTTCATCAGCAAAGGCACTAACAGGCGAAAATGAGAATAACAAGACAAACATAAGCATCGTAACCAGCTTGTTCTTCAATTTCATTCCTGACACCTCCATTCCATTGTACATAATAATCATATATTATTATACAACGGAATTATTACATTCATGTTACAACGTGCTTACAGTTTTATAACATCTTTTTCCACTGCTCAATTAGCGGTTTTAATTTGCAGCAAAAGGTTATTAAACTTCTTTTATCTTTTCTTCAGGGGATTCTTTTGGGAACCACATTGTCATAACTGTTCCCTTGCCATATTCACTTTCCGCCGTCAATTTCCCCCCATGACTTTCCATGATTTCCTTGGCTATGGCAAGGCCAAGGCCAGTTCCACCCATGGCACGGCTTCGGGCCTTGTCAACCCGATAAAAGCGCTCAAAAATACGAGGCAGGTCTTCCCTAGAGATACCCATACCCGTATCTTTAACGGATACTTTGTAATAAGTATCGTCCTCAGTAATATAAATCTTGATTATAGCCTGTTCTAAACTATATTTCATTGCATTCGTAACAATGTTGTTAACCACCTGACCCACACGATCTCTATCACCATGGATAATCACGGCCTTGGAATAAGGTTCAAAGCTGAGTTCCTGTCGTTTTGCTTCCGCATGGATTTTGTTCTGCTTTACGGTAAGGCATAGAAACTCATTCATATCAATTTCCACAATGTCAAGGTGTACTTGCTTATTATCAAAACGGGATAATTGTAATAAGTCCCGTACCAAGAAGGCCATACGGTCTGCCTCACTATCAATAATGCCTAAGAACTCCATGGCGATTTCCTTATCCTCCATAGCACCGTCCATTAAGGTTTCGGTATAGCTCTTAACCGTTGTAAGTGGCGTTCTAAGCTCATGTGACACGTTGGCAACAAACTCTTTACGCATATCATCCAACTTTTTCTGCTCAGTGATATCTTGTAATACCACGACCAAACCTTCGATTTTCCCATTGGTACTATAATATGGGGTAAAGTTTGCATTGATAAACTGCTTACCCACAGGAAAAGTAACTTTCTTGGAAGGTTCATTTCCCATATCCAAATATACTCCAGAGTTAATATCATACTCTCGGATAAAGCTGGAGAAATCCATATCAATTTGATCTACACCCAGCATCTCAGTTGCTGCCGTATTGGCAAGCATCAATTCTCCGTCTTTATTAAACGAAATAACACCATCACTCATATTATGAAGCAAAATTTCCAACCGGTTTTTTTCTTTGGAAATTTCAGACATATTCTTGGTTAACTCAGATGCCATATAGTTAAAGCTACTTGTGAGCTGTCCAATCTCATCGCTACTTCGCACTTTCAGGCTCTGCTCAAAATTCCCCTCCGCCATGTTCTTTGCACCTTTGGTCAGTGCCAAAATGGGTCCAGTTAAAGTTTGCGCAAACACATAACCCATAATCACTGCCAACAGTAAAGAAATGGCAACAGCAATTATAATTGTCTTTGTAGTCTGATCTAAGCTTGAACGCATATCTCCTGCATCCAACCGAGTATAGATAATGTATGAAACTTTATCATTGTCCCCTTTAATGGGCGCCGCATAACTCATCCATTCCTTTAGCAAGCCAAAGGTATCCGTACTCTTCTTACCAGAAGAAAATGAAGCCATACCATTCATGGCAGCAATAATTGCCTGATCATTATAAACAGGATACGGTGCTTCTAACACAGAGGTAGATGCCACAGTATCCCCATTTGCATCTAAAATATTACCCTGAATACCAACTGCATCTGTAACCGTTCTCATAAGGTTCTCCTGAAAATGCTCAGGAGTATTATCCTCCAAAACTTGGTCATTGATTTTTTCAGCATATAGCTCTAGCTGCTGTCTCGATTTTTCAAGCTCAATATTTCTAAGGCTCAACAAAATATAGGAACCACTGACAATCATCACTATCAGCACAAGCCCAAGATACATGATTATTAATTTCCACTTAATACTTCTCAAAGGCTCCAACCCCGTCTTCCTTAGCAATCAAAATAATAGCCAACGCCTCTTTTAGTTAATATATATTCAGGTTTCCCCGGATCATCCTCCAACTTTTCCCTTAGACGACGAACTGTTACATCAACTGTACGCACATCCCCAAAATACTCATACCCCCACACTTTTTCCAGCAGGGTTTCTCGTGAAAATACCTGTCCTTTTTGTTGGGTAAGAAACTTTAAAAGTTCAAATTCCCGCAAAGTCAAATCAAGCACTTTATCATCTTTGCGTACTTCATAACGTTCTAAATTAATATTTAACCTACCATATACAGAACCCTCAACCACCTCAGCAACAGGTTCCTCCTGTACAATCTGACGGCGTAAGTTTGCCTTAACTCTAGCCATTAACTCCCTAACACCAAAAGGCTTAGTTACATAGTCGTCAGCTCCTAATTCTAACCCCAATACCTTATCAACCTCTTCGGCCCTGGCTGTAAGCATGATAATCGGAGTGTTTTTCTTCTCCCTTATCTTTTTGCAAGCCTCATAACCATCCATCTTAGGCATCATAATATCTAATAAAATCAAATCTGGATTTTCCGCTAAAGCTAGCTTAACACCCTCTGCCCCATCGGCAGCCTTTAGTATTTTATAACCTTCTTTTTTTAGATTAAATGCTATAATATCAACAATGTTTTTCTCATCATCTACAATTAAAATTTTCTTTTCCATTCTTTGTCCCCCATAACATAGGTCAGAATACACTTATTTACTCCATTATACAGAATATCTCCACAAAAGTACAGTTTTTGCATCTTACATCTTCTATACAATTTTAGCCTAAAAACCCAGAAATAAATAAGTGGAACATACTGCCTTATATCACTTTCATTGGTATTTTATAGTCCTTATAGATTTAACTGCGACTTCCTGTAAATTTTCCACGACCAACCCACTCCTAAAAATCACAGTAAAGGTCGCCAGAGTCCCCTCATCTTTGACTAAAAATATATCTATAAAGTTCCTATCATAATTAAAAAAACTAACTATTCGCTATTATTTCTTAAAATCAGCGGACCTTCTCTACGTTCTTCACGCCTCTTTCATTTCATCATGATACCCTTTTAATACAGAAAATAGCACTTGGATATCTATTGGCTTTGCAATATGCTCCGTCATTCCCACCGCCCTCGTTTGCTGTATATCTGCCGGAAAGGCGTTTGCTGTCATAGCTATAATGGGAATGCTCTTTGCATCAGAACGCGGCATCTGACGAATTTCCTTTGTTGCTTCATACCCATTCATAATAGGCATTTGGATATCCATTAAAATAGCCAAATATGTATTCTCTTCAGCCCGTTGGAACATTAAAATACATTCCTGCCCGTTCCTCGCAACATCGACAATAATATTATGCATTTCCAGTAACGTTTTAACAATTTCCACGTTTAACTCATTATCTTCTACCAATAAAACTCTGGCATTACCCAAACTTTCAAGCCAACTTCTGTCCACTTCATCACTATTATCTTTCGTATCAATCATTCTCTTTTCGCCTGAACTTGGTACTTCCACTTCCACGTCTTTCCTCTTGATTGGAAGTTCAAAGAAAAAAACACTTCCTTTCCCCACTTCACTTTCCACAAAGATTTGGCCACCCATCATTATCGCCAGATTTTGGGAAATGGCTAACCCTAGCCCTGTCCCCTCCTCTTGCATCTTACCCTCACCTTGTTCAAAGGGAATAAAGAGCTTATCCAAAAAGCCTTCTTCGATACCTATGCCATTATCCATCACAGAAACTTGGAGTAAAGCCTCTTTCTCTTCTAATTTTCTCATCTCAACGTTGAACGTAATTTTCCCTTTAGGTGGTGTATATTTAAAAGCATTGCTCAATAAGTTAATTAAAATTTGGTTGATCCTAAGTATATCTCCTTTATAAATCTCCTCTGTGTCGTCTTTTAAAGTCACAATAAATTCCTGCTCTTTTAATTGCCCCTGGGCAAAGCCATAGACAATAGCTTCCTGTAACAATTCACGAATACTAAATTCATTTACAACAAGGGGCATCTTCCCGCTTTCAATCCTGCTCATATCAAGAATGTTATTGATTAAACCCAGAAGATATTTTGAGGCAGAGCTGATTTTTGCCAAGCAATCTATTACCTTTTCTTTGTTATCCACCTGTGCCTCTGCTATGGTGGTCATTCCCATAATTGCATTCATAGGCGTTCTAATATCATGGGACATTTGTGATAAAAATTCACCCTTTGCTGCATTTGCTCGCTCAGCCAGCCTCAAAGCATCCTGAATAGCCAATCGCTGTTGGTTCTCCCTAGATTTTTGCTCGTGAATATCCCTAAAGTATATAATCACCCGCATCATTTCAATGTCCTGTTTAATAGGCTGAACCAAAACACGATGCCAACGATAAACACCCATATTATTCTTTGCCAAGACCTCCACCACTACTTCCTTTTTGCCTTGGTAAAATGCACTTAGCAAAGAGTCAAAAGAAAAAGCATCCCGTACTTCTTCACGAAAATCAGGGTGTATCAACTCCGCAGCCTCCGAAGCCATAAAGTCCCACACCGACTCATTTCTAGGTATAAATGGGGCATACGCCTGGGAATCTTTCCAGACATAAACCTCCCGATTTCGTAAGTCCACCTCTAAAATAAGATCATATAGCTGGTTCACAACTTGTAGAAACCTTTGATCTGACATGCGGCTTTTCTTCTTTTCAAACTGAAGGCGTTCTTCAATCTTTAACTGCTCTTTTTTAATGGCATCAATATTTCGGAAGGTGCCAATTACTTTTTTTAGTTTCCCAGCCTCGAAAATAGTGTTACCTTGGCAAAAAAACCATTCTTTCCTCTTCTCCGCTTTGTTATATACTTCTATTTCGGCACCCGTACTCTCCCCCCGAAGTATCTCCTTAAATTTAGCAAAGGACTCGGCAGATGCGGCAGATGGGTTCCTGACTGTTTGTAAATAATTACGTCTTTTTACACCGTCTTGACTATCTTTAAACGTTTTATGATAAATAAGAAAATCTTCCTGCACATAATATTCAAAAATGCCATCTGCCATATTTGCCACTGCCAAACGATACCTTTCACGCTCTTGCAGCAATTCCGCCTGAGTCTCTTTAATTGTATTGATATTAAGCAAAATCATTAAATAAATAGGGTTTTCCTTTTCCATGCCTATCATTTTTCCTTCGCCTTGCACCCAAACGACCTGCCCATACTTATCACGAACCCGACACTCCATGGAAATGGGTTGCCCCAATTTCCCCTTTTCCTTAATTTCAGTCACAACAAACTGCCTATCCTCTGCAACAACATTGTCGCCCACAAGGTAATCCTTACTTACCCCACCAAAAAATTCATAAAAGGTTTTACTGGCGTCTAGCAATATTATCTCCTCACCAATGGATATCTTTAAAACATAGCCCGGTAAGCTATTAAATAGAGCTTCCTTCTCCATCAAGAGCTGTTGCTCCCTCAAAGACATGCCGGACTCCATTCCTTTCTTAAAAGAAATATTTGATATAGATAATGAAATGGCCTCTTTGTCCGCCCACACAATAGAAGAGCAGGTAACCCTAAAGTTTTGTCCAAATTCGTTTGTATATAAATCTGCCAGATCCACTTTGTCATTAACTATCTCTCGTTCTCCACACGAGTGTTTTCCAAATTTCCAATCCAACAAAACACCTATATCAAAATTGTCTAGGTTTCTTTTTGCTTCATGGTTGTAAAACAATATTTCGTATGTATCCCGTTGTACTACATAAACCATTACGCCCTGCATGGCATTAAATATTGCCTTAAAGCTTTCTTCCCCCATTGACACCATTGTGGATAACCCTCCCCAAACCAACAGACTCATATAAATACTTCCACAAGTATAGTTTCATCTGGCTTCCATTGTCAACATTGGAAAATTCGTCTACAAATATCTTCCTAAAATCCATTAAAATAAGGCATAGTGAAACACCATGCCTTATCTATTCCCTACTCTAATTTACAACCATTTATGGATGAATACAGAAGATGGCTTAGCAATCCCTTTCATCCTCACGCACATGAAATGCGGCCTGCTCCAAAGAATGAGATCTGTTCAAACTGTTGGAACGTACAGCCTCCATGTTCTTATTCGCACTTGCAAGCATTAATTTAATACGATTAAGCTGGTTTACCTCGCTAGCACCAGGGTCATAGTCAATGGCAACGATGTTTGAAAGGGGATACTGCTTACGTAATTCCTTTATTACACCTTTTCCAACAACATGGTTTGGCAAGCATCCAAAGGGCTGTGTACAAACAATATTTGCAACACCACTATGAATTAGCTCGATCATCTCCGCTGTCAAGAACCAACCTTCCCCTGTCTGGTTACACAAGGAAACCACTTTCTCAGCGTACTTACCCAGTTCTCTTATATCTTGAGGGCAATCAAACCGTGTGCTCCTCTTTAGTGCACTTAGCATAGGTTTTTGATACAATTCAATGACCTTTGCTACTGTATCTGCAATAACTCTATTTTTTCTTGAACCACCTAAATATTTTTCTTTCTGGGTAGCATTATAACAGCAGTACAAACCAAATGTCAGCAAATCAGGCACAACTGCCTCAGCACCCTCTCGCTCCAAAAGGTTTACTAAATCGTTGTTGGCTGTGGGGTGGAACTTAACCAAGATTTCACCTACCACACCTACCTTTGGCTTTTCTATATCCAACAGCTCAAGTTCGTCAAATTCGCGAATAATTCCACGAATGTTTTCTTTGTATGTAAAATAATTGCCTGTGGCAATATCCCTTTTAACCTTTTGATTCCACTTTTCATACAATGCATTCGCTGAACCTTTTATCTTTTCATAGGGACGTGTGCGATATAAAACTCGCATAAATACATCGCCATATACCAAGGCCTGCAATGCTCGATTTAATAGCCTTGGGCTTATGGTAAAACCAGGATTTTTTTCCAGACCCGCAGGGTTGATAGAGATAACAGGGATATTAGGCATACCCGCATTTACCAATGCTTTACGGATAAATGAGATATAGTTCGTTGCTCTACATCCACCCCCAGTTTGGGAAATCAAAAGAGCAGTGCGATTCAAGTCATATTTGCCTGAAAACAAGCCATTCATCAATTGCCCAATGGCAATCAACGCTGGATAACAGGCATCGTTGTTTACATACTTAAGTCCAGTATCGATGGCACTACTATCCATTGCCTCCATAACCTCTAGGTTATAACCACAGGCACGGATAGCTGGTTGCAAGATATTAAAATGAATGGGTGACATCTGCGGGCACAAAATAGTATATTGTTTTCTCATCTCTTTTGTAAACAATACCCTGTGTAAGCTTGCATCTCCTTCTTTAAGGGAAACACCCTTCTCTTTTCTATCTTCCAAAGCTGCGATTAAAGAACGAATACGAATACGTGCCGCACCAAGGTTGTTCACCTCATCAATCTTTAATACAGTATATATCTTTCCAGAAGCATTTAAGATAGCCTTTACCTCATCCGTTGTTACTGCATCCAACCCACACCCGAAGGAGTTTAGTTGCACATATTCAAGGTTTTCTTGCGTTTTTACAAATGCCGCTGCTTCATATAATCTGGAGTGATATGTCCACTGGTCTCTAACAATGGTAGGGCGCTTTGCTTTTCCAAGATGGGCAATACTATCCTCCGTAAACACTGCAATATTATAACCAGCAATGAGTTCTGGAATGCCGTGGTTGATTTCAGGGTCCACATGATATGGTCTTCCCCCTAAAACAATCCCTGTCATGCCTTTCTCTTCGATATAGCGCAAGGTTTCTTCGCCTTTTATATGCATATCCCGACGGAATGCAGTCCATTCATTCCAGCCACATCCCACTGCCTCTTCAACCTCTTTTTGGGTACAACCCAAAGGTGAGAATTCCTCGGTCATACGCTTTAAAACAGTTTCGATTTTATCCATCGCAATAAAAGGATTCATAAAGCGGATACCCTTTTCCTGCAATTCTTCTACATTGTTCTTTATATTTTCATTATAGGATGCGACAATAGGACAGTTATAATTATTGTCGGCGGCGGAACTATCTCTACGTTCGTATACAACACCAGGATAGAAAATCATATCCACATTCTGCTCAATCAAATACATAATATGTCCATGCACCAATTTTGCAGGGTAACACACAGATTCACTTGGAATAGACTCCATCCCTTTTTCAAAGATTTCCTTGGAGGAATAAGGGGAAAGTACAACTCGATACCCCAGTTTTGTAAAGAAGGTATACCAGAAAGGATAATCCTCCCACATATTCAAAACTCGTGGAATACCAACCGTCCCTCTTTTTGCTGCCTCTAAAGTCAATGGTTCATAATCAAACAACCTATGGCGCTTATATTCATAGAGGTTAGGTGCAGGATTTTCTATTTTTTCCTTGCCCAACCCTCTTTCACAGCGATTTCCTGTAACAAAGCGTCTGCCACCGCTAAACATATTGATTGTTAAAAGGCAATGATTTGTACACCCTTGGCATCTTGCCATATTAGAGCGAACTTCCAGGGCATTCATTTCATCACGGCTAATTAGCGTTGTTTGATAACCAGCCTCGTATCTATCTCTTGCAATTAGCCCTGCTCCAAAAGCCCCCATAATTCCTGCAATATCTGGGCGAACTGCCTGCTTACCGCTAATCATTTCAAAGCTTTTAAGCACTGCATCATTATAAAAAGTTCCCCCTTGCACCACCATAGATTTTCCCATGGATTTGGGGTCTGCAATCTTAATTACCTTCAATAATGCATTCTTAATAACAGAATAGGCCAAACCTGCGGAAATATCCGATACATCCGCACCCTCTTTTTGCGCCTGTTTTACACGGGAGTTCATAAAAACGGTGCAACGGGAACCCAAATCAATGGGATGCTTTGCAAAAAGGGCAATCTTGGCGAAGTCCGCCACACCATAATTTAGGGACTTAGCAAAGGTTTCAATAAAGGAACCACATCCGGATGAACAAGCCTCATTTAACAGGACGCTATCAATCACATTATCTTTAATACGGATACACTTCATATCCTGTCCGCCAATGTCTAAGATAAAGTCTACATCGGGACGGAAAAACTGGGCAGCTTTATAATGCGCCACAGTCTCTATATAACCCAAATCCACCATGAGTGCTTCTTTTAGGAGCCCCTCGCCATACCCTGTCACACAGGAATTGCGAATTACTATATCTGCAGGCATTAAGTCATACATTTCATTCAAACTTTTTGTTACCACTCCCAGAGGATTTCCTTCGTTGCTAGCATAAAATGAGTATAGCAAACTGCCATCGTCAGCAACCAAGGCAACTTTTGTTGTGGTAGAACCGGCATCTATACCTAAAAAGGCATCCCCATGATAAGTGGTGATTGCCGTTCTTTTTACTTTATTGCGGTCATGCCTATCCTTAAAAACTTTATATTCTTTTTCATCACGGAACAAAGGCTCCATTCGTCCAACCTCTGCCACCAGTTCTGTATCCCTGTTTAGCTTTTGCAAAGTTTCAGAGAAATTAAAGAATTCCTCATCCTTGCAGGAAACAGCGGTACCGTAGGCAGCAAACAAATGAGAGTTTTCCGGAATTATGGTTGTTTCATCTGTTAATTTTAAAGTCTCAATAAACCTCTTGCGAAGCTCTGACAAAAAATGAAGGGGTCCACCCAAAAAGGCAACATGCCCCCGAATGGGCTTACCACATGCAAGTCCAGCAATCGTCTGATTTACCACGGCTTGAAAAATAGAAGCCGCCAAGTCTTCTCTCTTTGCTCCCTCATTTATCAATGGCTGAATGTCTGTTTTTGCAAATACACCACAACGGGAAGCAATTGGATAAATAACAGAATACGCCTTAGCCAATTCATTCAAGCCTGTTGCATCTGTCTGCAAAAGGCTTGCCATTTGATCGATAAATGAGCCCGTACCACCGGCACAAACGCCATTCATTCTTTGTTCAACACTGCCGCCATCAAAATAAATAATCTTAGCATCCTCACCACCAAGCTCAATGGCAACATCTGTTAAGGGTGCCGCTGTTTCCAATGCCTTTGCAGTAGCAACAACCTCTTGTATAAATTCGACACCAATGCTTTTTGCCAAAGAAACACCACCACTGCCTGTAATCATAATTGAAAAGCAAGCGTCTCCTAGCTGTTCCTTAGCCTCTTGAATGATATTCATTAATGTCTTTTTGATTTCAGAGAAATGCCTGCGATAGCAGTGAAAAACCATTTCCAATTTATTATTGACCAAAACAACCTTTACAGTTGTAGAGCCAATGTCAATGCCCATTTTATATGTAGTGCTAAAACTTTCATCATGATGCCTCACTTGCCATACCCCCTCAATATACTTCTGCTATCAATTTTCCAACTGATATACTTCCATATATGTCTTCCCCAACTTCGCCCTAAGGCCATATATATAAATAATTTCATTGGATAATTCAATATTTATTAAATCTTGCAGGGTTGACCCCTAAATATTGTATTAAATTTTATCCATACTTATTTTAATTATATGCTGAAAACCAGTAAATTCAATATTTCAACCCGCTAAAATCCTGTTAAGGTTTTTATTTCCGTCATATTTCGACAAGTCTGTGGGCAATCAAAAAGGCTATCTCCCAAATTGGAAATAGCCTTTTAACAATTACTCTATATCTGTAATTTCTTCAATCTTTTCTAACTGATGGGCAATAATCTGATTATGAGTTCGTATACATATCAAATTCACTTTATTAATACCAATCAATTCACCTTCAATGATTTTCTTCTGAATTGTCACTACCTTTATTCGCATACCACGGGTAAATTCCTTCCCATGGAAAGTAAGCTTTTGAATTGGGAATAGTTCTTTACACTTCTCATAAACATCCACCATATCCACATTTCGCACTTTATAGTCACTATCTTGAGGATTCTTTCCAAACAATCTTTGAGATCGTCTTACCAAGGAAAAAATCACATATGCAACACATGCAGCAAACAAAAAATCCTGCCAACGCAAAGCTAAAAAACCATCTAACATTCCCAAACACCCCTTTCCTTTTATCTATGTTATATAAGGAAATCTATTCATTCCCTTTATATTCTTTATAGACATCTCGCTTTGAAACACCCCTATCTTTCGCGGCTTGCTTCATTGCATCTTTTTCGCTCAAACCTTGATCCAAATACCTTTGAATATGATCAGAAATAGATATTTCTTCCCAACTAGCCTGAGCTTCCCTCCTCTGCTCCTCCAAGGAAAGACCTTCTATTACCAAAACAAATTCACCCTTAGGCTGATTTTCTTTGAAATAAAGCCTTTGGTTTTCAATGGAGTACCGTCGTACCTCTTCAAATTTTTTCGTTAGCTCTCTGATGGCTGCACACTGACGTTCTCCACCAAATATACCTTCCAGTTCTTCCAAAGTATCTAGCAGACGATGAGGTGCTTCGTAAAAAATCATAGTACGATGTTCTTTTTCTAATGTTTGCATAATCGCACGCTTTTCTTTTTTATCCGATGGTAAAAAACCCTCAAATACAAACCTTCTTGTATCTAAGCCTGATAACACTAATGCAACAACCGCCGCAGACGCGCCAGGTGCAACTGTAACGGGTACACCTGCCTCATAGCATAGCTTTACCAAGTCTGCCCCCGGATCAGAAATTCCCGGCATACCGGCATCCGTCACTAAGGCAATATTCTCGCCAGCCAGAAGCCTTTCTATCAAAAAAGGCCCTTTTCCCACTTTATTATGTTCGTGATAACTGGTCATGGGTGTTTTAATTTCAAATCTATTTAGAAGCTTCAGTGTATTTCTTGTATCCTCTGCTGCAATCACATCAGCGCTTTCCAGAAGCTTTAAAGTTCTAAGGGTGATATCCTCCATATTTCCGATGGGTGTTGCACAAAGATATAAAGTTCCTGCCTTTTCTTGTATCATGCTTGTCCTTCTCCATAATAAATTTCATATACTTCTTCGGTATACTTCCCCGGTTCACTATAAATAACTAGGGGTGGACTCACCTTAATTCCTGGGTTTCCGCCCTTTATACCTTCAATTAAAACCATGGTAGGCTCCTTATCCTGAAAAGGATGAACAAGGCGCAAACGCTTTGGTTCTAACCGATACTGACGAAAAAGTATAATGATATCTGTAAGCCTGTGGGGACGATGTATCATGTAAAACCTTCCGCCACTCTCCATAACTTTTGATGCCCCAGAAACTACGTCCTCCAACGAACAAAGAACCTCATGCCGGGCGATTGCCTTTGCATTAAAGGGGTTAACAAGGCCTGCCCCCTCATTCATATAAGGTGGATTAGAGGTCACCACTTCAAATTTTTTGCCCTTAAAAATTTGACTAACTTGCTTTACATCACCACAGCATATCGATATCTTCTCCTCCAGCCCATTTAAAGCCACACTTCTTTCGGCCATCTCAGCACTCTCATCCTGAATTTCTAGCCCTGTAAAGTGGCTTCCCATGGTTTTTGCCTCAAGCAAAATAGGGATAATACCCGTTCCTGTGCCCAAATCCAATACCTTTTCACCCTTCTTGACCTTCGCAAAGCCACTAAGTAGCACTGCGTCTGCGCCAAAGCAAAAGCGTTTTGGGTCTTGAATGATTTTATAACCATTGCGATGCAAGTCATCTATACGTTCATATTCATTTATCTTAATTTCAGTCCTCATAAGCCTTTAATTCCTCAGGAATGGGTTCTTGTTTTTTCTTCTTTTTTGCTTTAATCAGCTTAATTTCATCTGCATGATAAAAAGCAATGGTTGGTGGATCATTTTCTTTTTTTCTTACCGCTGCCTTCACTTGCTGAAGCAATACATTGGCAGAAAGAATCTCACCTGTTCCATCAGGTGTTGCAATAATATCCCCTACCTTTGGAAGCTTGCGGTTTAATTCTTCATAAACATCTTCCTCATACTTTAGACAACACATCAAACGTCCGCAAATTCCACTGATTTTTGTAGGGTTCAAAGAAAGACTCTGCTCTTTGGCCATCTTGATGGATACAGGCTGAAAGTCCCCCAAGAACGTAGCACAACATAGAGTTCTGCCGCAGATGCCAATTCCATTTAACATCTTAGCTTCATCACGCACACCTATCTGACGCAATTCGATACGGGTGCGAAAAGTTGCTGCCAACTCCTTTACCAACTCTCTAAAGTCTACTCTGCCATCAGAAGTAAAATAGAAAATCAGCTTGTTTCGGTCAAAAGTCATTTCCACATCAACCAGTTTCATATCCAAGCCCAAGCGTGCAATGTTCCCAAGGCAAATTTGGAAAGCTTCAGCCTCTTTTTTCTCATTATTTTCTACTGTACGGGCATCATCTTTTGTTGCTTTTCGAAGTACCTTTTTAAGGGGAGGTACAATAGTCTCCTCTGGCACAAAAGTGTTCTCCTTGATTACCATGCCATATTCCACGCCACGAGCCGTTTCCACAATGGCGTAATCCTCTTTATCCAGCTTTAATCCATCGGGATCAAAGTAATACATTTTCCCTGCTTTTTTAAATCGAATTCCTACCACTTCAATCATTAGGTTTTATTCTCCTTTAACTCCATCAGCATAACCTCCAAGGTTAGCCGAAAATTTCCGTTTTGTTTTAAACGTTCTTTTGCCTTTATCACAGCTGCCGCCTTTTTAGCCAAAATTTCTGTTGGCTCCTTGGCAGCAGAAAAAATCATTTCTTTTTTGTCTTTTTGTATGAGGAATCCTTCATCCCGCAATGATTTTGCCACAAGCAAATCCCGATACCATAAATCAATAATATCTAAAAATCGGTAATCATTCTTATATATTTCCCATTCCTTTGCTAAAAGCAATACATCAGCCAATTTCATTGATGACAACTGACTCATTTGTTTTAAGATATTCTCTCTCATTTGTCCAAAAGTTTCATCTTCTATAAGCTCTAACGCATGCCCGATTCTTCCCTGTCCATAAGCCGCAAAAAACACAGCCTCCTCAGCAGTTGTTAGCCCCTTTTGAATCAAATAACGGCTAATCTCTTCCTCTGAGAGAGGGCTGATTTTCAATGTGACTGTTCTTGACAAAATGGTGGGCAAAAATGCATCTTCATTCTCCGCCAGAAGCAAAAAAACAGCATAGCTAGGTGGCTCCTCTAAAGTTTTCAACAATGCATTTTGTGCTTGAACCGTCATGGTATGAGCCTGGTGGATAATATATATCTTTTTTGCATAGTGATAGGGCTTAATATCAACTGTTTCCAATACCTGACCACGAATCTCATCTACTCCTAAAGTTTTTTTCTCTGAGGTTACATGTATCACATCAGGATGATTGCCACTGTCAAAAACACGACAACTATCACAAATACCACAAGCCTCTTCCTGGCGACCAGAACATAAGAGGTATTTTGCAAAGGTATTTGCAATCATTCGCTTTCCAGCACCTGCCCCACCAACAAATAAGTATGCGTGGGACGTTTTTTCATTTTTTACCGCTATACGCAAATGTTGGAGCAGACGCTGATTGCCCCAAATTTCTTGAAAGGTATACAATGCGCCCACTCCTTTTAAATGTCATATACCTGTTGCTATATTACTAAATTTAGTTCTTTCCGTTTTAAAACTTTTTAAACTGCTCAACATCCACAACAAAAACCGTTGCCCCACCAATGTTTACCTCAATGGGTGCTAAAATAAACCCGTGCATAGCTCCACAAGAGGAAGGCAATGTTGCATATTGTGTGCGAGACTTGCTGTTTTCTTCGATAATACCTAACGCTTCTTCCACCTTTTCATCTTCCACGCCAGTTAAGAGAGTCGTATTTCCTGCTCGCAAAAAGCCGCCTTTCGTCGCCAACCTCGTTACCTGAAAACTAGCTTTGTTCAGATTGGAGATAACTTCTCCCGCGTCCTCGTCTTGAATAATGGCAATAATGAGCTTCATATATACCCCTCCCGTCATTTATTTAAAAACCAAATAATCTATCCAAACCTGCCTGTATCTCAGCAAAAACCGTGTCTATATCTCTGCTTGCATCAATACGGCAGATGCGTTGCCCATGCAAATCACATAAAGCCTTATAGCCGTTATATACCCTTTGGTGAAACTCCGTTTTTTCAAGCTCCAAACGATCCATAGTATGATCTATCTCTGCTTTCTTTCTTGCTATGCCTGCATCAGGAGAAAGATCTAAAAAAAACGTAATGTCTGGGTAAATACCCCTTGTTGCAATATGGTTTACCTCTGCCACAACGTCCCCCAGTTCTCTCCCAAAGCCCTGATAAGCAATGCTGGAATCCGTAAATCTGTCTGTCAAAACATTTCTTCCTTGTTTCAAGTTTGGAAGGATGAATTCTTCTAAATGTTGGGCTCTTGCCGCAGCATATAACAACATTTCTGCCGTGACAGACATTTCTTTATTTGCAGGGTCTAGCAACAATTCTCTAATTTTTTCAGAAATCACCGTTCCCCCAGGCTCCCTTGTAAGTAGGATTTCCTGATTCTTACTTTTCAAATATGCTTCTATTTTTTTAATCTGTGTGGATTTGCCGCTACCGTCGCTGCCCTCCACCGAAATAAAGAATCCCCTCATTGGTCACCTCAAAAACTATACTTAAATTATGTTTCTATTGATTACGTATTAAAATTTGGTGGAACTTTTAACCTCTATTCTGTCAAAACAGCATGATAAGCCAGATAAAAGTGCCCCTATTTACAAATATATCTTTATTTGTTACCCAGTGCAACTCTATTGCTTTCACAAAAGAAATACAATCCCAATACAAAAAACTATATACAGAAATTCTATTTACTTTTGTAAATTTATTATACCACAAATCCCTATTATTGCCTAATAATTTTGTATGCATTAACTTGTTCAAAATTCAAGCTAACCAGAGTTGCAATGCAAATAAAAATAGACCTGAACTCCCCTTAATTTTAAAATTTTTCAAACAAAAAAGGAACATCCCATTTTTACAATAGGTGTTCCCTCTTTTATCTATTATTATTTTTTAAATTTCTTAACGATTCGTATGTCATCCCCAAAAAATTTCATTTGCTCAAATTCACCAAAGAATCTGGATGTAACACGATCCGAATAAAGACTCATTAATTCCGTAGGACCTAAATTTGTGGAAATAACAACAGCCTTTTTTGCCAACTTTCTGTCGTTTATAATTCGGAAAAGCTCTGATGCTGTAAATATCGTTGAAAACTCAGTTCCCAAGTCATCAATGATTAAGAGTTCAGCCTCCAAAAGCTCCTGATCCCATTCCTTAGCTTCCTCTTCATCATCATCTCTATGGAACTTTTGCTCTTCCAACTTACGAAAAAGCTGGCCAGCTGTTAGGTATAAAACAGTACGCCCCTTCTCCAACAGGTCTTTTGCAATACAGTTGCACAGGAATGTTTTCCCTAAACCTGTTCCACCATAAATTAGCAAATTTGCTCCGTTACCAAACTCCTCAACAAAGGCCAATGCCCTGCGATAAAGCTTTTCCGCATTTGCTTTTGGGGAAAGTCCCTCTTCTTTGGATGATGCAGTATTGTATAGAGAAAAATCAAAATTGTCAAAGTTCTCAACTTTAATAATATCACGCACATTAGATTGATCATAAAGCTTGTCCATCAAACGCCTTTTTAAGCAGATGCACTGCTCTGTCCCAATAAATCCGGTGTCACCACACTTGGGACAAGCAAATTCAATCTCTAACAACTTTGGAGATACATGGTTTGCCGATAAAATGGATAACCGTTCCTCTTCCAGAATTTTTTGCTCTATCTTTAGTTGCTCTACAACTTTCTGTGGATCAAGGGTTCCTTGCAAAACCATACGGGCAGTTTTTGTACCCAAAAGTGCCATTTCCCGCTCAATTTCCTCCAAGCGGGGCAATCTATCATAGAGCATAGCTTTCCTTTCACGCAATTCTGCCGCCTTTTGCGTGCGTAAGCCATCATACTCTCGCAAAATCTCACGAAATATTTGTGTTCTTGTTGCCAATGCTCCCGCCTCCCTTTACCATTTATCTCTTTCTTCTCGTTGTAGCTTCTCCAATTTTTCAAAATCCCATTGCCTTTGGGTATAATTTATAAAACGGTTTTGCTTTGGCGCAGCCGTTGTGGGCTTTGGCTCCGACGCCTTTATGGATTTCTTAGCAGCAAAGGCACGATCCAAAGATTCAATGTCGACTACGGTTTTTACACCTGCATCCTTCCATTTACGAAGAATACTATCGGCATATGCAAAGCTTACCTTGCCAGTTTGCATGACCGTTCTTTCACAAGCTAGCTTAATCACATCCAATGGCAATTCATATTCATTCAACCATTTCTTCATATAGGCCTCTTCGCCTTCAACGGGCATTCTCCCGCTTTGGCCAAAGGCACGCATAATTGCATGGAATCCTGTTTTCCTCATTTCAATATATTGTGCTGCCTTCTCAACAGTGTCTATACCTTCTTCTGCCCATGCCATAGCGACCTTTTCAATGTATCGCATTCCTTTAAACCCGTCAGAAACACAATAAGACAGTAAAACTTCAATAAGGTCTAAAGGGAAACCAAGCCAATCATAAAAACCATAAATCATACTAATATCCTGTTGTGTCAAAGGCTTGCCTAATTTCCGTTGTGCTGTTTGTAGCAATTCTTTCATTTCTTGGTGCTTCATATACTCAGATAGCTCCGCCGTTCCATATTCTGGGCGTTGTTCCAAATACACTCGACTTTGGGATGTTTGGACAGGCCTAACTACCTCTCTATCTTTCCAATATTGCCACGCACGAACAACATCACTTTCCAGCACGTTCAGTTTTTCAGCAATCTTCGCAGCATCAGCCTCCTCTAAGGCTTTGCTCATCAGATAGATAGAAACATACAGCGGTGGTGCCAATGGTAGTTCCTTTTCTATAAAATCCCTTGATAGAGAAATCTCTTTCGCCATATGTATCCTCCCTTCCATCCATTATTTCGTAACTTTAAGTATAGCATGTTTTAACCGTTAAGAAAAGACTGCCACTGACGTTTCCGTCTTGGGACAGCCTTTTTTTTACTTACTTTTATGTTTCACATGAACATTAAAATAATAAATAATAAAACTTAACAGAATTACTGTTAGTAATACAACCACAATAATTCTTGAATCTTTAAAAGATATAAAAATCGCCAAGCATCCTAAGCAAAGGCTCACAGCATATAAAATCAACACTGCCTGCCTTTGTGTAAACCCTCTGTCAATCAAACGGTGATGCAAATGCCCACGGTCTGGCTGCATAATCGGCTGATGCTTTGCCATACGCCGAAGCATAGCAAAAATCGTATCAAAAACCGGCAAACCTAAACACAACACGCTCACACTAACTGCCAAAAGGGCATAGCCTTTAAATACTCCCAGAATACTGGTAACTGCCAAAACAAAGCCAAGGAAGGTTGAACCTGTATCTCCCATAAAGATTTCAGCGGGATTAAAGTTTCTAGGCAAAAATCCAAGGCAAGCACCTGCAAGAGCGGCCGTTAAAACCACCGCCGTATTGCTACCAGTCATGATACAAAGCACCATTAGGCTTAAAGCCGCAATGGAAGAAACACCAGCTGCCAAGCCATCCAAACCATCAATTAGGTTAACTGCATTGGTTACACCAACGATCCAGATCAACGTAATAGGGATACTGAATTTCTGTAACGCTGCTGTTACAGGCCAAAGTACCACCTGAATTTGGGTGCCTGAAAAAATAACAATGAGGGCTGCCACAATCTGCACACAAAACTTCAACTTTGCAGGTAGGTTTTTCATATCATCCAAAACACCTAACCCTGCTATCAATAATGCACCTGTGAGAAAGCCAACAAATTGCTTTGTGCTCATACTTTTGTCAAAATAAAATACCATTAAAACCGTAATGGTGAAACCCAATACGATGGCTACGCCACCCATTCTGGGCATCGGTTTTTTGTGGACACCTCTGTCCTTTGGATAATCGATTGCTCCGCACTTTATGGAAATCCATTTTGCAAGGGGAGTTGTTACTAGCGTAATCGCAAATGCACTTGCGAAAGCCGCTATATATAATAACCAATTATGCTGCATCCAAAAATCCTCTCCTAACGACCGGGAGAAACTCCCTATACAGGAAAATGGGGACTTAAAAAAATCCCCTTTTACTTATTTTTTATATTCACTTTGTTCCAAAAATTCTATCGCCAGCATCGCCCAAACCAGGAACGATATAGCCATGGTCATTCAATGTACCATCGTATGCTGCTGCGTAAATATCAACATCAGGGTGTGTTTCCTGTACTCTCTTTACACCATCGGGCGCTGCAAGAATACAAAGCATAATGATGTGTTTTACGCCTCTATCCTTCAAAAAGCCAATAGCCGCTTCTGCAGTACCACCTGTTGCCAACATAGGATCTGTCAAGAAAACTGTTCTTTCTTCTACATCAGAAGGCAGTTTGCAGTAATATTCAACGGGATTCAATGTTTCGGGGTCGCGGTATAGACCAATGTGTCCAATCTTAGCATTGGGCATTAAGTTTAACAAACCATCTGTCATACCAATCCCTGCTCTCAAGATGGGTACAATAGCCAGTTTCGTATCAATGGTGCGGCACTGTGCCAATGCCACAGGTGTTTCTACCTCGATTTCTGTCAAGGGCAAATCTCTGGTTGCTTCGTAGCACAAAAGCATGGCAACTTCACCAATGATTTCACGAAATTCCTTAGAACCTGTGTCTTTGTTTCTTAACATGGCCATTTTGCTCTGAATCATAGGATGTTCAGATACGAATAATTTGCTCATCTTCGTTCCTTCTTTCTCTTCAGTCTTCAATTTGGTTAATTCTTCTTATATGACGTTCATCATTGGAAAACGGCGTTTCCAAAAAAGCCTTCACAATTTCCAGTGCTAAGCCTGCCCCTGTAACACGGGCACCCAAAGCAAGAATGTTGGCATCATTATGCTCTCTTGTTGCTTTTGCTGAGAAAACATCACCACAAAGGGCGGCACGAATCCCCTTTACTTTGTTGGCAGCAATAGAAATACCAATACCTGTTCCGCAAATCAAAATTCCTTGTTCGCATTCTCCATCTGCCACTGCGTGAGCAACCAACTTTGCAAATTCGGGGTAATCCACAGAAGCTTCAGAAAAAGTCCCAAAGTTTTTAAATGGAATTTTTTGATCCTCTAAATATTTAATTACTTCTAACATCAACGGATATCCGCCGTGATCACAACCTAAAGCTAACATAATGGTCTCTCCTTATTCTTTTTTTGCTTATTCTGCATCAATTTTGCAATAACCTGCCGCTTTATTCAAACGGTTCATAATCGCCAAACCTTCGCCTTCCTCGGAAAAAACTTCAGAATAAACGGTATCCACACCAAGGTAATCAAACTTACGTAGGTGTTTAAATAAATTTGCACCAATTTCCTCAAGTTTATCTCTATCGCCCAAAGATAATACGACATCTGCATCATAATATCCCTTTGTTTTCTCCGTAGCCATAACACCAGTTTTCTTTCCCTGTCCTCGCTCAGCCACGCATAGCTCATTTACCTTCGAAATAACAGCCTCTGTATTCCCTTTTACCAAAGTTACCTTTGCCTTCGGGGAGTAATGTGTATATTTCATGCCAGGGGCTTTGGGTTTCAGGTCATCCGATGGCTTCGTTAAAATAGCAGGATCAATCCTCACTTCACCCACCACAGCTTCCATCATTTCTTTCGTGATGGCTCCCGGACGCAAAATCACCGGCACTTCCCCTGTTACATCAACGATAGTGGACTCTAACCCCCACTCAGCGGCGCCCCCATCGACAATCATGTCAATCTTTCCTGATAAATCAAACTCAACATGAGATGCCCTAGTAGGACTTGGTTTGCCCGACGAATTAGCACTAGGGCCAGCAATGGGTAAACCCGATGCCCGTATGATTGCCATTGCCACAGGGTGTGAAGGAAAACGCACTGCCACTGTATCCAAGCCACCTGTTGTAGTCAAAGGCACGATATGGGACTTTGGAAAAATCATGGTAAGAGGCCCCGGCCAAAAAGCATCCATCAGCTTTTGCGCCGCCAGCGGTATCTCCCGCACAATGGGACGCAACTCACTGATTTGGGAAATATGCAAAATCAAGGGGTTGTCCGAAGGACGCCCCTTGGCAATATAAATATTTTTACAAGCTTCAATATCCAACCCATTTCCACCCAAACCATAAACTGTTTCCGTTGGAAAGGCCACAAGGCCCCCTTCTTTCAACACTTTGGCTGCTTGTTCAACCAAGTCAGCTTCTGGGTTTTCTGGGCTGATTCTAATAAGCTTTGTTTCCATCTTTATGCGTTTACTCCACAACATTTTTTGTATTTCTTGCCGCTACCACAAGGGCAGGGATCGTTGCGTCCGATCTTTTCACCTTTAATTACAGTACGGGAGTTTTTCTGTTCCAGCATAAATCTCTTGCGAGTATCTGCATCGAAAACACCTTCCCACTGAGGTAATGCATAAAGGTGTTCTGCTTTATATTCAACCATTTTCTTGTACAATTTTTCAAAATCAATTTGCAAAGAAATCTTAGAATCTTCCTGCAAGCTTTCCATTTCATATCTTTCAGGCAAAGCCTCGTTAATACCATCCACAAAAGCAACAATTTCTTCTGTTGACATATTAAAACGTGCTGCCAATTCAGCCACAGTGCCCTCCACGGACTTTACCTTGTCACCAATAATATATTCATAGATTCTCTGCTCCTTGGGTAAGTAATCATCCCAAATTGCATCCACACTTCTACCCTCTTGAGAAAAAGCCTTTTCCATCCAGCTTTCATATAAACTCATTACTTATCGCTCCTTTATTTTCATAACTTATCACTAAAAGGCCTAAAAGATATTAAAACTTAAGCTAACCCAAAATATGCATTTAATTATCCTGCTATCTTGAATTATTTTCTGAAAACAAAAGTTTTGTATCTAAAAAGCATTTACTTTGTTGCAGATTTCTCCACTCTTTGAAATGATAATATAATTCTTCCCTGATTGCAACAAAAAATGAAAATTCCCTGCATAAACCGCAAAATAGGGAGTCGATTTTATCGACTCCCTCATTGAATTTACACAATCAACCGTTGGGCTTCCACATATTCCCTTGCAACCACATTTATCTTTACTTCTTCAGGGATTAATTCAATAATGCGATCCCACTCACCAAGGTCTTTTTGCTTCTTTTCCTGGGGTGCTTCACCCAAAATCACGCGAGTAATTTCTTCTTTTGCAACAAAGTTTTTGATGCAGTTAGCCACATCATGGTCACACAAAACATGAATGCAGGCACCCAATCTTCCACCATAATCTACCAATTTCTGCAGATGTTTTAGTGTGTCTTTACTCTCAAAAACGCTATTACCCTTTTGTACATGTAAGATATGTAATTCTCCATCATTTGCCAATGACAATGAAAAGCCGTAGTCGATTAATCTCAAAGAATTCTTCTGCGCTGTTACCAATACCAAAACCTTTTCTTTTTTTTCTAAATTCATTTTGGAACTCCTCCTTATAGTATAGAGTATTTCCCCTTTTCTTGTTTCATTCTACCAAAAAAATCTTAGAAAACAGCAAGAAATTCTTTAAGACTTTCTTACGTTTTTATCTTTCAGTTTCTAGGGATGCCCCAATGAAATCCTTGAATAACGGATGTGCCTTATTAGGTCTTGACTTAAACTCAGGATGGAACTGGACCCCTACAAACCAACGATTATTGTGATTTTCCACCATCTCAACCAACCTGCCATCTGGGGAAAGGCCAGTGATAGAAAGCCCCGCCGCCTTCAGTTGGTCACGATACGCATTATTAAACTCAAAACGATGGCGGTGTCTCTCCCAAATAATCGACTCACCATATGCATTCTTTGCAAAAGAATCTTCGGCAATATGGCATTCATATGCCCCTAGGCGCATGGTCCCCCCCAGATTTTTTATATCCTTTTGATCTGGCATCCAATGAATAACAGGATACTTCGTCTGTTCATCCACTTCCGTGGTATTTGCTGTTTCCCAGCCCAAAACGTTTCTTGCAAACTCAATAACCGCACATTGCATTCCCAAGCAAATCCCTAAAAAAGGAATATCTTTTTCCCTGGCAAAACGAATCGCCTCCATCTTCCCTACAAGGCCTCTTGTTCCAAATCCACCAGGAACTAGGATGCCCTGACAAGAACCTAAAACTTCCTCTACATTATCAGCCCTTAAATTTTCAGAATCAATCCATTTTATGTTTACCTTTGCCTGATGGTGAATTCCCCCGTGATGCAATGATTCTGCAACAGACAAATATGCATCCTGCAATTCCACATACTTACCTACCAACGCTATGGAAACCTCTTTTTTCGGGTTACGTTCTTTTTCCAGCATTTCCATCCAGTCATCCAGCTCCATTGGCTTTTCTTCCAAGCCAAGCTTACGACAGGCTGTCTTTTCAAGACCCTCTTTCATCAGCATTAAAGGAACTTCATAGAGGCTGTCTGCATCCAAGTTTTCTATGATACAATCTTCATCCACATTACAAAATAAGGCTAGTTTCTCCTTCATTTCCACACTAATGGGGCGCTCTGTACGGCACACAATAATATCAGGCTGAATGCCAATGGAAAGAAGCTCTTTCACGGAATGCTGTGTGGGCTTTGTTTTCATCTCTTTCCCCTTGGATAAGTAAGGAATTAGGGTCACATGGATATATAAGCAGTTTTCTCTTTTTAACTCTCTCCCCACTTGTCGTATCGCCTCTAAAAACGGCGTACTTTCCATATCTCCCACGGTACCCCCAATTTCTGTAATTACAACATCAGCTTCTTCACCCGCAGTATAAACTTGCCCCTTAATTTCATTGGTAATATGGGGAATCATCTGCACCGTTGCACCCAAATATTCACCCCTTCTCTCTTTTTGAAGGACCGACCAATAGATCTTGCCTGTTGTTACATTGCTAGTTCGATTTAGGTTTTCATCAATGAATCGCTCATAATGACCCAAATCCAAATCCGTCTCCCCGCCATCTTCGGTAACAAATACCTCTCCATGCTGATAGGGGCTCATAGTACCAGGATCCACATTAATATAAGGATCAAACTTTTGAATTCTTACCCGATATCCCATGGATTTTAAAAGCCTTCCTAATGATGCTGCTGTGATACCTTTGCCCAAACCCGAAACTACACCACCAGTTACAAATACATATTTTGTTTCCATCGTCTCTCTCCTTCTTTTGTATCAACGCTTTCTCTGTAACCATTAAAACCTCTTTTTCAGAAGTCCTTAAGCCTATCCAAACTACACTCTATCAAAACGTAACACCTCTGATTTTCAAACAAAAATCCATTTCTACAATTAGAAAAAGTCCAATTTGTCTTTGGCGAACTATCACCAATAAAAAGGACCATTTCCATCGAAGCCACACCTAGGCAATATAGCCTATGTACCTGCTCCTAAATTTTTATTTCTATGTTCCAAGTTCTATCAAAATAAAATCATAAGTATTTTAAATCCACTAAAAAGAGGGACTGCAAGCCAGGTTTTATCCCTCGTTGCAGTCCCCATTGACTCCAAGTCTATTCTACTACATCGCTAGGTTCTGATGCTTGATCTTCCTCTGCATCCCCAGCTTCAATTTCTACATTTGGCATTCCGTCGTTCAAAGAAAATACAGCAGTTGTATTATTTTCAATTGCAACGCCATCCCAAGTTTCTTCGGAACCATCCAAAAATTTCATCTGTACCTGCCAACCCTCTTCTGCCTCAGGCAAAACACCGCTTAACGATACAGGCATTTCATAATTTTGTTTCCAAACCTCTTCCTGAAGCAAATTCTCGGACCAATCATAATCCTCTGCGGGACGTATTCTTAAAATCCCAACATCTTCTCCGGTTTGGTTTATAAAATCAACAGTAACACTTGCTGTTTCATTAGCAGGCTTTTGCTTTTCCTCGTTTCCACAGGCACTTACCCCGAAAGCCATACCAACCAAAACTGCACCAAGCCACAATTTCTTTTTCATCGCTTCTTCTCCTTGCCGTAAAACTATTAACCTTGTGACTCATAGTTTACAATTTCTACTTTTTCAATTACAACATCAGAAAGAGGCTTACTGGTTTTTCCATCCACTTCTACTGCTGCAATTTTATCAACCACATCCATACCCTCGAACACCTGGCCAAATACAGTATAAGGCTTTCCGAAAATATATTCAAGCTCCACACTGCCACCATGCTCAGTATAATAATCAAGTACAGAGTCAGGGAAAATCTGGTCTAATGTATAAAATTCTTCGCCTAAAGTAATACCCATTTCTTTATTTTCATCTCTTGCTTGACGAATTGCATCTATACCTTGATCTACCACTTTATCGTTCTGAACAATAAAGAATTGACTTCCGTTGGTGTTAGGGCCTTTATTTGCCATGGCTAATGCACCACGGTAAAAATGAAGGTTAGGAGAAATTTCATCCTCAAAGTCCTCACCCCAAGTGCTTTCGCCACCAGCACCTGTTCCCGTTGGGTCACCCCCCTGAATCATAAAGCCTTCAATCACACGGTGAAAAGTGATACCGTCATAATAACCGGTCTTTGCCAATGCCTTAAAGTTTTCCACCGCTTTAGGTGCCTCTTCTGGGTAAAACTGGAGCTTAACCACACCCTCAGAAGTAGTAATTACAGCAATTTCGTCCCCCGCCTTGGGCATTTCTGCCTGCAAATTGGTATTTGCATCTACCAAATCACTTCCCGTTGAAACATTACTTTCGTTTGTATCATTATTTCCGTTTGTTTCACTTTTGGAACAGCCCGCTGCAAAAAGCATCATCGCTGCCACAACAACTAGCACAACGTGTTTTTTCATGTCGTATCCTCCTTATTTTTATAACTTCGGAGTTTATTCCGTAAATCACATTTTAGCATTTTATATTTTTTCTTGACATGTGTCAATTTATTTTTCTTAATTCTTTATTAAAACTTACGAATCTGACGCAAAACCCCTTGTGTACCATCGGATAAACCGCTTTTTTCCATCTTTTCAATGTATTTTTCCTTATTTTCATAAAGCGTGTTTATATTCTCATATAAGGACTTCCCTGTCATTTCCTCCTCCGGCAAAACTCGGGCAAATCCTTGCTTTGCAAAAGAATCTGCATTCAATATCTGATCCCCACGGCTTGCATTTTTAGAAAGAGGAATCAATAAATGGGGCTTCTTTAATGCTAAAAACTCGCATATGGAATTGCTGCCTGCCCTAGAAACAATCAAGTCTGTGGCTGCAAACAAGTCAGCCAGCCCAGCAGATACATACTCAAACTGTTTATAGCCTTTTTGATGCAACAATTCTTTTGCTAAATTACCTTTTCCACAAAGGTGAATCACATCAAACTTTTGTAACAACTGAGGCAGTTGCTCCCTCAAACATTGGTTTAGTTTGACCGCCCCCAAGGAGCCCCCCATCATCAAAAGAATGGGTTTTGACCCATCAAATCCACACTTTTCCATGCCTTTCTCTCGTTTGCCTTGAAATAATTCCTTACGAATAGGCGAGCCTGTATGAACACCTTTCTTCTTGGATATATGCTGTAATGTCTCGGGGAAGGTGGTACAAATTATTTTTGCCCAGGGCATTGCAATTTTGTTTGCCAAACCGGGGGTGATATCTGATTCATGGATAATGACAGGCACTTTGTTTGCCTTTGCACCCAAAACAACTGGCACCGCAACAAATCCTCCCTTAGAAAATACCAAGTCAGGCTTTAATTCTTTTATTAACTTCTTGGCCTCAGTAACTCCTTTTACAACCCGAAACATGTCGCTGATGTTTTCTTTTGAAAGGTAACGGCGCAGTTTGCCGGTTGGAATACTATAATACGGAATTCCCTCTGCCTCAATCAGACTCCGCTCAATCCCTTTTTCAGAGCCAATATAAACAACTTCCCATCCATCTTCTTTTAAAAATGGTAATAATGCCAAGTTTGGCGTTACATGCCCCGCAGTACCACCGCCAGTTAAAACGATTTTTTTCATGGTTTTCCCACCTTTTTTCTATCTTTTTTTCACTTATTTATAGCTTAGCAGAAATCCTTTTCTCTATCCACATTTATTTTATGCCCTTTCAGGCAAGAAAACAAACTTTTTCGCATAAGATGATACAAAAAAAGAAAAAGGAGCCTGACCAATGTATCCATATAACAAAAATACCCAATTGTATAACACATCTCTAGAAATTAAAGAAAAAACAAAGGAAACAAGCAAAGAAAATCAAGCTGCTGCCCTAGCAGAAGATCGTCGCCTTTTAGAAATTTTGTACATGGCTCAGCAAGAAACTGCTGACTTAGCAGAACGCTTTGCATCCCTTATGACTGACCCTAAGATGGCTGATTCCGTCAACATTTTAAAGGCTATGTATTTGGATGAGCTAAAACACATCAATCAGCTCAAGGAAGCCTATTACCTGATTACTAACGAAAAAGACGAGGCTATGCCAAAGGGCACCCCTCCCACCATTTCTGGACAGGAACTGCTGGAAGATACCCTGCTTTTAGAAATTGACAATGGGGATTTCTACCGCACTTTGCATCTAACTATGCCCACACAGGAACTCAGAGATCTCTTTTTTGAAATATCCTCTGATAAGATGAGCCATAGCAATGCTCTTACCTATTTGTTCTCGAAATATTATGCTCGATAATGCTGGGCAAGCCCCACCTTTCGTGATATACTAAGAAAAAACAAATTCGAAAGGATGGACTGCCATGAGCGACTGTATTTTCTGTAAAATTATAAATGGGGATATTCCGTCTGCAACCATATATGAAAATGAAGAATTCAAAGTGATTTTAGACAGATTCCCTGCAAACGAAGGTCATGTTTTAATCCTACCAAAAAAACATTCAGCAAATATTTTCGAAATCGACCCTGACCAGGCAGGACGCCTTTTTGTTCTTGCAACAAAAATAGCAAAACAAATGAAATCCATTTTAGGTTTTGAACACTTAAACGTGATGCAAAACAATGGCACAGTTGCTGGTCAGACAGTATTCCATTTTCATTTGCACTTAATTCCTCGCTATGAAAATGATGGCATTACCATTGCATATAAGCCAATGGATTTGACAGATGCCCAGATTGAAGATATGCGCAAAAAATTAGAAACTACCATTTAATTTTGCATACTGGCTATCCAAGTATTGCTTCTTTTGTAAAGCTAAATTGCAACTTCAAATGGTACCGATTCCATTTAAAAACTTTAATGTTTCACCAAGCAACGCATAAAGAAAATATCGAATAGCGATAATTACACTTATCTGTAGTTATTGCTATTTTTTTGTTCCGAATTGTTTTTTTCTTCAGCGGAGAAATAATATTGTCAATACATTAGAAACCATTTATCATGACTTTAAAATATTTATTAGTTTTTTTGTAACGAAATAAGAGATCAAGAGTCATATGTATGAAAGCGAGGTGAAATTGTGACAGAATTTAGCGAGATATACGACAAATACTTTAAAGATGTTTATAGGTACGCCTTATGTCTAAGTAGAAATAAATTTATAGCAGAGGAGATTACACAAGAGACCTTTTTTAAAGCATTAAAGGGTATTGAAAGCTTTGATGGAAATTGCAAATTATATGTCTGGCTATGCCAAATAGCAAAGAACACCTATTTTTCATATTTAAAACGTGAAAAAAGGCTAAGCCAACCTTCAGAAATAGAAAAAGTCTTCAACGATGAAAATATTGAAAGGCAGTTTTTGACCCAAGAATCATCCCTACAAATCCACAAAGCCCTCCATACCCTGCAAGAACCATATAAAGAGGTATTTACCCTGCGCATTTTCGGAGAACTATCTTTCGCCCAAATTGGAGAGATATTCCAAAAAACCGAAAGCTGGGCTAGAGTCACATTCCATCGTGCAAAAATAAAATTAAAGGAGAATTCATCATGCGAATAACTTGTGAAACCATTGGGGATCTACTCCCCTTATATTATGACCATGTATGCAGCGAAGACAGCCGTAGGTTGGTGGAAGAGCACCTGGCTACCTGTGCAAATTGCAAACGAGAGCTAGAACTTATGGCTTCAGAAATACATGTAGAAAATCAAATTGAAGATATCAATGCAATAAAGAATATTTCGAAGCACTGGAAAAATGATAAACTTAAGGCATTCCTAATTGGGATTTTGGTTCTATCCATACTATCCTGCATCGGATGCATTGTAGCATATGAGCTTATTGGTAGTTATGTTGCGTCAGATGGAACCTTGGTGGAACCTTTTGCGCTAATCCCACTTTCATATTTTTCTGCCTTAATCGCATTGCTATCAACCACCATCTTGGGAATTCTACGCCTTGTTAGACGTAAAAGACTTTCAAAAATTTAAATAAAGCTTACTTTATCTCAGTTCTTTTAGATTCATAATACATGAATTTCAATTCCAACCAAAAAAACAAATTCTAACTACACATCGTCAAACGAACTTTGGGACATTCTTTTTCAAGAATGTCCTTATTTATTTGGGGCAATCTAAAACTGAGGTGTATTCTTTCATGAAAAAAACAGATTTTAGCATATTAATTATTTTCCTAACACTATATAGCCTTTTGATTATTTGCAATCAAAATCCTTATATTGATTTTATTCGCTTTCTTGTAATTTGCCTCTGCTTTTTGCCTGCACTCCATTATGGTGTGCCAGAAGCAGCCTTTTGCACGATTATTAGTGATGGTTTGTTGCTCTTTACCCCGTTTTACAAAATTGGGGTTTATTTCTTCTGCCTTGTACAGCTTTTTTATATCCATTTTTTTCTTCGTAAAAAACCATCATACTATCTTTTTTTCCTCCTGCTTTTTTTTCTTGTTTTCCCACTACCTGTTATCGGTGCAATCTATGCACTCCTATTTTTCGTTCATGTCAATATTGCGTTTTTCCTTTGGAAGCAAAAAAAGGCACAACCCTATTTCGGGCTATACCTTTTAGGTCTTTTCTTTTTCATTTGTTGTGATGTTTTGGTTGCTATGGGCTATTTTGCTTCGCCACAACCTACTCTCATCTGGTTGTTTTATGCACCCTCTCAGTTACTTCTGGCCTTCACTGCCAAAGAGTTGCCACCTCTGCCAAAACTGTTTGCCCCTTATCCGCGATAAAGGTTAAAACTTCCTTGCCCGATTCCAAATCATGGATGTAAGTTTTCATAACTACCTCATCGCCTCGTATACACTCTTTTCGGTAAACAATGCGCACATCTGTAAGCTGCATATGGTCATAAATTTCATCCGGCACATCATCCATTGCCCACTCCAAATATTTAACATTATTTGCATGTCCATTCGTATCTGTGTCTCTTCTGGTTATCAGCAACGTACGGATGGCTGCTTCCTCATCCTCATTCTCCTTGGGCATAATAAACTTCTCCCCCGGTATTGCCGACTCTTGCCCAGAGTGATAGCGCACAGACATCTCCTCAGGGATATTTGTCGGTTTACGCTTATCCAAATCCATAAATATCCATCTTGAGGTGCCTTTGATGATTATCTCTTGCTTCTCATCCAGCACATAAAAACACCTGATTGCCTGCATTCTTCTGCACTTTTCGCTCCATGTCTGAATGGTAATTTTCTCGCCCAGCTTAGGCATCCTTTTTACCTGTAAGTGCCAATTTATAATTGCCCAACCCAATTGTTTTCCTGACAAATAATCCACGGTATAACCCAAAGTGTCTGAATGATTGATTGCCACCTCTTGCAAATCAGAAAATAATGCCGCAGGTGTCATAACCATATTCCCATCAATTTGAAAATAGGATATCTTAAAACTCTCCTCATAACCAAACTGTTTCACTTCTACTTCCTCCGTTTCCTTAAAGCATAGGCGAAATCAACCTTGCCACTGCTTCTTTTACCTTAAACCACCATTTTCTTCTATAATACCAATCCTTTGTTATTTCAACACTACTTTCCAAATCCCTCAAGAAATCCGCCTCCAAAGATTTGGTCAAGGCAGCATCAAACATAAATGCATTCACCTCAAAATTTAGGTCAAAACTTCTCACATCCATATTTGCTGTGCCCACAGATGCAACCAAGCCATCTATACATAATGTTTTTGCATGAATAAAACCTTTTTCATATTGATAGCAACGCACGCCTGCCTCTAAAAGTTCCCCCAAATAGGACATACTTGCCCAATACACAAAAATATGATCCGGATTACCCGGAATAATAATACGCACATCAATACCCGATAAAGCAGCAACCCTTAATGCCTCAAAAATACCATCATCAGGAACGAAATAAGGTGTGGTTAAATAAATATGTTCCTCAGCCTCATTCATCATCTTAAAGTATCCATTACGAATATTCTTCCATTGGGTATCAGGCCCGCTAGATACAATTTGGGTTTCTACCCCGTCCCATTGATCCCTTTCAGGAAAATATTTGTCTTCTAGGACAACTGCACCATTCTTTGCGGTAAAGTTCCAATCCATAATAAAGCGAATTTGCATCTGGTCAACGGCATCACCTTCAAAGCGAAGGTGTGTATCCCTCCAAGGGCCATAGCGCTTTACAATCCCTAAATATTCATCACCCACATTAAACCCGCCAATATAGCCCACCTGACCATCAATAATGCATAGCTTTCTATGGTTACGGTAGTTTAAACGCACAATAAATGGGGGCAAAAATGCCGCTGTAAAGCCCCCAGCCTGATGCAACTTTTCAAAATACCTTTTGGGTAATGATGAATTACCCATACCATCATACAAAAGACGTACCTCAACGCCCTCCTTTGCCTTCTTTATCAACTCTTCCAATAAACGACCACCAAGCTTGTCTCCACGCCAAATATAATATTCTAAATGAATAAATTTTTTAGCCTTACGAATATCCCGAACCAAAGCTTCAAATTTGTCCTTGCCTCGGCTAAATGCAGTTACCTTATTGTTAAAAGTCATCCAGTTTCCAGAGTTTAGATGTAAGTAGGCTAAATCCGTAAGATAATCAGCCTCCACCAATCGGCCACGACTCTCTATCAATGCCTTTTGGCGCTGTATCTTCTCTATTGAGTGCCGATCATGAAACAGGTACTTGAAATATACCTTTTGATCATATTCTTCTTTTTCACGGAACATTTTCTCCTGTTTCCCATTTTTACCAAAAATCAAATATATCAAAAACCCGAAAATAGGAATGAAAAATAACACCAACAACCATGCCCATGTGCTAGCAGGATTCCTTCGCTCAAAAAAAACCATCAAGCTGGCCAGAAATACATTGATTACTAAAATAATCAATGCCAAATAAGCCATCACCGTAAGAACCTGTGTACTCATGAAAGACGCCCCCCTCTACTACACCAAGTTTCTTGTAGTATACTATATTCTTCCAAAAGTATGCAAGGCATGCTTGCTGTAAAAAAAGTGAAATTTTAATTTTTCCTACTTCCCTAAAGGCGAAAACAATGTTAGAATAGAACAAGTATGAAAGCAAATACGCAAATTTGTACTTTGCGTAAAATTAAGGAGGAACTATTAGTGAACTTTTCAGATGTATTGATTATTATTCTTGTGGTGTTAGCCATCATTCTTGCCGTTTTATACTACATCAACAAAAAAAGTATGCGTAAGATGATTCAGGCACAGGACTTTATTGAAAATAACCGCACGACTGTACAAATTTTTGTCATTGACAAAAAACAAGAAAAGCCCTCTCCTTCTAATTTGCCTAAAGCCGTATATGAACAAATGCCTAAAACGACTAAAATGCGTAAAGCAAATTTGGTTCGTGCAAAAATCGGACCTCAGATTACCACACTTATTTGTGATAAACCCGTTTATAATGTGCTTCCAGTGAAAAAAAGCATCAAGGTTGATTTGGCAGGAATGTATATTATTGGCGTTACTGGCATGAATTTGGAAGACAAAAAGAAAAAATCTGTTACCGAAAAAATGACTGCTAGCTTAAACAGAAAATTATCTCGCAAATAACACCCAAAAATAAAACCTCTTTGCCAATGGCAAAAGAGGTTTTTTGTTTTACGAATATAATTACCTACGCTTTGGTCCCAAACATCAACTCATGAATAATAATTCATAAGTTGAAATCTCCCTTCTTTCCAAAATGACATTTCCCTTTTCTTTCCCTATAAAACAGATGACATTATGTAAAAAACTGCAAAATCTTCTATTTAACGATTCAACCACCAAGCACCAAAATTTAAAAATGCGGCAAAACAAAGCCATAGCACATAGGGAATTTGTAATTTTGCAGCAAGTGGTGAAATTTCTTTGAAATCTTTTACCATGGCCAAAACCAACAGCAATAACACAATTAACCAAATAAAGGAAAAAAATCTCCACTCGAAGGTAAAGAAGAAGAAACTCCAGCAGAAGTTAAATGCCAGCTGAATAAAAAATGTCTTTAAAGCTTCTTTTTTCTTAGGATTATCAGAGCAATACACGATGGCAGCACCAATTCCCATCAGGATATAAAGGATAGTCCAGGCAACAGGGAAAACCCATGAGGGAGGAGATAATGGTGGCTGATTTAAAGCCTGGTACTGACTCATAGCCCCCATATTTAAAAACCCCGACAATGCCCCAACGCCTAATGACAACAAAACGAAAAACAAACCAGCTACCTTTTTGTTACACATTGAACTTCCCCCTTCTATTACGAAAGTAATTGTCTCATTTAGTCTATTTATATTGCATTTATAAAAATTCCATACTTAAAAAACTGGTTTTTCCTATATTTCTCCGTCATATATTTACTATTTGAACGAAATTAAGCTGACAAATACAAAAAAACCTCTTGGCACGATGAAAAATCCACCTACCAAAAGGTTCTTTGATTATATTTCAAAATCTTCTGCATAAAAACAATAGCTGTTTTTTCCCCTACTCTTATTTACATACAAAGCCTGATCAGCCTTGCGGTACAACTCCTCAAAAGTTCCATCTTGGGGTGGCGTCAAAACAACACCAATGCTTGCTGAAATATAGATAGTGCGACCATTCACCGTATATTCCTGGCACAGCGTATGGTTCAGTTTCTTCAACTTATCCTCCAACCACTGTTGGTCCTTTACACTTTTAATGAAAACAAGAAACTCGTCTCCACCTACACGGCCAACAATATCCTCTTCAGCCGCCATTTTTTCTATGTTCCTTGCTATCTCCTTAATAATAAAATCACCAAAACTATGCCCAAAGTAATCATTTACATTTTTAAAATTATCCGCGTCCACCATCAGCATAGCTGAGGCGTTATCTCCATAGACTTTTTCTTTCAAAAATTCCCCAACCAGAGTCTCCGTCGTTCCCTTATTATATAGCCCAGTCATGTCATCTCGTTGGGCTTTATATAGCAATTTTTGCTCTCGGCGCCGTTGCAAGTCAATGTTTTGGCAATATGTAATTAATCGAATAGATTTATCTGTTTCCCAAAAGAATAGTCTTGCTGTAACTCTCATCCAATAGTAATTTTCTTCATCAAATAAACACTTCATCTCATAAGAAAAACTAGTTTTTCCATCCTCAAAGGCCTTAATCGCTTTATCCCGTTGAAAGAGCTCCATATGCCCCTTTGTAAAATCCTCATGAATTTGCCTCTTCACAAACCATTTTAGTGCTTCAGAGTAAGAAATATCATCTGACAATCCCATATCTTTTAAATATTGGTGAAATTCACCCAAAGGCCTATCTTTTGTCAAGTCTGCCTCAAAAATATTTTCATACAATCCCTTCGTTGCCTCGTTTAAAAGCTTCTCATATTCCAAATGCCTTTTTGCAAGGTCATATTGTGTTTGTATCAAGATTGCCTTGCTTTTATAAAACTCATAGCCCAATATCATAATGGCAATCAGCATTGCTATCCCTGAGGCCAAAATCAGTTCTTTATGTACCTGAAAATAATCCGTCCAGTGAGTCACCAGAACGTAGGTACCCAGCCACTTTTCGGAAAGCATGTCAATTGTATGATCCTCCGTAAATTCCCTTAGAATTATATTAATCTCATTCAACAATTGAGGATTGTCCTGATTTACCGCAATACACAATGCATCACGAGAAAGTATAGGCCCCTTTTGCTGTATGGATGTGTTTCCAAGCTTTGAGGCAATACGGCGGCCCACAGAAAGCCTACAAATTACATAGTCATTCTTGCCTTTTAAAACAGATCGAAAAGCCTCTGTATAACTACTAAACGCTTCTATGTTGTCAACCACCTTGTAGGTTTCCAAAATATTAGAAATGGCCCCACTTCCCCCAATAGCTGCTAATCTCTTGTCTAAAAGCTCCGCTGTTGTTTTGATGTCTTTCTTGCCAAAACATACAAACTGATCATCCTGTATTGGAATTGAATATAAGAAAGGATGCCGGTTTCGGTCCTTGTTGATATCCATTCCCATAACCACATCTACATCACCATTTAGCAAAGCATACTCACACTCTAACCAACTCATTAAGCGAAACTCTACGTTCACTTCTAAGCGATTGGCAATCGCATTCATTAACTCGATATCATGACCGTTTTTTTCTCCGTTTGCTGTATAGAAGGTGTACGGATCATAATCCCAGTCGGCGGCAACCACCAAAGTTTTTTCGTAATTATTATTTGCTTGAATCTCCACCTTCGGCTCTTGGTATCCACTACCCATAGAGTAAATAATAAAAATCATAGCAAAAAAAAGGGTGGCTACTATGGCAACCCCACTAATAACAAATACCCGCTCCTTTACAATCAACTTCTTCTTTTCCTCTAGTTTCACGACTTACCTCTTATATCAAACTCCCTTATCCAAAAACTGCTAGATAGAATAAAAATACAAACTAAAAATAACCTTCCTTAAAAACAATAATTTATCTTTTGTAATTGTTGTTATAAAATTGGAGATATAAGCATGTTAATCCAATTTTTATAAATACTATGAAATACTCTTTATAAAAAAGCGAGTAGCTATGCTACTCGCTAAAAAATTTACTTCTTTTAGGCCACCGCTTTAAATCCTTTACGGTTTGCAATCAGCTGAGATGCAACAATCACTGCAAATGCAGTAACACCAATCACGTCTGTTGCCACGCTTGGATGTATAGACATTAAGCCACATCCAATACAAATAATACGAACAATAGGATTTAAGTCCCTAAACATATACCCAATCATACCAGCAGAAATGGAGAACATTCCAATAAAGGAAGTGATAACCACCTGAATTACCTGCAATGGTGTTGTATTAATAAACAATAGCGCTTCATTATAGGCAAATATATAAGGAATAATAAAGGCTGCAATGGCAAGCATCGTTGCATTAAATGCTGTTTTCATGGGGTTTGCACCTGCGATAGCAGAACCTGCATATGCCGCTAACGCAACAGGAGGCGTAATATCTGCCACAATACCAAAATAGAAAACGAACATGTTAGCAGCAATAACATCCATATTCATACCTGTGATCAAAATTGGTGCACAGGTGGTTGCCATGATGATGTAGTTTGCTGTTGTAGGCACACCCATGCCCAAAATGATACAGCAAACCATTGTCAGCATTAACGCAATAATCAAGTTGTTCCCTGCGATAGAAACGATGCCGGAAATAAAGATCTGCCCTAAGCCAGTCATACTCACAACGCCAGCGATAATACCCGCCATACCACAAGCAGCAGCAACAGAAAGCGTACCTTTACCACCATTTTCCAATGCTGTGAAAAATCCATCTACGCTCATACGGTTCTCTTTGTTAAACATACTTACAGCAATGGCAACCAGTGTCGCAAATATTGCAGAGCGAGACATTGTATAGCCATCAATGATCATATACACTAACACAACCAAAGGCAACAACAGGTAAATATTCTTAAACAAATGTCCAAACTTCGGCAACTGCTCTTTGGGGATACCCATCAGCTTCAGCTTTTTTGCTTTAAAATGGACCATTAAAAAGATACCTGAAAAATACAGGAAAGCTGGTAAAATAGCTTTTTGAATGATGCTGGCATATTCCACGCCACACATCTCTGCCATCAAAAACGCTGCGGCACCCATAATTGGTGGCATTATCTGACCACCTGTTGATGCTGCTGCTTCAACTGCACCTGCAAACTCGGCAGGATACCCAGTCTTTTTCATCATGGGGATGGTCACACTACCTGTTGTAACCGTGTTACCAACAGAGCTACCAGAAACCATGCCGCACAATGCGCTAGAAATAACAGCAACCTTTGCAGGACCACCTGAGCTGGCGCCAGCAATGGAGTTGGCACATTGAATAAAGAAATTTGATATCCCTGTGGCCTCCAAAAATGCACCAAAAATAATAAACAACACAATGAATGTTGAGCAAACACCAATAGGAACCCCAATTACACCAGTTGTGGTGTAAAATAAATTATAAATGATTCTTCTCAGGGGTAAGCCAGAGGAAAATGCATAAATAACAAACGCTGTTGCAACAATAATAATTGGAATACCTGTCACACGGCGGCAAGCCTCTGTCAACACTAAAATACCAATAATACCCACAATAACTTCAACTTGACCAATTCTTGTTGCCTTCTGGATAATTTCGTTAAAGTTTACTACGTAGTAGAAAAAGCTGGCAGAACCTGCTATTCCCAAAATCCAATCGTACCAAGGAATATAATTCGTTTTTTGAGCCACACCTTTTCTTCTTGGATAAATTGTAAAAACCAATAAAATTACCATACCTAAGAACAAGCAGCGCCTAATTTGTTCTCCCCATGTTGAAAATAGGTTCATATAAATCATAAACAATGCAAACCCAATCAGCATACAACGCACGATGACTTTGGGCATCCCTTCAAAAGGGCGTGTGTTTGCTTCTCTATCATACTTCTTCATAACAGCTTCTAAATCCGCACCATTTTCTTCTGCATGCATTGCTGTTGTGTTTTCTAAGGATATTTTCTCTTTCTTCTTAAACACCCGTTTTCCTCCTCCTCTTATCAATCTGTGAACCAAAGTTTTTTCCAAGCAAAGTTTTGAACCCATCGTAAGTTGAATCCAAATTTTATATAAACCTTGATACTAAACTCCCCTTTTACTTCTTCCCCTTTTCATAGCTGAAGGAGACGAACCTATCTTCACCACAAAGTTGGCGTAGACTGACTTCCTCTCCATTTACCCATAAAACATGGTCATATACAGGACTAACATTATAAGAAAGATCCGCAATTGGCTTATTAAACCCCGAAACAATCATAGCTCCATCGTCTCCATATGTTAATGTCTGTCCATCTTCCAACTCCGTTTGTACCCCTGCCCCAAAGTTATAATAAACTGTCTCATATACAACAATCTCCCCGTTCTCGATTCGGTATTTATCCTCCACGGGGGATTTATTAACAGAGTGTATGAATCGCACAGAAAATTCCCCGCCTTCTTCCATGGGGTAGCTCGCGAGAATCTTGCCTGTTCTCCCGTTCCGCAACATCAGGCAATCTCCTGTATGGTTCATATGAAAAATAGTAGTTGCAATAATAATTATTATTATTGCAACCACTATGCTAACAATCTGTTTGAAGCTTAATCTGATGTTATCCAACAATTAGCTAATAGCACCGATTTCTTTGAAGTATTTCTCAGCACCGGGGTGGAAAGGAACGGAAATGCCCTGGACTGCTGCGTTTGCGTCTAACTCTGCGAATTTTGCATTACTGTTTGCAAGGGCATCTTTATTTTCAAAGAGCGCTTTTGTCAATTCGTAAACAGTATCCTCTGTCAAATCGTTACCGGCAATTATAGTTGCACGTACACTTAAAGTCTGAACGTCATCAGCAACACAAGAATAAGTTCCGCCTGGGATAATTGTCTTTGTGTAGAAAGGATATTCTTTCATCAAAGCTTCTGCATGTTCGTCGTCAATAGTTAACAAATTAATATCTTTGGAAATTGCTAAGTCTACAACTGCTGTTGTAGGTGCACCAGCTGTGATAAATGCCGCATCAATTTTCCCATCTTTGATGGAGTCTGCCGCATCGCCAAAGCTACCATTTACCTTGTTGATATCTTTATTGATATCAATGCCATAAGCAGCTAAAATCTGTGTTGCATTGAATTCCACACCACTACCTGCATCACCAACGTTTACTGTCTCGCCTTTTAAGTCTGCAATGCTTGTAATGCCAGGGCCAGCGATAATCTGGCAGGTTTCATCATAAATACCAGCAACTGCAGAGAAAGTATCAAAAGAACCATCTGCTTCGAAAAGGTCTGTACCATTGAATGCATAGTACATTACGTCATTCTGAACAATTGCAATGTCAGAGATCTTTTCGTCGATATCCAAAATATTTGCCTTAGATGCACCTGTGGAAACTACTTTCAAGCTTACGTTTTCCATGGCATTGTTAAGCACTGTGGACATTGTACCACCAACCGCATAGTATGTACCGGTTGTGCCACCTGTACCTAATGTCAATTGTACTGCGCCAGCAGAACTGCCCTCTGCACCGCCTTCTGCAGCCTGATCGCTACTGCTGTTTCCACCACCACAACCTGTGAAAGCCATCATTGCCGCCACAGCCAAAGCTGTTAATGTTACCAGTCTCTTCTTCATTTGCTCATCTCCTTATTTTTTGTTTATGCGTTTATGCAAGTAATTACATTTATATTCAAAATTTATTTTACCATATGTGACTGCATAATTCAATGCAAAATCCATAGTTTTATAACACATTTGTCAATTTTAATTAACTTTTTTTATAATTTTATGGATTTTACTGTTTTTATCATTCTTATTTTTAATTAATTCGCATGCAATAATGAATATATTAGCTTGTGATAACTTATGTTGTGCCTTTTGAATCTTAATAAAAACATGAATTTTTCTAATAATTTTAATTCTTTTCGCATTTAATTATGAATATATAAATAATCAATGCATAAATTGAATAAAATTCCAACCCTAGACAATCCTATTTTATACGTGTAAAATATAAAAAGCATAATTATTATATATAAAGGAGAATTTCCATGTCTATACACACAATTCAATATGAAGGCATTGAATTAGAATTTGAACTAATTCGCAAAGATGTTAAATATATTAACCTCCGTGTGAATAAACATGGAAAAGTTGTAGTTTCAGCATCAAAAAAGGTTCCACTGTCCATAATCCAAGAATTTGTTGAATCTAAAACTCTTTGGATTATTACCCACTTGGCTGAGATTGAAAAAATACGTCAAAACCTACCCCCAACAGGTTTCTATGATGGAAAAACCCTTTATTACCTTGGTAAACCTTATCGTCTGGTTTTATCAAAAGGCCCTCGCCACATAGAAATCCTCGGTGACAAAATACACTTGACAACCACTAGCACCACCGAAAATGCATTGTGTGATGAGTATCTACTCTGGTTGAAACAACAAGCATATCTAAAATTTGAAGAGATTATGGATCATATCTACCCCTTAGTTGCACCTTATGGCATTAAACGCCCTACAATTCAGGTCAGAAATATGAAGACCCTTTGGGGAAGCTGCACCACTGAGGGTAATGCAATCCGTTTAAATTTGCAACTGATGAAATCCTCGGAAGATTGTATTGAGCAGGTTGTTCTGCACGAACTAGCTCACTTCCTGTATAAGAACCATGGTCAGGAGTTTTATGCCTTTTTAAGTGGACTCATGCCAGATTGGAAAGAAAGAAAAAGTAAGTTAGAGTCGAAATTTAAAGATGGGGTGTGAAATTTGCGACAATGTTTTGTTGACAAACCCATCCAAAAGACATATAATAGAACATATCGGATTACATTTTATGTTGTCGCGGAGTGGAGCAGTCCGGTANNGGCTCATAACCCGAAGGTCGTCAGTTCAAATCTGGCCTCCGCAATTTAACCTCCTATTTCATTAGGAGGTTTTTGTTTTTTTGTTTGTGTTCCACAGACCAAATTTAAAAACAAAAAACCCCTCCAAACACCAAGTTTAAAGGGGGATTACACTACACAAACATTGAAAATCAAAACGATTAATCACAGATTTCTTGAAACAAACTCTTCTATGTATAACTCTTCACTTTTTTGCACTTCTTTATTATAAATCTCCAGCTTTTTTTCTTTTAGCTTTTCCAATGTTGAAGTTTCGATTTTAACCTCGACCACCTCTGCTCGCTTTTGCTCTTCCTTATGTTTAAGCTCTTCCAGATAGCGTTTTGCCTGTTGAATTTCCAATTCCAGCTTATACAGAAAACCCGAATATTCCATGGCGTCAATTATGGCGATACCCGCCATCTTCTTTTCATTAAACTCCTGATTAACACCCCTGAATTTTTCTAATAGGATGTTGATTTTCTCATTTTGTTCGTTCACCATTGCAATTATTCTTGCATGTTCCGCCTTCTTACTGTCTAACCGCTGATTTTTAAAATTCATAACCGATTCAAGCTGAAAACTAAACTTTTTCATTTTATCACCCACACAATAAATCGCCAGTATTTACTTTAAAATTTCCTCCATCTGCTTTATTGTTTGTTCAAAGGAAATTTTCTCATCCACACCCTGCTTTAAAAATCCATTGATTTTATCTATTTTAGATATAGCAAAATCTAACTTAGGGTTTGTCCCATGCTTATAGGCACCAATGGAAATCAAATCATCATTCTTTTCATAGATGCTAAGAATATCCCTCAGTCGAGAGGCTAAAGAGAGGTGATGCTGTTCAGCAATAGAACTCATTAGTCTTGATATACTTGCATTTACATCAATTGCAGGAAAATGATTGCTATTTGCTAACTTTCTGGACAACACAATGTGCCCATCAATAATACCTCTTACTGTATCAGCGATAGGGTCATTGGTGTCATCCCCTTCAACAAGTACAGTATAGATACCGGTAATAGAGCCTTCCTTAAAATTACCCGTTCGCTCTAGCAGTTTTGGCATTTCTGCATAAATAGATGGCGTATACCCCCTAGCGATAGGCGGTTCGCCGATAGCAAGCCCAATCTCCCTCTGTGCCATGGCAAATCGAGTAAGGGAGTCCATCATTAATAGTACATCCTTGCCTTGATTTTTAAAATATTCTGCTATGGCCGTAGCTACCAAAGGGCATTTCATACGCAGCATGGCAGATTGATCAGAGGTTGCAACGACCAAAACCGAACGCTTTAGCCCTTCCTCGCCCAAATCACGCTCAATAAACTCACGAACTTCTCGACCTCTTTCCCCCACTAGGGCTATGACGTTAATATCCGTTTTTACATTTTTTGCAAGCATGCCAAGCAAAGTACTTTTACCCACACCACTACCTGCAAAAATACCCATTCTCTGGCCCTTACCAATAGTAAGCAATCCATCAATCGCCCTTACTCCAAACTCCATTCGTTCTTGGATTGGTGGCCTTGTCAATGGGTTAGTGGCAACGCTATCCACAGGAAAAAATTGATTTGTCTTTATTTCGCCTAAACCATCCATAGGCCTGCCCATAGCATCAATGATTCTGCCCTGCAAAAAATCCCCAACAGGTATCTTTAGACACTCATTTGTATTCTTTACAAATGTACCAGCGGATACCCCTTTGATGCTTTCATAAGGCATTAAAAGAATTCGGTCATCACGAAACCCCACGGTTTCAGCCATGATTTGTCTCTTCTCATTTTCATTGTAAATCATACTAATTTCACCGATACTGGCTTTTCTACCGGACGCCTCAATTGCCATACCAACAATATTTTCAATTTTCCCTATATGGCTAATTGTGTTTGTACGTTTAATGACGTCCACCAATTCGTTAAACAATGTTATTCCCTCCGAGAGTACCAACACTCTTCATGATTCCTCTAATATTTTCCATCTGAGTGCTTGCACTCGCATCAATAATCTGATCCGGCAACTCAATGATACAAGTGCCTGGGGCAGAATCCTCCATTACCACAACCTTAATATGTTCGGATAAATGAGAAATTGCATCAAGTAAGTCAGCATTGGATTCAACAATCAAAGACGAATCACCTTTTGAAATATAAATTTTTGCCCACTCTTTATATTTCATTTTGTTTGTAGCTGTGACGATCATCTTCTTAATAATTTCACCGCTGGTCTTTAGGCTTACCTGTATCACCTTTTCCGCAACCACAAGGGCCAATTCCTTTAGCTCATCAATATTCTGCGAAATCAAAGCTTCCTTTTCTTGTTCAAAGGCCTGAATAATATCCCTTACTTGGATGAGAAAAACTGCCGTTTCCTCATCCATCTTAGCCTTATGCTCTTCATAGGCTTTTTCAAAACCATCCTTATAACCCTCTTCTGATGCTTGCTGTAAAGCCCTTTTTCTAATTTCCTCCGCATCTGTTTGAGCTTTTTGTATGATTTCTTCAGCTTTTTTTTGAGCTTCATTAATAATTCTTATTTCTTTTGCCTGAAGTTCCTCTTCCCTTTTTTCCATTTCCTTTTGAAGTTGATTATGAGCTATGGGATCTGGCAGGCATTCCTCTTCGGGCTCGTCCTTTTCTGCTTCCAAAAAAACCTCATTCTCAAACTCTGGAAGAACAATTTCACAACCAGCTTCACATGAGTGACTCTTTTCCTCAACATCAGCTCCAAATTGTGCAAAAGCAAAAGAGCCAACAGTTGATTCTTCATTATGCAATAATATCATCCTTTCCACCCTTAGAAACGATAATCTGGCCTGCATCTTCAAGCTTTCTAATTACACTAACGATTCTCTGCTGTGCATCTTCAACATCTCTAACACGAACGTTAATTGTGATTTCAAGTTCGGATTTAATTGTTTCGGTCATACGAGCGGACATGTTTGCAAAGATAACACTTGCAACCTCGCTCTGGGCACCTTTAAGCGCATAAACCAAATCTTTCTGGTCAACCTCACGGATAACACGCTGAATAGATAGATTGTCCATTCCAACAATATCTTCGAACACAAACATCTTCTTGCGAATTTCTTCAACAAGTTCAACGTCTTTCTTACTAAGTTCATCAAAGATGTATTTTTCATCACTTCTGTCTACATAGTTCATTACCTCAGCGATATAATCAATACCACCAATTTTGGTATAGTCTGTTGTCATTACAGAAGATAGCTTTTTCTCTACTTCCCGCTCAACAATTCTCATCGCCTCTGGCGCCGCACTATCCATACGTGCGATTGCCTCAACAACGCTAATCTTTCTCTGCTCTGGCAGGCCTGCAATGATGTTGGCAGCTCGATCTGAATCCATGTAAGAAAGAACCAATGCTATTGTCTGCGGTCTTTCATTACTCAGGATAGAGAAAATAGACAAATCATCATATTTACTTAAGAAAGAGAATACTCTGGATTTTAAAGTTCTTTCTACTTTCCCTAATAAGCTGCTTGCCACATCCTCGCCAAATGCCTTCTCAAGAACGCTTCTGGCATATTCCATACCGCCTTCTGTAACTACTTTTTGGAGCATGCAGTTTTTATAAAACTCATCCAAAATACTTTCCGTTACCTCTGCTGGCAAAAAACCCAACTTTGCAACCTCAATCGTCAACCTTTGAACTTCTTCTTCTGTTAAATATTTATATACCTGTGCAGCTTTTTCTGCACCAAGGGAGATAACAACCGCAGCAGCCTTCTGTTCCGGCGTCACAATATTTTCCTTTGCCACTTTTACTCTCCCCCTCTTAGCCAAGTTCTAATAAGCTGTGCTGATATCTCTGGATTATCTCCTGCTAGGTCACGCACTTTATTTTTCAACTCCAACCCTTTTTCATTTGATAAGTTCAAAATTTGATTTTCAGCGTCTTCTTGCTGTCTCTGTTTCAGCTGCTTTAAATATGCATCTGGAGAAATGGATGGCTCTCTTGTTACCTCAATAGCGCTGGTCTGTCTCTTTTGCTTTTTCTTTTTAGAAACAATTAGAATAACAATTACTAAGATAATAAGCAACACACCCGTTGCAATGGCACCAATAATAATCCAATTATTCTTGCCCAAATTATCAATGGTAGAGGGTATTGGACTACTATCAAAAAATGGTGCTGCTACAATGGCAATCTTTTCATTCTGATTATCCTTGGCAATACCTGCCGCATTACCTACCAGACCCTTTAAATCTCGCTCAGACAGGTTTCCCGTAGTCTCACTATTGATTGCAACAGATATAGAGATATCTTGAATACTACCAGAATCTATTTGCGCTTGCTCCGTAAGTTGGTTTACTAAATAATCGATATTATTCTCTTGTTTATAATATGTTTCGCTACCATCTCGTTCTACTTGTGAGTAGGTAGGCACCTCCGCATTAGACTGTGTCCCCGGAACACCCCCCGAAGCCTGCCCATCCTTCACTATTTCAACTCCACTTGACTCTGTACCAGGGATACCCTTTTCGGAATCTTCAATTGGAGTTTCATGGTTTATAATTTCTCTAATCTTTTTATCCACATCAACGGTCGTCCTTACAGATACCTTTACATTATCTGCGCCGTAAATCGGGCTTAACACATTAAGCACCTTAGCTCGAATAGAATCATCCATATGTTTTTCGAATTCAAGCTTAAGCTTATTTGCACCTTCTGAAATGCTATCTGTGGTTGCAGAGACATCATTACCATTTCCATCTAACACTACAACATCTGTCATCTCCATAGAGGGGATACTCTTAGCAACCAATCTCTGGATACCTTTCACTTGCTCAGTTGTGGGTGACCCACCATCCTGCATAATGACAACAACAGACGCTTGCGCTTCTTGCACGCTCTTATCATTAAGAACATATTTTTTGTCCTCAGCTAGGGCAATTGTGACCTTTGCATCTTTTACACCTTGAAAAAGGCGAATGGTGGCACCCATTCTGTTTTGCAACTCAAACAATTTATAACTATTTTTTTCAAAATCTGTGGTTGTCATTCCAATGTTCTCTTTAAACACATCATATGTAAAACCACTTTTTGGATAACCTTCGTATACAAGCTGAGCCTTTAGCTTTTCTTCCTGATCCTTCGGAACCGATATAACCCCGTCATTCCCATACTTATACTCAACGCCCATGCCCTGCAATTTCTCCATAATTTCACTGGCTTCTTGCTGGTTTAACCCACTAAAAAGTGTTTCAAATGGTTTATTATTCAAAAAAACAGCAATGCCTATGGAAAAAACAATTACAAGACACGCCCCGCCGAGCAACATTTTTCTCATTTTCGGATTAATCTTTTCATATATACCTTTGCCTTTTTGAAACAATTCTTTCATTTTCGCATTCAATCTGGTACCCCTCTTACTCTGTATTTTTCTAATGACTAGGCCTTACTCATATCCCACAAAATGTCTATTTCTTTTATGATTATGCCTTTAAAAACCAACACAACAAGTGGCATTTAATGACACCATAACTTTCATAAAAATTTGCCCATGCCACCGAATTTACTAAGTTTGCATCTCCCCTTAATATAAGGCAAGAAATATATCCCCCTGTGGAACAATTAGAGACTAATTCTCATTAACTCATTATAAGAATCTAGTGCTTTATTTCTTAAAGTGACTAATAAATCCACTGAAATTTGTGCTTTCGTAGCTGCAATCCCCAGTGAATGGGTATCTTCATTCTGACCACTAGCAAATAAGTATTGCTCTTTTGCCAAATTATTTTCACTCTCAACTACATTTGAAACAGCCTCCGAAAAAATATTCCTAAAATCATATTGGTTGTTTTTCGCCTTATTGCTCACACTAGTCTGATCTAGTAATTGCATTGGTTCCAATCGGTTAAGTGGTATCATTGACATATGCTTTCCTCCAAATTATTATCTTCCAACCTCAAGTCCTTTTGTTGCCATAGCCTTAATTGCATTAAACGCTGTAACATTGGCGTCATATGCCCTGGATGCTTCCATTCCATCAATTGTTTCTTTCAGTAAATCCACATTAGGCATCATAACATAACCGTTTTCGTCTGCATCGGGATGCGTGGGTTCATACACTGACTTAAAAGGGCTATCATCTTCAATAATTTCACTCACAACAACACCTTGCTGACCAGAATACTTGCCTTTAGCTGCTCTACTAAAAATTTCCTGAAAACTACCCTCATTTCTAGGTTCAAAAACCACCATACGCCTTCTGTATGGGTCTCCACTTTCAGTTCTAGTGGTACTGGAATTTGATATATTTTCTGCAGTAACATCAAGCCTAGCTCTTTGCGCAGTCAAGCCTGACGCACTAATATTCATTGCATTCAAAAAAGCCACAGATATCCCCCCCCTTACTATTTAATTACGCTACGAATTCTATTAAACTCATTATTGATATTATTGATGGCCATCTGATATTGGATTGTGGCACTGGCCAACTCAACTTGCTCCACATCCATGTTTACGTTATTTTCGTCTAATCGACTAGACTCATCTTTTTTTGTATGTACTCTAATCGAAGACTCCGATATTCCATCTCTAATTTTGCTCGCACCCAATTCTCCATAAAAATCCATCTTGCTTTTTAATTCATCCTGAAAGGTAACATATTGTGCTTTGTAACCAGGCGTGGATGAGTTGGCTATATTATTTAAGGTTACTTGCTGCTTTTGCCACAAATAATCAGCCATTCTTTGAGACATAAATACGGAATTATTAAACAATGATACACACCCCTCTTATTAGATAAGATAACTTCAAATTATGTAAACTTTATTCTTCCATTTTTTCACATTTTGTGAATTATTATAGTATAAATATACGTTTATAATAATTTTTATTGTTAAATAACATAAAAGTACAAATTTATACCTTATATTTGACTCCAAGACCAAACTTTTCTGGTATATGATTCGTACTTCTTTAAACAGCCTTAATTTCACTATGTATAATTATAGATAAATCTTTGGTAAAAATCAACATTTATCAATTATTTTTTATGTTAAATGACATTAAATCTTCAAATAATGATTTATTTTGCATTTTATTACGAAAAAATATACTTTTTAGTAATTTTCTGGATATTTTTCGATGATTTATTACATTTTTACATATAAAAATGTAATAAAAAAGAGTTCAAAAAAATAAAAAGGCCGAAGCACATTTTATTGTGCTTCGGCCTTTGAATTAAAAATTAGTGTTTTCTTGTTTCCCTAGGGAAATTAATTTGAGCTTGTGCTGCTGCCAATCTTGCAATTGGAACACGGAAAGGAGAACAAGAAACATAATCCAAACCAATTAGGTGACAGAACTCAACGGAAGAAGGATCTCCACCATGCTCACCACAGATACCTAAGTGAATGTCAGGGCGAACTGGCAATGCCTTTTCAACTGCCCATTTCATCAGCATACCTACGCCTGTTCTATCCAATCTTGCAGTAGGATCACATTCATAAATGTTTCTGTCTATGTAATCAGCCAGGATTTTGCCTGCATCATCACGAGATAAACCATATGTCATCTGTGTTAAGTCATTGGTTCCGAAGGAGAAGAATTCTGCTTCAGTTGCAATTTCATCTGCTGTCAAAGCAGCTCTAGGAATTTCAATCATGGTACCTACAAGGTATTCAAGCTTCTTTCCTGCATCAGCCATAACTTTTTCAGCTGTTTCAACAACGATATTTTTAACATATTTCAATTCCTTAATTTCTCCAATCAGAGGAATCATGATTTCAGGCTTAATGTTAATGTTTAACTCATTGGAAACTTCAACAGCGGCTTCCATAATTGCTCTTGTTTGCATCTCAGCAATCTCAGGATAACTTACTGCTAAACGGCAACCTCTGTGTCCCATCATAGGGTTTAATTCATGCAATCCTCTTGCCTTTACTTTTAGCTCTTCCACAGTTTTACCTGTTTCTTTTGCTAAAATATCAAATTCTTCATCTGTATTAGGCATAAATTCATGCAGAGGAGGATCCAGCAAACGAATAGTTACAGGTCTTTCCTGCATTGCTTTGTAAATCCCCTTGAAATCCTCTTTCTGGAAGGGCTCAATCCCTTTTAGGGCTTCAACTCTTTCTGCAACAGTATCAGCAAGAATCATTTTTCTAAATTTCATGATTCTATCGCCTTCAAAGAACATATGCTCTGTTCTTGTTAAACCAATGCCTTCTGCGCCAAAGTCAATTGCTATTTGTGCATCATGAGGTGTGTCCGCATTTGTTCTAACCTTAAGAGATCTACGTTCATCTGCCCATGCCATAAACTTAGCAAAATTGCCACTAATTTCAGGGTCAACAGTAGGAATATCCTCGCCGTAAATATTACCCGTGGAGCCATCCAATGATATGAAATCCCCTTCTTTGAATGTTTTTCCACCCAAAGTGAATGTTTTTGCAGCTTCATTCATTTTAATCTCTTCACAGCCGGATACACAACAAGTACCCATACCACGGGCAACTACGGCTGCGTGAGAAGTCATACCACCACGAACAGTTAGGATACCCTGTGCAGCAGCCATACCTTCAATATCCTCTGGGGATGTTTCCAGGCGAACCAAAATAACTCTATCGCCGCCTTCTGCCTGCTCCTTAGCATCCTCAGCAGTAAAACAAACTTTACCAGCTGCAGCACCAGGAGATGCAGGTAAACCCTTGCCCAAAGGTGTTGCTGCTTTCAATGCTTTTGGATCAAAAGCTGGGTGTAAAATCTGATCTAACTGCTTAGGCTCAACTTTCATCAAAGCTTCTTCCTTTGTAATCAGACCTTCATCTACCATTTCAACCGCAATACGCAATGCTGCATTTGCTGTTCTCTTACCATTTCTTGTCTGCAAGAAATATAACTTACCCTCTTCTACGGTAAATTCCATATCCTGCATATCTTTATAGTGATTTTCTAGTGTATTTGAAATTTCAATAAACTGCTCATAAACCGCAGGCATATCCTCAGCCAATTTTGCAATAGGGTTAGGTGTACGAACACCAGCAACAACGTCTTCACCCTGGGCATTTACCAAATATTCACCCAACATTGCTTTTTCGCCAGTTGCCGCATTTCTAGTAAAGGCAACACCAGTACCAGATGTATCACCCATATTACCAAATACCATCATCTGTACGTTAACCGCTGTACCCCAGCTATAAGGAATATCATTCATTCTTCTATAAACGAATGCACGGGGGTTATCCCAGCTACGGAATACGGCCATAGCCGCTTCAAAAAGCTGTTCCTTTGGATCCTGAGGGAATTCTTTTCCCTGATCTTCCAAATAAATCTGCTTAAACATAGCAGTTACCTTTTTGAGGTCTTCTGCCGTCAAGTCTGTATCAAACTTCGCGCCTACTTCATCTTTATACTCATCAAGTTTTCTTTCAAATTTTGATTTGGATACGCCAATTACAACATCCGCAAACATCATAATAAATCTTCTGTAAGAATCGTAAGCAAATCTAGGGTTTCCTGTTTTCTTTGCTAATCCTTCTACGGATACGTCATTCAAACCAAGATTTAGTACGGTATCCATCATACCAGGCATAGACGCTCTCGCGCCAGATCGTACGGAAACCAGAAGGGGGTTCTGGGGATCACCCAACTTTTTACCGGCGATTTCTTCAAGCTTGCTCAGTGCCACTTCAATCTGTGCAATCATTTCTTCAGTCAGTTTCTTACCGCCTTCGTTGTATTCGGTGCAGGCTTCTGTGGAAATGGTAAAGCCCTGAGGAATAGGCAGACCCAACATTGTCATTTCTGCAAGGTTGGCACCTTTACCTCCTAAAAGGCTTTTCATGGATGCGTTTCCCTCGCTGAACATATAAACATATTTCTTGCTCATACACATTACCTCCTGTTTTCCATCTGGATGTAAGACTTAGAATTTCTTCTAAAAAATTTGGAAGATTAAGTTCAAGTAAATTATATCATTTTCATTTGCAAATCACAATGAAATTCCTAGGACGAAATAGCGCATTCTACTTTATTGTTCTAATAAAAAAACAGGCAGCCGTCATTGTGCAATAAATTTCTACATTTTGTTCCTATTTTTACTTCAACTTGCCAAAAAAAATATGCTGACCATTTGTTATGGTCAGCATATTGCATCATGGGACGTTAGATGTCCCACTAAATTTTCTGCTTTAAGGTTTTCCCCCGTGGAAAGTTTTACGCTATAAGCAATAAGTATACAGGGTTTATTAAATTTTTGCAAGAAAATCTAGCAAATAAACGAATCTTGCAATATTTTTATCCGAAAAAAGTGCTTTGTGCCCTTTACTTTATTGTAGGCGCTACCAAAATACGGCCAGAGCCTCTATAAACATTTACCAACCCTTCGCCTGATACCGCAGAGCCTAAAAGTGTTTTCGAAGAACGTTCCACCGTAAATTTGAGTGCGTTTGACCAGGCAATAGCCATATCGCCATCAATTTTGATTTCATCATCCTCCAAAATAAACTCTAAAAGCTCCTCTCTAGGGACAGGACTTTCCAGTACAGCAAGGCCCTTGCCCTTCAAGCAAAGGTTGAATAGCCCCTCATTTCCTAATGCCACCGAAGAAATTGTGCTTCTTGCAACTACCTTTTGTTCCACCGTGCCGTCACATGCCATAAACAACCCATCGTCCAACACCAGGCCATTCCATTGGGAAACCTCTTCCAACAAAATATGTTTATATGTAGGTTCCAGCATAATCAAACCTTGACCCTTATATTCCGGTTTTGCCGCAGACTCTTTGGTAACCTTGGACCCAATAGCCTTACCCAAAAAGTCTCCCACACCTTTAATTCCACTGGTAAGCTGAACCTGCCCTGCTGTCCATTGCATCAATCCCCCCTGTACAATGCAGCTTCCGCCTGCAAGCTCAACAAGAACCTGCCTGCGTCTAACATTCATTTCAGAAGCAAAATAAGCAGAAATTGCATTGTCCGGGGTCACGCTCATATCCTTCTGATGTTCAAAAACCTTATACTGTCCCTTCCCATCAATTTGTTTCATATTACCGTTATCATAAAGATTCTTACAAGTCACCATATCAAATCGTCTCCTTTTATGATGTATTATTTCTCCTCTAGGGATTTTCTTATCTTAGATATAAAATAATTATACCAAAAATAAGAAACCAAATCAGTATTTTAAACTCTAAGGGATTCTTAAAATTATATTAATCAGCCTGTTTCAAGTAAATTTCCCCTTATTGAAACTCTTTTCACTCATATACCTATAACACAAAAGCACCCCGTCATAAGGCCGGGGTGCTTTTCTATAAGGATGTTATTTTTATATACAAAACACAACTGCACTTGTTTCGTAAATTAGAACTCCATTTTTTCTTTCAAGTATGCTGTCAATTCGGCAATCGGCATTCTAACCTGTTCCATAGTATCTCTATCACGAACAGTTACGCTCAAATCTTCTTCAGAATCAAAGTCATATGTGATACAGAAAGGTGTACCAATTTCATCCTGTCTGCGGTAACGCTTACCGATAGATCCAGATTCATCAAACTCACAGTTGAATTCCTTAGAAAGCATAGCAAATACTTCTGTTGCTTTCTCGCTCAACTTCTTGGAAAGGGGCAGGATGGCAGCCTTTACAGGTGCAATTGCAGGATGGAAACGTAACACTGTTCTTACATCGCCTTCGCCAACTTCTTCCTCATCGTATGCTTCACATAAGAATGCCAATGTCACACGATCTGCACCCAATGAAGGTTCAATACAATAAGGAATGTATTTCTCATTCTTCTCCTGATCAAAGTAAGTCATATCCTGACCACTTACTTCCTGGTGGCATCTCAAGTCAAAGTTTGTTCTGTCTGCGATGCCCCAAAGTTCACCCCAACCAAAGGGGAATTTAAATTCGATATCTGTTGTTGCATTGCTGTAATGGCTAAGTTCTTCCTGTTCATGGTCACGAAGACGGATGCTGTCTTCATTCATGTTTAATTTCAATAACCATTCTTTACAGAAGTTTCTCCAGTATTCAAACCACTGCAAGTCAGAGCCAGGTTCGCAGAAGAATTCTAATTCCATCTGTTCGAATTCTCTGGTACGGAATGTGAAGTTACCAGGTGTAATTTCATTACGGAAAGATTTACCAACCTGGCCGATACCAAAGGGAAGTTTCTTTCTGCTGGTACGCTGTACGTTTTTAAAATTTACAAAGATACCTTGAGCTGTTTCGGGACGAAGATAAACAACGTTCTTCGCATCTTCAGTAACACCCTGAAATGTTTTAAACATTAAGTTAAACTGACGAATATCTGTGAAGTTATGCGCACCACAAGAAGGGCAAACTACGTTGTGGTCATCCACAAATTTCTTCATTTCTTCGTTGCTCCAACCATCAACCACCATTTCAGGCATATCATTTGCTGCAATGTAATCTTCAATTAATTTATCTGCACGGAAACGCTCCTTGCATTCTTTACAATCCATCAAAGGATCACTGAAGCCACCAACATGACCGGAAGCCACCCATGTTTGAGGGTTCATCAAGATTGCGCAATCAACACCTACGTTGTAAGGGCTTTCCTGAATGAATTTCTTCCACCAAGCTTTTTTTACGTTGTTTTTCAATTCTACACCAATGGGGCCGTAATCCCATGTGTTTGCCAAACCACCGTAAATTTCAGAACCAGGGTATACAAAACCTCTGTTCTTTGCTAATGCTACTACCTTTTCCATTGTTTTCTCTGCCATGATTATTCCTCCTTCAAAAAAGTCGATAAGATTTTTACCGAGGAAAGGAAATAAAAAAAACTTCCCTCCCTCGCTGTAAAAGCAAGGGACGAAAGTCTATCTTCCGCGGTTCCACCCTTATTGATTTATGCTGGATGCATAAATCCACTCTTGTGAAGTCCTGCTCCAAAGTGCCCTTCACCGTATTCTGCTGTCTTCTTTCCACCTAATGAAGACTCTCTGAAAACATATTACGGATACTCCTCTTTTTCATCGCAGTTATTCGATTTAGCCCTTATGCTAACACTTTCCCAGATTTCTGTCAAGACCTATTTTTCTTTTTTCATCTAAGGTTTGGCTTTTGCATTTCAAAACCGTTGTTTACGCCTAACATAAATATAGGGATACATCCACTTAAACTACCTAATTATAATTCTTTACTAAATTCGCGGCTCTTTAAGCGCACCCCCATATGTACCTCTAAATACCTTTGCAAAACAAAGTCCATCTGTGCCAATGCCTCAGCAGAAAGAGTGAATGCAAATATTTGCTTTCCCTCCCTTTGGGTAATAAAAGAAAAAGCTTTTTGTACTGCCGGCATGAGTCGTATTTCCCCTCCATGGCAGTGCTCTCTGCAAAGAAACTCTCCGTCCCTTTCATGGAAAAATAAGGATTCACCACCCATGCCACAAACCATGCAACCCTCATAAGATAAAAGTCCCGAAATCTGCAAATATTTCACTTCAAAAATACGAGAAATGAGCCTTGGCGGCATTTTTGATTTCTCCAATACCGCCAAAGCATACAGAAATAACCTTAAAGTTTCATCCTGTTCCATTCCCTCCGGGCAGGTTTTCTCAACCAATTCTGCCAAATAAACAGCCTCAGCCAGCTTGTCCATTTCCATTCGTATTTCATAAAAACTTTCAATTAAATCGGCCTGTGTCAAAGAGTAAAATCCTTTTCCTTCAAAAGCCAAAAAATCACAATAGGAAAAAAGCTGTGTTCCAGCCAACAGCTTACTTTTGGTGTTTTTTGCCCCACGGGCAGTTAGCATCACTTTTCCGATTCCTTTTGCCAAAATCAGAAGTCGTTTGTTGCTCTCGCCCTTTTGGCTTTCTGCAATTACAATACCCCTAAGCTCGACTACACCCACTTTTTTCCCTCATTTTCAATAGAATTCCTTATTTTTTGTACCGTCAGATATTCTCCGTCGGGGATTTGGCTTATCTCCCATACCGGATTTGTACCTTAGATAATCTTCGATTTGTCCTGATTGTACAAACTGCTGCCAGTATGCTTTCTTATTTTGCTCGTTCATAAAACCGTCCCCTTTCATGGTTATGTTATGGAGCAAACTCAAAAGCATACAGGTAAATAAATACCAACGGCCCCCAAAAAGGAGCCGCTTATTGATTTTATCAGATATTTCGTTTGTCGTAACCAAAATTTTTCAGCAAAAAGTCACTGTCACGCCAGTCTTTTTTCACCTTAACCCACAGCTGTAAGTAAATAGGTGAGCCCAAAAGTCTTTCCATATCTCTTCTTGCTTGAGAACCAATTTTTTTTAACATACTCCCTTGCTTGCCAATAATAATTCCCTTATGGGAATCTTTTTCGCAATAAATGGTTGCCTCTACATCCACCATATTTTGGTCTGGACGTTTTTTCATAGACATAATCTCCACCGCAATACCATGGGGAATTTCATCTTGCAACAAATAAAGTGCCTTTTCACGAATAATTTCAGATGCAATCTGTCTCTCAGGCTGGTCAGTCACCATATCTTCAGGGAAGTACTGAGGTCCTTCAGGCAAGTATTTTCTAATAACTCGCATCAACTCATCAGTGTTGCTGCCCTTCATTGCAGAAATGGGTACTACCTCTGCAAAGGAATGCAATTTACGGTAGGCATCAATAACCTCCAACAACTTGTCTCTCTCAATCGTATCAATTTTATTAATAACCAGAACCACAGGGGTTTTAACGTTTTCAAGGCGGTCAATAACATATTGATCCATATCCAGTACTTTTTCCGTAGGTTCAATCAGCATCAAAACCAAATCAACCTCATTGAATGTGTTTTCCGCTGAACGCACCATATACTCACCCAGCTTATGCTTAGGTTTATGAATTCCCGGCGTATCTAAAAATACACATTGAAAATCCTCTTTAGTCAAAATACTTGTGATTTTATTTCGTGTCGTCTGTGGTTTATGAGATGTGATTGCGATCTTTTCGCCAATCAAGCAGTTCATTAATGTAGACTTACCTACGTTAGGTCTGCCGATTAAAGTGATAAAACCGGAACGAAATTTTTTCATGCTTGTCCCTCTGCTTTCTGCGCTTCCAAATGTGCCTTATACTCCGCTTCTTTTGCATCCCAATCCTGCTGCATGCTTAACAGCATCATGTATTGCAACCAACGATCATTTTTAGTGTCTATATCCTCTTGTGTTAAGCCTTTGATTAAGGTTAACGCCTGATAATACTTCATGCCAGCCTCTGCCGTCATATATTCAGACTGCATGCCCAAAACAACACAGATTTTATTTGGTAATTCGTATCTTCTGATTTCTTCCTGCACACCCTCTGTGCTTTTGCCCATTTGCTTCATGAATTCCATGGCATTTTTATAATGAATGATATAATCTCTCTCTTTAATTTTCACTCTCTGTGCTTTCCAATTTTCTTCGATATAAGCTACCACTTCTTCCATGGTTTTTGCATTCGGTTTCACTTCTATATGTGCAAATTTTTCTACTAAAGCATTCATATGTTCTTCCTCCCAATCGATTTTCTCTATTGTATCCATATATGGAATTTTTCGCAAGTGCTTCCTCCTGCTGATTATATTTTTCCAGAGGATATCAGCGTCCATTATATGAAAACACAACCTGAACCTAAACAACAGGCACGCTTTCTAATTATGATTCAGCTTACCCAAAATAAAACGTTCTAATACGAAAGCCCCTTTAGCTCGTCCCATCTTTTGCGGATTGCCTTCATATCTTCCCAGGCAGGTCGTTTTTTGTCCTCATCTCGCAAAAGAGCCGAAGGGTGATAGGTCGCTATAAAGTCATAGCCCTTTACGGAAAACCATTGTCCCCTCTGACGTGTAATACGAAATTCAGGGTCAATAATTGTACAAGCTGCTACACGCCCCAAGCAAACAACAATCTTCGGCTCTACAAGTTTTAGCTGATACCTCAAAAAGTTTAAACAAGCCTGTTTTTCATCATCATAAGGATCCCTATTTCCTGGTGGACGGCACTTGACAATATTAGCAATATAAACATCCTCCAAAGAAAGCCCTACACTAACTAACATTTTATCCAACAATTGCCCCGCGGGTCCAACGAAGGGCTCACCTTGCAAATCCTCCTGCTGGCCGGGACCTTCACCGATAAACATAATATCCGCTTTTGGGTTTCCTTTGCCAATCACTACATTTGTACGCAACTCCCAAAGCCTACATTTCTTGCAGCTGCGACAAGCACCTTCTAATGTTTCCCAGGTTTTTTCAGCCATAGCTTTCCCCCGCTTACTTTATATCTTCTCCACGAAAGCCCATAGGTAGTAGATCCTTCAACTTCATCACTTTCATGCCTTCTTCGCTACTATCCAGGATTACCTCTCCATCAGGCATAAATTCGTATAATACCTGTCTGCAAATACCACATGGGGCTGCATATTCACCGGAGCTTGCAACAATCGCAATTTTTTCAAACTCTCTTGCCCCTTCAGAAACAGCCTTTGTAAGGGCTGTTCTTTCCGCACAAATGGTAGCGCCAAAAGATGCATTTTCCACATTACAACCAAGGTACACAATTCCATCTTTCCCCAACAACGCCGCTCCTACTTTAAACTTTGAATAAGGAGCATAGGATTTTTCCATAGCCTTTTTTGCCAGTACAACCAGTTCATGATTTTCCATCATAACCATCTCCTCTATTCTCTGGGAATGCCTGCATTTATCAGTATTTCCCGTTGTTTTGAAAACATTTCTTTTTCTTCATCCTCTTCCATATGGTCGTAGCCCAAAAGATGCAACATACTATGGGCAGTCAAAAATGCAACCTCTCTTTTCAAAGAATGACCATATTCGTCGGCCTGTTCTCTGGCACGTTCCAAAGAAATGATAATATCACCCAAAAGCACTTCATCCTTTTCATTCAAATCAAGAGTTTCATCCTCTTCAAAAGTAAGCAATGGAAAACTTAATACATCTGTTGCTCGATCTATTCCTCGAAATTGCTTGTTAATTTGACGAATCTCTTCATTATCCACGATAGACACACTTACCTCGCAAGGCTTTTCAAAGCCTTCATAACGTAAAGATTCATGTATCATTTTTTCAATAGCTTCAGATAACTCCTGGGAAAGAACTTCTTCTGTACGATTATCAATCAGTATTGTCACTGCTTTTCTCCTCTTTTCCAATCTTTGTTTTACGGGATGCAGCCTCGATATCCTCTTTTTTGGGATAGCTAACTCTTTCATGATACATCCCATGGAATACCTTTAAAAATGCCTTTCGAATGATTTCCAATTCATGAATTGCAAGGCCACTACGGTTTAATTGTTCATCGTCCAACTTATCTTTTATTAGTCCTTTTACAAATTCTTCCACATCGTCCAAGGTTTTGCCATTGCCTAGCATGGCACGAACTGCCGCCTCCACAGTGTCGGCAAGCATTACCACTGCTGACTCCCGGCTAGATGGAACTTGTCCATCATAGCGGTAGTCCGACTCTACCACATTTTCTGCCCCATAGGTCTTTAATGCTTTAAAATAAAAATATTTTACTAAAGAAGTACCGTGGTGCTCCTTCATAATGTTTAAAATCACCTTAGGAATACCATATTCTATGCCCAATTCTACCCCGGCTTTTGTGTGCTGTGTAATAATGCGGGCACTTGCCTTGGGATCCAAATCATCATGGGGGTTATGCCCCGATTGATTCTCCGCGAAAAACATGGGGTATTTTAGCTTTCCAACATCGTGATAATACGCCCCAGCCCTTGCCAAAGCTGTATTCCCACCTATTTCATAAACTGCTGTTTCCGCTAAATTCGCCACAATCAAACTGTGGTGATATGTACCTGGCGCCTCAATCATAAGCCTTCTTAGCAGCTCATTGTTGGGGTTTGTCAACTCCAAAAGACGCAAGGGTGTATTTGCCTCAAAAACACCTTCCCAAAATGGCAAGCTACCTACGGCAATTACAACGGCAATTAATCCCATCAATGCCCCTAATCCCGATGCAATGGCAAGCTCCGTTGTATATCCATCTCTAAAGAATAAACCAACGGCAAACATCGCAACAAAATTTACGATTGCCATACCAACCGCCACAGGTACCATATGGGCACGACGCTCTGTCTTTTGGATCATTAACGCGCCAAAAGAGCCACTTATCAATGCATACGTTATAAACTCAACATCGCCACTAAAAATCATGCAGGCTATGATAGAGAAAAAACAGTTCATCAAAAGCGCCATTCTTCGCCCAATTAAAATGCTTACCAGCATTGCAAACAAACATAATGGTATCAAAGAATAGTACGGCAATAAAACCATGGCCTTACATAGTAACACCATTATGGTGTACACACAAAACAGCATACGCACTTCGTTCTTTTTCAAAACAGCTGCGCCTTTGTTCCACAAGAAAAGCAAGATAACTGCTCCAAAAATAAGAGCCACAATAGTTGTGCTTCCCAAAAATGGGATTAGGTTTCCATCCTTTTTAGCATCTCCGATAAGTTTTAAAGATACCAATCTATCGTAAATATCCTGGGTTATAATCTCCCCTTCATCTACAATCTTTTGGTTCTTACGAATCCAAACACTGTTTACCTCACCACGTTTTTCTTCTCTAGCGGTTTCCATCGCATTTTCATCCAACACCAAGTTGGGGTCTAAGGCCGCAGACACAATGGTGTATGCCATTCCCTTTAAGTCTGTACTCCAAACAGTGGCAGCAACGCCCGCCTTTACCTGCTCTTTGCCTTGCTCTAACTCATCAGCGGAAAGGCCTTCTCCATAAATTTGGTTCAGAATACCAACACAGTCCTCAGCAAATAAAATGCGGTTAGACAAGGGCATCGCTTGATATGCCGCCAACTGTCGATTGCTTAACACCACAGGCAACTTTAGGGATGCCTCTTGTACCTTTTGGTAGAAGTCATCCCCATCATTCATCCCAAGAATCAAATCGTTCAGTTCTTGGAAAACATCATTCACCTGCTTCGTACTATTTTCTTCTACCACAATGTCATTCTTATAGATTGGTCCAACGCTATTTGCTGCTGCTGTCTTTAGTTTTTCCGTTGTAACCTCATCTACCGTATCCCTAGTTGCCACATAGCGCTTCATCGCCACATCGCCAACTTGCACAATCTCTTCATTCTGTCCATAAGGGCCTACACCAATACAAATCACTGTAAGCATAAAAGCAATCCCCAACAAAACCCATTGCGAGTACCGCTTAATACCTACCTCTTTTGTCTTTTTTTCCATCCTGATCACTCCGCTTCTTGGTCTCGAATTTTTCATACGCTAGAATGATTTTTTGAACCAACGGATGACGGACTACGTCTTTATTTGTTAGCGTAATCAAACCAATACCCTCAATTCCAGATAATATCTTGGTTGATTCCGTTAATCCTGAACGCTTTCCTTCCGTTAAATCAATTTGGGTCACATCACCAGTAATTACAGCTTTTGAACCATACCCAATACGGGTTAAAAACATTTTCATTTGTTCCGGGGTTGTATTTTGTGCCTCATCTAATACAATAAAAGCATTATCCAGGGTACGCCCACGCATATAAGCCAATGGTGCGACCTCAATTAACCCCCTTTCCATATTCTTCAAAAATGTTTCTGATCCCATGATTTCGTAAAGAGCATCATACAACGGCCTCAAATATGGGTCAACCTTCTGCTGTAAATCCCCAGGCAAAAACCCAAGTTTTTCTCCCGCTTCAATGGCCGGACGAGTAAGGATAATTCGGCTCACTTCATTATTTTTAAATGCCGTTATTGCCATTGCCATTGCCAGATAGGTTTTACCCGTACCCGCAGGACCTACTCCAAAAACCACAGTGTTGTTTTTGATTAAGTCAACATACTTTTTCTGTCCTAGTGTTTTTGGCTTTAGGGGTCTGCCATTGGCAGTAATACAAATCAAGTCGTTATAAACTTTTTCCGCTTCTTCTAAGTTCATTTCCTCCGCAGCAGTGATAAAATAATTCAAATTTTGATCCGTAATTTCCTCACCTTTTCTTGCCAAGGCTGCTATGGAGTTCATAACGCTCCATGCTCGATGCACATTTACTTCTTCTCCGCTGATTTTCACATCATCCCCGCGGTTCACAATCTTCACATTACACTCTTTTTCAATCTTTCTTATATTAACATCAAACTGTCCAAACACAGGTAGCATCACTCTATTGTCCAGTTGTATCGTTCTCTCGATCTGTGCCATCTACGGCATCCCGCCCTTTCTCTGCTTTTTGTTTTTCATCAATTCGTTCGGTTAATACCGCTTGCCCTTTGGCACGAACGCAATCGGTATACTCTTCATAATGCACCTCTATTTTTTCAATTGTACCATAAGGGCTAAGGCATTGCTCCGTCTTTTTTCTTAACATCTCTTCCAGCGCTACCTTTGCCTCGTCAACAGTACGACTTTTTTTCTCAAGGGTATATATATTATATTGCTCTTTTTTTAGAGAAATAGGCACCTTAAAATCACCTAGAGCCAATTCTTTATCAAAAAGAACCTCAACATCAGCATCTGCACCTTCTAAGGATGGATGTATAAAGTCTGCATCTTTTCCCCAAAAGCTTAAAATTTTATTGGTTTTTGTTTCACCAGTATAAAGTTTTTCTTCATATGTAAGAGGTAATTCTTCTGTTAGCTGCTCCCAAACACGAGCCGTCACAGTTCCCTCTGCCGCCACATACTCTGCATGTTGTTCCTCCCCCTCAAGGCCAATTAAAACCTCCGAAGAAATCAGAACATCACCTTTTTTTACTACGTCGCCTTCTTTTACCAAAGGCGTCCCTCTTTCAGCTGTAATTTTTAAAACAACGCCATCCATAGTTGCAATCACATTGCAGGGCGTCTCCTTGTCCACAACCTCTGTTTTCTCAATGGTTTCAGCCACTTTTATTGTCACATCTGTTCCTTTTAACCCCACACTTACCCATGAGATATCCGGAAATTGAATCAACAGCTCTTTTGTAATTTTCTCCGGATCAACCCCACGTTTCCAGGCTGCCGGCTTTAATCCTAACTCTTGGCAGTAGGTCAAAATATCTTCAGACTCAACCCTCTCATTGCCTTCTACTTGAATCACCCAAATAAAAGAAGAAAGTAAATAAAGCCCCGCTGCAAAAAGCATAATTCCTGCCGTTAGCACCTGACGTCCTTTAAAACGATGGGCTCTTGCCGGAAACCCACCATACCCTTGCACTTCAATCCTACATCCGGTTTTCTCCGCACACATGGAAAGCACATCCATGCTTCCCATAGGTGCTTTTAATCGCACCCCAGCGCCATTAGACTCCACGTCCCATAAGTATACTCCCCGATAAGAAAGCATATTCATAAACCGCTCCGCGGCAAAACCGTTCACTTTAATCATAACATATCCACGGAAATAATACCATAATGCCAGAAACAAAATCCTCACCTCATTAGGTCAAAAATTCCAGAGCTACCAACTTTCCGGTTATCACCAGTGCATCTCCAGTTAATTGCTTTAGCCCCAAATCTTGCCCACGAATACACAGCGTACCCACCTTTGTACCAATACGAATGCTCTCTTCTCCGTAGGTCAATATTCCTTTATGATTTTCAACAGTAACCTCTTCCCGCCCCGTTAAAGATATCAACGGTAAATCCAGCATAATCTCCTTTGGCAGGTCCAAGGCTTCGGTCACACCCCTGCGTAAATCCATATACCTCATCACCATCCGAAAAACCGTTTGTTTACATTATGCTTGAAAACGGCAAGAAATACCTTGTCCTGTAATGTTCATACACTACCTACCCGCTGATACACTTTGATTCCCTAATTTAATAGCCACCTTTAAAGGTCTATTTTTCAGATAAAATTGCAGGTAATGTTCCTAATTTATTGGTTCAATTTATCTTTCATTTAGTTATAGTAGAATTATTAAAAATATGAATTAAGGAAAAAAATCCTAAACAGTGTAAAAGAAAAGATACCCAATAGGGCTAGTTTTTATCGTGAAGTTTGTCATAAATCATTAGTAACTGATGGTAGGACTTCCTGAAAAGTTTATTCTGTTTCGCTTTGCAAAACCCAATAAAAACATGACTTCTCTACTCTGTGAGGAACGCGAAAATAGGGATGAAAACAAAAAACATCAGAAAAAGCACCGTACCTATCCATAAAAAAAGTGCGACTCCTTCGTGTGTAGCAAAGAAATCGCACCTTTATCATCAGCCCAATAAAGCCCTATCACTTACAAATTCACTACCACTTGCCACAGAGAACTTCTGCAACAAATCCTCCACCGTTAGCTTCTTCTTTTCTTCCCCTTTGATGTCCAATATGATTCGGCCGTCACACATCATAATCAAACGATTTCCATGGGCAATGGCATCTTTCATGTTATGAGTAACCATCAAAGCTGTTAAACTATGTTCCTCAATAATACGGTCAGAAAGCTCTAAAACTTTCGCTGCCGTTTTTGGATCAAGTGCTGCTGTATGTTCATCCAACAAAAGGAGTTTAGGCTTCTTTAATGTTGCCATAAGCAATGTCAACGCCTGCCTTTGTCCACCAGAAAGCAGGCCAACCTTTGCCCTCAAACGTGTCTCTAAGCCCAAATCCAAGGTTTTTAACAACACTTTGTATTCTTCTCTTTCTTTTGCAGTGATTCCCCAACGAAGCCCTCGTGTTTTCCCACGTCTAAATGCCAAAGCAAGGTTCTCCTCAATTTCCATGTCAGCCGCTGTGCCATTCATGGGGTCCTGAAACACTCGCCCTAGGTATAACGCTCTCTTATGTTCAGGCAATTTTGTTACATCTACGCCATCAATAATCACCTGACCGCTATCCACGGGCCAAACACCTGCAATCGCATTTAACATCGTAGATTTGCCTGCACCATTGCCACCAATAATTGTAACAAAATCCCCTGGATCTAGGGTTAAATTAAGGCCATTAAGTGCTTTTTTCTCATTTGGCGTACTAGGATTGAAAGTTTTAAAAACATCTTTTATCTCAAGCATTTGCCTTCCCCCCTTTTTTACCATGAGTTATGAGATACTGACTTCTCATATAAGGTACTGCCAAGAAAGTTGCCACAATCAAAGCACTTACCAACTTCAAGTCTGTGGTTTCTAAGCCTAACTGCAATACTACTGCAATAACAACAAAATATAAAATAGCGCCAAAAATTACGCCAACTAAACGCATCGCAAAATTCCTGAATATTTTTCCAAATAAAACGCCCCCAATAATTACTGCCGCCAAACCAATTACAATGGCACCACGGCCCATATTTACGTCCGCATTGCCCTGATACTGCGCATACAGCGCACCTGCCAAACCAACCAAACCATTAGAAATCATCAATCCTACAATCTTCATGGTTTTTGTGTTGATCCCCTGTGCTCTAGACATATTTTCGTTATTCCCCGTTGCACGAATAGAACGTCCAAGCTCTGTTCCAAAAAACCAGTATAAAATAACGATGACAACTGCGCAAAAGATTGCAGAAACAATAATCGTATTTGGAATATCACGCAAGCTTAAGATTAAATCATATTTATCCACACTGATCGCTTGGTTCGACTTTCCCATGATACGCATATTCACAGAATATAGCCCCAACTGGGTCAAAATACCCGATAAGATTGCTGGGATACCAAAAGTTACGTGAAATACCCCTGTCACTAAGCCAGCTGCCATGCCAGCTGCTGTTGCACCAATCAATGCAATATAGGGGCTGTAGCCCGCAAGCATCATCATAACCGCAACTGCACCGCCTGTGCATAAACTACCATCTACCGTCAAATCCGCATAATCCAAAACTTTATATGTAATATATACCCCAATGGCAAGCAAGCCCCATATAAGCCCCTGTGCCACAGATCCGGGTAATGCTTTCATTAATGCCATGACATTCATGTCATTCCTCCCCCATTCTTTTCCTCTTCGTTTATGTCTCTTAGGTAGAAAAAAGGGAGCGGTCAGTCTCCTGCTCCGCTCTGCCTCTTTTGTATGTATCTTTTGATTATTGAATTGCTTCAAAATCCTCTGGCAATGTTACGCCTAAAGCCTCTGCGATTTCAGCATTGTATTTAGGAACAATATTGTCGCTAACAAAAGCAATTGGGGTTGCAGCAGGGTCTGCGCCGTTTACTAAAATTTCATAAGCCATCTCACCAGCTTTTAAGCCCAATTCGTAGTAGCTAATGCTTAATGTTGCCAAACCGCCAGTTGCACACATACCCTCTTCACCAGTAATTACAGAAATACCAGCAGGTATTGTTACGTTCTTAATAATTTCCATGTTGCTTGCCATAGTATTATCCGTAGGGATATAAACTGTGTCACACTCGCCAACTGCATTTGTAATAACTGCCTGAATCTCATTGGAGTCAGCCGCCGTGTATTCTTTAAATTCAATGCCAGCTTCTGTCAAATATTTCTGTGCCAATTCAGACTGGAAAATCGAGTTAGGCTCTGCACTGCAATATACGATTGCTACCTTTTTTGCCTCAGGATTTACCTTTTGCAACAATGCAATCTGCTGATCTACGGGTGCCAAGTCGGAAACGCCTGTTACGTTTCTACCAGGTGCATCATTTTCTTCGATTACACCTGCTGTTTTATAATCGGTTACAGAGGTACCTACTACTGGGATATCCCCTGTCGCTGCTGCTGCCGCCTGAACGGCACCTGTTGCATTCGCCATAATTAAATCAACACCATCAGATACAAATTTAGTTGCAATCGTGGTGCAATTTGTACTTTCACCCTGAGCATTTTGAACATCAAAGGTAACAGATTCACCCAACAGCTCTTTCAACTTATCCTGAAAACCCTGTGTAGCCGCATCCAAAGCAGGATGCTCAACCAACTGCATAATACCTACGTTGTAAGATGTTGCATCTGCTGCATCGCCCTCGGCGGGTGCCCCTGCATCGCTTCCACCACCACAACCTGTCATTGAAACTACCATTGCAGCCATAGCCATGGCTGCAACCAAACGCATTTTTCTCATTTTCATACCATACCACTCCCTCAAAAATATAACCGTTTCACTTTAGTACATATTTGCGGTTATGCTTTAATTTATTAAAGTAATTATAACACGCATTCACTTAAAGTCAAGCTAAACTGTATTTAAATCCATACAAAATTACAAACATTCTTTGTCTAATTTTAGTTATTTTTTGAAAAAAGAAAAGACCCGCTGGCTTTACACCAACAGGTCTTTAAAATATTTACTTTGATTATTGATTGCCCTGGAGCATTTTCTTTACAAAACTGCCAACGATCTTGTTGTCGGCACGCCCCTTCACTTTTGGTGTAATCACCGCCATGACTTTCCCCATTTCTTTAATGGAGGATGCGCCGGTTTCCTTAATCGCTTCTTCTACGATCGTCTGGATTTCGGTTTCACTCAATTGCTCTGGAAGGTAACCTAACAAAATGTCGATCTCTTGATTGAGTTTTTCGATTAGATCTGTTCTTCCACTTTTTTCAAATTCAGGAAGGGAATCTCTTCTGCTTTTCAGTTGTTTGGTGACAACTTCAATAACGCCATCATCATCCAACTCGACTTTATTGTCCTTCTCGATCTGAAGAATACCTGAACGAACTAACTGTATAGTGTCTTTTCGCACAGCATCCTTTTCTTTCATCGCAGTTTTTAAATCTGCAAAAAGTTGCTCTTTTAATGACATATCATCATCCCTCTTCGCCGTTAGATATTCTGTAATTATTTAAATTTACGTTTTCTTGCGGCTTCGGATTTCTTTTTGCGCTTTACGCTGGGCTTGTCATAATGCTCTCTTTTGCGAACTTCGCCCATGATACCATCTCTGGCACATGTTCTTTTAAAACGACGCAGTGCGCTGTCTAAGGATTCATTTTCTTTAACTTTTACCTCCGACATGAATTTCCCTCCCTCCAGATGCGAGAATCGTTTGTTGCAGATGGTAAAAACCACGCCAGATTCGCCCTTTTACCATACATTTAAGAATTATACACAAAAAAGGAACACCCGTCAATACAGAGACTCTTATTTTAACAAGAAAAAAATTACACTCCCCATATCTTCCTCATTATCCTTAGGAAAACCTACAATATATACATGCCAAAATAGCCTATTTATTTTTCCCAATAGATTTTTTCTTTTTTTCAACAACTTGTTCAAAAACAATTATGGCGAGGGGTGGTACCTTCACCGTAATGCTTTGGCTAAATCGATTCCAAGAAATTTCCGAAGAAGATATTTCACCCTCATTTTCAACCCCGCTGCCACCAAAAGCAATGCTATCACTATTAAAGACTTCTTTATACTTCCCCTCAAAAGGCACTCCAATTCTAAAATTTTCATGGTAAACGGGTGTAAAGTTACAAACACAGTAAACTTCTGTGTTGTCACTACGGCGAATAAAGGAAACAATAGAGGCATCCTTGTCGTCGCAATCTATCCACTGGAAACCATGAGGATCAAAATCCTCTTTCCAAAAAGCTTCTTTGTTCAGATATAGCTTATTCAGCTCTTTGAAGTAATTTTGCATATGCTGATGATCCGCATATTGCAGTAAATGCCAATCTAAGCTTTTTGCCTCGTTCCACTCATGATACTGCCCAAATTCTCCACCCATAAAAAGCAACTTTTTACCAGGATGTCCATACATAAATCCGTAGGCAAGGCGTAGGTTTGCAAATCTTTGCCAGTCATCCCCCGGCATCTTCCCTACCATAGAGCTTTTTTCATGAACAACTTCATCATGAGAAAGCACTAACATAAACTTCTCAGAATAATGATATGCCATTCCAAAGGTTAGTCGATTATGGCAATTCTTACGATATAAGGGTTCATTCTTCATGTAGAATAAAAAGTCATTCATCCACCCCATATTCCATTTTAAGGTAAATCCTAAGCCACCCTCTCTTGGGTCTTTGGTGACTCCTGGCCACGATGTTGACTCTTCAGCAATCATTAATGCGTGAGGCTCTCTTTCTTTTACAATAGAATTCATATGTTTCAAAAACTCTACGGCCTCTATGTTTTCACTCCCGCCATACTGATTTGGTAGCCATTCTCCAGCCTCTTTACCAAAATCTAAATATAACATGGATGCAACGGCATCTACTCTAAGCCCATCAATATGATACTCCTTCAACCAAAACAAAGCATTGCTGATTAAAAAATTACTAACCTCTTTTCTGCCGTAGTTGAACATATAGGTTCCCCACTGCCTGTGCTCTCCACGTCTAGGGTCTGCGTGTTCATACAAAGCAGTTCCGTCAAAACGCCCCAACCCAAAGGAATCCTTAGGGAAATGCGCTGGTACCCAATCTAAAATGACCCCGATGCCCTGATTATGACAAGTATCAACAAAATATTTAAATTCATCCGGCGAACCAAACCGACTGGTGGGTGCAAAATACCCCGTCACCTGGTAGCCCCAACTACCGTCAAAAGGGTGCTCCAAAATTGGTAACAGCTCAATATACGTATAGCCCATTTCCTTAACATAGCTTACCAATTTATCTGCCAATTCGGTATAGGTTAAAAAACGGTCACCCTCTTCTGGCACTCGCATCCAAGAACCTAAATGCACCTCATATACATTCATGGGTGATGCATATGGGCTTTTCTTTGCTTTTGCAGTAAGCCAGCGTTTGTCCCTCCACTTATATTTCTTTACATCATAGAGTACAGAGGCTGTTTCCGGGCGTATTTGGGCATACCTACCGTAAGGGTCTGCTTTATCCACAGGGGTTCCATCGCACTGAACCACATGAAATTTATACTGGTCATTTTCAGCCAGCCCAGGAACAAAAATCTCCCATATTCCGGAAATACCTAACCTGCGCATAGGGTTTCGTCGTACATCCCATTGGTTGAAATTTCCGATAACGCTCACACTCTTCGCACCAGGCGCCCATACTGTAAAAGCTGCCCCCTTTATGCCACCATGGGTTATAAGGCGACCACCCATTTTATCATAAATTTCATAGTGATTTCCTGCGCCAAATAAGTATCTATCATACTCCGAAATGGTGGGCAAAAAAGAATACGCATCATAACTGCACCAAGTTGTGCCGTTATTGGCTATGTATTCCAGCTTATACCGAAACCATTCTTTTCTATCCCAAATCAAAACCTCGAAAAAACCATCCTCGTGGATTTTCACCATAGGATACTGTTTTTTCTTATTCTTCATATCAATTACAGTAATTTTTTGCGCACCGGGCAAAAAAGCCCTAACACCAATGGCAGTTTCTCCGTCAATTTCAATTTTATGCATCCCCAGCACTCTATGGGGGTCATAGTGTTCTCCACTTACAATTTGAAAGATATCATATAATTCTGTTATCTTCAAAAAATCATCCCCTTTCCACGTTAGTACCTCTATATTTTCTGCCCAAAAGGACCTTTCCCTCGCATGTTATTTCATTTATTATATAACACCTAACCATTGTTTGCCATACAAAAAAACAGGGCTTTTCGACATCACGACATATTAATTTGACAAGAAATATCCCGTCTTGCCACATAGAATAAATAAGGATATACTAAAATAAAAGTGCATTTTATTCTAAGCTTGTACGTTAAGGAGGAATCCGCATGAAATTAATGTTTTTAGGCGCTGCCCATGAAGTTACAGGAAGCTGTCATTATATCGAAGCCTGTGGCAAAAGCATCTTGTTAGACTGTGGTATGGAGCAGGGCCACGACACATATGAAAATCAAGAAATTCCCGTTCCCGCATCCTCTATTGACTTTGTTTTTCTTTCCCACGCCCACATTGACCATTCCGGTCTATTGCCATTACTCTATAAAAATGGGTTTCGTGGTGAAATTTTCGCAACTGACGCAACCTGCGACCTTTGCCGCATCATGCTTTTAGATAGTGCCCATATTCAAGAATTTGAAGCCCAGTGGCGGAACCGAAAAGCAAAAAGAGCTGGCGGAAAACCCTTTTTGCCCCTCTACACCACAGAGGAAGCATCGGCTGTTGCTACCCACTTCATCCCCTGTGACTATCAAAAGGAAATCCCTGTTACAGAAGGAATTACCCTTCGTTTTACCGATGTTGGGCACCTCCTAGGTTCCTCCAGCATAGAAATTTGGCTAACAGAGGATGGAAGTACCAAAAAAATCGTTTACTCTGGGGATATCGGAAATATTAATCAACCCATTATCCATGACCCAAGGTATACCAAAGAGGCCGAATATGTCATCATGGAAAGCACCTATGGGGATAGGTTGCACAATCCACCCCCTGATTACGTTCAAGAATTGGCCCGCTATATACAAGAAGCTTTTGACCGTGGCGGAAACCTGGTCATACCCGCCTTTGCAGTTGGCAGAACCCAAGAAATGCTGTATTTTATTCGCGAAATCAAAGAGAGAAATCTTGTGAAAAACCATGGAAATTTTAAGGTCTATGTAGATAGCCCTTTAGCCATAGAAGCAACCAAAATCTTTACCGAAAACCGAACGGATTGCTATGACACAGAAGCAATGAAATTTGTCCAAAAGGGTATTAACCCTCTGGAATTTAGCGGCTTAATCACCGCCGTAACCCCCGAGGACTCTCAAGCAATCAACTTTGACAGAGACCCAAAAGTAATTATTTCTGCTTCTGGTATGTGTGAAGCTGGCCGTATCCGCCATCATTTAAAACATAATTTATGGCGTGAAGAAAGCACGGTGCTCTTCGTAGGCTATCAAGCCCTTGGCACATTAGGGCGAATCCTTGTGGATGGTGCCAAAGAAGTTCGTCTTTTTGGTGAAACAATATCTGTAAACGCGCACATTGAGGAGTTGGCAGGGGTCAGTGGTCACGCCGACAAAAATGGTTTGTTACGGTGGGTTAACTCCTTTGAAAATAAGCCTGCAAAAGTATTTGTTGTTCACGGTGAAGATACCGTTGCAGATGCATTTGCTCAATGCTTAAATGAAGAATATAGTCACAATGCTGTTGCACCTTTTAGCGGTGCTTGCTACGACTTAGCAACGGGAAATTTATTGAAAGAGGGAGTTAAAATTCTGGTAAAACCAAAAGAAGCTCCTCATCAAAAAGGAAAATCCGCTGGTGGCAAACGGGCAATGTATCTATCGGGACAATTGGACTTGGCTACCAAACGCCTTATTCAAATCGTCAACCAAAACAAAGGTGGCGCCAATCGAGATATGGAACAACTGCTAGAGCAAATCCAAGAATTTTGCGATAAGCTGGAAAAATAAACTCCTACCAATCGCTCGAAGCATATTTCCAATGCAACGACACTGAACTATATTGATTCCCCTGTTAGGTAATCATATAAAAACTTTATCTAAAATAAAAATGCATCATCGTTCTATGCTATCGATGATGCATTTTTTTCAAAATTTCATTTAATTATTTTTTAAATATTTCAGCATACATCTAATACCCAATATGGCAAGAACGATTTCCAATGCAAAACGAATTATTGGTACAAGAACAAAAATTACAGATAAAAAAACATTCGTTCCAGCAAATGTCTGAAACATCTCCATTTCTTCACCCCCAAGCAAAGCTTAAACTCCCTCAATTCAGTCCTGCCAAATGCAACATCAATATCTTAGTTTCTGGCATCATACAAAGCACTAATTTTATAATTATTTACCTGCAACAGCCACATTCTTTATCCATACGGATGGTGAACCTTTTCCGCTAGAAGCAAAATATAGGTCATCCCCCACTCCTAATATTTCTTGCATCAACGTATAAAAATTTCCTGAAATAGTAAACTGTTCAACAGGTCTAATTACAGTTCCATTTTCTATTAAAAAGCCTTCTGCCGATAAAGAGAAATCTCCAGAAATTGCATTTGTGCCTGAGTGCAGCCCCATAAAGTCAGTGATATATAATCCTTTCCCCATACGACTCATAAGCTCCTGAAATGAAAACCCACCCTTTTGCACATAAAAATTGGTACAGGCAGTTTTGACAGGGGCCGTTAATCCTGCCTTAAATCCATTTCCCGTAGAAGCAACACCATCCTTTTTTGCGGATTTGCGATTGTATAATAGGGTTTTAAGAATACCGTTTTCAATAATCCCTTTATTTTTGCCCGCAACGCCCTCACTATCAAAGGGCACAGAGGAATAGCCTCCATCTAGCAGAGCATCATCCCGCAAGGTAAGGCAAGGTGCTGCAACTGTAACCCCCAGCTTATCTTTCATAAGGGAGAATCCTTTTTGCACATTTTCTGCAAAGAAAATTCCGCAGAAAGAGGATAGCAATGAAGTCATTGCCTTCCCATCCAAAATAGCAGCATAATTTCCACTATCCACAGTACTAGCCCCTAGTAGTTCCGCCCCTCGTCTTGCCGCTTTCCTTCCTGTTTCCTCCGGATCGAAATCCTCCCAATCTGTTCCTTTCCAAAATGCCGATCCCTTCTTTGCCTCGTCCCCGCCTTTCGCAATGGCACTTACATAACCGGAAGCAAAATTTTTGGTATAGGAAATATCCAACCCCAGGCTATTTGCAATGGCAACCTCTCGTTTAGCCAGCCCTAACACACAATAATCTAAGGAGGCAATGCTTTCAGCACCATTTAATGCCGCCGCTTCCATCCGCTTTGCTAGCTGAATCCGTTTTTCCACGCAAACTCTCTCCAGCTCTGGATGGTATCCATGAAACTCTGGGTACGCCTCCCCATCAAACAGTTCCTCTCTTTCCTCTTCAGGCATAAGCATGGCGTTTTCTTTTGCAGCCGAAATCAAATATGAAATCATTTCCTCCGCCAAATGTTCCGAAAATGCATATCCAGTACGACCTTGGTATGTTCCTCGAAAAGATACACCTGCTTCACTACTATTTTCATAGTTGGAAATCTCCCCTTCTACCAATAAAACTTCAAAGCTCTCTCCACCTAGATAAAACACTTCACAATCAGTAAAGCCTTGCGCCAGTGCTTCAACTATAATTTGCTTTTGTAAAGCTTGTCTATCCAAAGCGTTTACCCCCTTCCGCCAACAGTCATTTCCTGCACTCTTATCATGGGCTGTCCAACATCTGTGGGAATTGACCCACTAATACTCCCACACATACCTTGGGCACGAGCCAAATTATCTCCAACCATATCAATCTTTTGTAAGACTTCCATACCTTTTCCAATTAGCGTAGCCCCACGCACAGGCTCTGCAATTTTTCCATCTCGAATCATATATCCTTCCAAAACGGCAAAGTTAAAAGAACCGGTTGCCGGATCAACACTACCCCCACCCATCTGCTTGGCATATAAGCCAAATTCGGTGTTGGAAATAATATCCGCTGGTGTACTATGGCCGTTATCAATGAATGTATTTGTCATACGGCTTGTTGGTGCAAAGCGATAGCTTTCTCTGCGAGAAGAACCCGTAGTTGTCGCTCCCATCCTTCTGCCGTTAAGCTTATCAACCAAATAGGAACGTAAAATTCCGTTTTCGATTAAAACATTTCTTTGGGTAGGTGTACCCTCGTCATCCATAGCCGAAGAACCCCAACCATAGGGGATAGTCCCATCATCAATAGCAGTTACCACAGAGGATGCTATCTGCTGTCCCATTTTTCCAGCAAAAACCGATGCATTTCTGGCAATGGCCGTCGCCTCCAAGCTATGCCCGCAGGCCTCGTGGAATATGACTCCCCCAAATCCATTATCTATCACAACAGGCATCCTTCCAGCAGGACAATGCTTTGCGCCCAGCATGGTAGTTGCAATTCTCGCAGCATCCCTTGCCTTATCCTCCACATCTATTTGATCGTATAATTCAAACCCCATGGATGCCCCTGGACCTAAATGCCCACTCTGCTTTTCCGTAGCAGAGGATGCAATAGCCTCAACAGTAAAACGACTACGAACCCGTCTTTCCTCCGCCCACAATCCATCTGTGTTGACAATAAAAACATCCTTTATCACATCAAGGCACCCTGTCCGTGTTTGCGTAATCAACGGGCTATACCTTTTTGCCGCCTCTGTGGCCAGAAAAAGCTTTTCCGCCTTTCTCCTTTTTTCCACTTCATCAGGCATAATGCTGATGGGATCCATAGTTGCAAAATTCAGCCTATCCCACCCTTGCAATGGATATACCCTGTCCCCCCTTGCAGCAGCCGCCGCTTCTCTGGCAATGCGAATCAAGTTCTTTTCAGACGTATCGTTGGTAAAACCATATATAGCTTTATTCTGAAAAAACAACCTTATACCAGCACCATAGTCCAAACCACTTTGTGCCGATTCCACCTTCCCATTAACTACGCTCAGCGTGTTTCTTTTTGATTGCTCCATATATATTTCTGCAAAGTCAGCACCTGTTCCCAAGGCAGCCGACAGTGTATTTTCCACAACCGATTTTGTCAGCATTATTCTCCGTCCTTTCTCGGTTCTTCATCCGTTTCATTTAAGTATAGACTTACTGCATCCAAATAATGCAGTATGCCATTGCCCGTCTTTTGTATTCTATATTTATTTTGAAAAGCATCCTTAGGTATAGACTTTCTCCCGCCCTTTTCTGCTTTTAACCAAAACTCTTGTAATATTTCAAAAGGCAATAAATAATATTCATCATAAGAAGTAAAGTGCACCAAAAGAAAAGCCAATCCACGCTGTGAGCGAAAATCCGCCATAAACTCTATCTGGTGCTCATGAATATTTTGTAATGGTAAATTTTTGTGAGCTGTTTCCTTTGCATCAAAACAAATTGGCACCCCTTGAGCAACCCCGATGTAATCAACAGTACTTTGTTTTTCAAAGTACGCTAACGTAATCGTTCTTTTTTCCTGATCAATCCTTACCGGAGTAATGGGTGTAGGCACCTTTTGAAGTAAGGCAAGCCCCCTCTGACGATACTTTTCGTTTGCAAAGTTGATACACTCTTCTAATGAACTTCCTCTAAGGCCCCTTGAATTCCAGTGAGACATTTTTCCTCCTCGTGAATATTCACTTCTATAACCCTGTTTTTTAGGAGGTCTTTTCCTCCCTGACATGCCAATATTATACCATATCAGGAAAGAAAAGAAAATTTAATCTCATATTCAAACGTTTTCTTTACAACAGCAACAAATCAACTCTAATTTAGTTCTCCAACGCCACAAAGCTTTATTTTGCCAACTCGCTCGCCGTAACAAAAACCACTCCCGCGCTCTTCAACTCGGGAATTAAACTTTGTATTGCTTTTACCGTCACATTTCCACCCTCGGGGCCCACATGGCCAATGGCTATGGCTTCACCATCTCTTAAAGCAATCTCAGCAGCTTTACGAAGGTTTTTTTTCACAACCTCAACATCATCCGTGCTATCTAAAAAAACTCTTCTTGCCAAAAAAGGCACACCCTTTTCCTCTGCCAATGTCTTTCCTTGGCTCTTTGCGGTGGTTACACTATCTACAAAAAATCCGTTTTTCTCTTTCACCACATCCAAAACGTCACCCAGACAACGCTTATCTTCCATAATCGCTGACCCCATATGATTATTCAGTCCCTTTGCATTAGGTAGTATCGAGTATGCTTCTTCCACAGCCGCCTTTATTTGCTCATCGTTCATAGAACGAAAAATACCTTTTTTCCCAACCCATTCTGGTTTGCCCGTTAAAGACTCCATAGGCATATGTATAATAACCTCTTTCCCTGCACTTATTGCCTTTTCCGCATCTTCTTTCGAACACTCAGAAAAAGGCATCACCGCCGCTGTTATTGGAATGGGCAACGCCAACATCTCGTCCATCCCCTCCCCATTATAACCAAAATCATCAATTACAATTGCTAGCTTTCCACATGTTGACATATTGGATGCTTTTACTGCCTGCCTAGCTGCAGTAAGCCTGCCGCCTGCAAAGCAAAAGCAAAATAACAGCAAATAACATACAGCATTTTTCCATTCTTTTTTCATTTTACTCAGCCCACCCTTTATTCGTTTGTTACATAAGATACACTTAAAACCTGTCCATTATTCCCCTTTTCAAGTTAGAAAAGCCCAAAGGAAGATTCTCCTTTGGGCTCTTTTTACTCAATAGCTTCATAATTATCTTTGTTTTCCACCAAAAAACCAGACTTTTTCCAACTTCTAAATTCAAAATAAATTAGTATCATTGCCAACAAAAATGCAAGGGCATCCGCCAAAGGGGCGGCAAACAAAGCCCCATTTAAATGATAACTATCTGATAGTATCAATGCTAAGGGAATCAAAAAAATAACCTGCCTTGAAAGTGCAACCAAAAGGGACTTTCCGGGTTTTCCCACCGCTTGAAAAAAAGACGCCGTAACCTGTGGTGGTCCATAAAGAAAAAATGCAAGCATATAAATCTGGAAACAGTGTTTTGCAAATTCTAAAAACAAGGATTCGCCTTCCACAAATATTGCAGCTATAAAAACCCCACCCCATCGAAATACACAAAACCAAAAGAGAGAAATTACCAGTGATGCCTTAATCCCAATACCATAGGTTTTCCTTACCCGATCATACTGCTTGGCACCAAAATTGTATCCATGGATAGGTTGTGTCCCTGCCGCCAGCCCAACAAACATGGCATGGGCAATCTGATACAGCTTTGTCATAATTCCGTAGCACGAAAGTGTAACTTCACTTCCATATGGACTCAAAGCACCATACTTACGCATAAGGTTATTCATCACAATTTGCGTTGCGGCCGTTGCCATCTGCATGCAAAAGCTTGGGAAGCCCAGCTTGAAAATTGATCCCATTAGTTTTCTTTGGAGCCTTAAATTTCTCCGATGCAACCGAATATGCTCCATCCTGGGGATATAAGCTAAAGCAAGACACCCGGACACAATTTGGCCTATAATTGTTGCCACTGCGGCACCTTGCACTCCCATCTGAAACCCAAAAATAAAAATCGGATCCAAAACCAGGTTGATGGCTGCACCAATCATCATAGTTCGCATCATATACTGAGGGTTTCCATCGGCCCGAATAATGGCCGTGAGGGCCATATTACACATGGAAAAGGGTATACCCCATAAAATAATACTGGTATAACTTGCTGAAATTTCAATAACCCCTTTAGAAGCACCAAAAAAAATTAGCATAGGCTTCAAAAATAATAATCCGCCACAAAAGATTAGTGCACCTGCTAAGAAAAGCAATATGATGCCATTGGCAAAATAGTTATCCCCTGCCTCGTCATCGCCACGCCCTAACGAAAGGCATATATTTGAGGCACATCCATCCCCTATCATCAACGCCATGGCGGCGGACATAATAAAAATAGGGAACGCAACATTGGTGGCTGCTACACCATCAATACCTACCGCTCGCCCCACGAAAACTTGATCTACAATGTTATACAAACTGTTTACAATCAAGGTTAGTGTAGTGGGAACGGAAAACCTAAATAATAGTTTTCCAATTTTCTCAGTACCCAGTATGTTTTCCTGTGCCATAGAATCCCCCCTAAGAAAAAGGCTTTGCCAAAACTTCACATTACAAAGATATTGTAAGATGCATGGCTTTGCCATGAAGAAAAATTTCTTTTGCAACAAGAATTCTTTCCACCAAAAAAGCATCCTACCACTTTTGATAGAATGCCTTCTATTTCTTCGTTTTTGCGAAAAAAGGCACTCTATCACCGTAAAAATCAAGTGCACCTTCTTCTCCCATCCAGACTGACTGTCGGCTTCGCATTACAACGAATCCTGCTTTGGCTTTCGCCTCGGCTCGCGGGCTTTTACCGCCGGTATGGTTTTCCCATTTCCGAAGAATGAATATTATTAATATATGTTGAATTGTTTACCTAAATTATCACTTTTTAAAATATCATAGGACAACGCAGTATACCTTCGTGTCTTATTACTTAAAATGGTATCATATGGAAATTATAAAGTCAATGTATACTCATTTGGCCTCCGCCCCACAGAAGATGCAAAAACGCTGACCGTCCTTTATTCCACCACCACAGTTGGCGCAAAAAAGAGGCCTTTTCTCTTCTTCCTTTTTTAAAGTTTCATCCTTGTCTAGGGCAGGTTCTTCCTCTACTTTTGTCTCTGTCTGCTCTGCCTGCACCGGGGGTTCCTTCCCCTTCATTCGTTCTTCTAAAATCAATTCTCGCTCTGTTTTGATTCTTTCAATTTCTAGGTCTAATACGCGCATCCGATCTTGACTTACTACAATTTTATCACAAATTAACATTGCCTCATCATCCAACTTTTCCCCAATGGCAAACTTTGCCCAGTAGTATTCGCCCAATTCTCTTTGATAGCATTGAATATTCCCTTTTTCTATTGAAATTTCGCCATTAAGACGGTTTATCTCCAAGCTATCCCCAGCTTTATCCGTCAAGTTTTTTGCCACTTCTCCAATTTTCTCAAAAAAATCCATATTTCCCCTCCATTTCTTATAATAACCATTTTGTTGATTATACATTCAAACCCACATAAAAATCAATTGTTGCTGTATCAATTTACTCCTTTTTTCACATACTGAGATTTGGAGGTGAAAGTATGAAAATTTTTCAAGATATATCTACCCTACGCCCAGAATTGGCCAAGGAAATTGTCCACAACAGTTCGGACATGAAACGTTTTTACACCTTAACCACCGAAGAACGGGCGGATGTACTAGGCCGTATTAGTATGCATAACTCTATCGAAGAGTTGGAAAATGCCAACGACGATAAGTAAATCCTCCCAATTTGGAGGACAACCTTTCCATTGGTTGCCCTCCTTGTTTTTAAAACACATACAAAAAAAAACGCTTGGCTGCGTTGTTTTATGAAAAGTTTTTAATTTCTTTCATAACTTTTCCCCAAAGACTAGTAGGTTTATTCTTGTTTTTTCCGCTTATTTTTCCACCGCCCCTATGCACTGTTATAAAATATTATACAATTCGACTTTATCCTATTTACATCGCCATCGTCCCACCGTATAATAAAAATACCTTTTTAAACAACCAGTTTTATGTAAGAAGGAGCCATATATCATGGAATTGTTAAAACGTAGAATTATAAACGACGGAACAGAGATAGGCACAGAGATCGTTAAGGTTGATTCCTTCTTGAATCACCAACTAGACATTGGCTTATTTATGGCACTAGGCAAAGAGATTCATCGCCGCTTCGGAAATATGGGAATTAACAAAATTCTC